>NZ_JACIFE010000081.1 GCF_014197255.1 Bartonella fuyuanensis | reverse complement strand
ACAGCCACTGCCCTATGACGCTTTTAACAAAAGCACATGCCTCTGTGACCAAAGAAAAGTGGCACCCAAAACTACTTTATTTTAACTGCTGAGGATCTCTCCCCCACATTTATGTAAAAAGACCTCTAAACAAAACTGTTTAGCCCGTCAATGGTTAATACATCAATATCCCCATAAATATAAAGGATAAGTTTGCTCAACCATATCCCCTTGCATTCATAGAGTGAACCTTCAAAAGACGCCTAATCTATGAGTTTTAGGGGTTTTGAGTATTTTGAGGGTTTTAAACACCTTCAAAACCTATCTATAAACTTATCAAAATACTCATTCTGATATATTAAAGCCCATAGTACATTTATCTTGATTAACCCGTGAAATGAATAGCAAATTTCACTATTTTGCTGATCTACTCCATGTCATGGGGTGTGGATAAATAACCTTTAAAAACCCCTTTTGAAAAAAATTTCTGGTTTTGCAAGAATTTCACCTCAGCTGACACTCGCTATTTATCCTAAATGGATTTAATTGGCTTCACTTTGATTCTTTTGAAGAGAATCAATCTGTATCATAGATAGTTATGGAGTTTGTTCTTTATGCTTCGCTCTCATCATTCTGATAATAAACACGTCTCTTTACGCTCTCTTTTACAATCCTATCGTGAACAGACAACTTCAAATACTCTACGAGGGAAAGTGTTTGAAGATTTTGTGACAAAATATCTTATGCATGACCCTCTTCATTATGGACGATATGAAACGGTTGAGAGCTATTATGAATGGGCAACAGAGCGTGAAGGTTGGAATAAAAATGATATCGGCATTGATCTGGTGGCAAAGCTTCGCAATCAAGAGGGTTATGTCGCTATTCAGTGTAAGTTTTATCAAGCTGACCATCAGATCAGTAAAAAAGATATTGATAGCTTTATCGCTGCCTCTGGAAAAGACATCTTTAAATATCGCCTTCTCGTTGATACCACGGAAGTGGAATTAAGTGACAATGTGAA
>NZ_JACIFE010000080.1 GCF_014197255.1 Bartonella fuyuanensis | reverse complement strand
GTTTTAATGAGATCTATCCACATGCTGACCGTAACACACGTAAAAAGGCTGTAGATAATTTCGTAAATTCAGATAGTAAAAAAATTAGTTGGAGCTATAATGTTAAGCAAGAACTGGTAAAAGGAAAAGTTTTTGAACTTGAAGATACGTGCCTTACACAAAGTCTGTATCGTCCTTTTACACAACAGTGGCTCTATTATAATCGTACTTTCAATGAGAGAGTTTTTCAAATGCCGCGTATATTTCCGATGGGAAAAGCGGTTGAAAATAAAGTAATTCAAATTACAGGCGTAGGAGCAAGGTGTGGTTTTTCTGTTCTTATGTCTGAAGATTTGCCTAATCTAGATGCAATAGAAAAAGGTCAATGCTTTCCAAGATATTTTTACGAAGAGACTACAGTTTCAAAGAATAAAAACAAAAAACAATCCCATTTATTTACAGACTTTACAGAAGACAGCACAATAGCTGGTTTACAACGCCGTGATGCCATTACGGATGAAGGATTAGCGTATTTTAAAATGGCTTATCCTAATGAAACTATCACTAAAGATGATCTATTCTATTATGTTTACGGTTTGCTTCATTCAGAAGATTATCGCTCTCGTTATGCTGATAATTTATGCAAAGAATTGCCTCGTATCCCTTGCGTAAAGACAGTTGATGACTTTTGGAAGTTTGTAACAGCAGGGCGTGAACTGGGTCATTTGCACGTGAATTATGAAACTGTAAAACCTTGTCCAGTAACCTTTAAAAAAGGTAATCCAAAAGTTACAGAGATCTCTAATCCAGAAAAGTTTTATTATGTAACTGAAATGCAATTTGCAAAAGCAGGTAAAGAGAAAGATAAATCAACTGTTATTTATAACAGCAATATCACAATAACAGATATCCCTAAGGAAGCTTATAAGTATATCGTCAATGGCAAGCCTGCTCTTGAATGGGTTATGGGGCGTCAATGTGTAAAGACTGATAAAAAGAGTGGTATTGTCAATGATGCCAATCGCTATGCTGTTGAAACCGTTGG
>NZ_JACIFE010000079.1 GCF_014197255.1 Bartonella fuyuanensis | reverse complement strand
GCATTGTCGGTATTGGCTATGGTGTAAAAAATTATGGAGAGAGTGGCAAAGAGTTTTTGCTTTCGGCTGATCTCACCACCGCTGCTTATTGTCTTGCTCGGGAATATTCTAGAGGTGAAAAATCACAGCGTAAATATGGAGATGTGCTGTTTTACGCGAAGGAGGATTTTAATGTTAAAGCTCCAGATCTTTCCGAAAGCCATATCATAACCGCTTTAAACAAAGTGATTGCATGGGCGCAAGCACAGGATATTGAAAAAAAGTTGTGCGAGGAAGCTACTAATCATTCTGCCGTTGCACAAGCATTACTTGGTGATATGGAGGCTTTAAGGAGTGATAGATCTACTCCAAAACTATCTGTGCCAGAATTTGCAGATTATAAAACAATGACATCGGATGATCGCCTGCTTTTTTTTGCGCAAGCCTATAAAAATGGGGGGGTGAATGATATTCTAACGCGCAAAAAAACCAAACAGCGCTCGATAAGCCTCACAGCAGCAATGCGCGTTCTCAAAACACAAGGGTGGTTTTCTACGGAGCCTGGAAAAATGTGGTTGATTTTGCCCGACCGCTTCATTCAATTTGATTTTGGTTTTATACGTCTCCATGACAATTACAATGTCCGTATTGAAGCTGAAATATCTAATGAAATGATTTCTGTCGCTTGCAATTGTATTCACTATAGTGAGGAATATTGGTGCGTTTCTCCTACGGGGCTTTATAATTCTTTTAATACGATTGGGGGGGGATTTTTAGTGGTTTTGGTAAAGGCATTGATATTTGTGTAGAGACATTAGATGAGCAAGAGCTTATCAAAATCTCTGAGCGGATAATACAGTGGGCGCGTGCCCAAGATTTACAAGCATCAATAGAAAGCAAAACACGTGTTCAAAAGTATAGCTACAATATACGTATAGTCTGGCATTTGGCTTGTTTAGCATTGACAGGTCAAATTGATGTTCTGAAATCTTATCAAAATTTTTTAGAAGCAGGTACGATTTCTGAAATTTTGGATGACCGTGAAGTAGAGAGATATATTAACCAGGCCGTTCAATT
>NZ_JACIFE010000078.1 GCF_014197255.1 Bartonella fuyuanensis | reverse complement strand
CAATGGGCACGCGCCCAAGATTTACAAGCATCAATAGAAAGCAAAACACGTGTTCAAAAGTATAGCTACAATATAGATATAGTCTGGCATTTGGCCTGTTTAGCATTAACAGGTAAGATTGATATGCTGAAATCTTATCAAAATTCATTTGAGGCAGGTAAGATTCCTGAGCATTTGGAAAGCAATATTGCAGAAAAGTCTGTTAAGTACGCTTTTGAATTTGCTGAAAAGCATCTGATAATACTCAAGGAGCGAAAGGATGCGGATGCGCCTCTTAGTTCACATGCTTTAAGAGTTTTCAATAAAATTGCTGAGCAATTAAAAGCGATGGGGTGGACAGTTTATAGAGATAAAAACTATGAGCGCAATGCTTATTTTATAGGCAAAGACCGCCTCATCAACATAATGTACAGTCTTGACATGGAAGAAGAGGCGCTGATCGTTGCATTCAAGGCTTCTCTTTCAACACTTGGCTTTTCTACTGCTCATCGGCATATATTCCCTGATAAACCTCAATATATAGCTCTCAAAGAGGCAGAAGACGTTTATACAGTTTCTGGTGCTGAATTGGACGAAGGCAAACTGAAGGAGATTTGTGCGGATATTCTTGAATGGGCAGATCGACAAAATGTGAATCAAATTATCTATGATTATGCCGCTTTGCCAACAAATAGCGAACTTAATCTTGTGCTACGCCACTTTGTTGCACTTGTTCTGATTGGTGATATTGAAAAGCTCAAATTTTATAAGGAAAGTTTCAGGGCAAAGAACCGTTTAAACTTTGCAGATTATATCACAAAATATGATATTGACAACTCTCTTACTCTTGCACGGGGTTATCGAATGGGTTTTCCAAAAAACGCTCTGATTTTAAGCTTGGATCCGCAAACAGCATCTGTTGCTTCTAAAACAACTTCTGTTGAAGTGGATGAAGCGAATGACACTGATGATCGTCTCACCATGGAAAGTGCTCATGCACTTTTGAAAAGCTTAGGCTGGTCAGCCGAGAGAATCAATGAGAATGACCATATGGCAAGCTATCAATTGGCTGATCGTGAAGTAGATATTCTTTATAACGA
>NZ_JACIFE010000077.1 GCF_014197255.1 Bartonella fuyuanensis | reverse complement strand
CGGAATACTCACACTCGCTGAAATGTTATTACTATGTCCTTCTTGCTTGCTTCCACCCCAATAATCGGGCTCACTGTGTTGATAGTTAAAATCCCACGCATCATTCATCCCTAAAATATTTTCTACCCTCAAGCCTGCTCTATAACGCGCATAACCCGTAGAGGCTTGTCCCATATTGTCATGAGAAACAGTAACCTTGAAAGTTTTATCGGGATGATTGTTAATATTGACAATGGTGCTCCCTTCTTCACGCCCTGGAAGAAGTTCGCTTTGAGCGTGCGCTGAACTCAAACGATTGATCTGATCAAGCCCCTGTTCAATATCGCGCATGTTCAGAACATGACCTTGAAGCCCAGGAAAAGCACTCCATACAACATTATTATAACGAGACGCCGGTGAACCATTATAGTAAATCTCTGAGAGCTTGCCCTCAACGACAATAAATTTCAACGTCTTACTGTTTTTAATATCTTGATCAGGAATGTAAAAACGCGCCGTCACATAGCCTTGATCCAAATAAACTTTGGTTAACTGCTTGATTAAGAGCTGAATATCAACAAGACCAATACATCTTCCAACATAAGGCCCTGTTACGGCTGATATAGAGCGCTTTTTGACATGATGCACTCCCTCAACAACAAGAGCATGAATTGGAAAACATTGTTTCCCATCCAAAAGCGTTTCTGGATTTTGCTCTGAAGGCGTCTTGATCCTTTTAGGCGTTAAAGACCGTAATTTCTCAATTCTTTCTAATTACTGCTTTTCTGAATACCTACGAGAAAAATTATCTGTTGGGGAATGAAAAATAGCTGAGGAGCGCGCATAAACATTTACACCTGTAAACAAACCAAAGAAAACAACAATGGCACGAAAAATTCTCAAAAGAGAACTTTGGCGTAAAAATACACAAAACAATACAGATTGCCCCCGCTTTGCACTATTCATGAAGCATGATTTAAAGGAACTTCATGGAACCGCTAACAACACCACTCAAAACAGCCACTGCCCTATGACGCTTTTAACAAAAGCACATGCCTCTGTGACCAAAGAAAAGTGGCACCCAAAACTACTTTATTTTAACTGCTGAGGA
>NZ_JACIFE010000076.1 GCF_014197255.1 Bartonella fuyuanensis | reverse complement strand
CTCCTATCACTTGCCTTCAAAAGAAATGGTATAAAGACTGGTTAAAGCAAAAAGAAAAACAAGAAATTGAAGAGAGATTTGAAACTTTAGACAAAAGAGAAAAGAAAAAACAAGCCTACAAAGCACTCAAAGATCAAGACGAGGAACAAGCCCTTGCTCTTCTTTCTCAATCTCTTGAACATAAAGAAAGTGAGGAAGATGACACGCTTAATAAACGACGTCTTATTGTCAACGATGTGACCGTCGAAAAGCTTGGGGAATTGTTAAAAGAAAACCCCCGTGGTTTATTGTTGGTTCGTGATGAATTATCTGGTTTTTTATCCGATTTGGAACGGAAGGAATATCAAACAGACCGTTCTTTTTATCTAACAGCTTTTAATGGCAAAAAATCATACACCTATGACCGTATAGGACGTGGAACCACTTTTATTCCCAATGCAACCATTTCCATTATTGGGGGCATTCAACCTTCACGGATTATTCCCATTATTCAAGCAATGCACCATGGAACAAATAATGACGGCTTATTGCAACGCTTTCAAATGCTGGTGTGGCCCGATGAACGAAAAGAGCGGTTATGGGTTGATAGACCTCCCAATCAAAAGGCATGGGAAAGTTATCAAGGAATTTTTCGTTCTCTTTATGATAAACCATTAGGATCACCAAAACACCCTATTACCATACGCTTTTCTGCTGAAGCTCAAGAAATGTTTCGTGTATGGTGGGAAAATTTTCAAAGAACAATCAAAGGAGGTCATTTCTCATCAAGTTTACAAGCGCATCTTTTGAAAATGAATAAAACCATACCAACCCTTGCATTGATTTTTGAATTGAGTGAAGGGGGGCGTTTTGAAATCAATAGAGATGCCCTTGAGAGAGCCTTATATTGGGAAGAATATCTGATAAGCCATGCAAAACGTCTTTATGCGGCGAATGATACATTAACAGCAGAGCGTGCAAAATTAATTGTAGAGCGCTGTGATCTTTTACCCAATGTCTTTACGGCAAGAGATATCTATAGACGGTGTTGGGGTTCTTTAAAAGATAATCAAGCCGTTAAGCAAGCTTTAGAGCTTTTATGTCGTTGTAACTATATTCGTGAATTTCCTATAGAGGGGAATGAATTAGGTCGGCGTCCTGATAGAC
>NZ_JACIFE010000075.1 GCF_014197255.1 Bartonella fuyuanensis | reverse complement strand
GATATTGATAGCTTTATCGCTGCCTCTGGAAAAGACATCTTTAAATATCGCCTTCTCGTTGATACCACGGAAGTGGAATTAAGTGACAATGTGAATGCCATGATTAAAGGACAAGCGATACCCGTTTATCGCATTGACCTTCGTCATATGGAAAACAGTCGGATAGATTGGCAAATATTTGCAACAAAACAAGAAGTGGTTCTGAAATCAACAAAAGAGCCTCGTCCCCATCAAGAAGAAGCCATCAAGAAAGTCTGTGAAGGTTTAAAAGAAGCAGACCGTGGCAAGCTCATTATGGCATGTGGAACGGGCAAGACTTTCACCAGTTTGAAAATAGCAGAAACCCTTGCTGGGAAAGGCAAGCGTGTTTTGTTTCTGGTGCCTTCTCTGGCTTTAGTCTCACAAACGATCCGTGAATGGACAGCCGATGCACAAGTCCCGTTGCGTTCTTTTGCGGTGTGTTCGGATACGAAAGTAGGAAAGCGTCGTAAAAATCAAGATGATATTGTTGGCATGGAAACATCAGATCTTGTTCTCCCTGCGACAACCGATGCTCAAGCCCTTGCCAAAGAAGCGCGTGAAAACCTAGCAGATGCAATGACGGTTATCTTTTCAACTTATCATTCTATCCAAGTGATTTCGGATGCACAAAAAGAGCATGGTTTACCCGAATTTGATTTAATCATTTGTGATGAAGCACACCGTACCACTGGGGCTTCATTGGGAAGTGAAGATAATGAATCTGAATTTATCAAGGTTCACGATAACAGCATCATTCAAGGCAAAAAACGTTTGTATATGACAGCAACGCCGCGTATCTTTAGTGATACTGCTAAAAGGCGGGCGGATGAGATCAATGCTGTTTTGGCATCTATGGATGATGAAGCACTTTTTGGAAAACAACTTCATCATTATACCTTCGCGGAAGCTGTCGATAATGAGCTTTTAACCCCTTACAAGATTGTGGTCTTAGGCATTGATGAAACCTATATTACACCAGCCATACAGGAGATTATTGCCAATGAAAACCGTGAAATTGATTTAGATGATGCGGCAAAAATTATTGGCTGTTATAGAGCACTGACTAAAATAGATAAGCAAGCGGCTGTTGATGATGATGATACAGAGCCCATGCAATGTGCTTTAGCTTTTTGCAAAGATATCAA
>NZ_JACIFE010000074.1 GCF_014197255.1 Bartonella fuyuanensis | reverse complement strand
ACCTGTGCTTTTTGCAAATCGACCTTGTTGAAGAAGCTGAATCAAGGAGATTATGAATCTGTTCCTGTAGAATTACAGAAATGGAATAAGGTAGGTGGGAAGGTTTTAGCGGGTTTATCGAATCGTCGCGCAGCGGAGGCAGGTTTGTGGGCGAAAGGGTCTTATGTTTCTTCAAATTATCAGAAGGTAGAAACGCAAGAGGCAAGGGGTCTTTTGAAACTAGAAGCGTTGGCACCGATTATAGGGTCTTGTTCAGGTTTTGGCGGCTTTTTAGTAGGCAATGGACCGATTCAATGGGCTTTTGCTGGCATAATGGTTTTAGCGGCCTGTACAGGTTTAGTGATTGTCACCAAACGATTTAAGGAACAGCGTTTATGATTTTTGGTTTCAAAAGAAAACTGTCTTTTCTATTTACGGCTTTAGCAGTTTTTTTAATGTCTTTAGTCAAGGTGTTTCAGCTTGGCAAGCGAAGCGAACGGCAAAAGCAAACAGAGAGAGCTTTAAAGACAGCAATAATCCGTTTTGAGGTGGAAAATGAAGTTAATCGAAAAAGTGATGTTGGGGTGCGTTGTGCTTTGTCTCGTTGGGTGCGTGGCAAATAGGGTTGTTTTTTGTGGTGGCTGGTTGCCAATTTATTTGGATCAACAAGGTGTTGGGGGCCTGAGGTTCATCTTTGCAAGAAACATTTTAAAACATAACCAACAGGGAGCCTATTTATGTGGTTGGAAAAATGGTTAAGAAATCAAGCAATAAAGGGAAAGATCTCACAGAAACAGAACAACAGCTTCTTCATGAAATGATAGAAACTTATCAAGGTTTGAAGATGATGTCACGTTTTGTAAAATGGATAGCCTTCATTCTCTTTGTGTTTGTTATTGATTTTGCTCGCCTGATGGATGCACTAGACAATATCTTTTCACATCTCAAAAAATGGATCACAAAAAGTTAGATCCACCTTATTTTGTAAAGAAGAAATGTTATAGCGCAGGGAAGTTTGTTTTAAGCCTGAATGATTGTGATATGGTTTGAGAGATCTTTAAGGATTTTGATTTTCTAGAAGTTGAGACCCTTTGGATAGCAGGTAGGGTAAAAAACACTCCGAAAAGAACTCTTGATTCGCAATAATGACGAGATGTGTTAAAAAATCCTATTCCCAAACTTTTATCC
>NZ_JACIFE010000073.1 GCF_014197255.1 Bartonella fuyuanensis | reverse complement strand
GATTTCAGAAACGATACCGGCACCAACAGTACGACCACCTTCACGAATAGCAAAACGAAGTTTCTCTTCCATTGCTATTGGAACGATCAACGAAACATCCATTGCAACATTATCACCTGGCATAACCATTTCTTTTCCTTCTGGCAGCGTAACAATACCCGTAACATCCGTTGTACGGAAGTAAAACTGAGGACGATAATTCGTAAAAAATGGAGTATGACGACCACCTTCGTCTTTCGTCAAAATGTAAGCTTCTGCTTTAAAGCGTGTATGAGGTGTAACAGATCCTGGTTTGGCCAATACTTGACCGCGCTCAATCCCTTCACGATCAACTCCACGAAGCAAAGCTCCAATATTATCACCTGCTTGTCCCTGATCTAAAAGCTTGCGGAACATTTCAACACCTGTAACTGTCGTTTTAGATGTTGGACGAATACCGATAATTTCGATTTCCTCTCCAACTTTAATAACACCACGCTCAACGCGACCTGTAACAACAGTTCCACGACCCGAAATTGAAAACACATCCTCTATCGGCATCAAAAACGGCTGATCAACAGGACGATCAGGCGTTGGAATATAATTATCAACTTCACTCATTAAAAGACGAACTGCATCTTCACCAATACCTTTATCGCGTTCCTCAAGAGCTGCCAATGCAGAACCCTTCACAATTGGTATATCATCACCTGGAAAATCATATTTGGATAAAAGTTCCCGAACCTCAAGTTCTACAAGCTCTAAAAGTTCTGCATCATCAACCTGATCAACTTTGTTAAGAAAAACAACAATCGCTGGAACACCAACCTGACGCGCAAGCAAAATATGCTCACGTGTCTGAGGCATCGGACCATCAGCCGCAGAAACAACCAAAATGGCACCATCCATCTGCGCCGCACCTGTGATCATGTTCTTCACATAATCAGCATGCCCTGGACAATCAACATGTGCATAGTGACGAGTTTCCGTTTCATACTCAACATGCGCTGTAGAAATAGTAATTCCACGCGCGCGCTCTTCCGGTGCAGCATCAATTTGATCATATGCTTTAAATTCACCAAAAAACTTCGTAATCGCTGCTGTCAACGAGGTCTTCCCATGATCAACATGACCAATCGTGCCAATATTAACATGCGGTTTTGTACGTTCAAATTTGCTCTTCGCCAT
>NZ_JACIFE010000072.1 GCF_014197255.1 Bartonella fuyuanensis | reverse complement strand
GTACAATATTCTCCTTGGCACCAATATGGTTGTTTAAAGCGGTGATTTGATTGGTTTCAATGGTCAGATCGCCAAGGGAAGAAACCCCTGTTTGATTATTGTCTTGCATGCGGCTTAGATCAATTGTTGCTGCTTGGATCTCTAAAAAATCACCGGCGGCTATCCGACCATCCCCCGCCTCAAGCTTTGCTGCCTGTAAATGCAAAAAACCCGTCGCTGACTGTTGACCATCACGCCCAATACCACTTGCTAGAAGAGCTTGAGACTGGAGCTTGATCACATCGGCGTGCACAGCAACAGCACCGCTTGCCGCAACGCGAGATTGCTCAGCCAGTTCAACATGTTTCAAAGCCTTCAGTTCAACCGCTTCTTCTGAAAAAAGCAGATCTTTCACATGCACACTATCGTGATGAGAACGCGCTTTTACCGCTCCTTTAGCGCGGGCTTTGGCAATTACCAGCTTGCCATCACTTGTCAATCTCATGGCGCCTGCATTGGAAACCATATCTCCGCGCATCTTAACGCCGGCGCCTTTATCGTTGGCAATCACGCGGATCTGCCCCGCATACATTCCACCAAACTCACTGGAATCAATCGCCAATTCCGGCTCTTTGCCATCTGAACCTAAAGATGTTGCTTCGCGCTTGTGATAATCAAAATGATTGCGCCCCGCGATAACAGCCAAATCTCCTTTGACCTGTATGGGACCCACGATACTGATCTTGCGCGAAACAAGATCAAAAATATCTAATGCACTCCCTTCAGCCCCACGAGAGCCTATGGTGATCTCACCACCCTCAACACGCAACCCACTCAAAGCCCCATCGGCTCCAATAATCGGTTGTCCCGTCGATAAAGTCACCCGTGGGGTATTAATAAAGCCACAACCGTTACAGGTAATCCCATTGGGGTTGGCGATAATAACATCCGCCATTTGCCCATGCACTTCGCTCACGCCTTCAAAACGCGAGCGATTGGCACTCACCACTTCATTGAGGATAACCTTTGCTGCACCGCTATAACGCAAATTGCCGTTGCCTGGCACCAATCCACCAAGCTGTGAACGCGAAACCTCTTTGGTCGAATTGTTCAAAATCACGCCATGGCTATCAACATTGAAACTGTCATATTTGTTATGAGAAAGACCCTGTCCATTGGGGCGAACAATATCAATCAG
>NZ_JACIFE010000071.1 GCF_014197255.1 Bartonella fuyuanensis | reverse complement strand
AACCTTCTGCAAAAATTATTCAAAAACAACAGTGAGTATTTAGAACATCAAAAAAATCTAAATATCCAAGTTATCTTTGGTAACCCTCCTTATTCGGTAGGTCAAAAAAGCGAAAACGACAATGCAAAGAATACAGCTTATCCGATATTAGATGATCGCATTCGTGAAACCTATGCTGCTCAATCTAAAGTAACAAATACACGAGCGCTTTATGATAGTTATATTCGTGCCATTCGCTGGGCGAGTGACCGTATTGCTGATGCTGGGGTAATCGGCTTTGTTTCTGGTTCTGGTTATGTAGACAAGCCAACAATGGACAGTTTGCGAAAATCTTTAGCCAAAGAGTTTACGAGCATTTATGTGCTTAATTTACGAGGGGATATTCGTAAAAATATGATGAATAAAAATAACGCTCAAGAAGGAGAGAATGTTTTTGGCAACGGAAGTATGACTGGTATTGCTGTAACCTTGTTTATCAAAAATTCCAATGTGACCGAATCATGTAAAATTTACTATCACGACATTGGTAGTAATCTTACAACTAAAAGGAAACTTGAGATCCTTGACGAATTTTGCAGTATTGATGGTATTACCCATGAACAAGGCTGGCAACTCATTACACCAAACGAGCATGGCGATTGGATTAATCAACGAGATGACAGTTTTGCTAACTTTCTAACTTTAGGTAATAAGAGTAATAATAAGAAGAAGAAGGAAAATAATAAAAAACTTTTTGAAATTTATTCTTGTGGTTTAAAAACTAATCGTGACGTTTGGACATACAATTCAAGTCGTGAATGCTTAGCGAAAAACATGAGTAATATGATTGCCTTTTATAACAGTGAAGTGGAGCGTTTTAATGATGCTTATGGGCATGTGGATAGCAGGATACGTAAAAATGCTGTAGACAATTTTGTTAACGTTGATGCTAAAAAAATCAGTTGGAGTAGTAGTCTAAAAGAAGAGTTTGTAAGAGGAAAAATTTCCGAATTTGAAAGTAATTGTTCAGTTCAAAGTCTTTATCGTCCCTTTACAAAGCAATGGCTCTATTACAATCGTATTTTTAATGAAAGAACTTACCAGATGCCTCGTATATTTCTGATGGGAAAAGCAGTTGAAAATAAAGTGATTCAAATTACAGGTGTAGGAGCAATGTGTGGTTTTTCTGTTCTTATGTC
>NZ_JACIFE010000070.1 GCF_014197255.1 Bartonella fuyuanensis | reverse complement strand
CCTTTCAAAGATCATTTAAAGCCTCTTTTTCTTTTCTGCTCAAAATCGCAATTTTTGATGATCAATCATTGAGTTGGAATCGTATTATTTGAGAAGCAGTGTATATAAAGCGTATATAAGATGTGTTCACCTCTTTTAGCATAAATTGACTGATGATTTTTCTGTATCCTAAGCACATTATTCAGGACATTATTAAAAAGAGAAGCGTTTAAGGAATTCGGTCAACTTGACCAAATTGCTCTTCAGTCTGCAATTGTGCAATGTTTGCACCATTGCTCCTTTGAGGAATTGGGTAAACATTATCCTATTGCTATACTCATGCAATTGGATCAACTTGATCCTATTTCTCGTTTTAGCAATTGGGACAAATTGTCCCTATTCCTCTAAATGCCCTTCATCACCAATCAAAGGGTAAACATTACCCTTTGATTTTCTGTCTCTCCAAGGTTTATTTTTCTCCTGCCTCTTTTCCCTTGTTTGGTGCCTCGAGTGTGATTTCTGTGATGTATCCGCTTTGTTTTTCATAGCTGTGGGTAACGGTTGCGGCTTTCCATGGTCCATTGATTTCTCCACGAAACCCTTGTAGGAGCAGAGGTTGATCAGCCATGATTTCAGGGCGTCCTTCTAAGGTTAAGGAGCCACTGCCCACTGCATGGCAAAGCCGATCCGACTCAGAGGCAGCGGCAGCTCGTGCTTCCTCTTCACAAGGGTAGCAAGTCCGCAGACGACGCACAGGACCGCTAAAACCTGTTTGATGCTTGACTTGGCACTGTTGCCCTTTTGAACGATCAAAATAAGAAGCTTCAATGATGCCATATTGCGTACGTGGCTCTAATGTGAATTCCCAACTGGAACAGTCATGTTGATGGAGGGTGAGGGCTGGTAAATTGTCCCCGCTTAAAAATAAAAACTTATGGTCTTTGATCAAAAAACGCGCCTGCATGCGATCGGCAAGACGAGTTAAAAAGTCAACAACAGATTGATTTGTGCGAATCACATAAGGAAGAGTTTGTTTGGTAAACTGGGGACTGACCTTTGTTTGATAACCATGACGTTTAGCAAGTATCCCAACAATCTCGCTAATGGTTTGGTGGTCAAAATGTTCACTCGCCTGTTCTTTAAGTTCTTTCTGCATCGAAGCGCTTTTGCCACAAAGGCGCAAAATCTCTCCATCACTCCCACCAAAACTGATAACCGACTCAACAACAAAACGCCCCATAAAGGCACGAATACTGTTCTCATAGCCAAA
>NZ_JACIFE010000069.1 GCF_014197255.1 Bartonella fuyuanensis | reverse complement strand
AACAACAGTGAGTATTTAGAACATCAAAAAAATCTAAATATCCAAGTTATCTTTGGTAACCCTCCTTATTCAGTAGGACAAAAGAATGAAAATGACAACGCAAAGAAGACCCCTTATCCACTATTAGATAACCATATTCGTGAAATTTATGCTGCTCAATCTAAAACACCTTTTGTGCAAGCACTTTATGACAGCTATATTCGTGCCATTCGTTGGGCTAGTGATCGTATTGATAATGCTGGAATAATCGGCTTTGTTTCTGGTTCAGGTTACATAGAAAAATCGACAATGGACGGTTTACGAAAATCTTTAGCCAAAGAATTTAGCAGTATTTACGTACTCAATTTACGAGGAGATATTCGTAAAAACATGTTAAGTAATGGGGCTGCTCAAGAAGGGGAAAATGTTTTTGGCAACGGAAGTATGACTGGTATTGCTATAACGCTCTTTATCAAAAAGCCCAATGTGACTGAATCATGTAAAATTTACTATCATGATATTGGAGATAATCTTTCCACCGAAAAAAAACTTGGAATGATTCAAGACTTTGGTAGTGTTGGTGGCATTACACGAAGTAAACAAGGTTGGAAAATAATTACACCAGATAAGCATGGTGATTGGATTCATCAACGTGATGAAAGTTTTGAAACATTCTTAGCTTTAGGTGATAAGAAAGGATATGGTAAAAAACTATTTGAAAATTTTTCTTGTGGTCTAAAAACTAATCGTGATGCTTGGACATATAACTCAAGCCGTGAATTTTTAAAGAAAAACATGAATAATATGATTACGTTCTATAACAGCGAAGTAGAACGTTTTAATACTACCTATCGACACTCTGATCGTAAAACACGTGCAAATGCTGTAGATAATTTCGTCAATTCCGATGTAAAAAAGATCAGTTGGAGTCATAATATTAAACAAGAATTGGTAAAAGAAAAACTCTTTAAGTTTGAATGTTACAGTCTTACTCAAAGTCTTTATCGTCCTTTTACAAAACAATGGCTTTATTATAATCGCATCTTTAACGATGGGGTTTATCAAATGCCTCGTATATTCCCGATAGGACAAGCGGTTAAAAATCAAGTAATACAAGTTTCTGCTGTTGGAGGAAGAAGTGGTTTCTCTGTCTTAATGACTAAGAATTTACCTAACCATGATGCAATAGATAAAGGACAATGCTTTCCACGCTATATTTACGAAGATAACATAGTTTCAAAGAATAAAAATAAAAAACAATCCCATTTATTTACGAATTTTACACAAGAAAGCAAAACAGCTAATTTACAAAGGCATGATGCTA
>NZ_JACIFE010000068.1 GCF_014197255.1 Bartonella fuyuanensis | reverse complement strand
CCTTCAGCGTTACATCATAAGCACCAACCTCACTTGTCTCGCCCATCATCAATAGGCCATCACTGAAAAGCTCAACCCGCTTTTTAGAAACAATGCGCCCCGTTTGGCTGAGACTTTTTTGCGTATGTAAAGCAATGGTATCATTGCTTTCTATCGTGCCACTATTGCTTAAATCACCATAACTCGTTAGTTGAAGATCACCACGCTCAATCTCTATGGACCCTGCTTGGATCACACTATCAGCAACAATATTGACTGCCCCTTGCGTAGAAATGAGACCATCAATATTCTCAAAACTGCCCACATTAATGCGCAAACCATCCCGCGCTAAAACATGCGCACCTTCATCATGTGTAGCGTTTCGTTGGTCTGAATTTGTCGTTTCAGCGCTTTTATTGACAAAAGACGTTGCAACAATCTTCATCTCACCGGCTAAAGCACTGAGAAGACCAGCCTCATTGTTTATCTGACCCGCACGCGTCTCTTTCAGCCCACCAATGCTGAGAGCTTCTTCTGCAATCATTCTCCCTTGTGTGTTGGTCAAATTACCATCACTGAATAGGTCCATAGATTTTTTGGCATAAATCAGCCCACCATTGCTGACATCTCCTGCCACATTGAGGGTAATACTCTCACCACTTGAACCAATCCTGCCGCCGTTGCGCAATCGCCCTGCAGACAAAACAAAACTGCCACCACTTTGAATGACCGAACCAGAGACATTTTCAAGTAAAGCTTGTTGGCTACCCGTGCTCCCTTGTGTGCTAATCGCCATGTGTAAATCATTGCTGGCAATCAACATCCCTTGATTTTTCAAAGCACCAATATGAGCATCGACACTCTCACCGCGCATTGTACCAAAATTGATAACCCCATCACGCACTTGAAGGGTTAATGCTCCCTCTTGGGCTTCCACAGTCCCTGCTTGGGTGAAAGCATCTGCACTTAAAACCACATCATAACTTAAAATCGTGCTTGCTTGACCAGTTGTAAGCATGCCCCCCGCTGTCAAGGAAACCTGCTGCATACTGACAAGATCACCCGTGTGAGTGAGAGCACCATAGGCATCCAGCGTTATCTTTCCATTAGACCAGACAGTGCCTTCTTGGATCAGGGCACCGTGATGCGCGTAAAGGTCAATTTTTTGCTCTGCCACTAAGCGCGCACGTGATGTAAAATCTGCTGCTTCCACCAAAAGAGAGCCGCCGGCGCTATAATGTCCAGCGCCTACAATGAGCCCATCATCGGATTTCAGTACAATATTCTCCTTGGCACCAATATGGTTGTTTAAAGCGGTGATTTGATTGGTTTCAATGGTCAGATCGCCAAGGGAAGAAACCCCTGTTTGA
>NZ_JACIFE010000067.1 GCF_014197255.1 Bartonella fuyuanensis | reverse complement strand
ACAGCCACTGCCCTATGACGCTTTTAACAAAAGCACATGCCTCTGTGACCAAAGAAAAGTGGCACCCAAAACTACTTTATTTTAACTGCTGAGGACCTCTCCCCCACATTTCTATGAAAAAAGCCTCTAAACAAAACTGTTTAGCCCGTCAATGTTTAATACATTAATATCCCCAGTTTAATGCTACAATATATTTATCAATAATTAGAGATAAATTCACTCTCCAGCTCCTCTAAGCCACTCAACACGCATATAAACGAGACATCATGCAATCAAGCACATCCTATCGTCAAAAACCATCATAGAAAACAATAAGAAATCTCTTTGAGAGCCTTTCAAGACAATCACGCAAAACTCTTTTTCCTGCCTTTGCTCGCCAAATTTGGCGAGCAAACAAAGTCTTGATTTTCTAATAAGTTATATTTAATGGCATTTTCATCAAAGAACTTTTCTCCAAAGACAATGAACTGAGTGATCTAAACAGAAGAGTTTTGTCCAGTAGCTGTCAGTGTTGTCAGTTCTTTTTAGAGGCTATATTATTTTTTTAAATGAGAGAAAATTAAAAACATTATTTTTCAATAGGTTAGTATTTTAAAGATACAACCTATATCGACAATACAACTTTAAATACAATCAATAATATATATTTGTCAGTTTTTGTCTGTAAATTAAACTAACAAACTAGATTATTTTAGTGACTCATAAAACCTATCAAAATACTTATTCTGATATTTTAAATCACCTAGTTCATTTATCTTGATTAACCCGTGAAACGAACAGCAAATTTCACTACTTTGCTGATCTTATTCCATGTCATGGGCTGTGGATAAGTACCTTTAAAAACCCTTTTGAAAAAATTTATCCACTTTTGAATGACTTTACCTCTTCTGATACTCGCTATTTATCCTAAATGGATTTAATTGACTTCATTTTTATTCTTTTGATGAATATTAATCATCTCATAAGGCAAGGGATTTTTATTACAATATGATGCAATCTATTAAGTCTGATAATGAACATGTCACTTTACGCTCTCTCTTAGAATATTATCGTCAACAAGCAAAATCACCCCGTGAATTAGGAACCATGTTTGAAATCCTTGTCATAGCTTATTTGACAAACGACCCTCTTCATTATGGACGCTATGAAAAGGTAGAAACCTATTATGAATGGGCGCAAGAGCGTGAAGGTTGGAATAAAAATGATATCGGCATTGATCTGGTGGCAAAGCTTCGCAATCAAGAGGGTTATGTCGCTATTCAGTGTAAATTTTATCAAGCTGACCATCAGATCAGTAAAAAGGATATTGATAGCTTTATCGCTGCCTCTGGAAAAGACATCTTTAAATATCGCCTTCTCGTTGATACCACGGAAGTGGAATTAAGTGACAATGTGAA
>NZ_JACIFE010000066.1 GCF_014197255.1 Bartonella fuyuanensis | reverse complement strand
GCCATACACATTTCAATACTGGCAAATTGATTCAAATCTAGCGTCACAACCTTATGTTGTTTTATCTTTAACGTTGATCTTAAAACCACCATCACCGGCTTTGATGCCTGATTGCTCCACAACACTATGATAATCACTAGAGGATTGATCCTTTTGGAAAGAGGCGCTCATGGAGCTCCCACCACCCGTTTGTCCAGCACCAAACCCAACAGAAACAGAGTTTTGCTTGCTGGAACTTTGTCCCGTATCACTGCGGCTGGTAATGGCAAAATCACCTCCTACTTCCATTTCTACACGCTCTCCAGAAGCCACGGCGCCTGCCAATGTGGTGTTTGCCCCACTCGTGGTATGAACTGTGCCGCTACCTATAATATGGCTGTTTTTGTGTTGAACTTCCTCACTGGAACCTTCCCCTTGACTAAAAGCAGCACTACCCGTTGCCCCTGCGCCACCCGTGCCATAACCGGTGCCAGCACTCATTGAAGAACTTTCACTGCTGTTTTGTGTGCTTTGCGTGTTTTGCGCACTTTCAAAGGTGATATCTTCACCTGCTTCCATAGTGATATTTCCGCTCTGTGCATCATTTTCCAGCACATAGATTGGATTGGTACCAGCGATAACATCAGCGCCAACACCATGAATGCTGCTTTATTTAAAGTGCCACCCGCTTGAATAAAGAAGGGCACAATTCTGATTCCTTCATCATTCATACTTTTTGTCCAACAACCTTTTAACAATGCGGAGGACACTTTGGTGATCGCTTTTGTAAAGCTTTTTGCTTTTGCTGACGTTTTCTTTCATCCTCAAAATGCGTTAGTAAAGCGCGTTCCTGTTTCGTTTTGTTGGTCACACCAAAGGTGTCATTGTCCATAAATTGCTGATATCCTGCTATCATTAAATTGCTTAGGAATGAGCCACTTTTTGGAGGTTGTGTAAAATAGATCCCTTTTGAATCTTGCAATTTATACCGGAAACCTGCTTTTTTCATGCACTCATAAACTGAAGCAAATTCACTCGCATACGAATTCATATCACTAGAAGAAGCATAAACCGGTTTCCAGCCACATTTTGATAAGGATTGTTGGATCATCGCTTTATCGACACCTGGTTTTTCCCATAATGCTAAAGTTGATGGAGGAGGTTGGTTAACACATCCAGCTGTATTTAAGAGAGCTATGCAACTCAATAGTTTTAAGATTTTCTTCATTATTCCCCTCTTTCAATGGATTTATTTACAATAAAAAAGCTCATAAGTCTATTGATATTTCCTGTCACCGCTGCTTAAAACAACGGTGAACAATATTGAGATGTTAGATTGAGGAAACAATCGCGCCATTCCAAGCAAAGGCAAGGATGGCGGATTGTTAATCATCACAAACAGCAAAACTTAAGGCTGGCATTTGCGACTATTTTTATATTTTTTACAAAAAGGGCTGTTCAAGCGCTTCTTGACACTGCGCTGTGGAACAACAGCGCCTGG
>NZ_JACIFE010000065.1 GCF_014197255.1 Bartonella fuyuanensis | reverse complement strand
ACGGAACAGCTCGTTGCCCCGCTCAGGATGATAGGTTATTATCCCTAATAAATTGGCGTACCTTATAAATTACGCTCACTAACAGCTTTAAAAAGTTCTAAAACATCAAGAGAAAAATCTACTATATGAGATTTCAATAATAATTCCCCTACTCTGTTCTTTAGATCAAAGCACCAAGCTATGTTTGCACCAATCTTTCCCTCTATTTACAGTTCTCTTTCAACATGGAGTGAAGCAAAAGCATTTTTGTTAGCACATTCTAACAATCCAAGTTTTTGATTTTCTGTATCTTGTAATCACGAAAACTCACAACTATGCACAAAATTGTATCATATTCAATAAAAATATTAATTTAGATCAAAATTAATATTTTATCCCATAAAATAATGTGAATTAAATTATAAGTTTTTTTATGTGTAAACAGCAATCATTTTTGGGATATGAAAATGCAAGATAGATATAAAATAGCTATTCTAACTGTACCTATTGAAGAAATAGTCAAAATGTATTACATTAGGATTATTTTGTAACACATTAAGAGGTAATAAAATGGCTGAGACGACATTTACCTTTCGCGTGGATGATGTATTGAAAAATGAATTTTCCAAAGCAGCAAAAGCGTGTGATAGATCTGGTGCACAATTGTTGCGAGATTATATGCGCGATATCGTAAAAGAACAAAAAGAAAGAAGTACACACGATTTATGGTTTCGAGAACAAGTTCAATTAGGGATAAATTATGCTAATGCAGGAGATATAATATCTTCTGAGGAAATCGAAGCAGAAGCAAAGGAATGGCGCTTAAAAATACAAAGTAAACTAGATAGATCAACTTTATGAAGCTAATTTGGACACAAGTAGCACACATTGACCGCAAAAAATACGTAAATACATATCACAAAATAATCCTTCTGTGGCCTTAAAGTTTGATCAACTTTTATCTGAAAAGGTAGAAAAACTCGTTAAGCTTCCCACTCTTGGTCGTTTAGGGCGAGTTGTAAATACACGTGAATTTATTGTACATCCAAATTATATCATGATTTATGATATTTCAGATGGCGTTGTTCGTATTTTACGTGTGCTGCATACAAAGCAAAAATTTCCTTAATCAACTGTATTTTTATTTATTTGGTAATTAGAGCAAATTATTTTTTAAAATACTGCACTCTATATCAGTAAGTAGTGATAAATTATTACTTTTCTAATATTGCGAGAATATGATTGCATGATCGCTTTGCACACCATTTAGTTTCTTACTCGTAAAAGTGATGATGATGTCCCTCGTTTTATTGTCAATGATGTGACCGTTGAAAAGCTTGGGGAACTCTTAAAAGAAAACCCCCGTGGTCTCTTAATGGTGCGTGATGAATTATCTGGGTTTTTAGCCAATTTGGAAAGAAAGGAATATCAATCAGACCGCGCCTTTTATTTAACAGCTTTTAATGGAGATGATCAATTTACTTATGACCGTATCGAGCGTGGAACCATTTTTATCCCCCATGTCACTTTATCCATAATTGGAGGCATTCAACCTTCACGCCTTATTCCCCTCATTCAAGCAATGCACCATGGAACAAATAATGACGGCTTATTGCAACGCTTTCAAATGCTGGTCTTTCCCGATGAAACAAAAAATTGGAAATGGGTTGATAGACCTCCCAATCAAGAGGCATGGGAAACGTATGAAGG
>NZ_JACIFE010000064.1 GCF_014197255.1 Bartonella fuyuanensis | reverse complement strand
CTCGAGGCCATTTCTTGTAGCGACAGGAAAAAAACAACTTACGTTTAAACAAGGAACGCATATCTCTTTGAAAAAGGGAAATGAGCTGATTGTGATGAGTTACATGGAAGATACAACTATTCCAATTAATGTGAATCTTACAGGGGGTAATGATTATTACATTTATTTAGTGACTTCGTATAATAATACTGCGAAATTTGTTGTGTCATTAAATTCTACTTATCCTACAGGTTATGGATCGACGAATTGTCGAAAGATAGGAGGATTTCATACGCTTTGTGCAGATGTTGGTATTATAATAGATCATCCATTATCTGGTTATAAAGCGGGGGATATATTACCCAATTCAGTTTGGTGTTTGAATCATCGTCCGCATAGTTCGCCTGAGGGGATGGTCTATGATTATTCCACAGGTATTTGGGTTGATATTTATCTTCAGTCAGGGACAGGTGCCAATACGCGCTCGGCCTATAATGTTCCGATTACGACGAACCGTAGTTATACGGATCATGTTACAGATATGATTCGTGTAAAGAAGTCTTTACTAAGTGATAAGGAATTTATCTCTGCCCTTTATGGAAGTAATGAAAAGACAAGTATAGCAGGTAATAAATCTCCTAATCCGAAAAAGACAGGTGGCCATAAGGATACGGGAAATCGTCGTATGATCTCTCACATTGGATGTGAGGATGGTTGTGGTTATGTTTGGCAGTATTTGTTGGAGACGTTTCCTGTACAAACTTCTTCAGGTGGGGCAGGTATGAGAAGTTCCATGAATGTATTGATAGGCGGAGGGAGTTGGCAACAAGGTTTCTATAGTGGTCCATTTTATCGCAATGGTCAGTATTCTCGTGGTTTCAAGGATGACAAAATAGGAGCTCGCGGTTGTAGTCGTCCGAGTTATTTTATTTAGGGGTTTAGTGAAGATGATAGATTATCCAGAGCATTTAAATAGCAAAGATGATTATATGAATATGCTTTCCTTTGATAAGGCAGAAACGGTAAGGAGGCTAGAGGATTTATTAGCAACGCGTTTTGATTGGGTTTTTATCAAAGAGCTGAGTGAAGGAGAGGTTGGGATTGAAGATGATACACATATGGTTTGTTTGGAAACAGAAATGGCGGTTGGTTCAAATGGTGATTATATAGAAAAGCGTTTTCAGTATGAATTACAGGAAAGCGAGTATGCTATGCTTTTTAGGCTTGGTTTTTGTGTTGAAGAAGTTGAACAGTTGATCAAAGAGCATAGAGAATAGAGATCATCAGCGAAAAATTTTATGCAGTCTCACGGATGTGGGGCTTTTTTTTATGGAGGAGCCAATGAGAAAAATATCGAAAGAAGGATTAGAACTTATCAAACAATGGGAAGGTTTGCGATTGGAGGCTTATAAAGATGCGGCCTGTATTTGGACGATAGGTTATGGTCACACCAGTCATGCTGGTCAACCTCTTGTCAAAAAAGGCATGCATATTACGAAGAAGGAAGCGGAAGAAATTCTTTGTGATGATTTAAAGAAATTTGAGAAGGCAGTAGAGACATCTGTGAAGGTTTCCTTAACGGATAGTCAATTCGCGGCATTGGTATCGTTTTGCTATAATGTAGGTACCTGTGCTTTTTGCAAATCGACCTTGTTGAAGAAGCTGAATCAAGGAGATTATGAATCTGTTCCTGTAGAATTACAGAAATGGAATAAGGTAGG
>NZ_JACIFE010000063.1 GCF_014197255.1 Bartonella fuyuanensis | reverse complement strand
GCCGCATTTTCTTCAGTACGAAAATTGATAATATCATTATATTTATCAACTAATTCTACAACATCATCTAAGGTATAGGTTTTCATAGATGATCCTCAAAACTTGCGTAACGCTCCATATTTCCCCTATCATTTGCCCCTCCTCCATAGTTTTTTCCAAAAACTCTTGTAAAAAGGTACAGGTTGCGGAGTGGGAGTGTTCTCAGTCTTTTCAATCGGTTGTTCACCTTCAGGTATCTCTTCTCCCACGCTTTCTTTAATTCTTTTGCAAAGGAATTCATAAAAATTGCTAGCGTAATATTCGCAATCTTCAGATGGAAGCATGACATAGAGTGGGCATTCTCCATCCCTAAACTGCGTATAATCAAAATAAAAGGTTTCACCAAAATCTGTTCTGCTAATGAAAAGCTGTTCTGGTGTCACAAAACCACGTTCTCTATTGAGTAAGTTTCGGTAAACAATATCACCAGCAGGAATACCTTCCCCACAATCTCCATAAATGCTAAATATTTCATCACCACCAATTTCCCCTCCTTTGTAATTTTTTAAAAAACTCTTGTAAGACGATGTGAATTGTAAGCCGAGAGTTTTCTCCGCCTTTTCAATTACAAGATCATCAACCGCATTTTTTGCAGTACCAAAATTGATAATCTCATCATCATATTTATTTACTTTATCAATTAAGACTGCAACATCATCTAAGGTATAGGTTTTCATGAATCTTCCCCTGCATGGTCCTTAATTCTTTTACAGAGAAATTCATAAAAATTACTTGCATAATAATGTGACGCTCCAGATGGAATTTTGACGTAGAGTGGGCATTCACCATCCTGAAACTGAGTATAATCAAAGTAAAATGTCTCACCAAAATCAGTTCTACTGACAACAAGCTGTTCTAATGTCGCAAAACCATGTTTCCTATGATATAAGTTTTTATGCACAATATCACCAGCAGGATGATCCTCAAAACTTGCGTTATAAATGCTAAAAATTTCCTCATAACCAATTTCTCCTCCCTTATAATTTTTTAAAAAATCCTTATAAGAAGTTGTAAACTGTAAACCGAGAGTTTTTTCTGCCTCTTTAATCCGTACATCACTAACTGCATCCTCTGCAGTACCAAAATTGATAATCTCATCATCATATTTATTTACTTTATCAATTAATTGTACAACATCAGCTAAAGTATAAGTTTTCATAGGTTGTTCTCCATAAATTATTATTTTTTAGTTGCTATATCTTTCTTTTCATAATCTTTAGCACGTTCTTTCCAGTATTGCGTCCTCCATTTATCGAATAGGTCTCTGTCAATAGCTGATCCCATTGTATTGGGATTAATATGAATAACTGAATTATGTTTATTATGAAACGCATTTGTAACCTCTGCTATGGGACCATCATGTGTTTGCAGCATATGATGCAATTCAATGGGATTTTCATTAAAGTCAAGAGGTGCTCTTCCTGTTTTCATCCTTTCAATATTTGTACCTTTTACTTCTTTTCCTTTTACTGTCCAACTAACAATCTGGTTAGGATCAAACAGATCATCTCTCTGATAGACTTTGTTTGTCTGAGTAATTTTTTCTCCCTTGTTAGTTATTTCAAACTCAACCTCAATAGGTTTTGACCAGAACCTTCTCTCTTGCCCCAAATATTGAGTTGCAATAGCTTCATCGCTCATTTTTTCTAGCGATTGTGCAATT
>NZ_JACIFE010000062.1 GCF_014197255.1 Bartonella fuyuanensis | reverse complement strand
TCCCTTATCACTAATCACGGCATTCCCATAAACCTTAGCATAATTCACAACACAGGCATTATTGCGTATTTTTGCATTTTCGGAAACGCTTGCTTTGATAACCATAGCATCATCATAAACCCAGCAATTGCCATTATGGGATAAGTTATTTTCATTTTCGATAAAGCCCCCCCAAGGAACCCGCCTTGACATCAGAAAAGTCTCTTAAAGCTTTAATGCGGTGTAAAGTCACACCGCTAACAACGCGGTTTTCATTAGTAAGTTCGTATTTTTTTGCAAGCTGTTGTTTATTAACAGACGCGGTTGCAGTTGCAATGGAAGAGGAAATTGTATTTTTGGAATTTTTCATTTTAAATTCTTTCTTATCGTAAAAGAGTTTTGAAATTGACAGCCCATAAGGGTGCCGGGTTCTAGCAAAACATTGATTTATATATATAATTTACTGTGAAGCAGCCCATAATGCGGTTCAGTTGGCTGATAACAAGAATGATCCGCACTATTTTCTGATATTCCCTCGTAGCGATTCGCTCTTGGTAGAGGGGTTCATTGCAGGGTATCAGTATTTTCTAGAAGGTAAGTTGGGGATTTTGACCAATTCGACGAAGAAGTACCAGAAACTGTTGTATAGCCTTGGCAATATAGGATTGCATACTGATGCGTATAGCCGCGGCAGTATGACAGCGGGCAATGGATCGCATGATTTAGAAAAGCATGGTGTTCATGGTATAGCAAAGAAAACAACGATTAATTTCTTTGGACCAGCTTATAATACTCAAAACATGGCAGATACGTTATATATCTTAAGTGATGGAAAGCAGGATTACGTAAACTTGGAAAATCATAAATATGATTTTGTGGGTACAAAGATTGGCAAAAATCCTTACACTTTTGAGCAAATACCTCCTGGAAGTGGTCCTTGGAAAGAAGCAGGGCAAATATTTAAGGGCTACCCCAGTGTCCATGCTTGTTATGGACATCCAAGTGATGCTTGTACAAAGTTCTATGGATTACCTAATCGTACGCCAATTTATTCAAAATATTCAGGGAGGAAAAAATGAAACAAATCTTGAAATTATTAAGCGGTTTCATTCTGTTAAATATCGCTGGATGTAACATTGATAAGCCTTCTCCAGGGGCTCTGAGTATGTGGGAGAAGTCTGGTGCAGATTTTACGGAGATAGGAAAAGCATTGTTAGAATGTGGTATGCCAACCCCTTATGATGTTTTTCCAGAAAATAGAAAGCTAAGCATCAATGCAGAGGCTTCCATCGATGCTTGCATGATTCAAGCAGGATTCCGTTACAAATGGGGAGGACCATATTGGTGTTATACTTTTAAAGAGAAAAACTTGCCGATTTGTCGTCCAGGTGCTGTCATCCCACAGCGCAGTGTCAAGAAGCGCTTAAACAGCCCTTTTTGTAAAAAGCATCCAGAACAATATGAATGCTATCCTTAAGTTTTGTTGTTTGTGGAAAGTACAATTCCCACATTTATGTGTTTTCATGCTTGTGTGGGATTGTCTCCTCACTTTCATTATTTAACGGATGAAGAAAAGCAGCATTTGCAAGAAGGCTCTGATGGCAAAGTGCATGTGTCCTTTAATGGCATCTTTACGCCACCCTATGAAGCTGCTGTTTATGCAGAGCAACATGCGGAGAATAAAAATGAACCGCTTTATTTTGTTGTGTTCCCTCAAGCCGATTCTACTATATCAGAACTTCTGGTCACGGGCTATCAGAAGTTTATGGAAAATAACTTTTGGGGTTTGACCAATTCCACACAAGAAGCAAAAGATTTGGTGTATAGCCATGGTATTACAGGGTT
>NZ_JACIFE010000061.1 GCF_014197255.1 Bartonella fuyuanensis | reverse complement strand
TTCAGAAAGATCAATAGCAGTTACTGACCATTCTAGCGCATCATCAAGTGCTTGCTTTAAGCGATCCGCAGTGACTTCTGGTTCAAAGATTTCCAATCCCTTGGCTTCAAAATTAAGCTGTATATCTGGAATATCTTCCGTGTGGGTAGGATCAATGAATTTACAAGCAGCGGAAAGAATACCGGTACTAATCATAAAGGCGCTATCAAATTGCGGGTAATCTTTAGCAATTTCATCGTTATAAAGAATATCTACTTCACGATCAGCCAATTGATAGCTTGCCATATGGTCATTCTCATTGATTCTCTCGGCTGACCAGCCTAAGCTTTTTAAAAGTGCATGAGCACTTTCCATGGTGAGACGATCATCAGTGTCATTCGCTTCATCCACTTCCTCTGCCACTTCAACAGGCTCTGTTTTTGAGTCAAAGGGTGCTGTTTGCGGATCCAAGCTTAAAATCGGAGCGTTTTTAGGAAAACCAGTCCGATAACGCCGTGCAAGAGTAAGAGCGTTGTCAATCGTATATTTCGTGATACCTTCCACAAAGCCTAAATGGTTCTTTGCCCTGAAACTTTCCTTATAAAATTTGAGTTTTTCAACATCCCCAATAAGAATAAGTGCTATAAAATGACGTGCCACAAGGTGAGCTTCACTGTTTGTTGGCAAAGCGGCATAATCATAGATGATTTGGTTGGTGTTTTGGTTATCAGCCCATTCAAGAATATCCACACTGATCTGTTTCAGCTTGCCTTCATCTAATTCAGTACTAGAAACTGCATAAACTTCTTCTGATTCTTTAAGAACGGTATATTGGGGAGTATCGATGAAAATAGATCGATAAGCTGTAGAAAAACCAAGTGTTGAAAGAGAAACCTTGAAGGTAACAAGCGGTGTCTCTCCGTTTTTATCAAGGTCGTACACTATATTAATGATACGATCTTTCTTTATAAAATAAGCATTGCAATTGTAATTTTTATCACGATAGACTGTCCAGTCCATCCTTTTTAAGTCTTCAGAAACTGTATTAAGAAAAGACAAATCTTGTAAACTAAGACGATCATCTATGGCTTTTCGCTCATTAAGGATTTTCAGATATTCTTCAGCAAATTGAACGGCCTGGTTAATATATCTCTCTACTTCACGGTCATCCAAAATTTCAGAAATCGTACCTGCTTCTAAAAAATTTTGATAAGATTTCAGGATATCAATTTGACCTGTCAATGCTAAACAAGCCAAATGCCAGACTATACGTATATTGTAGCTATACTTTTGAACACGTGTTTTGCTTTCTATTGACGCTTGTAAATCTTGGGCACGTGCCCACTGTATCACCCGCTCAGAGATTTTTGTCAACTCTTGCTCATCTAATGTCTCTACACAAATATCAATTCCTTTATCAACCCCACGAAAATTCTCTCCTCCAATCGTATTAAAAGATCGATAAATATCCGTAGGTCGTACAAGATTACGTTGTCTACAAAAATGAATATACAAGCAAGCCAAAGAAATTTCTTCATTAGATATTTCAGCTTCGAGATGAATATTGTACTGATCATAGAGATGTACAAAGCCAAAATCTAACTTAATAAAACGATCCGGCAAAACCAACCACATTTTACCAAGCTCTGTGGCAAACCACCCTTGAATTTTAAAAATGCGAGTTGCTGCAGTAAGACTCATCGACCACTGTTTAGGTTTTTTACGCGCTAAAATGTCATCTAACTCCCCGTTTTTATAAGCTTGCGCAAAAAGAATGAGGCGCTCAATCCACCCTATTGTTTTGTAATCTGAAAATTCTGGTACATGTAATTGGGGTGTAAACTTAGAACTTTT
>NZ_JACIFE010000060.1 GCF_014197255.1 Bartonella fuyuanensis | reverse complement strand
CAAGACGAACATTGTAATTATCATGAAGACGTATAAAGCCAAAATCAAATTGAATAAAACGATCTGGCAAAGAGAGCCACATTTTTCCAGGTTCCGTAGAAAACCACCCTTGGGTTTTAAGAATACGGCTTGCTGCAGTAAGGCTTATCGAGCGCTGTTTGGGCTTTTTACGCGTTAGAATATCGTCTAACTCCCCATTTTTATAAGCTTGCGCAAAAAGAAGCAAGCGTTCATTCCACGTCATTATTTTATAATCAGAAAATTCTGATACGTTTATTTTGGGCGTAGACTCATAACTCCTTAAAGCTTCTATCTCGCCGAGAAGAGCCTTTGCAACAAGAGAATGATTAGCAGCTTCTTCATGTAATTTTTTTTCAATATCTTGTGCTTGCGCCCAAGTAATGACTTTGTTTAAAGCAGATTCAATATGACTTTCTGAAAGATCCGGTACCGTAACCCCGAAATCACCTATTTCTGGATAGAGTATATATCCATACCGTGACTTTTGCCCCCTAGAATATTCACAAGCAAGACTATAAGAAGCAGTTGTGAGGCTAGCTAATAACCAAAATTTTTCACCATCCGTTTCATGTTTCACACCATAGCTCAAATCCACAATGCGATCCGGAAGATAATAATAGGCAAATGTATCGCCTACTTCATCACGATAGAGCTCACAGCCCAGACTTTTTAATATTTCTGCTGCATCTTTAGTTTGCATAATGTTTCACTCTTCTCCAACCGCCGGATAACAGCTAACTGTATAAGGAATTATTCTATTCCACTCTTTGTTTATTTGATTTTCACTCCAATTGTCTCTAAACTCTTTCAGAAGCTCTGCATCTCCTTCAAATTTTTTCAAATCTTCTTGGTATTTATTAAGCTGTTCCTTATTTTCGCCCAGATAGCGTTTCATAATTTTCCCAAAAGGTTTTGCATCTCCTGTTTTATACGCTATTTCAAAATCTTTTTGACATTCTGTTAATTGAAAATTACCAGTTTTTATATCAATAACTTTTAATACACCTTTCTCCACATAAATAATATCAGGGCGATGTATTTTTTTTAACGAAAAGTTCATAGATTATTCTCCATAAGTCGCAGTTTATTCACGCTAATACTGTTCTACCACTGTAAATAATAGTTGATCTTTCGTCTCCCAGCCAAGCGTTTTTAAAATCTCTGTCACGTCTTTAGTTCGCATCGCTATTCACTTTCATTCAAAAAGTCCTGGATAATGAAAAACGTTAACGTCAGTTTTGTCTAACTTATTATTCAATTGTCCTTTAATCCATTCTTTACTAGCCTCGTTTAATTCTTTATCACTTCCTTTAAAATCTTTGAACGATTCTTGATATTTCTCTAAGAACTCTTTGTTCTCTTTAAAAAATTTTATAAATTTTCCTTTTGTAGACTCAGCATTTCCTTCTTTATATGCCTCTTTTAAAATCTTTTGTTGTTCACTTAATTTAGAATTCTTCCCCGTTTTTACCTCGCCAATTTTTATTTTACCATTCTCTATATAAACAATATCCGCACGAGATTTTACTACCCCCTTATCCGTCTTAGTTTTGAATACTATTTCTGTCTCGCATACTATACATCCTTCATCCTTTAATTCTTGTTTTTTCTCATCGCGTTTTTTATCATGATGCTTCCTGACTTGTTCAAGTATGTTACCCTTTCCATCATTATTGTTTTGTGGTTCTTTATTGTTTCCGTTTTTTTTCTTATTTTTACTTTCCTTCTGAGAATCTTTATTTTTTTCTTCTTGTGAGTTTTGATTTGTTTTTTCGCTATCTTCTGCAGAATTTTTCGATGCAAACCAATAGGTAAGGAAATCAGCTATAGCGGTTCTATTGTTAGGAGATTGAACAACAGTTGCTCCACCAGCCATAAAAAGAGACAGAGCTGCCAACTCTTGTGGCGTAAGCGACACAATGAACGCTACAGCAGCTGCTACCGCAGGAAGAA
>NZ_JACIFE010000059.1 GCF_014197255.1 Bartonella fuyuanensis | reverse complement strand
AGATGGGTTATTCGCAATTACTTTATTTGAAATCTTTATACTCTAGGGAAAAGAATCATACTCAATATTTCAAAATAATTTTTGAGTTTAGAAACGCAGCCACCACGATTGAATAAGTGTTTAAGACCTATTTGTTTATGTTGTATGCGTTTTTGAATTAATCTTTAAAATACCCTCTTTAAGGCACAAAAAACCTCTCGTTTTGTTTAGAATCTTTGTACTCTCTGAGAAGGGGGCTTTACATACCAATATTACCAAAACGATTTTTGAACTTAGAAAGACGACCGCCACGGTCCACGAGTGTTTGGGATCCGCCTGTCCATGCTGGATGTGTTCTCGGGTCAATATCTAGATTAAGGGTATCACCCTCTTTTCCCCAAGTGGAACGCGTCGTATACTGAGTTCCATCCGTCATAACAACGGTAATTCTATGATAGTTGGGATGAATATTCGCTTTCATGCGTCAAACCTTTTACATTTATAGAACGAAAGAGCATTCTTCGATTTTTTAAGTGCGCTTCCTTTGTCTTTTTGATACATTGATTAAAATTTTTATTTCTATAGCTGAGCATGCACCAGAAAACAAGTATGCAAGATGTATCATTGTGTCAAGTGTAATAAATCCAATAGAGTGAGAAAAATTTTATGAAGTTACATTATCATTCTGAAAAATCTACAAAATCGTCCCCTCGAAAATCTTCATTTTCTTCACTTGCAATTTTTTTTCCTTATCTTTTACGCTATCGTTGGTTATTTATCTTTGCCCTTTTTGCTTTGTCTGCTGCTGCTCTTATCACCTTAGCTTTGCCGGTCGCTATCCGCCAAATGTTGGATCATGGGTTTTCTACTTCAAGCCATGGCCATATTAATTTTTACTTCGGAATTTTGTTTGTCTTAGCTTTTTTTCTCGCATTTTCTTCAGCAACTCGCTACTATTGTGTTATTACATTAGGAGAACGGCTTGTTGCTGATTTACGGCGCGATATGTTTGTTCATATTATGAAACTTTCTCCTGCTTTTTTTGATCGGTCACATTCAGGCGAAATTGTTTCAAGACTTTTAACAGATACCACACAAATAAAATTGGCCGTTGGTTCGACTGCCTCCACTGCTTTGCGTCAACTAATTATAGTCATTGGAGCTGTCGTAATGATGGTGATCACCAATGCTAAATTATCTTTGCTAGTTCTAGCTACCATTCCTTTTGTTGCCATTCCCTTAGTGTTCTTTGGGCGTAAAGTTCGTATGCGGACACGTGTAGCACAAGATCGGCTCGCAGATGCTAATGCTGTCGCGACAGAACAGATAAGTGCTATACGCACTGTGCAAGCCTTTACCGCTGAAGAACTCGTATCGACACGTTTTTCACAGTTAGTGGAACGTGCTTTTCAAACAGCACGGACTTCTGTTATCTTGCGGTCCTTTTTTACTGGTTTTGCAATTTTTTTGGTTTTTAGCAGTGTAGTTGCTGTTTTATGGATTGGGTCACACGATGTTTTGAATGGAACAATGACAGGGGGAACATTAGGACAATTTGTTCTTTATGCGGTTTTTGGAGCTTCTACTTTTGCCCAATTATCAGAACTGGGAGCGGAATTAATCCAAGCAGCAGGAGCTGCTGAACGGCTTGCCGAATTATTACAAGAGCAACCTACACTTTTAACATCTAAAAATCCGTTATCATTGGTGCAACCTGTTCAGGGAGAACTTATTTTTGAGAAAGTCGATTTTACCTATCCTTCTAGAGCAAAAGAAAAGATTTTACGCTCACTTTCCTTTTCTGTAAAAGCAGGAGAAACAGTTGCTTTTGTTGGGGCTTCAGGGGCAGGAAAAAGCACTATTTTTTCTTTGATCCTTCGTTTTTATGATCCGATAAGTGGAACAATTCGGTTGGATGGCATGGAAATTAATCGCCTTTCTTTGCAAGATTTACGCAATTCAATCTCTTATGTTCCGCAAGATATTGCTATTTTTGATGGAACATTGCGGGATAATATTA
>NZ_JACIFE010000058.1 GCF_014197255.1 Bartonella fuyuanensis | reverse complement strand
TTCTTCCTGCGGTAGCAGCTGCTGTAGCGTTCATTGTGTCGCTTACGCCACAAGAGTTGGCAGCTCTGTCTCTTTTTATGGCTGGTGGAGCAACTATTGTTCAATCTCCTAACAATAGAACCGCTATAGCTGATTTTCTTGCCTATTGGTTTGCATCAAAAAATGGAGAAGAAGATAGCGAAAAAACAAATCAAAACTCACAAGAAGAAAAAAACAAAGCTTCTCAGGCGAATGCTAAAGACCCACAAAACAATAATGACGATGACAATGATGGAAAAGGTAAAAAGCTTAATAAAGCTAGGGAACATCATGACAAAAAACGCGATGAGAAAAAACAAAAATTAAAGGAGGAAGGATTTTCACCCAGCGAAAAAGAATTAACGATTGAAATTGAAATTACGACAGATAAAGGCACAATTAAGGTAAGAACACGTCCCGATAACACATTTATTAAGGATGGAAAACCAGCGTTTAATGAGACGAAAACAGGTAAAGCCAAATTAAGTAAAGGGCAGAAAGGTTTAAGAGAAATATGTAAAACAACAGGAAGCATAAAATTTTGTGGTTCTGAAGCTGAAAAGTATCTTAAGCAAAATAAAGAAAAATTTGATCAATATCAAAAAGATCTTAAAGGTACTATAGATAATTTTAAAGGCAGTGTAAAAGAATTGGAGAAAGAATTAGATAAATTTAACAAGAATTGGGCTAAAAATCAGCTAGATAAGAAGTGGAATGAGGGGACACTGCACCATGGAGTTGATCGACATCCAAGCTATTTAAAAGGGAAGTGAAGCATAATGAAAACGAAAGACGTAACAGAGATTTTAAAAAGATTGGGCTGGGAGATTTATCGCGATGAAGTTGGAGATACATTTGCTTATTATCATCTTCCCGATCGCATTGTAGGCATTAGTTATGATGTTGTAGATTATGGAGAGGATGGTGGAAGGTTGCGGCTATCAGTTGCTCTTACCACCGCCGCTTATTGTCTTGCTGAGGAATATGATAATGGCGAACAGTCGCGCTATGAATATGGTGATACGTTGATTTATGCAGAAGAAAATTTCGGAATTGTGGCACAGAATCTTTCAGAAAGTCATATCGAAGCTGTTTTAAACAAAGTAATCTTTTGGGCACAAACGCAGAATATTGAACAAAAATTGCGTGAAGAAGCCGCCAATCATTCTGCTGTTGCACAAGCATTGCTTGGCGATATTGATGCTTTAAGGTCTGATAAGCCGGCACCTCAATTACATGTACCAGAATTTGCAGATTACAAAGCGATGACGCGGTATGAGCGCCTCATTCTTTTTGCGCAAGCTTATAAAAATGGGGAGTTAGACGATATTCTAACGCGTAAAAAGCCCAAACAGCGCTCGATAAGCCTTACTGCAGCAAGCCGTATTCTTAAAACCCAAGGGTGGTTTTCTACGGAACCTGGAAAAATGTGGCTCTCTTTGCCAGATCGTTTTATTCAATTTGATTTTGGTTTTGTACATCTCCATGACAATTACAATGTCCATCTTGAAGCTGGGATCTCTAACGAAGAGATTTCTGTAGCTTGCAAATATATTTACTATAGGAGAGAATATATTTGGATAGGACCTACGGATATTTATCAGTCTTTTAATACGATTGGGGGGGGAATTTTTAGCGGTTTTGATAAAGGGATTGATATTTGTGTAGAAACATTGAATGAGCAAGAGTTAACACAAATCTCTGAGCGGATAATACAATGGGCACGCGCCCAAAATTTACAAGCATCGATTGAAAGCAAAACACTTGTTCAAAAATATAGCTACAATATAGACATAATCTGGCATTTGGCTTGTTTAGCGTTAACAGGTCGAATTGATATCCTGAAATCTTATCAAAGTTTTTTAGAAGCAGGTACGATTTCTGAACATTTGGATGATAATGACGTAGAAAAATATGTTAACCATGCCGTTGAATTTTCTGAAAAACATCTGAAAATCCTTAATGAGCGAGAAGCAGCAGAAGCACACCTTGGTCCGAAAGCTTTGATTACTTTCAATAAGGTTGCTGAGCAATTAAAAGAAATGGGTTGGACAGTTTATCGTGATAAAAACTATGATCGTAA
>NZ_JACIFE010000057.1 GCF_014197255.1 Bartonella fuyuanensis | reverse complement strand
GTGCTGGTGGATCCTTTAAAGCTGGACTTGAACTTGGAAAATTATTGACTGAAACAGCATCCCTAATGACAGGAGTTGCTGGAGCAGCCAAGGGAAGCATAAAGCTTGCGGGCAAGCTTGTAGAAAAAGATCTCATCAAATTTGCTGCTAAAGCTGAAGAAGCGGCTATAACGGGAGCAACTAGTTCTGAAGTAAATACTGCGCATGTGGGGAAAGAAATTGCACAATCGCTAGAAAAAATGAGCGATGAAGCTATTGCAACTCAATATTTGGGGCAAGAGAGAAGGTTCTGGTCAAAACCTATTGAGGTTGGGTTTGAAATAACTAACAAAGAAGAAAAAATTACTCAGATAAATAAAGTCTATCAGAGAGATGACTTGTTTGATCCTAATAGAATTTCTGAGTGGACAGTTAACAAGAAAAAAGTGACAGGTACAAATATTGAAAGGATGAAAGCAGGAAGAGCACTTATTGGTTTCGATAATAAGCCTATTGAATTACACCACATGCTGCAAACTCATGATGGTCCCATAGCAGAAGTTACAAATGCGTTTCATAATAAACATAATTCTGCTATTCACATTAATCCGAATACAATGGGATCAGCTATTGACAGAGACCTATTCGATAAATGGAGGACGCAATACTGGAAAGAACGTGCTAAAGGGTATGAAAAGAAAAATATAGAAGCTAAAAAATAACAATTTATGGAGAACAAATTATGAAAACTTATACTTTAGATGATGTTGTCATACTGGTTGATAAATATAGTGATAGTGTTGATTTTGGCTCTACAGATGAAGCCGTTGATGATGTACTAATTGAAAAAGCAGAGGGGATTCTTAAATTGCAATTCACAACTTCCTACAAAAGTTTTTTAAAAAACTATGGAAGAGCGGAGATCTGTGGTGAGGAAATATTAAGTGTTTATAATACAAATTTTGAAATTGCTCGTAGTGATGATATTGTTTATTATCATATAACGGATGTAGAAAATGGTTTAGCAAAACCACAGCAGCTTGTTGTGAGTAGAACTGATTTTGGTGAGACATTTTATTTTGATTACTCTCAGTTTCAGGATGGTGAATGTCCGCTCTATCTTAAGTTTCCACCTAGCGATCCCCAGTATTACGCAAGTAATTTTTATGAATTTCTCTGTAAAAGGATTACAGATAATTTGAAGTAAATTTCTTTGTATGGTGGTTTTACTTCCGAATTGCAATGTTAAACTACTATTTTTTATTTTCAAGAATGCAGGCATCGTTAATATTTTTAAGGGGGATCATCTATGAAAACCTATACCTTAGATGATGTTGTAGAATTAGTTGATAAATATAATGATATTATCAATTTTCGTACTGAAGAAAATGCGGCTGATGATCTACGGATTGAAAAGGCGGAGAAAGCTCTCGATTTGCAATTCACATCTTCTTATAAGAGCTTTTTAAAAAAATATGTAGGAGGAGAAATTGGTGGTGAAGAAATCTTTAGTCTTTATAAGGAGTGTGGGGAAGGTGTTCCTGTTGGTGATATTGTTTACCGAAACTTAAATGCTAGAAAACGTGGTTTTGAAACACCAGAACAGCTTGTTGTTAGCAGAACAGATTTTGGTGAGACATTTTACTTTGATTATACACAGTTTCGGGATGGAGAATGTCCAATCTATGTTATGTATCCATTGGATAATTGCGAATATTACGCCAGTAATTTTTATGAATTCCTTTGCAAAAGAATTATAGTACATGCGGGAGTTGAGATGCCTGATGGAGACCAACCAATTGAAAAGATTGAGAACACTCTCACTCCGCAACCTATCCCTTTTTACAAGAGCTTTTGGAAAAAACTATGGAGGAGGGGCAATTGATAGAAGAAATACGGAGCGTTTATAATGCACGTTTTGAGGATCATCTATGAAAACCTATACTTTAGATGATGTTGCAGTATTAATTGATAAAGTGAATAAATATGATGATGAGATTATCAATTTTGGTACTGCAAAAAATGCGGTTGATGATCTTGTAATTGAAAAGGCGGAGAAAACTCTCGGCTTACAATTCACATCGTCTTACAAGAGTTTTTTAAAAAATTACAAAGGAGGGGAAATTGGTGGTGAAGAAATCTTTAGTCTTTATAAGGAGTGTGGGGAAGGTGTTCCTGTTGGTGATATTGTTTACCGAAACTTACTCGATAGAAAAGATGGTTTTGCGACACCAGAACAGCTTATCGTTTGTGATGCTGATTTTGATGAAACCTTTTATTTTGATTATACGCAGTTTCGGGATGGAGAATGTCCAATCTATGTTATGTATCCATTGGATAATTGCGAATATTACGCCAGTAATTTTTA
>NZ_JACIFE010000056.1 GCF_014197255.1 Bartonella fuyuanensis | reverse complement strand
AGTATTAATTGATAAAGTGAATAAATATGATGATGATATTATCAATTTGGGTAGTGAAGATGATGAAGAGAATGAAACAGATGATCTACAGATTGAAAAGGCGGAGAAAGCTTTGGGTTTGCAATTCACATCCTCTTACAAAGTTTTCTTAAAAAAATATGGAGGAGGAGAAATTGGAGGTTATGAAATTTTTAGCATTTATAACGCAAGTTTTGATAAGTGTCCTGCTGGTGATATTGTTTTCTATCATTTGACGGATATAAAAAATGGTTTCGCAAAACCAAATCAGCTTGCCGTGAATAGAACTGATTTTGGTGAAACATTTTATTTTGATTATTCTCAGTTTCAGGATGGAGAGTGTCCGCTCTATCTTAAGTTTCTACCTAGCGATCCCCAGTATTACGCAAGTAATTTTTATGAATTTCTCTGTAAAAGAATTAAAGAGCACGCAGGGTAATGACGATGCAAACCAAAGATGCAACAGAGATTTTAAAAAGACTTGGCTGGGAGCCTCATCGCGATAAAATGGGTGATATGTTTGCTTATTATCACTTCCCCGATCGCATAGTGCGTATTCATTATGGTGTCATGGATTATGGACGGGATAGCGGAAGATTGTGGGTTTCTGTCAGTCTTACTACTGCTGCTTATTGTCTTGGCTGTGAATATGCTAACGGTAAAGAATCTCAACCTCAATATGAGGCTATGCTGATTTCTTCAGAAGAGAATTTTGGAGTTACAGCACTGGAGTTTTTTGAAAGCCATGTCAAGGTAGCTTTAAACAAAGTGTTAGCTTGGGCGCAAGCACAAGATATTGAGAAAAAATTACGTGAAAAAGCTGCTAATCATTCTCTCGTTGCAAAGGCTCTACTCGGCGATACCGAAGCTTTAAGGAATTACAAACCTACATCTCAATTATACGTGCCAGAGTTTTCTGATTATGAAAAGATAACGCAGGTTAAGCGCGTTATCTTTTTTGCTGAAGCTTATAAAAATAATGAATTGGATGACATTTTAGCACGCAAAAAACCGAAACAGCGTTTGATGAGTCTCACAGCAGCAACGCACATTCTTAAAACCCAAGGATGGTTTGCCACAGAACCTGGGAAAATGTGGTTAGTTTTGCCGGATCGTTTTATTCAATTTGATTTTGGTTTTATCCGTCTTCATGATGATTATAATGTTCATCTTGAAGCAGGGATCTCCAACGAAGATATTTCTGTAGCTTGCCATTATATTCACGATAGTAGAAAATGTAGGCAGATATCAGCTACAAATATTTATCAGTCTTTTAATACGATTGAGGGAGGGGTTTTTAGTGGTGTTGATAAAGGGATTGATATTTGTGTAGAGACATTAGATGAGCAAGAGCTTATCAAAATCTCTGAGCGGATAATACAATGGGCACGTGCTCAGGATTTAGAAGCAGCGATAGAAAGCAAAGCGCTTGTTCAAAAATATAGCTCTTGTCCCGATATTCCATGGCATTTGGCTTGTTTAGCATTAACAGGTCAAATTGATATCCTGAAATCCTATCAAAATGCCGTAAAAGCAGGTACGATTTCTGAATATTTAGATGACGATGATGTGGAAAAATATGTTAATCACGCTGTTCAATTTGCTGAAGGACATCTGACCGTTTTAAAGGAGCGAGAGGCGGCAGATGCACGTATTGGTGTACAATCTTTGGCTCTTCTTAATACAGTTTCTGAAACATTAAAAATGATGAACTGGACAGTCTATCGCGACAAAAATTATAATCGTAATGCCTATTTTATAAGCAAAGACCGTATCATTAATATAATGTACAGTCTTGATAGAAAAGGAAAAACACCGATCGTTATATTCAAGGCTTCACTTTCAACACTTGCCTTTTCCACTGCTCATAGGGGTGTTTTTCCCGAGAATCCTCAATATATAGCTCTCAAAGAGGCAGAAGAAGTTTATACAGTTTCTAGTGTTGAAGTTGAAGAAGGCAAACTAAAGCAAATCTGTGTGGATATTCTTAAATGGGTTGATAACCAAAACACCAACCAAATCATCTATGATTATGCGGCGTTGCCAACAAAAAGTGAATTTTTCCTTGCAGAATTTCACCTTGTTGCACTTATTTTGACTGGCAATGTCAAAAAACTTAAGTTTTATAAGGAGAGTTTTCAAAGAAAAAACCGTCTAGGCTTTGCAGATACTATCACAAAATATGATATTGACAACGCTCTTACTCTTGCACAGCGTTATTGAACAGGTTTTCCCAAAAAGGCATTGATTTTAAGCTTGGATCCGCAAACAGCATCTGTTGCTTCTAAAAGAACTTCTGTTGAAGTGGCAGAGGAAGTGGATGAAGCAGATGACACTGATGATCGTCTCA
>NZ_JACIFE010000055.1 GCF_014197255.1 Bartonella fuyuanensis | reverse complement strand
CTTTTACATTGCCTTTAAGAGGTTATATCGTAATCTAAAATGAGTGCTTTGTTATCAAAAGCTTTGTTTAAAGAGAGTTATATATATTCATTTTCTTATATTACTTATAGGTTTTGTAGGTTCTTACCCCCCCCAAAACACCTACAAAACCCCTTTAAATGTATATTATAGATTGTATTTACGGATTGTATTTAATATAGATTGTTTCTTTAAAACATTAACATATTGAAATATAACAACTTTTATTTTTACTCATTTAAAAAAAATAATAGAGGGTCTAAAAAGAACTGACAAAACTGACACAACTGACAAAAGCCTATTAAAAAGGATTTTGCTAATCTCTATAATGATCAATCTCTCTTATGATATTTTCATAAGTGTTTTCATAACAGTCTCTAAATTACAATTATCCTATTTATCGTTTCTCTTATGACAATGAAAAATGATGCCATGACTATAAAGCATATAACAATTATAAAGAATGCGTAAAAACAGTAGCTTTGTTTGAATAAAGCAAAAATGCAAATGAATTGCATTGGTTATAAGAGCGCGGTGCCTATTAAGATAGTGCAAATGATAAATGCGTTATAAACAAAATTCACAAAAAATTAAAATTCATTTAGCAACAAAATTGATAGGTTATAAAGTTAAAAATACGCACTATGAGAGCGTTTCTAAATATTATAAATGTATAGATTCGAAAAAGAAGCCAATCGTTTCTAAAGCCCATAATATAGCTTTAAAAGCGCATAAATATAAAAGAAGAAATTCATAAGAACATGATAAAATTAATAGATAATGCAATTAAAAAATACAAAAAATATCAAAAAAATAAAATATTATTTGACAATAAATACGTATTTTGTTATATAAATAATCAAGTGCTTAACAACACTAAACAGTAAGCGAATAGGTTACGATAAACCTAATCCTATTAAAAACTGACTATCTTTTATGCTTTTGTTAGCATATATAGTGATTTTGTCGGGTGTAGTTACACCATACAATACCCGTTTATGGGAAAAGTGTAACGACGGACTTACTGCCGTGTTTGTTAGCACCCGGCGCCTCTATAGAGATGTCAATAACAAACATTTAATCAGTAAGGTTTTAAATATGACAAATATCTCAAACAACACCCCCGTTATCTCTTCCATTTCAAATGCAACCGCGCCTGTTAATAAACAAGAGTCTGCAAAAAAATACGAATTTACAGGAGAGACAATAGAGGTTGGTGATTATACTCTTTATCGCATTCGGGCTTTAAGGGATTTTGCTAATATAAAAGCTGGTGATCTAGGCGGTTTTATACATAAGGTTGCAAATTTAGCTCATAATGGTGATTGTTGGGTCGGTGGCAAGGCCATGGTTTATGGTGATGCTCGTATTTACGATAATGCCCATGTTTCGGATAATGCAAAAATTACTGGATCTGCAAAAATTTATGAAAATGCAAGGGTCTATGGCAATGCTAGCGTGCATATTAGAGCTGAGGTTTATGGCAATGCGCAAGTCTATGAGAACGCATTGGTTTATGGTGATATTTTTGGACATGCCAAGGTTTATGGCAAGGTCCATGGTGATGCTCATGTCTATGGCAATGCCAAGGTAATTGGCTATACTGAGATTGGTGGTGATACCAAAATTGGTGGCAATTATAAAGAACCCGTTATCACTGGTGATATTGTTTTTACAACTGTGTAAATGACGCGCAGGCGCGGCGGGGGCGCCTCCTTTTAAACATTTCATTCTAAAATTCAAATCTATTTATAAAGGAATTGTGCTATGCAAAAAAAGTTTGCACTCACAAATGAGACACGTGTATTTAATAATCAAACTCTTTATCGCATTCGGGCTTTAATAGATTTTGATGATGTCAAGGCTGGTGATTTAGGGGGCTTTATTGAAAGTGAAAACAACCTCTCGCATGATGGCAATTGCTGGGTTTACGATAATGCTCTTGTTTTAAATCCTGCCCATATTTATGAAAATGCCAAGGTTTTTAATAACGCTATTATAATGGGTAGTGTTTATGGCAATGCCCATGTATGTGACCGTGCCCGCGTTTATGCAAATGCCCATGTTTATGACAATGCGCATCTTTCTTATAATGCTTGGGTTTATCATCAGGCGCGTGTTTATGGCAATGCAAAAATCAATAAAAAAAGCAAAGTAAGGTTGGTGCCCAAAAAATGTGCGGTGTATGAAAGGGATAATGTTGTCAATACAACTGATAAAACAGAATAAAGAACGGCGTGGGGGACGTGCCTTCTTTATGGTGTATAAATGCATATAAAACGCATTGCTATAAACATCTCATAAAAGAGAGCGTTCCATAAAAGAAAGCCGGGCCAAGTGATATGACGCGGCTTTCAAATAGCATTTCTTATTGATTAAAATGAATCATCCACATGGAGTAATGAAACGCATATATACAAAACGTAT
>NZ_JACIFE010000054.1 GCF_014197255.1 Bartonella fuyuanensis | reverse complement strand
TTATCAGCATAACGAGAGCGATAATCTTCTGAATGAAGCAAACCGTAAACATAATAGAATAGATCATCTTTTGTTATGGTTTCATTAGGATAAGCAGCTTTAAAATGTGCTAATCCTTCATCAGTAATGGCATCACGCCTCTGTAAACCAGCTGTTGTGCTTTCTTCTGTAAATAAATGAGATTGTTTCTTGTTTTTATCTTTTGAGACCGTAGTGTCTTCGTAAATATAGCGTGGGAAGCATTGACCTGTATGCACTGCGTGCATATCAGATAAACTTTCAATCATAATGACAGAAAAACCACTCATGCTTCCTATAGAAGAAACTTGAATCACTCTATTTTTAACTATTTTTCCCATAGGGAATATACGCGGAATTTGATAAACCATCTCATTGAAAATGCTATTATAATAAAGCCACTGTTTCGTAAAAGGACGATACAAACTTGGTGTGAGATATGCCTCTTCAAAGTTAAAAGTCTTTCCTTTTATCAATTCTTTTTTAAGTCCACGACTCCAACTAATTTTTTTAGAATTTGTACCAACAAAACTGTTTACAAAATTTGTATGTGCTTTGCGATCAGAATATGGATAAGCATCATTAAAACGTTGTACTTCGCTATTATAGAACGTGATCATGTTATTCATGTTTTTCGCTAAGCATTCACGACTTGAATTGTATGTCCAAACGTCACGATTAGTTTTTAAACCACAAGAATAAATTTCAAAAAGTTTTTTATTATTTTCCTTCTTCTTCTTATTATTACTCTTATTACCTAAAGTTAGAAAGTTAGCAAAACTGTCATCCCGTTGATTAATCCAATCGCCATGCTCGTTTGGTGTAATGAGTTGCCAGCCTTGTTCATGGGTAATACCATCAATACTGCAAAATTCGTCAAGGATCTCAAGTTTCCTTTTAGTTGTAAGATTACTACCAATGTCGTGATAGTAAATTTTACATGATTCAGTCACATTAGGCTTTTTGATAAAGAGCGTTATAGCGATACCGGTCATACTACCATTGCCGAAAATATTTTCACCTTCTTGAGCCACTCCATTGCTTAACATATTTTTGCGAAGATCCCCTCGTAAATTAAGTACATAAATACTTGTAAATTCTTTGGCTAAAGATTTTCGTAAACTGTCCATTGTCGATTTTTCTATATAACCAGAGCCAGAAACAAAGCCGATTACCCCAGCATTATCAATACGGTCGCTTGCCCAGCGTATAGCACGAATATAACTGTCATAAAGCGCTCGTGTATTCGTAACTTTCGATTGAGCAGCATAGGTTTCACGAATACGTTGATCTAATATGGGATAGGGAGTATTCTTTGCATTATCATTTTCGCTTTTTTGTCCTACTGAATAAGGAGGGTTACCAAAGATAACTTGGATATTTAGATTTTTTTGATGCTCTAAATATTCACTGTTGTCTTTGAATAATTTTTGCAGAAGGTTCTTCTCTTCAAGCATCCGGAATGTATCGGTTAAGCCAATATGCTTAAAAGGGATATACTCACCTTTCATGATACTATGATAAGTCGATTCAATGTTAATCGCTGCTATGTAATAAGCGAGTAAAACAATCTCATTGGCATGGATATTATGACGGAATTTATATTCCATATCCTCTGGTTTTATGAGATTGGATTGTAACAGCCGTGTGATAAAGGTCCCAGTACCCGTAAAAGGGTCAAGAATAGAAACATCCTGTGATCCCAAGCTTTTTCCAAACTCATTCCGCAACACATCATCAACAGAATGAATGATAAAATCAACAACCTCAACGGGGGTATAAACAATCCCAAGCCTATCCGTGGTTTTCTTAAATGCCTTGGCAAAAAAACTTTCATAAAGCGTAATAATAAGATTTTGCCTTGCTTGTGGTGTGGTAATCCCAGAAGCACGAAGCCTTACACTGTTATAAAACTCTTGTAACTCCTTGGATTCTTCCTCGATATTCGTTTTATCGAGTTCTGTTAAGATTTTTTCCATGGCTTGTGAAATGGCATTGTTCTGTACAAATTCATTGCCCTCAAACAAAGCTTCAAACACAGGACGGGTGACAAGATGTTGTGCTAACATCTCAATCGCTTCCTCTTGTTTTATTTCACTGTTTAAGTTGTTCTTTAATTCCTTATGAAAGGCATCAAAAGCATGAAAGGCTTCACTGTTTTCATCAGCAAGCAAGTTTTGGAGATGCGTGATATGGTTTTGTGCAATCTCAGCAACATTGCCTGCCCAATTTTCCCAATAATCCGCAATAGCAAATTTCTTCGCAAGAAGGGTTTTCAGAGCATTGGGAAACTCTTTATAAAAAGGTAATCTCATTTGCCCTTTATAACTATGCTGCGGTTCATGAGCGGCTTTTCCAATCTCAAGCCCCATATGTTCTGATTTTTCATGGATATGGATTTTATCCTCAACCGCGGTCATGCTCTTTAAGGCGACAATCTCCAAAGTATCACTAACATCTTG
>NZ_JACIFE010000053.1 GCF_014197255.1 Bartonella fuyuanensis | reverse complement strand
GGAGCCTCAGAATTACCGCATAGCATGGATTCTTTGTTACGCGCTTACGAACCAAATTTGGAGAGCCCCATTAAAAAGGTTGCTTAATTAAAAAAATAGAACTCCCCTCCCCATCTTTAAAGGTGGGGAGAAAGTTAAGCCGCATTTTTGATTGTGATAACAACTTGCTTGCCAAGAACACTCAGTACTTGCTCTAGTGTTTGAAGCTTAGTTGGATAATTTGGATCAAGAATGCGTCGTGCTTCTGTTTCTTTTTTACCCAAACGATGTGCCAATTCTGTTTTTGTAATATTCGCTTCATTAAAGGCTTCTACCACTGCTAGCTTAAGAGCATTCCACGCATCTACCGTGACCTCTACAAGGTCTTTATACTGCCGTGGCACAGGTAAAGGCAGACCGCGCATAGGATAGCTCCGTAATGCCAACCCTAAAGCTTCAACAGCATTTTCTAATGCTTCGGCTCTATTTTCTCCAGCTGTTATTGCTTCTGGTACATCTGGAAAAGTCACAACAAAACCACCATCTGGATCGGTTTCAAATTTTGCTTGATAAGTATATTCCATGTTTAGATCTCCTATCCATTATCGAAGTATTTTGAAATGAAAAATTTAAAACATTTGAAATAGTTATTTACACTCCCAACTGCTTTTTGATTATCTTCACATAAAGTGGTGTTAATTCACCAGATTTTATAACGGTTGTCTTATCTCCAAAAGTTACCAAATAGTGCGATCCTTTGCCTGCATCAGGAGTTTCACTGTAATGAATGCCTCTTTTTCTAGCCTCTTTACGTAATTCCCTAAGCAGTGCTTCTCGTTTCATTTAGCATCTCCCTGTCCTTCATAAAACCAATATCGCACAAAAAAGTTCGACAGTCAATAATAAATCGAACAAAATTATAATGTAATACTTTAAAAAGTGTGATTAACAAACTGAAATAATTGAAAAAATAAGCAAATCATGCTAAGATTTTCTATGTATTAAAGTACAAGTTTAAGGTAAGAAAAAACATGCTAAATAAAGTGACATTAATCGGGCGTTTAGGTGCTGATCCCGAAAGCAAAACAATGAATTCTGGAACAGAAGTAGTCAATTTTCGTATGGCAACTTCTGAAAGCTATACGGATAAAAATACTCATCAAAAAGTAGAGAAAACGGAATGGCACTCCATTATGGTTTTTAATCCACATTTGGCAAAAATTGCTCTTCAGTATCTCAGTAAAGGTTCAAAGGTTTACATAGAAGGCAAATTACAAACCCGTAAATGGCAAGATAAAAATGGTCATGACCGTTACACAACAGAGATTGTCTTGTCACAATATAAAGGTGAACTGCATTTGCTTGATGCAAAGAAAGAGCAATCCGCACACCCCTCACCCATTACCTCTCAAAATTACGCTATCGCCTCAGGTGCTCAAGATTATAGAACAGCTCTTAATGATAGCGTCCCATTCTGATTGAAAAAATATGGCTAAAAGAAAAAAACATGCAAAACGTGGACGTCCTCGTATTAATGGATGTATCAGAGAACCCAATGGTCGTATTTCACGGACAAAAATGCCTCATAATCCCATTGACAAATTGGCAATAGAAATACGTGCCAAACGCTTTGGCTTGACCATAGAAGAAGCAAAAAATCCGCTTTCTGCTACTTATATCGGACGGCTTTATCTGCAAGGTGTGATTAATCAAGATCAGTATGATGCTGCACAAAAATATCTTGAAGTGAGAAATAATTACCTCTGTGCAAAAGCCTTACCAAATGCAATTTATGATGACTTTACTCCATCTTTTAATGAAGAGGCAAAAAAACAATGGATTGAAAAAACTACTCATTACTATGAAGCAATGAAAGAGGTGCTAAAAGAAGCACAATGCCTTTATAGACAGCATAACCTTTATGCCGCGCTACAGTATCTCGTTAGTGAAGATCAATCACTGCCACATCTTGTCGGTTCGCTGTATGTTGCTCTGAATGCACTTCATAAACATTTTACACAAAACCGCTAAATTTTAAGCAGCATTTTGAACATTGATAGTGATCTCTTTTCCAAGAGCAATGAGAGTGGATTCTAAAGCATCTAATTTTGTTGCGTGGTTTAAATCCAATAATCGGTCAATTTGTATTGGGTGAAGTTTTAAAAGACGCACGAGATCAGCTTTGCGTAAATTCTTTTCAACCATAGCGTTGTGTATTGCAATTTTTAAAATAACTAATGAAGATACTTCAACAAAAGGATAGGCAGCATCACGAGCTCCAAAAGGGACAACTTCTCGATCTTGGAAACGCCCCATAATAACTGTTAAAAGGGCATTTTTAGCGTGTTCCAAAGCCTCTTTTTCGTCGTTACCATAGGTAATAAATTCCTGAAAATCTTTGCAAATGACAAGAAGGGTATCATTGTCATCTTTGATAAATTTAAGTGCATATTTCATTTACATCTCCATATTCAGACTTACCTTAGGTCAAGATCTTTAAGAATCTTTTGAACTAATCCCATTCCTAATTCTTTCCGCGTACCATGCATAGGTAAAACGGATTTTTTAGAACCACGTTTTATAAGCAAATGGCCACCTTTCCCTGAGGTAAAACTGCAACCATGTTTCGTAAGATATCTTTTTAATTCTTGACTGTTCATAAATATAATATAACATCTAAAATGTTTAAATAAAACAAATATGTTGTTATTTGTATAAAATTAAGGATTGGCTTTTAAAATACTAAGTTTTGATCAAAAAAATTAAAAATACACAATATCGTGATTTTTCTCTTGACAATACGTGAAAAATCGTATTTAGTGGCAGTATGGCACTGGTCGTATTGCGTCTAAAATTCAAAAATATCCCCTAAAATTTGA
>NZ_JACIFE010000052.1 GCF_014197255.1 Bartonella fuyuanensis | reverse complement strand
ATAGGTTTTGAAGGTGTAAAAATCGTCAAAACCCCTTCAAAACGTATATTATTAGTTGAATTTATAGGTTGTGTTATCAATATGAGTTGTTTTTTAAGATCTGTAAAATCTTAACATATTGAAAAATAACATTTTTAATTTTTAACGTTTTTTTACATAATAACAGCAACCCTCAAAACTCAAAACCCCTTCAAAACTCATAACCATAATGATTTTGATAGCATTTCAATGAGTTACAAACCAACTTTTGAAAGGCTTTAAAGATTACATACTCTCATAAGACATGTTTTAATCATTCACTAAATGATCACTTTTGTCGATTCAATGTACTGACATAAACTGACAAATATATATTTACAGTTGTATTTATTTGTTATGGATGTTTTAATAAGTTGTATTTTGAAAAATTCATAAAACTTAACTTATTGAAATATAATGATTTTAATTTTCTCTCATTTAAAAAAAATTATATAGGTTCTAAAAAGAACTGACAAAAATGACAAAAGTTTATTAAAAGGGATTTTGCTAATCTCTATAATGATCAGTTTCTATTGAGATGTTTTCATAACAGACAATAAATCGCAATTATCCTATTTATCATTTCTCTTATGAACATGAAAAATGATGCCATGGCTATAAAGAACATAACAACTATAGAGAAAGCAAAAATGCAAATGAAAGCATTTGTTATTAAAGACAGTCCCTATAAAGGCTGTTAAGTCTAAAATGTGTTATTAAAAGAAATTAACAGAAATCTTAAAAGCCATTTAGTAACAAAATTGATAGGTTATAAAGTTTAAAATACGCATTATGAGAGCGTTTCTAAATATTATAAATGTATAGATTCAGAAAATAACGCAATCGTTTCAGAAAGCCTATAATATAGCTTTAAAAGCACATAAATATAAAAGAAGCAATTAATAAGCATAAGATATTATAAATACACAACGTATTTAAAAAAATACAAAAAAATATCAAAAAAGTTTATAAATTAATTGACAATAAATACGTATTTTGTTATATAGATAACCAAGTGATGAAAACACTTTCGAATAGCGAATAGGTTGCGAAAAAACCTTTTCCATTTCTTTTAAAACACTGACTATCTTTTATGCTGTGATTAGCATATATAGTGATTTTTGTCGGGTGTAGCTATGCCATACAATACCCTTATGGGAAAAGCATAGCAACGGACTATTCGCCGTGTTTTCAGCGCCCGATGCTCTTATAGGGTGTCAATTGAAAACTAATTTACGAATAGGTGTAAAAATGAATTCTATTGTTAACACAGAAAAAACATCTCCAAAATACGAATTTATTGATGATTGTGAATATATCGATGGTCATTTCTTAACTCGAATTAGAGCCTTAAAAGATTTTGATGATGTGAAAAAAGGTGACCTCGGTGGCTATATTGAAAGTGAAGATAATCTCTCTCATGAAGGTAATTGCTGGGTGTATAATAAAGCTCGGGTCTTTCAAAATGCACGCGTCTTTGGAAATGCTAAAGTAAAAAGCTTTTTTGTTGATGTCTATGGTAATGCGCAAATTTATGGGAATGCTATTTTTGAAGGAAGGACATTAAAGGACAATGCAAAGCTGTCTGGTAATGCGCATGCTAACAACGCCGTTGTAATTGAAGGCAATGCACAAATTTATGATAACGCCCGTGTCACTGATCATGCTCATATTTCCGATAATGCTGTCATTTGTGATGATGCCCATGTCGGAGGCAATGCAAAAATAAGTGGCTCTGCTTACATTTGTGATGAATCACGTGTTTTTGATGATGCCGTTATTTGTGATGCTCTTATCTCTGGTTCTTCATATATTCATAGCAATGCCTCTTTAACAGCTAATGAAGATATCTGTGATGATGCATATCCTGAGTTTGGTAGCGAAGATGATTATTATCGTCATGAGTATTATGCTGATTTTGAAGGGTATTATGACGATGATAATGACAGCGAATATGAAAGTAATGCTGCGTAAATGACACGCGTGGGCGCGGCGGGGGCGCCCCCCTTTAAACATTTCATTCTAAAATTCAAATCTTTTTATAAAGGAATAGTGCTCATGCAAAAGAAGTTTGCACTCACAAATGAAACGCGTGTAATTAATAATTATACCCTTTATCGCATTAAAGCATTAAAAGACTTTACTGATGTTAAAGCAGATACTTTAGGGGGCTTTATTGAAAAGGAAGATAACCTTTCTCACGATGGCAATTGCTGGGTTTATGATAATGCTTGTGTTGTAAAATCTGGTCGTGTTTATGAAAATGCAAGGGTATATGGCAATGCTGCCATTGGTGGTTTTGTTTATGGCAATGCGCATGTATATGATAAAACCCGCGTGTATTTTGGAGCTCATGTTTATGATAATGCGCATCTTTCTGATAAGGTGTGGGTTTATCAATATGCAAGAGTTTATGGGAATGCAAAATTAACAGGAAGTGCACGCATTTATAGCAAGGCTGAGGTTTATGATCATGCTGTTGTAAGTAGCTCTTCAAAAATTTATGGCAAGGTTTATGGCAATGCTAGCGTGGGTGGGTATGTTAAGGTCTATGGTTCTGTTTATGGCAATGCTAAAGTGACTGGTTATCACACCATTAGAGGTTTGGTACATGGCAATGCAAGATTAAAAAGAGATGGTTATTCATATACAGAACAAAACCCTTATTATGCATATGGGATTCCTGAGGATTGTGAAATTTATGAAAACGATACCGTTTTAAAGATTGTTGAAAATAAAGCAGCGTAAATAACATAATGGCGCGGGCGGTGCGGGGTGCCCTTCTTTAAACATCTCATTTCAAATTTTATCAAACGTTTATCACATTAGATTGTGAGGGTATCTCTATGTCTCAAAAATACGAATTAACCAGTGAAATCAAAAAAATCAAACATGCTCTTACTCGAAATATCACAAGCCTTTATCG
>NZ_JACIFE010000051.1 GCF_014197255.1 Bartonella fuyuanensis | reverse complement strand
GCTGGTGTACCGGCTGAAATATACGATACGGTTGATGGTTTTTTGCAAATAGCCAAACATCCCGAAGAGACTTTGAAAGCGCTCAAAGATTTTTTTAGCAGTGGTGAGATTTTGGCGACAATTGGTCGGACCCTTGAACAGTCCTATGTAGATCGCATTAATAAAATGGAGGAGGAATATGAGCGAGCCGGTGCTGGTGGATCCTTTAAAGCTGGACTTGAACTTGGAAAATTATTGACTGAAACAGCATCCCTAATGACAGGAGTTGCTGGAGCAGCCAAGGGAGCTATAAAGCTTGGCAACAAGGCTGTGATCAAGTTCAATGCTATGAAAGATTTTGCCCAATTTGCTTCCAAGAAAAATCTTGCCAAACTTGCAGTTCAGGGAGATCCTGACAAACTTGCGGCGAAGAAAGAACTAACTAAACTTGCTGCTAAAGAAAAAAAGCTTTGGTTAAAAAAGAAACCCACTAAATTTACCGATAGCAAATTTGGACAGACTAACAAAGCCTATCAGAGAGACGATTTGTTTGATCCTAATAAAAGGGTTAACTGGATGGAAAACAACAAAGAAATGTGGGGCACTAATATTGATAGAATGGAAACAGGAAGAGCACCGATAGGATTTGATGGTCAGCCTGTTGAGTTGCATCACCTAAAGCAAACGCATGAGGGGCCCATAGCAGAAATTGGCAGTAAAGATCATAACAAATATAATTCCGTGATTCATGCTCCTTCTAAAACACATCAATCGCTTATAGAGAGAAAAAAGTTTGATAAGTGGAGAGAGGAATATTGGAAGGAACGTGCTAAAGGGTATAGGGAACAAAAAAACAGTAATTTAGGAGAAATAATTGATATGAAATGGGGTATCATAGGGATAGATTTTGACAGATGGGGACAGGAGCATCGGCAGTAATGCTCTACGATTGATGAAAAGAGAAAAAAGAAATTTGGAGAAATAATTGATGAAAACCTATACCTTAGCTGATGTTGTAATATTAATTGATAAAGTGAATAAATATGATGATGAGATTATCCATTTTCGTACTGAAGATGATGCAGTTGATGATCTTGTAATTGAAAGGGCTGAGAAAGCTCTTGGTTTACAATTCACATCCTCTTACAAGAGTTTTTTGAAACATTATAAAGGTGGGGACATTAGTGGTGAAGAAATCTATAGTCTTTATGAGCATCCTATAGGTGTTTCTGTTAATGACGTTGTTTTCCAAAACTTAAATGATAGAAAACGTGGTTTTACGACACCAGAACAGCTCGTTGTGAGTTATGATCTTGATGAAACCTTTTACTTTGATTATACGCAGTTTCGGGATGGTGAATGCCCACTCTATGTCATGTTTGCGGATGAGGAGTCCGAATATTACGCCAGTAATTTTTATGAATTCCTATGCAAAAGAATTAAAGTACACGCGGGAGTTGAGATACCTGATGGTGATCAACCGATTGAAAAGATTGAGCACACTCCCACTCCGCAACCTATCCCTTTTTACAAGAGTTTTTGGAAAAAACTATGGAAGAGGTGAAATTGATAGAGGAAATATGGAGCGTTTATAACGCACGTTTTGAGGTTCATCCATGAAAACCTATACTTTAGATGATGTTGCACAATTAATTAATAAGTATCCGGATGTTATCGACTTTGGCACTGCAGAGGATGCACCTGATGATATATTGATTGAAAAGGCTGAGAGAACTCTTGGTTTACAATTCACCTCGTCCTACAAAAGTTTTTTAAAAAATTATGGAGGAGGAGAAATTGGTTGCGAGGAAATTTTTAGCATTTATGGTGTAGACTTTGAAACTGTTTATGGTGGTGACATTGTCTATAATCGCTTAACAGAAATGAAAAATGGTTTAGCAAAATCACAGCAGCTTGTTGTCAGTAGAACTGATTTTGGTGAGACATTTTACTTTGATTACTCTCAGTTTCAGGATGGTGAATGTCCGCTCTATTTTGAGGTAATATCTGGAGATCCCCTTTATTATGCAAGTAATTTTTATGAATTTCTCTGTAAAAGAATTAAGGACCATGCAGGGGAAGATTTATGAAAACCTATACTTTAGATGATGTTGCAGTATTAATTGATAAAGTGAATAAATATGATGATATTATCAATTTGGGTACTGAAGATGATAGAGAGAATGAAACAGATGATTTACAGATTGAAAAGGCGGAGAAAGCTTTGGGTTTGCAATTCACATCCTCTTACAAAGTTTTCTTAAAAAAATATGGAGGAGGAGAAATTGGTGGTGATGAAATATTTAGCATTTATGGAGATTGTGGGGAAGGTATTCCTGCTGGTGATATTGTTTACCGAAACTTACTCAATAGAGAACGTGGTTTTGTGACACCAGAATAGCTTTTCGTTAGCAGAACAGATTTTGGTGAAACCTTTTATTTTGATTATACGCAGTTTAGGGATGGTGAATGCCCACTCTATGTCATGCTTCCATCTGAAGATTGCGAATATTACGCTAGCAATTTTTATGAATTCCTTTGCAAAAGAATTAAAGAAAGTGTGGGAGCTGAGATACCTTATGGTGATCAACCGATTGAAAAGACTGAGAACACTCCCACTCCGCAACCTGTACCTTTTTACAAGAGTTTTTGGAAAAAACTATGGAAGAGGTGAAATTGATAGAGGAAATATGGAGCGTTACGCAAGTTTTGAGGATCATCTATGAAAACTTATACTTTAGATGATGTTGCTCAATTGGTTGATAAGTGAGTCATGATGCAAACCAAAGATGTCACAGAGATTTTAAAAAGACTGGGCTGGTAGCCTTATCGTGATAACGTGGGGGATACTTTTGCGCATTATCATCTTCCCGATCGCATTGTCGGTATTGGCTATGGTGTAAAAAATTATGGAGAGAGTGGCAAAGAGTTTTTGCTTTCGGCTGATCTCACCACCGCTGCTTATTGTCTT
>NZ_JACIFE010000050.1 GCF_014197255.1 Bartonella fuyuanensis | reverse complement strand
CGCATTTGATAAAGTATTGACGCGCTTCATGCCCTTTATCATTACGCTCTATCATCGAAAGATGTTTAGCCATGTCTAACGTAATGTGGTATTCTATGCTTGGGCGCCCACCTTTTTCTAAATTTTTAGAAAAACCTATAAAGTCTATATTTTCTCGAAAATTACATTCTTTAATGCGATTTTTAATCCAGTCTGCAAACTTTGATGTAATCTCCAAAAATGCGTGCAAATCACGAGCATTGACGGTTTGAACAGTTTCCTGATCAATGGTTTGTTCCGATATTGGAATAAGAGTGTTCATGATGAACTCCTAGATGTTAAAGTTTTTCATTGACACTCGAAAAGAGTGCCGGGTGCTGAAAAACACGGCATCTAGTCCGTCGTTATGCCTTTCCCAAAAGGGTATTGTATAGCATAACCACACCCGACAAGACCTTTATATGCCACGGCATATAATGAGTCAAAATCTTTAATGTTCAGAAGATTGATTATTTCGGCAACCAATCCGCTAGATGTTTTAAGGTGTTTTTCAAGCACCTAATTCGATTATTCATACTCCTGTCACAATGTCAAGTGATAATGTGATGTTTTTATAAAAGTAATCGGTTAAATCCTTTGGTCGTATCTCTAACATCTTTGCTGCTTCGATAAGACCAAACAGACCATCAGAGCGTTTTAAACCTTCCAAAGCCTCTGCTTTTGGTGCTAATTCAGCAATGGTGTTATCCTTTTGCTCGATTTGGCTTTGTAGATGATTCAAGACTCCCAGCAATGCTTCGGGTTTAGAGTAGTCAACTTGTGGGGTTGCTACTTGTTTCAAAAGCCGTTCGCATTTGATAAAGTATTGACGCGCTTCATGCCCTTTATCATTACGCTCTATCATCGAAAGATGTTTAGCCATGTCTAAGGTGAGAGCATAATCTTTAGAAGGACGCCCACCTGAACTTTCGCTCAAAAAAGAGCAAAAGTCATGCTCTTCTTTAAATTTACAATCTTGAATACGTCTGATAATCCAATCTTTAAAACTGGTTTTTACTTCTAAAAATGCGTGTAATTCGCGAGCGTTAACAGTTTGAACTGTTTCCTGATCAATGGTTTGTTCCGATATTGGAATAAGAGTGTTCATGTGAACTCCTTGTGGGTTAGATGTTTCTTAATGACACTCCAAAAGAGTGCCGGGTGCTAAGAAACACGGCCACAAGCCCGTCGCTATGCTTTTCCCATTAAGGGTATTTTATGGCATAGCCACACCCGACAAGCCATTTATATGCTACAGCATACAATGAGTCAAAGTCTTTAATGTGCGGAGAAGAGATTGTGTCGGCAACCTACCCGCTTGTGGATTCTAAGGTGTTTCTTAGGCACCTAATTCGACAATAGATATAATGATACTGTCTTGTCAAGTGATAAAAAACTTTTTTCTAAAAAATAATCCACTATTGTACAGTATGTATATGAGTACACATTAAATTCGTTATTTATCAATATGTTAAGTGTACAATGTACAGTCAATTTGAAAATTCTGTCGCTAGCGATAGTTCGCGCTAGTCTGCCCCGCAACGAAGCCGACCCGCTGGGAAGTACCTTTTGCATTGATTTTATTTACTTTTTTATGGAATAGGAGAGGCATAATTGGCAATTTTCTTTAAATTAACATCCTCCCCACTCTGAAAGCAGGGAAGATGAGATCATATTTTAAATCTAAGCGGCTTTCGTAACAGATTTTGCTAGAACCTGTTTTGCTTCTTTAATGAGAGCTTTGTATTTTCTGTTTTCTTCATCTACCTTAAAAGCATCAAGAAGACGCATATGAATTGGACCTAAAAGATACAAAACTTTTTCACCAGCGTTCATACCCTCCCAATAACTTGGCAAATCAAAGCGTGTATCATTATCGTAATCAACAGATTGGTTTCTTAGTTTTTTCTCACACTCAATAAAGTAACGGCGTGCTTGACGTCCTTTCTCATTACGTTCCACCATTGAGAGCTCTTTCGCCATGTCTAGTGTGATATGATATTCTGTACTTGGACGACCGCCTTGGAGGTTTTCGCCAAAATTGGCGAAAACTATATAATCCTGATTTTTGAGAAAGCTGTATTTGTTAATACGGTCTTTAATCCAATTGGAAAAGTCTCGTTTTACTTCCAAAAACACATGTAGTTCACGCGCATTAACGGTTTGAATAATTTCTTGTCCAACAGCTTGTTCTGATATTTTAATTAGAGTGTTCATCTTATTAGTCCTTTGTTTTATAAGTTAAAGTATCCAGGGCTAAAACAACCGAACTAATACAGCCCTTCGTGTCTTTAGGTTACCCTTGGACATACACACGAAGACCCTGGACAAAAACTCTTATGATGGGCAACAGATCTTTCGGGATACTGTTGAACCGATTAGTTACGAGGTGTTTTAAGCCTGCCAATCAGACTATAGCTGTTCACAGAAACTGTCAATTATTTTTTGAAAAATCCTAAAAGTATTGATGTCCTAAGAGGATGCCAGGTGCTAGAAAACACGGTAGATAGTCCGTCGTTATGCTTTTCCCAAAAGGGTATTGTATAGCATAACTACACCCGACGAGATCATTATATGCGACGAGCATAGAATGAGTCAAAGCCTTTAATGTGCGGAGAAGAGATCGTTCCGGCAATCTATCCGCTATCTATCAAGGTGTTTTCTAGGCACCTAATTTAACGATATATGTTTTTTGTGAATCTTGTCAAGTAATAAGATTGCTATGAGTAGCGTGCAGATAAAGCCTGAGAACATGATCTAGCCTTTCTTGTTGGCAGCATATTCTTGACGAGCAATCTGATGCTGTATGTTCTTGATTAATCTTTCATTGGCATATTGTGCGATAGAACTGGCAATTTCTGACTTATCCATCACTTCAGCAATTGAAGGTCCTTCTTGTTTTGCAATGGGGAATTGGTCTCCATCTACTCTTGAAAGACATTACCATTGAGTTTTTTCAATTCAACACGCTT
>NZ_JACIFE010000049.1 GCF_014197255.1 Bartonella fuyuanensis | reverse complement strand
AGAAGCCAAAGAGAACAACCTTTCTGAAAGCTTACAAGCACATCTTTTGAAAATGCCTAAAACCATAGTAAGTCTTGCGTTGATTTTTGAATTAACCGAAGGGGGGCGTTTTGAAATCAATAAAGATGCCCTTTAAACAACCTTGCGATGGGAAAAATATTTGTTAAGTCATATCAAAAGGCTCTATGCGGCGGCGAATAGCTTAGCAACAGAGGGGGCAAAATTGATTGTCGAGCGCTGTGATCATTTACCCGATGTTTTTACAGCAAGGGATGTTTATAAACGTGATTGGAAATGTTTAAAAGACAAAGAAGCTGTGAAGCAAGCTTTAGAGCTCTTATGTCGCTTCAGTCATATTCGTCAACAGGTGTAATAGCAAGCGAAAATAGCGCACAAGGCGGTCGCCCTACCATACGCTATGAATGGCATCCGTTCGTCAAAAACAACAGCATCAAGCAATGAAGCCATTGTAATTTTTTGTTATCCTTAAAACCTTCAAAGATCTTATCGTACCAACAAAAGGTTTACGAAGTATCTTTGAGGGTTTTTATTTTATCATTTTTTAAAGAAGAAACATACAAAGGTTCTTTTAACCTTGTGTCAAAGATATCCAAAACACAACCTCTATAGGTTTTGACGGGGTTTTGAGTTTTGAGGGTTGCTCCTTTTAGATAAAAAAACGTTAAAAATTAAAAATGTTATTTTTCAATATGTTAATATTTTACAGATCTTAAAAAAACAACTCATATTGATAACACAACCTATAAATTCAACTAATAATATACGTTTTGAAGGGGTTTTGACGATTTTTACACCTTCAAAACCTATAAGGAAAATGATTCATAAAACTTATCAAAATACTCATTCTGATATTTTAAAGCCCATAGTACATTTAATCTTGATTAACCCATGAAACGAACAGCAAATTTCACTACTTTGCTGATCTTATTCCATGTCATGGGCTGTGGATAACCTCTCTTTATAAACTTCATTTTTAAGTAGTTTATGGGCATTTAGCACCCTTTTCTTATTGTACTATTGCTATTTGTTCTAAATAGATCTAGCAGATTCTCTTTAAAGTTTTTTGACACTGATAGATCAACACTCATAAAGCGGTGGGGTTTTATTATAAATGCTTCAATCTCAGAACAAAACGCTTCCTTTACGTTCTCTCTTACAATCCTATCGTGAACAGACAACTTCAAATACTCTACGAGGGAAAGTGTTTGAAGATTTTGTGACAAAATATCTTATGCATGACCCTCTCCACTATGGGCGATATGAAAAAGTTGAGAGCTATTATGAATGGGCAACAAGCGTTCAAGGCATTGATTTATAATCATAATCTAGCGTTATTCATATTGAATGAGAACCCTGAATAACGTAAGATTCTCTCATCTTAAATCTGTGTATCTTGAATCAATCAAAATCACTTGCTTGCACGTCACAAGCGGGGTTGATGTGTGGGTAAAAACTATAGCAGAAAGGAGTAAAAATGGTTCTTATGAATCGTCTTAATGCAAGGGCTGTCTCAACATTGGGAGCTGGCAAATATAATGATGGTGCCGGCTTGCTTCTCCATAAGCGTAAAGATGGTGGTGCTCAATGGCTTTATCGTTATACCATTCATGGTCGGCGCCGTGAAATGGGCTTGGGTGCCTTGCGAGATGTTTCTTTAAAACAAGCCCGTGAATTGGCAACAGGATGGCGGGCTGTTTTACGTGAAGGGCGTGACCCTATTAAAGAACGTGAAAAACAAAAGCGTGAGGCAATAAGCAATCTTCATTATTTAAAAGATATTGCTTTAGAGGCTTTTGAAAGTCGTAAAGCTGAATTAAAAGGGGATGGTAAAGATGGGCGTTGGTTTTCGCCTTTACAACTTCATATTCTCCCTAAATTAGGCTGTATGCCCGTTTCAGAGATTACACAAACAGAGATACGCAATACCCTTGCCCCTATTTGGCATACAAAAGCTGCAACAGCTAATAGAGCTCTTATCCGTCTTAATCTTTGTCTCAAACATGCGGCTGCCTTAGGTTTGGATGTTGATTTACAGGCAACAGATAAAGCAAAAGCGCTCTTAGGCAAACAACGCCATAAGGTTATTAATAGACCAGCGATGGATTGGAAAGATGTCCCTGCCTTTTATCAGTCACTCTGTAAAACACAAAACATAACACAACTGCCTTTGCGTTTGCTTATTCTGACAGGCGTTCGTACCAATCCTTTACGTCATATTCATAAAGACCAGATTGATGGGGATATATGGACCATACCTGCTGAAAATATGAAAGGAAAGCGTGATACAACAAAAGAATTTCGCGTCCCCTTATCATTAGAGGCATTAGACATTTTAAAGCAAGCGCGCGGGCTTTCTCGCAATGATTTCTTTTTTTCTGCTAAAGGTCGCGGTCCCCTCGCTGAGAAGTGTATGTATATTTACATGAGAAATAATAACCTTGAAGCCTGCCCGCATGGCTTTCGTTCTAGTTTACGCAATTGGCTCGCTGAAACAACCGATGCCCCCTATGAGGTCGCTGAAACTATTCTAAGTCATACAGTCGGGGGGCAAGTAGAACGTGCCTATCGTCGTACTGACTATCTAGAACAACGCCGTGTCTATATGGATAAATGGGCGGCTTATGTCACCGGTCAATCTTAAGATATGGGGTGCATAACCCCATGATCTGTGGATAACTTTCTCTCTCTTCCCTCTCATTCCCTCTCAATTAGACTCATAATTTATCACATGAGAATTTATATGATAAAATATTGTTTTCTATAAATAAAACATCTTTCTAAATAAACCAAAATGTGGTTAATAAATGGTTATAGTTTGTTTTCTTTTTTATAGTGAAAGGATTTTAGAATGACAGAAAATGATATTCTTTTAACAGACCGTGAAAGTGCAAAATTGCTTCATATGAGTGTCTCAACTTTCCGCCGTCATGTTACCAATGGCTCTCTCCCAAAACCTTTAAAATTTGGTTTTTTATCCCGTTGGTTACAATCAGATCTTTTGAATGTCATCGAGCAAGCGAAACAGCAACGTCAAAGTGACGCGGCATAAAA
>NZ_JACIFE010000048.1 GCF_014197255.1 Bartonella fuyuanensis | reverse complement strand
CAAATTTGATCCACACACTCATCCTACTTGTGATGTGCGAAGGAGTGGTTTTGATTGATTCAACATAGAGAGGTTTGAAATGAGAGAATCTTACGTTATTCGAGACTCTCATTCAACATACAAAACAGTGAATTATCATTATAAATCAATATGTTATTGCAAATATAACTTTCTGATCGAAGTTGATTTATCGACCAGAGAAGCTGAAGCTTTGTCTTTTGAGGAGGAGGAGGGGAATAAAATTATGATTTTTAAAGGGGTATAAAAATATTTTCATTTTTTGTTATTTTTGAACTTTGGAAGTTGTTGTTCCAAAACTTTTAAAGATCAATTGTTTCGATACATGCAATCTCATTTTGGAGATTGATAATGCTATAACGTTGCAACTGACAGTGCCATCGATTTTGTAAGCGTCTAATGGAAAATAAGTTAAATCCTGCAGGTGGTTTTTTATCACCAAAAGCTTGTGATGCGGAAGGAACACCAACAATAGGAATTTTTTTAATTGGTCCTTCAATGTTATTCAATGTGGGTAAATGAGTATGTCCGTGGAGAATAAGTTCACAACCATGATGTTTAATAACTTCTAGAAAACGTTTTGTATCTCGTAATTTTTTATGCCAAAATGTTGCTTTAGGAAAGGGTGGATGATGGATCATGACGACACGAAAAAGATTGTCTTGTGCTGCTGTCTTTAAAAGGTGTGATAAAGCTTGTGCTTGCCTTTTACCAAAATAACCAGAAGCTTGAAAAGGTGGCGTTGCAATGGCGGAAGAAGCCGCTATAATAGCAACATTTTTACGAATGCGCATATAAGGAAAGGCGTTTTTTTGAGGGACGTCACCTGTGATCCAAGGCTTAAATAGAGTACATGCTTTTTGTAAAGCTCCATGGATATAGGCATCATGATTTCCAAATGTCAAAGAAATATCTTGAGGTTGTCCTAAGTCAAGGAGCCAACGATGAGCTTGTTCAAATTCCTTATCGAGAGCAAGATTAACAAGATCACCAGAGATCACAAGGTGATCAGGTTTTGTTTTGTTCAAGGCATCTATTAAAGTTTCTAGGACATTTGTTGCCATTTGACTCTTACGTTTTTTTTGCCAATTCAGATAACCGGTAAGACGCTTCCCAAAAAGTTCAAAGAAGGTAGGTTGCGGGAGGGGTGAAAGATGTACATCCGATATATGGGCAAGACAAAACATAGAATCTCATAGAGTATTAAAAATAATTTAAAGAACAAGCATAAGATAAGTTGATGGTTAAAGGCATATTTAATATAATATCAAAAAACGAAACAAAGTCAATAGCTTGTATGGAATTATTTTATATGAATCCACTTAAGAATCCATACTTTTATGTATGATTCATTTGACCATTTTTTATATAAGATTGGCATGTATGAATAGATCCTAAAAAGCAAATCATGATGCAAATATTATAACGCATGGTTGCATTCAAATGAAATGAAAAGCAGATGTCATTCATAATAGTGGAGGGGCTGCAGCTGGAGCAGTTGCAAACGCAGCAGGCAGTGCGTTGAAAGGTGTTATATTAGGACCACAAGGTGTGGGGGCGGCCACTTTGGCAGGAGCAATAAATGGCTTCGGTTCGGGGGCAGTTGGAGCCAGTATAGGTAAATGGGTACAATGCCACTAAAAAATTAAAGAGCACTGGTATTTGTTTTTAGAAAATAACCAGTAAATTATTCCTAAAGTTAATTTCATTATAGACATATATATATAATAAACTTCAGGAATATAAAATTTTGAGCTGGATTTTATAATGGTAGATTTTTCTAATAGTATTACAACTTCATTAATATCAACAATTATATTTGGATTTTTATGTATTATTCCTTATATATTCAAATCCCATAATTGGAAAAAAATGCAAAGGGGGAATTATTTAAAATAGCTATGTTCTTTATGTTATATTCTCTTATTGATTATTTACATAGATATATTGGTTTATACTAGATCCATATAAATTTATTTTTTTACAGAGTTTTTTCTTTAAAATACGAATTGTATCAACTTCTCCAATACGCTAACAACTACTCCATTTGCTGAGCGCATATTGATTTCACTCTGATAGTTATGATGTGGGGCATTATGCTTAGATGTAGTCGCAAATGATCTTAAAGGTGCAGTAGTAGTGGGATTCACGGGTCTAATTAAAAGACCAAAAAGCGCTGCCGTTGGAGCATAGGAGGTGCACTATACGAAGGTCTTATGGCCTTCGGACATAAGGTAGATGATTGCTATCATCGATAAAGTAAAAAAATACTTTTTCTAATTTATTAGAAAATAGCAAGCAATATATTCCTGAGATCAATGATATTGTGAACATAATTTAAAAACTATAACACAACTGATTTCAGGGATATCATAATATTTATGACAATCATATTTTAGGGAGTATCTTCATTATGGAGATTATTTATAAAACTGCAAAATTATTTCTTCCAGAATTTATAGGTTTTTTTGTGGTTTTTTTTGCATGTACTTTGTTACTTAGATTTAAAAGCTATAGTTGGGAAGCATCTATAAAGAAATCACTATTAATAATGATTTTAGTCGTTATATTATCTTGTGCTATTCATTATATTATTAATTATATTGATTTATAAAAGTGCAAAAGTATAAAATTGTTATCCATATTCATTATATTTTTCTCTCTTTCCAATACGTGAAAACAGTTCTTCCACTTGCCAAGTGCGTAAAGTGGGCAAAGAGAGACTTAAAAGATGGGTGTAAATGCGCCGTCCAAATTCTAGCGTAAGCCGATTGGCTAAATAAGCTCCTAAGTAGCCAGATAGAGTGCTAAGAGCCGTGCTAAACAGCATGATAGAAACCATCAAGACAACGATAGCATAGAGACTTTCAATACGCTGAAAAGGGAGAATACGGTCGATAATCGCTTGAAAAATAAAAGGATTCACCAAGCCAAGTAAGCGCAAAACGACAGCAGCGCAACTGATCATGAGCAGGGCAACGGGCTGTTCCATAACGCCCATGCCAAGTACCACGCAAGGCACGTGTGATACCTTGCGCATTCTTAAAAGAACACATCA
>NZ_JACIFE010000047.1 GCF_014197255.1 Bartonella fuyuanensis | reverse complement strand
GATCGCTCCATCAGCTAAACTTTTTGCTGATTCACAAACACTTTTTGCCTCTTTAACTAAAGTCATGGCTGTAGAAGCTTGTTCCCTGCATTCGCCGGCTAAGGCCTTGGCTTCTTCGGCTTTCTTCTGTACTGTATCTCCCAAAAGCTTGCTGCTTTCACTAACTCCACCACCCCCTTGTCTATCAGATTGTAATGCCTTCTCCGCCGCTGCTTTCACTTCATTCGCTAATCGAGATGCTTCTGACGCTTCTCGTTGCGCTTGCTCTGCTTTCGTCGTTGCCATATCCGCTGAACTTTTCGCCGATTCTGCAACAATCTTAACAGCTTCAACAGAAACTTTGACAACAGCACAAGTTTCCTGTGACTGTTCTGAAAAAACTTTTGCAGCCTCAGCCGTCTTTTTGGCTGCTCTAGCTTCTGTTAAAGCCTCAGACGCAGTTGTCTGCGCAGAACTCGCTGTAACTGCCGACGTTTCACTGATTCCCTTAGCCGATAAAGCTATCGTCTTAGCATCCGTAGCAGTACTTAATGCTGTCTCTGTCGTTACCTTCACTTCATTGGAGGCTGTCAAAGCAGAAGCAGCTGTTTGCTTAACTTCAGCGCAAAAAGACTTTGCTTCTTGCGCTAGTCGCTCTGCTGTTTCCGATTTAGAATTCGCAGAGTCCACTAAACTCTTAATTGATTCCCCAACACCATTTGTTGCGCTCACTGAATGACCAGAAGTCTCTGCTGCTACCTTCGCTTCATTTGCGAGGCGCATCGCTTCAGACGCATCTTGTTGTGCCTGAGCCGCTTTCGACGACGCCATCCCTGCAAGAGTTTTTGCCTCATCTGAAACCGTCTTAGAAATATCTGCTGTACTCTTGGCTTCTCTAGCGCCTGTTAATGCTGTATCCGCAATTGTTTGTAATTGGGACAATGTGTTCGTGAGTTCCGTAACGGAAGTTGTTGCCCGTTCCGATAAACCTTTGGCTACTTCCGCAATACCTTTAGCTGTAATCGCTGTCTCATGAGCCGTATCCGACTTACCACTTGCTTTCATCGCTAGCAGCTTGACTTCATCACAGGACTTTACCGCTGTGGATGATACTTGGATCGTTTCGGTTGCTGTCTGCTTCGCAACACTCGCAATTTGCTTTGCTCCCTCAGCAATGGTCTTGGCTTCTTCCGCTGTCCTCTGCAATAATTCCATACTTGTAAGGGCTTGAGAAGATTCTTGCTTCGCTTCCGTCGCCAAATTGACTGCACTAGCGCTTACCTGCTTGACTCCTTCAATACTCTGCAATAACGTAGCTAATTGACCTTTTGCATCATTGACTTCCACTGTTGCTTTATCTATAGAGCCCTTTAAGCTCGATGCTATTTCCTTGGCAGCATCCGACATGTTCTTGGCTTCTTCTGCTAAACCCTTGGCGCTTTCCGCTGTCTCTTTTGCAAAATTGGCAGCAGTCATCGCTCCTGTAACCTCTTCCTTCGCTGAATTAGACGTCGTAACCGCTGTACTAACCATTTCTTCCATCTTTGTTGCTGACGTAAGAGCTTGTTCCGAAACCCGCTTCGCTGCTTCCGCGACCTGCTGCGCTCCATTTGCACGAGACATCGCTTTCACAGCTTCTTGACGCGCATTAACAACCTGTTCTAACGGAGCAAAAGTTTCATACGAATACAAAGAAGCCGTCCCTAAAATCTTCGGAACAACAACGCTATCTTGCGAAAGCCCTTCTCTGATTTCCTCTTTCGTCGCAACAGGTATCAAATATTCATGACTATGATCAGGTATCTTCATCTGCTTTCGTCCTCACATCATTCAGAGTACTTCGTCTAAAGAACACTCTTTCAAATCTTCAAACTCTTCTCTTAAGGTATCTACAAGACATTGATTTATAATGATAATTCACTGTTTTGTATGTTGAATGAGAGTCCCGAATAACGTAGGATTCTCTCATTTCAAATCTGTTTATCTTGAATCAATCAAAACCTCTCATTTGCACATAGCAAGTGGGATGAGTGTGTGGATAAAATTTGTATAAGAAAGGAGTAAAAAATGGCTCTTATGAACCGTCTTAATGCAAGGGCTGTTGCAACATTGGGAGCTGGCAAATATAATGATGGTGCTGGCTTGCTACTTCATAAGCGTAAAGATGGAGGTGCTCAATGGATTTATCGCTATACCATTCATGGTCGGCGCCGTGAAATGGGTTTGGGTGCGTTGCAAAATGTTTCTTTAAAAAAAGCCCGTGAATTAGCAAATCAATGGCGTTCTGTTTTGCATGAGGGACGTGATCCCATTAAAGAGCGGGAGAAACAAAAGCGTGAGGCAATAAGCAATCTCCATTACTTAAAAGACATTGCCGTGGATGCTTTTGAAAGTCGTAAAGCCGAATTAAAAAAAGATGGTAAGGCTAGTGATTGGTTTTCACCTTTGCGGCTTTACATTCTCCCTAAATTAGGTTGTCTGCCCGTTTCTGAGATTACACAAACAGAGATACGCGATACCCTTGCTCCCATTTGGCATACAAAAGCTGGAACAGCTCAGATAGCATTGATACGTCTCAAACTTTGTCTCAAACATGCGGCTGCCTTAGGGTTGGATGTTGATTTACAAGCAGTAGAAAAAGCAAAAGCTCTCTTAGGAAAACAACGTCATAAGATCACTAATAGACCAGCAATGGATTGGAAAGATGTCCCTGCCTTTTATCAGTCACTCTGTAAAACACAAAACATAACACATCTTGCTTTGCGTCTGCTTATCCTTACAGGGGTTCGCTCTAACCCTTTACGTCATATTCATAAAGATCAAATTGATGGGGATATATGGACCATACCTGCTGAGAATATGAAAGGAAAACGGGATGCTACAACAGAATTTCGCGTGCCCTTATCATCTGAAGCATTAAAAGTAATTGAACAAGCCCGCTGTATTTCTAAAAGTGATTTCATCTTTTCTCTTACCGGTCGCGGTCCTCTTTCACATACGATGATGGCTTGGTATATGAGAAAAAATAAAATTGAAGCCTGCCCGCATGGCTTTCGTTCTAGTTTACGCAATTGGCTCGCTGAAACAACCAATGCCCCCTATGAGGTCGCTGAAACTATTCTAAGTCATACAGTCGGGGGGCAAGT
>NZ_JACIFE010000046.1 GCF_014197255.1 Bartonella fuyuanensis | reverse complement strand
GAATTGTTCAAAATCACGCCATGGCTATCAACATTGAAACTGTCATATTTGTTATGAGAAAGACCCTGTCCATTGGGGCGAACAATATCAATCAGCGGCACATCATTGCCGGATTTCCCCACCGTGGGGCGGAAAACAGAACCAACCCCATCGGCTGCTTTAATCCCTTGGCTCTCTTGTGAATACACATCCTCTAAATTGATAAATTACAATTTCAACTTTACGCCTTCCTTCTTCTAAAAATTCCTATGATAATATCATTTGAATTCTATATTTATTAATTAATCCTATTTTAGACATCTTACCTCTTCCCCCATCTAATAGAAGGATAGCATCAAATAGTTTTTTAGCTAACTCATCATCTGCAAATTAAAATACTCACATAAGATATTATGCTTATCTTTAGATAATTTTATAAACAAAGTAAAAAATAACTACGAGAAGTTTTTGTTCAAAATATTTATCAATATCTTATATAGTAATTAAATTTAAAAAAACTCACTAAGTTATTATATTTTCCTTTATTTTTATAGATTAATAATTTAAAAGCTATCATCATAAGACTACATAAATCCATCGTAAATAATACTTATATTAAAACATAAAAATCTAATCTTTAAAAATTGCAATCTTATTTTATCTTAATTTTCTAAAAGTATAAGTATCTTATTTTAAAACATTTTTTACCATTAACAATAAAAAACATAAAATAACTTATAAAATTACGATTTTTATACTTCTTTTAAGCGTTCGGTAACACCTCATTAACATTGTTGCTTTAAACAACCATCAGAAGCAGAAACAAACTGTTTTTCTCCGGATCAGGTAGCGCGTACCGGAGTAACAGTTTTTATTTCATATACCATTTACAAAAGAATACGTACCATATAAATTTGAAAGGTATTTCTAATTTCATATTTTGAACAAAGATTTTAGGTAAAAAGATAAATTGAATAAAAAAGTCAATCTATCTATTATAATTAATATTTTAGCGTTTTTGCATCCACAGGGCTCGTGTTTCAGCGCAAAAATCAGCGTAATGGCTTTTTTCAATGGCATCGCGGATTCCTTGCATCAATTGTTGGTAATAAAAAAGGTTATTCCAAGTTAACAACATACCACCAAGGGATTCACCAGATTTGATCAAATGATGCAAATAAGCGCAGCTATAAGCATTTGCTGCTGGACAAGGTGATTGTGGATCAAGAGGATGTGGATCTTCTGCATAACGTGCGTTACGCAAATTAACTCTACCAAAGCGTGTAAAAGCTAAACCATGACGTCCTGCACGCGTTGGCATAACACAGTCAAACATATCAACACCACGAGCAACACTTTGTAAAATATCATCAGGCGTCCCTACTCCCATAAGATAACGCGGTTTATCCTCTGGCAGAATCGAACAAGTAGTATCCAACACTGCTGTCATAACACTTTGCGGCTCCCCAACAGCAAGTCCTCCAATAGCATAACCTTTTAAATCCATTTCTTTTAATCCTTGAGCCGAACGTTCACGCAGTTTCAGATTATCACCACCTTGAACAATCCCAAACAAGGCTTTATCTGGCTGATCCCCAAACGCTGTTTTACAACGTTGTGCCCACCGCAATGAAAGCTCCATAGATTCTTCTATTTCTTTTTCAGGAGCAGGTAATGCAATACATTGATCTAACTGCATCTGAATATCCGCATCAAGAAGTCCTTGAATTTCGATAGAACGCTCTGGACTCATTTCATAGTAGGTACCATTAATGTAAGAGCGAAAAATCACACCTTGTTCAGTAATTTTACGGATCCCAGCCAGTGACATAACCTGAAATCCACCAGAATCAGTTAAAATAGGGCCGCTCCAGCGTGAAAATTTATGTAATCCTCCCAAACGCGCAATACGTTCAGCTCCTGGACGTAACATTAAATGATAAGTATTCCCCAAAATAATATCCGCTCCAAGATCACGTATTTGGTCCATATACATAGCCTTAACGGTTCCTGCCGTTCCAACTGGCATGAATGCGGGTGTCCGAATACATCCTCTTCGCGTTATAATTTCACCTCGACGTGCACATCCATCCTGAGCAATTTTTCTATAATGAAATGTCTTTATCATTACTCTCTTCTTCTTGATTCCATAAATGCAGCTCTCTATAATAAAGAAAAAAGATATCTTCGTTACAGCATTATCATAGGTCTTATGAATTAATTCTTGATTCGCTTAATATTGTACCCAGCTTAAAAGATTAAACGAGCTAAAAGAACTTTTTGTATCAAGAAATAAGCATAGTAAAGAAATAATCTAGCTCTAGAAAACTAGAAAAATTCTTCTAATATCATACCTCAAAATACCTAAGCTTAACCCGCTAAAGCCTTAATAGATCTGAAAAATTATTATCTCTTATGAACTTAAAATCCTTAGAATTCCCTTCACAATCGATCTGTGGATAAATATTTGATAAAATTTGGAATGGAAAATTTGATCGGCAAACGAGCACGGAACGTCCCTTCAACATATGATTTACTCTGCTTTTGACAGCCAGAATATTACAAATACAATCCCATAATAAAAAGATAATATATTGATTTACAATGAATTTACTCTTTTCATATTGAATTAAAGACCCAAATCTAGCAAGTTTTTTTCATTCTAACACCTCTCAGATTAAATTAATTAAAATTAATTGCTTACACGTCACAAGCGAGGCTACAATGTGGGTAAGAATTGTATAGAAAAGACTAAAAATGCTTCTAATGAACTATTTTAATGCAAGGGTTGTAACAACATTGAAAACTAGCAAATAGAATGATGCCACTGCCTCATTCCTCCATAAGGATAAAGATGATGGCGCTCAATGGCTTTATCGTTTCATTACCCTATACCCTTTACGGTTTCCCTGTAAAATGAGCGGGCGAATTGATTGCCTACAGAAAAAAGCACGTACTTCTTAGATAAACAACTCTATAAAACCCAAAATATACTGACCATAAATTGAGATGTTTCTGCCTTTCATCAAACACTTTGCCAAACAACAATTCTAACACATCTGGCTTTATATTTGCTTCTCCTAACAGGCGTTCGTACACGTTCTTTATGTTATATCCCCAAAGATCAAATTGATGGTGATATCTGAATTATCTCTGCCGAAAATATGAAAGATTAACGAAATGCTACAACAGTATTTCGCATTCCATTATCATCAAAAATACTAAAAGAGATTGTACAAGGCATTGATTTATAATGATAATTCACTGTTTTGTATGTTGAATGAGAGTCTCGAATAACGTAGGATTCTCTCATTTCAAACCTGTTTATCTTGAATCAATCAAAATCACTCATTTGCACATAACAAGTGGGATGAGTGTGTGGATCAAATTTGTATAAGAAAGGAGTAAAAAATGGCTCTTATGAACCGTCTTAATGCAAGATCTGTAGCAACATTG
>NZ_JACIFE010000045.1 GCF_014197255.1 Bartonella fuyuanensis | reverse complement strand
TTACAATCAGATCTCATCAAACCAGAGGATATGGAATATAAGTTCCGTCATGATATCCATGCCAATGAGATTGTTTTACTTGCCTATTACATAGCTGCCATTAACATTGAATCAACGTATCATAGTCTTATGAAAGGAGAGTATATTCCTTTTAAGCATATTGGTTTAACAGATACGTTTCGGATGCTTGAAGAGAAGAACCTTCTGCAAAAATTATTCAAAGACAACAGTGAGTATTTAGAACATCAAAAGAAACTGGATATTAAAGTTATCTTTGGTAATCCTCCTTATTCTTCTGGTCAAAGGAGTGCTAATGATAATAATACAAATGTAGAATATGAAATACTTGATAGAAGTATCCAAAATACGTTTGCACTTAAATCTCAAGCAACATTAAAAAGAAATCTCTATGATAGCTATATTCGAGCGATTAGGTGGGCAAGTAATCGCTTAAGTTCACAAGGTGGTATTGTAGCTTATATTTCTGGAAATGGATGGGTAGATAAAGCCTTTGCTGATGGCATGCGAAAATGCTTACGAAATGAATATTCTTCTATTTATATTATTAATCTTCGTGGTGATATTCGAAAAAATATAAAATCAAAAGAGCTATCAAAGGAAGGAGGCAATGTTTTTGGTTCTGGAAGCCAAAACGGAATAGCTGTAACGATTTTTGTGCGCAATCCAAATAAGAAACAACCGTGTGAGATTTATTATCACGACATTGGTGATAATCTTTCTACCGAAAAAAAACTTGAGATGCTTCAATACTTTGATAGTATTGGTGGTATTACACGTGAAGATGGTTGGAAAATAATTACACCGGATGAACATGGGGATTGGCTTCATCAACGTGATAACAATTTTGAAACATTCTTAGCTATAGGTGATAAGAAACCCCATAGTAAAAAACTCTTTGAAACGTTTTCTCTTGGGGTTGTAACCAATCGTGATGCTTGGACATATAATGCAAGTCGTGAAGCTTTAGCTAAAAACATGAGTAATATGATCACATTCTATAACAGCGAAGTGGAACGGTTTAATAATGCTTATGGACATGTTGATCGCAGAATACGTACAAAGGCTGTAAATGATTTCGTTGATACAGATGAGAGAAAGATAAGTTGGAGCTATAATGTTAAACAAGAATTAATAAGAGGAAAAATCTTTGAACTTGAAGATAGATGCCTTGTTCAAAGCCTTTATCGTCCTTTTACGAAACAATGGCTCTATTACAATCGCGCCTTTAATGAGAGAGTTTTACAAATGCCGCGTATATTCCCTATGGGGAAGGTGGTTGAAAATATGGTAATACAAGTTACAGGTACCGGAACCCAAGCAGGTTTTTCTGTTTTGATGAGTAAGGATTTACCTAACCTTCATGCAATAGATACTGGACAATGCTTTCCACGTTATATTTACGAAGATACTACGGTCTCAAAAGATAAAAACAAGAAACAATCTCATTTATTTTTAATTTCTACAGAAGAAAGTAAAACAGCTGGTTTACAAAAGCGTGATGCCATTACGAATGAAGGGTTAGAACATTTTAAAGCCGCTTATCCTAATGAAACTATCACGAAAGATGATTTATTCTATTACGTTTATGGAATTTTGCATTCGGAAGATTACCGCTCTCGTTATGCTGATAACCTCTCTAAAGAATTGCCTCGTATCCCGTGTGTAAAAAATGCTGATGATTTTTGGAAGTTTGTGACAGCAGGACGTGAACTGGGTCATTTGCACGTGAATTATGAAACTGTAGAGCCTTATCCAGTAACCTTTAAAAAAGGTAATCCAAAACAAACAGAGATCTCTAATCCAGAAAAGTTTTATTATGTAACTGAAATGAAATTCGCAAAAGCAGGTAAAGAGAAAGATAAATCAACTGTTATTTATAATAGCAATATTACCATAACAGATATACCTCTTAAAGCTTATGCGTATATCGTCAATGGCAAGCCCGCTCTTGAATGGGTTATGGGGCGTCAATGTGTAAAGACTGATAAAAAGAGCGGCATTGTTAATGATGCCAATCGTTATGCTGTTGAAACCGTTGGCAACCCTGCCTACCCTCTAGAGTTATTTCAAAGGGTTATTACCGTAAGTTTAGAAACAATGAAGATTGTTAAGAACTTACCAAAATTAGAAATAAGAGAAACTGAATAAGCTTATTAAAGCATGCTCACATAATGAGTGTGATAACCTTACAAGGGGTATAAGGTCTTATAACCATAATCTATACCTCTCTTGTTAGATTGCTTACATACAATCTTTAAAAGGAATGTTTATATGCATTATTCTAAAAAAGAGCATTTGCACTTTTTAACACTGTACTTTGGATTGCTTTAAGACTTTTAAGAAATCCCATCTTAAAGTGAATACGCTTCTTTTACATTGCCTTTAAGAGGTTATATCGTAATCTAAAATGAGTGCTTTATTGTTATCAAAAGCTTTGTTTAAAGAGGGTTATATATATTCATTTTCCTTATATTACTTATAGGTTTTGAAGGTTTCTCAAACCCTCAAAATACCTTCAAAACCCCTTTATATATATTACAGATTGTATTTACGTGTTGTGTGTAATATGGATTGTTTATTTAAAACATTAACATATTGAAATATAATAACTTTTATTTTTGATTGAAAAATAATATATAAAGGGGAGTAAAAGGAACCCTCAAAATACTCAAAATCTTCAAAACTCATAACCATAATGGTCTTGATAGCATTTCATATGAATTACAAGCTATCTTTTGAAAGGCTTTAAAAGATCATATGCTTTTCATAAAGCACGTTTTAATCATTCTCTAAATCATAAGTTTATCTATTCAAATGAACTGATAAAATTCATAAAAAGGATTTTGATAACGTAATCAGTTTTTACTTTCATACGCTTTTTATAAGACGTGTTGGAATTACTTAATAAAATAATCTAGTTTATCAGTTCAATTTACTGACACATAACTGACAAATATATATTATGAATTGAATTTATGGGTTGTCTTTTAATAAAGGTTGCATCATTAAAATTATAACCTATTGAAATATAATGTTTTTAATTTTCTCTCATTTAAAAAAATAATAGAGGGTCTAAAAAGAACTGACAAAACTGACACAACTGACAAAAGCCTATTAAAAGGCATTTTTCTGATCTCTAGAATGATCAATCTCTCTTTAGATGTTTTCATAACAGTCTATAAATCACAATTATTCTATTTATCGCTTCTCTTATGACAATGAAAAATGATGCCATGGCTATAAAGAACATAACAGCTATAGAGAATGCGTGAAAACAGTAGCTTTGTTTGAATAAAGCAAAAATGCAAATGAATGCATTGGTTATAAGAGCGCGGTGCCTATTAAGATAGTGCAAATGATAAATGCGTTATAAACAAAATTCACAAAAAATTAAAATTCATTTAGTGAAAAAACTGACAGGTTATAAAGTTAAAAATACGCATTATGAGAGCGTTTTTAAATATTATAAATGTATAGATTCAAAAAAGAAGCCAATCTTTTCTAAAGCCAATAATATAGCTTTAAAAGCACATAAATATAAAAGAAGCAATTCATAAGCATAAGATATTATAAATACATAACATATATAAAAAAATACAAAAAATATCAAAAAAGATAAAATATTGTTTGACAATAAATACGTATTTTGTTATATAAATAATCAAGTGATTAGAAAACACTTTGAAACGACAAGCGGATAGATTACGAAACAATCTTTCCAATGCTTTTAAAAATTGGCTATCTTTTATACTTTTGTTAGTATATGAGGATTTTGTCGGGTGTGTTTACACCATACAATACTCTTTATGAGAAAAGTGTAAGCAGCGGACTTGTCGCCGTGTTTTCTAGCACCCGATGCCTCTATAGGCTGTTAATAGAAAATTTAATTACGACAAGGTTTTAATTATGACAAATATATCAAACAACACCCCCCTTCTCTCTAACATTTCAAATGAAAGCGCATCTGTTAATAAACAAGAGCCTGCAAAAAAATACGAACTTACTAATGAAAACCGCGTTGTTAACGGTGTGACTTTACACCGCATTAAAGCTTTAAGAGATTTTGATGATGTCAAGGCGGGTTCCTTGGGGGGCTTTATTAAAGATGAGAGTGATCTATCCCATGATGGCAATTGCTGGGTTTATGATGATGCTATGGTTATCCAAGCAAGCGTTTCCGAAAATGC
>NZ_JACIFE010000044.1 GCF_014197255.1 Bartonella fuyuanensis | reverse complement strand
ATTGTCTCTAAACTTACAGTAATAACCCTTTGAAACAACTCTAGAGGGTAGGCGGGGTTTCCAACGGTTTCAACAGCATAGCGATTGGCATCATTAATAATACCACTCTTTTTATCAGTCTTTACACATTGACGCCCCATAACCCATTCAAGAGCGGGTCTACCATTGACGATATACTCATAAGCTTCAAGAGGGATATCTGTTATGGTAATATTGCTATTGTAAATAACAGTTGATTTATCCTTTTCGGATTTTCCTTTCTCTTTAGCTGCTTTTGCGAATTTCATTTCAGTTACATAATAGAATTTTTCGGGATTAGAGATCTCTGTCTGTTTTGGATTACCTTTTTTAAAGGTCACTGGATAAGGCTCTACATCTTCATAATTTACGTGCAAATGACCGAGTTCACGCCCTGCTGTTACAAATTTCCAAAAATCATCAGCACTCTTTACACAAGGGATACGAGGTAATTCTTTGCATAAATTATCAGCATAACGAGAGCGATAATCTTCTGAATGAAGCAAACCGTAAACATAATAGAATAGATCATCTTTTGTTATGGTTTCATTAGGATAAGCCATTTTAAAATATGCTAGTCCTTCATCCGTAATGGCATCACGTCTCTGTAAATCAGCACTTTTGCTTTCTTCTGTAAATAAATGGGTTTGTTTTTCACTTTTATTTTTTGAAACTGGAGTGTCTTCGTAAATATAGCGTGGAAAGCATTGACCTTTTTCTATTGCATCTAAACTAGGTAAAGCTTTATTCATCAATACAGAAAATCTTCTTGCTCCTATGCCTGTAACTTGTATCACCTTATTTTCAACCACTTGCCCTATTGGAAATATCCGCGTCTGATAAGCACCATCGCAGTTGAGAACAGAATCACTATAAAGCCACTGCTTAGTAAAAGGACGATACAAACTTTTGGTAAGGCACTTTTCCTTAAAGTTGAAAAACTTTCCTTTTACTAAATCTTTTTTGAGATTATTACTCCAACTTATTTTGCTCTCATCCGAATTGACAAAATCGTTTACAGCATTTGCACGTACTTTATGATCAGCTGGTAAATAAGTATCGTTAAAACGTTTTACTTCACTATTATAGAAAGCAATCATATTATGCATATTCTTTGCCACTATTTCACGGCTTGAGTTATATGCCCACGTATCACGGCTTGTCATAATGCCACGAGAAAAATTTTCAAAAAGTTTTTTACCATGACCTTTTTTATAACCTATGGCTAAAAATGCTTTAAAATTGTCATCACGTTGATTTATCCAATCTCCATGTTTATCCGGTGTAATTATTTGCCAACCTTTTTTGCTTCGTGTAATGCCATCAATACTCCTAAATTTTTCAATTATCGTGAGCTTTTCTTCTCTATTGAGATAGTCTCCAATATCACGAAAATATATCTTGCCATGCTGTTGTGAATTTGGATTTTTAACCAGAATAGAGATAGCTATAGGGGCACGAGAGCCTTCACCAAAAATCCCACCACTTTCTTTCTTACGTTGTTCTCCAGAAGTCCGCGCATTTCCCCGCAAATGGAAAATATAAAGGCTGCTAAATTCCTCAACGAGGCATTTGCGTAAGCTATCCATGGAACTTCCATTGATAAAACTTGCATTTGTGACAAAGCCAATTACTCCAGCATTATCAATACGGTCACTAGCCCAACGAATAGCACGAATATAACTATCATAAAGCGCTCGTATATTCGTTACTTTAGATTGAGCAGCGTAGGTTTCACGAATGCGATCATCTAATATCGGATAAGCTGTATTCTTTGCATTATCGTTTTCGCTTTTTTGTCCTACCGAATAAGGAGGGTTACCAAAGATAACTTGGATATCCAGTTTCTTTTGATGCTCTAAATATTCACTGTTTTCTTTGAATAATTCCTGTAGCAAGTTCTTCTCTTCAAGCATGCGAAACGTATCAGCCAAACCAATATGCTTAAAGGGAATGTACTCTCCTTTCATAAGACTATGATAGGTCGATTCAATGTTAATCGCTGCTATGTAATAGGCAAGCAAAACAATCTCATTGGCGTGGATATCATGACGGAATTTATATTCCATATCCTCTGGTTTGATGAGATTGGATTGTAAAAGCCTTGTGATAAAGGTTCCTGTTCCAGTGAAAGGGTCGAGAATAGAAACACCACGTGACCCCAAGCTTTTTCCAAACTCATTACGCAACACATCATCAACAGAATGAATAATAAAATCAACAACCTCAACGGGCGTATAAACAATCCCAAGCTTATCCGTAGTTTTCTTAAATGCCTTGGCAAAAAAGCTTTCATAAAGCGTAATAATAAGATTTTGCCTTGCTTGTGGTGTGGTAATCCCAGAAGCACGAAGCCTTACACTGTTATAAAACTCTTGTAATTCCTTGGATTCTTCCTCGATATTCGTTTTATCCAATTCTTTTAAGATTTTTTCCATGGCTTGCGAAATAGCATTGTTTTGTACAAACTCATTGCCCTTAAACAAAGCTTCAAACACAGGACGCGTGACAAGATGCTGGGCAAGCATCTCAATCGCTTCCTCTTGTTTTATTTCACTGTTTAAGTTGTTCTTTAATTCCTTATGAAAGGCATCAAAAGCATGAAAGGCTTCACTGGTTTCATCAGCAAGCAAGTTTTGGAGATGCGTGATATGATTTTGTGCAATCTCAGCAACATTGCCCGCCCAATTTTCCCAATAATCCGCAATAGCAAATTTCTTTGCAAGAAGGGTTTTGAGAGCATTGGGAAACTCTTTATAAAAAGGTAATCTTCCTGTTACGCTATGAATAGTTTGTGGTTCATGAGCGGCTTTTCCAATCTCAAGACCCATATGTTCTGATTTTTCATGGATATGGATTTTATCCTCAACCGCGGTCATGCTCTTTAAGGCGACAATCTCCAAAGTATCACTAACATCTTGCCCTAAGATCATTTGGTTAAGGGTGATTTCAAAATTCTCATCATGAGCAAGCAAAGCATTGATCACTTGCCAGACTACCTTGTATCTCTTATTGTAGCGTAAAGCCTGTTCAGCAGAAACCCCAGCAGGGATCCCGACGGGTAAAATGATGTAGCCTCTTTTCTTGCCCTTTGCACGCCGCATGATACGCCCCACCGCCTGTATGACATCCACATGACTTTTACGCGGGTGTAAAAACATGATGGCATCAAGAGCGGGGACATCCACCCCTTCAGACAGACATCTTACATTGGTGAGCACACGGCAAGTATTTTCCCCCACATCTTCCTTAAGCCAATCAAGGGCTTTATTGCGCATTTTGGCACTTTGGGTTCCATCAATATGATCAAAGGTACACTGAAGCGGCGGGGTATCTTTATAGAGTTGATGAAGATTAAATAATTCTTCCTGTATTTCTTGAGAATTGAAGGTATCACGGATACGTTCAGAAGTTTTAATGTCTTTACAAAAAGCCAAAGCCCGCCGCATAGGGTTAGGGTCATCACTTAAATCAACCTTGAGATCTATTTTGGCAAGGGCTTGATAACAGCCTATGATCTTGGTTTTATCATCAAGAATAAGTTCATAATTCTCATCGGTCATCAAATGCTGAATAGATTCAGCAACTTCCTCTTCATTAATGCCCAAAACAATAATCTTATAAGGTGCTAAAAGTTCATTCTGAACGGCTTTTGAGAATGTATAAGTATAAAGCTCTTTTCCATAGAGCTCTTTATCATCCATAGAGGCGAGAACAGCATTGATCTCATTGGCTTGCTTTTTGGCATCATCGGTAAAGATCTTAGGCGTTGCTGTCATATACAGACGTTTTTTACCTCGAATGATGCTGTTATCGTGAACCTTGATAAATTCAGATTCATTATCTTCACTTCCCAATGAAGCCCCAGTGGTACGGTGTGCTTCATCGCAAATGATCAGATCAAATTCAGGTAAATCGTACTTTTTTTGTGCATCTGAAATCACTTGGATGGAATGATAAGTTGAAAACACCACGGTCATCAGATCATGGGACACCTTACCCGCTTTACTCGCCAGTTCTTTTGCATCCGTTGTAGCAGGCAAGGCAAGATCAGAGCTATCAAATTCAAGAGCATCATTTTTATTATTCTTACGACGTTTTCCCACTTGTGTATCGGAACACACGGCAAAAGAACGCAAGGGTATTTCTGTATCTTCTGTCCATTCACGGATTGTTTGAGAGATAAGAGCAAGAGAGGGCACCAGAAACAAAATACGCTTGCCTTTCCCAGCAAGGGTTTCTGCTATCTTCAAACTGGTGAAAGTCTTGCCCGTTCCACATGCCATAATCAGCTT
>NZ_JACIFE010000043.1 GCF_014197255.1 Bartonella fuyuanensis | reverse complement strand
CGTTCTACTTGCCCCCCGACTGTATGACTTAGAATAGTTTCAGCGACCTCATAGGGGGCATTGGTTGTTTCAGCGAGCCAATTGCGTAAACTAGAGCGAAAGCCATGGGGGCAGGCGTCAAGTTTATTGTCTCTCATATATTGAGCCATACGATTTGCAGCAAGGGGAGCACGACCGGAAAAAGATAGAATTAAATTATTTTTAGAGATACAACTGGCTTGTTCAATCACTTTTAGTGCTTCAGATGATAAGGGGACGCGAAATTCTGTTGTAGCATCACGCTTTCCTTTCATATTTTCAGCAGGGATAGTCCATACATCATCTTCAATTTGATCTTTATGAATATAACGCAAAGGATTAGTACGAACGCCTGTCAGAATAAGCAAACGCAAAGCTAGTTGAGTTATGTTTTGTGTTTTACAGAGTAACTGATAAAAGGCAGGGATATCTTTCCAATCCATTGCAGGTCTATTTTGCGTTTTATGACGTTGTTTACCTAAGAGCGCGCGTGCTTTTTCGGTTGCTTGTAAGTCAACATCTAAACCTAATGCAGCCGCATGTTTGAGACAAAGTTTGAGACGTATCAATGCTGTCCGAGCAGCTCCAGCTTTTGTATGCCAAATAGGAGCAAGCACATTGCGTATCTCTGTTTGTGTAATCTCTGAAACGGGTAAACAGCCTAATTTGGGAAGAATATGAAGGCGTAATGGTAAAAACCAACTTCCATTCTTACCATCATTTTTTAATTCAGCTTTACGACTTTCAAAAGCTTCTAAAGCAATATCTTTTAAATAATGGAGATTGCTTATTGCTTCACGCTTTTGTTTTTCACGTTCTTTAATAGGGTCACGCCCTTCACGTAGAACAGAGCGCCATCCTGTTGCCAATTCATGGGCTTGTTTTAAAGAAACATCTCTTAAAGCACCCAATCCCATTTCACGACGGCACCCATGAAGGGTATAACGATAAATCCATTGAGCACCTCCATCTTTACGCTTATGAAGAATCAAGCCGGCACCATCATTATATTTGCCAGCCCCCAATGTTGCGACAGATCTTGCATTAAGAGGGTTCATAAGAGCCATTTTTAATTCTTTCTTATACAAATTTGATCCACACACTCATCCTACTTGTGATGTGCGAATGAGTGGTTTTGATTGATTCAAGATAAGCAGGTTTGAAATGAGAGAATCCTACGTTATTCGAGACTCTCATTCAACATACAAAACAGTGAATTATCATTATAAATCAATGCCTTGTATAAAGCTATTTGGAGCCTATAAATTATAAAGAATAAATTAGCATCCTGGGGGGTACAGCGGTGAATCTGCTAAAAACAGCTCGGTTAGTAACAATGGTTTACCGGTTAGCTGCAAACGAGAACGACGTGCCCATAGCCTGCCTTGTTGACCAATATGAATGTAATCGCGAATTAATTTTCCACTGTTAAATAAATAGTGTCCTAGGGGTACAGTTCCCAGATGCATTAAGGCTTGATGGTGGAGGAGGGTTTCTTGTGGGATTACAGTGCGTCCAAGAATCCAAGGTTTATTATCTCCTATCAATATGACTTCGCGTAGCCAATAACGTATACTTTCGGGTAGATGTTCTGCTTCTTCTTTTAATTTATCTCGTGTAATAAAACATTCGCGTTGTGGTTGAACTTGGAAGCAGGTGCAATATTTTTTTAATCGAAGCGTCATTGAGCCTGATTCCATGAGCCAATCGCGAATATTTTCTGGTACTGGAGGACTTTGATCAGAGATCCACTTCAGAGATGGTAGGATGGAAACTCCAAGATCAGACATCATTTTACTCCACATCTAAAATTCTATTTCTATAATATGCTGGATGAGTCAAATAGATGGTTCTATTGTAATACAGCAGGATAAACGCAGCAAGATTGTAACAGGAAGATATCTAAAGGGAAAATCGAAAGCGAAGGTCTTTAAAAGAAGATATATGGAACATATGTATTATAGAATTATTTTCATTTAAAAAGGCAAAAATAATATGTTATAATATATTCAAAGGGCTTCTGTCCGATGCGTTATGAGATGTGCTTGATAGAACTAGGATAATGGGTAAGATATTTTGTGCTTTAAAACTTACGTGTAATATCTATAAAAGGGATGAGGAATTCAGCTATTTAAGACGATCTAAAGAGGAATTTAAGGATCGCAAAACTCTTATTTATACTTTAGAAAGTAAGTGGATACTCAAAGTTTTTGCATTTAGATATAAAAGTGATCGTATTCGTTATAATCAAGAATTTTATAGGAATGCATTTTGGAAATTTTAAAATAAATTATTTTGTTAAAATTATAGAAATTTATTTCATTTATATAATACATAATGAGTAATAATAAACTTATCTTATATTAATGTTATTTATATAAATTTTAAATTAAAATATATATATAATATAGCATTAATATAATTTCATTATTAAAAATTTAAGTTAAAATAATACATATTACTTAAGTTTTATATTGAATATTTTATATATAATTTATGGAAAAGAAAAAGGGCGTGCATCAAATTTATGGCATTTGTTTTTTTATTTTTTCTACTAGGAAAATGCTCTTTATCATTTTATGCTTATTCCATATATTTAAATTTTAAGAATGCAAAAGAGATATTCGAGTTTTTCGGTGAAAATAGTATTCTTGATGAAGTGTAGAGGCGTTAAGTATTACATAGTAGGATCTTGAATCATTGTTATTAATTTTTGTAACCTTATGGAATTTTTATTCCAGTAAGATGAGCCAAATTAGCTTACGCAATACGAAAATAAATTCGTATTTTTAAAATAACACACACATCTCTCCTGATATGCGTAAGTTGGATAAGTATGGAATGGCGCGTTATAAGAGTTTTTGCTACGTTTTGTTTGAAGCTAAAACGACAGCAGATGCCCAAAATCGCAGTTTAAGCATCTCACTATCAGACCAAAACTGTATTAATAAACTATGGGAAATATTTCAAAATATTCCAGTTATTTTATTGGATCCCAAAATATATTTTAAAAATACTCTATGATCGAATTCTTTGTCCTATCCATATAAGAATACAGGCTCCTAAAAAACCTGAAATAAGATACCCAGGCCAACCAGCAAAATTTACGCCTAAAAGACTAAAAAGAAAGCTCGCTAACGCAGCGCCAATAATCCCTAAGATGATATTTAACAATATTCCTGTTTGGCTTTTCATAATATACTGTGCAGCCCAACCTGCAAGCCCGCCGATAATAATAGCTGCAATCCAACCAATGTTTGCATTTTCCATTGTACTCTCCTTTGCCTAAATTTAAAATATAGCTAGGGTTAGAATTGTAAAGATCAAGGTTGATACTTTTTCTCTCATCAAGCGGGATGTTATTATCAAATAAGTTTATTCCGATTCTTATTTCGTTGTTTTTCAACTCATTTATATATTTTATATGCGCTATTAGAGTAATTATTGGAAATACATATAATGCGATTTATTTTATGAAAAAATATTAAAGAGATCGATATAAATATAGAAATAGAAAATAGATGTAAAAATATTTTTATATTGTATAAAATGTATTTATTAGAAAATTTTTTACTGATTTTTATAAAGAAAGTTAAAGAAATACTTGTGCTTAAGCAATAAGTAAAATGGATATTTAAAAGTTTAGATTTTGCCATTGATATCAATAGCGTTTGAAATGAAATTAAAACTATTTTGTTAAAGCGTTTTAAAACATTGTGTAAGATGAATTTCTATGAAGGTTAACATAGACGTTGCAATTTTGTAGGGGATGAAATTCTTATAAAATATCTCCGTTTCTTCTCCTACTGCAAAGTGGTTCCTTTTTTACACGGTAGATTAGATTGAAATCATCATATTCTTTATCATCTCTTTATATTACTAACAGTCTTGGCTTTAAGATGGTTAGGCATTTTTACGTCTTCCTTAGAGAGCTTTATTCAACATGCCACTTCGCTTGTAGCAGGCAAGCGAATAATTTCTAGTAATTCATATCATGAATAGATTTGAAATGAAGGAAATTTATAATGCAACGAACTCATTTAAATCATCCAATAATAAATTTTATTCAAGTTATTCTAAAAGTTTAAATTTTTTCTATCTATTTTTCAGTAGAATTACATAGGAAAAAACCTTGAAGAAGCTCCTGTTCTTCTAAAATAAGGTAGATCATAGAAGTCAAAAGCGGGTTAATTTGTTTAAGATCGCGCACTATTAAGAAAGGTGCTCCTATTATTTATTCTGTTTATCAATCTGTGACAACGTTATTGCTTATATAAATTTCATAATTTTGATCCATCAGCCTTTAGTTAGTTCGCTTATCTATTTTTTCTCTACCCTAGGAATTATCCCAAACCTTGATAAAACTAGAGATTTTCGCATTGCGGAAGATAATTTCATCATCCGTGGTTTAAGTGGAGAGCGGGCTGGTCATGTGATCAACAGCTCGGGGCTTTTAGAAGCCGTGTCAGGCGATATGACCTTCGATGTCTCAGCGCTTACCAA
>NZ_JACIFE010000042.1 GCF_014197255.1 Bartonella fuyuanensis | reverse complement strand
ATTTTAAGGAAACAACTTATAAAAAAGACCTATAAAATTATTCCATAGATGATCAAAATCCCTTTTTATGGGCTTTTGTCTATTTTATCGGTTATGTCTGTTTATTTAACAGACGAATCTTATGATTTTAGTGAATGATTAAAATGTGCTTTATGAAAAGCATATGATCCTTTAAAGCTTTTCAAAAGATAGCTTGTAACTTATAATAAATGTTATCAAGATCCTTATGGTTGTTAGTTTTGGTGGTTTTGTGGGTTCTTTTTATACGTATTATTTTATTTTTTTAATCAAAAATAAAAGTTTATTATATTTCAATATGTTAACTTTTATCAAGTTTCACAAAAAACAACCTATATCAAAATACAACCTGTAAATTCAATTAATGCTATATGTTTTGTAGGTGTTTTGGGGGTTTTAAAAACAGACAAAACCTATAAGTAATATAAGAAAATGAATATATATCACCCTCTTTAAACAAAGCTTTTGAAAAGGATAAATCTATCATTTTAGATTACGGTATAATCTTTTAAAGGCAATGTAAAAGAAGCATATTCAATTTAAGATAGGGTTTCTTAAAAGTCTTAAAGCAATCCAAAGTAGAGTATCTAAAAATGCAAGCCTCATCTTTTAGAATAATGCATATTAGGATTGTATCTAATCAACTTCACAAAAGAGATATAGATTATGGTTATAAGCTCTATACCCCTTATGCGTTTATCATACTCATTATGTGAGCATGCTTTATAAGTTATTCAGTTTCTCTTAATACCAAATTTGGTAGTTTTTTTACGATTTTCATTGTTTCTAAACTTACAGTAATAACCCTTTGAAACAACTCTAGAGGGTAGGCGGGGTTTCCAACGGTTTCAACAGCATAGCGATTGGCATCATTGACAATACCACTCTTTTTATCAGTCTTTACACATTGACGCCCCATAACCCATTCAAGAGCGGGTCTACCATTGACGATATACTCATAAGCTTCAAGAGGGATATCTGTTATTGTGATATTGTTATTATAAATAACGGTGGTTTTATCTTTCTCTTTACCTGCTTTTGCGAACTTCATTTCAGTTACATAATAAAACTTTTCTGGATTAGAGATCTTTGTTAATTTTGGATTACCCTTTTTAAAGGTCACGGGATAAGGCTCTACATCTTCATAATTCACGTGCAAATGACCCAATTCACGTCCAGCTGTTACAAACTTCCAAAAATCATCAGCACTCTTTACACAAGGGATACGAGGCAGTTCTTTAGAGAGGTTATCAGCATAACGAGCACGATAATCTTCCGAATGAAGTAGACCGTACACATAATAGAATAGATCATCTTTTGTTATGGTTTCATTCGAATAAGCAGCTTTAAAATGTGCTAATCCCGCATCTGTAATGCCATCACGAACTTTCTTTTTTACACTTGCAGCAAATAAACTCTGGTTATGATGTTTTTTTTCATCAGAATATAATAAAAGTGGATAGCATTTTGTTGTATCTAATGTGTGATAATTGATTGGTTTATTAGTCATGAGACAGGAAAAATGAGATAGACTTCCTTTACCCGAAATACAAATTCCAAGATTATGCGGAATATCTGAATTAAAAAATTGATGCGTTTGTCCTAGTATTTCATTAAGGAATGGTGATGTATAATGCCACATTGTCATAAACGGGCGATAAAGAACGAGAGCTTTTAGATTTGGTTCAAATTTTGCATCTATCTCTTGCTTCAGTTTGGAGCGAAGCCCCCCTAGACCATCCAATTTTTGTAGCATCATAATCAATAATTTCTTTTACAGATATAGACGGATTCTTGGAGATAAGTCGTTTTTGTATATTAAAATATTTGATTGTTTTTTGAATAGATTCATCTAGTGCATCATTCGAAAAATTATAAACCCAAGCATCTCTATTTGATTGTACACCAAGTGAGACTTCTTCAAAAATTTTAGAATCTATAGGGGTACTTTTATCCCCCATAGGTATGGATTGATCAAAATCAGCAACTCTTTGCTTTATCCAATCATGTTTTTCATTAGGCGTAATCTCAATAAACTGCTTGGATTGTATTATTCCTTTTATGCTTTTTAATTTATGTAAGAGATATAATTTCTCCTTTGTAGAAAGGTCATCACCAATATCATAATAGCAAATTTTACAGGGTTGTTGTGTATTTGGATTGCGTACAAAAAGAGTTATAACTATTCCACTTTGACTTCCAGAGCCAAAAACATTTCCCCCTTCTTTTGATTGTTCCTTTGATTTTATATTTTTTCGAATATCACCACGAAGATTGATGATATAAATAGCAGAATACTCATTTTGTAAGCATCTTCGCATACCATCCGCAAATATTTTATCTATCCATCCATTTCCAGAAACATAGGCTACAACGCCGCCTTTAGAACTTAAACGATTACTAGCCCATCTAATTGCTTGAATATAACTGTTATAAAGCTCTTTACGGTTAGTACCAACATTCAAACCTGATGCGTATGTATTTTTTATGCTATCATTAAGAGTATCATAATAGACATTTGGATTATTATCATTGGCACTTTTTTGACCTGTTGAATAAGGAGGGTTGCCAACAATAACTTGGATATCTGCTTCCTGCTGTTTTTTACACCGCTCTGAATTCTCAAACATATAGCGTGTAAAAAAATCTTTTTCCTCTAACATCAGAAAAGTATCAGTTAAACAAATTCCTTCAAAGGAGATATAATCTCCTTTCATAAGACTATGATAAGTCGATTCAATGTTAATCGCTGCTATGTAATAAGCGAGTAAGACAATTTCATTGGCTTTGATTTCATTTCGAAACTTATACTCCATATCCTCTGGTTTGATGAGTCCAGATTGTAAAAGCCTTGTGATAAAGGTCCCCGTTCCAGTGAAAGGGTCAAGAATAGAGACGCCTCGAGAACTTAAGCTTTGTCCAAACTCTTGCTCTAAAACATCATTGACGGAATGTAAGATAAAATCAACTATTTCAATAGGCGTATAAACAATCCCAAGTTTATCTGTTGTCTTTTTGAATGCCTTAGTAAAAAAATCTTCGTAAAGTTTGATAATAAGATTCTGTTTTGCTTGCGTTTCGATAATACCCTCTGTATCATCCTTTACACTTTGATAAAATTTTTCAAGATCTTTGGCTTCGTCTTTGATATTCATCTTATCAAGTTCAGCTAAGATTTTTTCCATCGCTTGCGAGATGGCGTTTTTACTCACAAACTCATTTCCATCAAACAAGGATTCAAAAATAGGACGTGTCACAAGGTGTTGCGCCAACATCTCGAGTGCATCCTCTTGCTCGATACTGTCATTTAAACCGTTCTTTAATTCTTTATGAAAGGCATCAAAAGCGTGAAAGGCTTCACTCTTTTTATCAGCGAGTATGCTTTTAAGACGAATAATATGATTTTGTGCAATTGCAGCTACATTGCCAGCCCAATTTCCCCACTGATTAGGCTCTCCACATTTTTTGACAATGATGGGCTTAATAGCACGCGATAATTCATCAACATAAAACTCGAATTCTTTTTGTCCTCCATATTTATAAGAGCTTTCACTTGCTACTGAACCAATATGAAGCCCAGCACTTTCCGATTTCGCGTGGAAAGAGAGTTCGTCAACAACTGCGGTCATTGCTTGTAAAGCAGGGTCAAAAGTGACCCCTACAATCTCAAACACATGACGAACATCTTGGTCCAGCTCTAAGGCTTTTATTTTGTTTTTAAAGTTGTCATCATGAGCACGCAAAGCATTGAGAACTTGCCAGATGACATCATACTTTGTATTGTTTTCTAAAGCCTGTTGTGGTGGAATATTAAAGGGAATACCAACGGGTAAAATAATGTAGCCTGTTGTTTTACCTTCTGCGCGGCGCATCACACGCCCCACAGCCTGTATCACATCCACATGACTTTTACGCGGGTGTAAAAACATAACCGCATCAAGAGCAGGGACATCGACTCCTTCAGAGAGACATCGGACATTGGTTAACACACGGCAGTTATTCTCATCTGTCTCTTCTTTAAGCCAATCAAGTAATTTATTACGATTTTTGCCATTAAAAGATCCATCAATATGCTTAACATCAAAGATAAGAGAAGTCTTACTTTCGGGAACAAATTTATGATATTCATCAATAGCATCATTGAATAGTTCGCTGACTAGTTGAGACGTATTGATACTTTTACAAAAAGCCAGAGAACGACGCATAGGTTTTATGCCATCTTCTTCTTTCTTTTCTATTTGGGAAAGTACTTTGTAGCAGCCAATGATTTTGGTTGTATCATCAAGAATAAGTTCGGAATTTTTATCTTTAAGGCGTTTCTGAATCGTTGCGTTAATAATTGCTTCATCAACAGCCAAGACGATAACTTTATAGGGTGTTAAAAGTTTATCTTTTAGAGCTTTTGAAAAAGTATACGTGTAAAGATTTTTTCCATAGAGCTCTTCATCATCCATGGACGCCAGAACAGCATCAGATGCGTCAGCCTTCTTTTTCAGCTTGTCGGTAAAGATTTTAGGGGTTGCCGTCATGTACAGACGTTTTTTACCCCGAATGATGCTGTTATCATGAACCTTGATAAAATCAGATTCACGCTTGTCTGTTCCTAACACAGCTCCAGTGGTACGGTGTGCTTCATCACAAATGATGAGATCAAATTCGGGTAAATCATACTTTTTTTGTGCATCTGAAATCACTTGGATAGAATGATAAGTTGAAAACACCACGGTCATTACATCAAGAGAAGTTTTATTGGCTTTACGCGCAAGCTCTTTGGCATCGGTAGTAGCTGGTAAAACAAGGTCTGATGCATTGAGACCAGCTTCATCATCATTTTTATTCTTACAACGCTTACCCACTTGTGTATCCGAACACACGGCAAAAGAACGCAAGGATATTTCTGTATCTTCTGTCCATTCACGAATTGTTTGAGAGATAAGAGCGAGAGAGGGTACCAGAAACAAAATACGCTTGCCTTTCCCAGCAAGGGTTTCTGCTATCTTCAAACTGGTGAAAGTCTTGCCCGTTCCACATGCCATAATCAGCTTGCCACGGTCTGCTTCTTTTAAACCTTCACAGACTTTCTTAAGGGCTT
>NZ_JACIFE010000041.1 GCF_014197255.1 Bartonella fuyuanensis | reverse complement strand
CTTGCATTAAGACGGTTCATAAGAGCCATTTTTTACTCCTTTCTTATACAAATTTGATCCACACACTCATCCCACTTGTGATGTGCAAATGAGTGATTTTGATTGATTCAAGATAAACAGGTTTGAAATGAGAGAATCTTACGTTATTCGAGACTCTCATTCAACATACAAAACAGTGAATTATCATTATAAATCAATGCCTTGTACAATCTCTATGAATACGAAGATGGTATGAGAGAATATGAGGAATTCGATGGTGGTCAGTATCATGATGTACCTAACAAAGTTGATTACAGTACCAAGGCGCAAGTGAGAGCTTGGCTATATGGTGGTGAATTGCCAAGAAGCGTATTGAGTTGTGAAGCGTTGATAGATGAGGTAAATGCGAAAATCAAAAAACGTACAAAGAAAGATCGTTTGATTTGTGAGATTAGAGATAATGGTGAGAGATGTTATTCAGAGGCTTATGATATAGACAGTGAACTAGAAAAAGCACTTGATATTCAATTAGGTAGATATCAAAATGAAAAAAAATAAAAAATACGTATTGACATTAATGAAAGGTTCGTTTAATAAACTTGATAAGTGCTGAAAACACTAAACCAACAGCGGTTAAACCACGAAAAGGTTTCTCCCATTTCTTAAATACTGACTTTCTTTTGTGCTTTAAGAGCGTATAATGGTTATGTCGGGTGTGGTCGCACCATAAAATACTCTTTATGAGAAAAGTGTGACGACGGACTGTTGGCCGTGTTTTCAACACCCGGCGCCCTTATGGGGTTGTCAATTGAAAACGTCAAAACCGACAGGTGTTAAAATGAATTCTAAAGAAAAAAACGAAATTAATATTACCACTGATTTCTTATGTGATTTGTGGCTGGCAGTGTGTAAAGAAGCAAATAGTGATGATATTGATACTGAAAATGAATATCACGTTTCTTTAGTGGAACTTATGGCTGCTCTTGAGAAAGTCTTGTTTTTTAAATTACAAAACGAAATTCCAAATTTTACAAAAATCTTAGCAATTATGACAGAATTCGGTCAATCTGAACCAATTGAATCAATAGTTTCATTGCTAAAAATTTATAATCCTATTTTGGATAATGTGCATAGCCTAAATGAGGCTGCGTAAATAACACACGGGCGCGGCGGGGGCGCCTGCTTTTTAACTTTAGATTCAATAAGATAATTATCAAAATGAAAAAAGTTAAAAAATAAAAAAATACGTATTGACTTTAAAGAAAAGGTCGTTTAATAAGGTCAGCAAGTGCTCAAAACACTGACCAATAGCGGATAAACCACGATAAGGTTTCTCCCATTTCTTGAAATACTGACTTTCTTTTGTGCTGTTATTGGCATATAACGATTATGTCGGGTGTAGCTATGCCATACAATACCCTTCGCGAGGGAAAAGTATAGCGACGGACTATTGGCCGTGTTTTGAGCGCCCGGCGCCCTTATGGGTTGTCAATCAAAAATTTCTAACCAATAGAAAGCAATTAAAATGGAAAAAAACGAAATTAATATTACCACTGATTTCTTATGTGATTTGTGGCTGGCAGTGTGTAAAGAAGCAAATAGTGATGATATTGATACTGAAAATGAATATCACGTTTCTTTAGTAGAGCTTATGGCTGCTCTTGAGAACGTTTTGTTTTTAAAATTACAAAACGAAATTCCAAATTTTACAAAAATCTTAGCAATTATGACAGAGTTCGGTCAATCTGAACCAATTGAATCAATAGTTTCATTGCTAAAAATTTATAATCCTATTTTGGATAATGTGCATAGCCTAAATAAAGCAGCGTAAATAACGCGCGGGCGCGGCGGGGGCGCCTGCTTTTTAACTTTAGATTCAATAAGATAAGTATCAAAATGAAAAAAGTGAAAAAAATAAAAAAATACGTATTGACTTTAAGGAAAAGGTCGTTTAATAAGGTTGGTAAGTGCTAAAAACACTTGTGTTGAGCGGGTAAACCACGATAAGGTTTCTCCCATTTCTTAAAATGCTGGCTTTCTTTTATGCTTTAAGAGCGTATAATGATTATGTCGGGTGTAGCTATGCCATACAATACCCTTCGCGAGGGAAAAGCATAGCGGCGGACTTAACACCGTGTTTTTAGCACCCGGCGCCCTTATGGGCTGTTAATTAAAAACTTTATTTGTTAAGAAAGCAATTAAAATGGAAAAAAACGAAATTAATATTACCACTGATTTCTTATGTGATTTGTGGATGGCAGTATGTAAAGAAGCAAATAGTGATCATATTGATATTGATACTGAAAATGAATATCACGTTTCTTTAGTGGAACTTATGGCTGCTCTTGAGAACGTTTTGTTTTTAAAATTACAAAACGAAATTCCAAATTTTACAAAAATCTTAGCAATCATTACAGAGTTTGGTCAATCCGAAACAACTCAAACGATATCGCGTTTTTTGAAAGTTTATAATCCTGTTTTGGATAATGTGCATAGCATAAATGAGGCTGCGTAAATAACACACGGGCGCGGCGGGGGCGCCTGCTTTTTAACTTTAGATTCAATAAGATAAGTATCGAAATGAAAAAAGTTAAAAAATAGTAAAATACATATTGACAACAATCGAATCACTCTGTTAAACGAATCAGTAAGTGCTAGAAACACTAAAAGTACATAGCGGATGGGTTTATAAAGTAATCTTCATCTCCGCAAATTGTAAAGTTTTGACTCAGATATGCTTTATAGCATATAAGAGGGGATTGTCGGGTGTGGTTACGCTATACAATACCCTTATGAGGGGAAAGCGTAACAACAGACTGTGTACTGTGTTTCTAGCGCCCGACATTCTTTTAGAGGGTTAATAGAAAAAAGTTATTTACACAGGAGACAGTACCATGTCACAGTATTTAATTAACATAAACCAAACTCAAATCGATGGTGAATTAGTTCAAACCGTAAATGCACGTGATTTGCATGCGTTTTTAGAGATAAAATCCGAATTTAGAAATTGGATAAAAAATCGCATTAAAGAGTGTAAGTTTCGTGAAAATGTAGACTTTGTGACGTTTACTAAAAATTTAGTAAAGCCTAATACCTTTCAAGAAAATCAAGGTGTTATAACTTTCGGTAAAACTTTACCGAAATCCCAAGGTGGTCGCCCAAGTATAGAATACCACCTTACCTTAGACATGGCAAAACACCTTTCAATGATCGAGCGTAATGATAAAGGACACGCAGCAAGAGAGTATTTTATCGAGTGTGAGCGGCGTGCAAAGCAAGTTTCAACACCACAGCAAATCGATTACTCAAGCCCGCAGGCAATGATTGGCTTTTTACACTACTTGCAAGGTCAAATAGATCAAAAAGACACTATCATTGCAGAGTTAAAACCAAAAGCCATGGCTCTTGATGGTTTAAAACGTTCTGATGGCTTGTTTGGTATCATAGATGCTGCAAAAATATTGGAAGTAAGGCCTAAGGATTTATCAGATTACTTACGAAGATATGGTTGGGTTTACAAAAGAGTGCCAAGAGGTCCATTATTGCCTTATCAAGATAAAATCCAAAAGGGATTAATGGATTGTACAGCCATTACTATTCAAAAGAACGATGGTACAGAAAAAACAGTACCATCAACTAAAATAACGTCTAAAGGACTAGCATATTTAAGAGAGCAAATTTACGGAAATATGCAATAATAAAAAAAGCATTGGTGGTGCGGGGCCCCTCCTTTAACTATCTCATTAAAATTTATTCAATATTAGATTAGGGAGCTACCTATGACCACTAAAAATGTATCCAAAAAATATGAACTTACTGATGAAACTACAGAAATTAAACATCATTTAATATGTGGTAAAGTTATAACACTTTATCGCAAAAGCTTTAAGAAGTTTTGGAGGTGTTAAAAAAGGAGATTTAGGGGGCTTTATTGAAAGTGAATACAACCTTTCTCAGCAGGGTAATTGCTGGGTTGGCGATGATGCCAAGGTTTATAATGCTGCTACTGTTTGGGGGCATGCGAAGGTTTTTGAAAATGCAATAATTTGTGATGAGGTGCATGTTAATGGGTTTGCAAAGGTTCATGGCAATGTACGTGCTTATGGGAGTGCAATTATTGGTGGCAGGGCACGTATTTTTGGAGATACGCAACTTTTTTCGGGGGCATGGGTTACAGGAAGAAAAGAGATTTCTACAGGTTTAATGTCTTTTGGAGATCGGGTAAGGACTGTAGATGAATTGATTAAAGCGGCTGAGGCGCATAGAAATAAAAAAACCGTGTCTCAATAAACGCAGCTTTTTAGAATAGATTTTAACAATTTTACTTTACTGAAAGAATGCCTCTTTTATCATACAAAACGTGTAAAAACGCAAGCATTGTACAAAAAACCGTACAAAAATGAATTCATACGGCTTTTATATTGAAAACACTTAAAACCGCATAGGATTAACAAAAATATTTTTTACATATTTTGTGTATAAACGCAAGTGTGTTTTTATCAATTTGCATCTTTAAATGCATCATGCTATCATTAATTTGCAGCGCCATAATGACGTTGCATTTGAACCGTTCCTTAAGTTGAAACGATATTCCTATTTAAAGATATCGCAAAAGCCGTGCCAATTAATTTTGACACGGCTTTTTTGTATATTAGCTCTTGTAATTTTATACATAATGTGCTACATTTTATATGATAACTTGAGAAATTGATGAAGTAATGAAAACCTTGTTATGTGTTTACATAACAGGGTTTTCTTTTATGCTAGGGTTTGGTTTTTTCTATTCAATTTAAATGCATTAAAGCCGTGCCAATTATCTTGACACGGCCTCTGTTTTGCAATGCATGACTGTTATATTGTTATTCGAAAGTATACGAACATCGATTTTATTGCACAATATGTATCAAAATGCAAGCTATAAAATAAAATAAAAATTGGATTCATTCTTTAGATTCAGTGGGTTATAATAAATTTTGTTTGTAAACATACACCATAATGTGTTATACTGTTATCAGTTGTGAGTTTTTTTGTTCTCAGTACCATTTTCCATTAAAGGGCAGAAAGCAAATGCTTAATAAAGTGATTTTAATTGGTCATTTAGGTGCTAATCCAGAAAGCAAAACAATGCCATCTGGCGCCGAAGTGGTCACTTTCCGGATGGCAACGTCTGAGAGCTATACAGACAAGGCAACCAATCAAAAAGTAGACAAAACAGAATGGCATTCCATTGTGGTGTTGAATCCACATCTTGCAAAAAGAGCGCTTCAATATCTTATCAAAGGCATATTCGATATAATATCAAAAAACGAAACAAAGTCAATAGCTTGTATGGAATTATTTTATATGAATCCACTTAAGAATCCATCCTTTTATGTAT
>NZ_JACIFE010000040.1 GCF_014197255.1 Bartonella fuyuanensis | reverse complement strand
CCAGCAATTGCCATCATGGGATAGATTAACTTCTTTTTCGATAAAGCCTCCCAGATCACCTGCTTTGATGTCATCAAAATCTTTTAAAGCCTGAAATACGATAAAGGCTTGTGATATTTCGAGTAAGAGCATGTTTGATTTGTTTAATTTCACTGGTTAATTCGTATTTTTTGCACATAGAGATACCCTCACAATCTAATGTGATAAACGTTTGATAAAATTTGAAATGAAATGTTTAAAGAAGGGCGCCCCCGCCGCGCCCACAGCTGCTTTATTGATTAGACCCAGACAATCTCTAATTCGCCATAAGGAGAGAGACATTCAATATAGGTTTTTATTTTAGTAGAGCCGCCGACATTTTCACGAATAACAGCAATGCCATGGATATGAGCATTTTCATAAACATGCACATTATTTGCTATACGAGCGTTTTCATAAACCCTAGCATTGTCATAAACCCGCGCATGACCATAGATATAACCACAAATGACAGCCTTGCCAAAAAACCTTGCATTTTCATAAACATGACCATTTTTAAACACAAGAGCCTCATCATAGACCCAGCAATTGCCATCATGAGAGAGATTGCTTTCCTTTTCAATAAAGCCACCCAAGGCACCTTCTTTAACATCAGCAAAGTCTTTTAATGCTTTAACGCGATAAAGAGTGTGATTACCAAATACACGTGTCTCATTTGTGAGTGCAAACTTTTTTGCATAGCACAATTCCTTTATAAATAGATTTGAATTTTAGAATGAAATGTTTAAAGGGGGCGCTCCCGCCGCGCCCGTGCCGTTATTTACGCAGCGTCTTTTAGTGACTGATTATCATCACAGATATCATTACGAATTTTTGAATGGCTATTAACCACGGCATTCCCATAAATTTTAGCTTCCCTAGCAATAATGGCATCATGACGTATTTTTGCATTTTCAGAAACGACGGCATTGCAAAAAACGGTAGCATTATCGTAAACCCAGCAATTGCCATCATGGGATAAGTTACTTTCATTTTCAATAAAGCCGCCGAGGTCCCCCGCTTTAATATCATCAAAATCTCTTAGAGCACGAATGCGGTATACAGTAATCCCTTCAAAAGTATGATTTTCATTAGTAAATTCGTATTTTTTTGCAGGCTCTTGTTGATTAGCAAGCGCGGTTTCATTTGCATTTAAAGATATAAGGGGGGGTGTTTGATATATTTTTCATATTTAAAACCTTGATGTTAATATTGTTTTGAAATTGACAGCCCATAAGGGTGCCGGGTGCTCAACACGGCATCAAGTCCGTTGCTACGCTTTTCTCATAAGAGTATTGTATGGCATAACTACACCCAACATAATCATTATATGGTAATCACAACATAAAAAGACAGTCAGTATTTTAAAGACATGGGAGAGGTTGTTTTGTAATCTACCTGCTTGATGTTTAAGTGTTTTGATCACTTGGATATTTATATAACAAAATATGTATTTATTGTCAAATAATATTCTATCTTTTTGATATTTTTTTATTTTTTAAAATACGTTGTATATTGATAATATCTTATGCTTCTGAATTGCTTCTTTTATATTTATATGCTTTTAAAGATATATTATAGGCTTTATGAAACGATTGCGTATTTTAAATTTTATAACCTATCAATTTTGTCACTAAATGGCTTTTAAGATTTCTGTTAATTTCTTTTAATAACACATTTTAGACTTAACAGCCTTTATAGGGATTGTCTTTATAACCAATGCATTCATTTGCATTTTTGCTTTATTCAAATAAGGCTATTATTTTTACGCATTCTCTATAGTTGTTATGTTCTTTATAGCCATGGTATCATTTTTCATTGTCGTAAGAGAAACGATAAATAAGATATATGATAATTGTAATTTATAGATTGTTATGAAAATATCTAAAGAGGGAATGATCATTATAAAGATTAGCAAAATCCTTTTTAATAGGCTTTTGTCAGTTCTTTTTAGACCCTCTATTATTTTTTTTATGAGTAAAAATTAAAAGCATTATATTTCAATATGTTAGTATTTTTAAGATACAACCATTATTAAAGGAAAACCCATAAATTCAATTCACAATATATATTTGTCAGTTATGTGTCAGTAAATTGAACTGACAAAAGTGATTATTTTAGTGAGTGATTAAAGCGTATCTTATGAAAAGCGTATGAAATTAAAAACTGATTAGGTTATCGAAATCCCTTTTATGAATTTTAATCAGTTCTTTTGAATGATAACCTTATGATTTATAGAATGATTACGACGTGCTTTATGAAAATCATGTGATTCTTTAAAGCCTTTCAAAAGATAGTTTGTAACTCATATGAAATGCTATCAGGACCATTAGGTTATGAGTTTTGGAGGTTTTGGGGGGGTTGGAGGTGCTTTTTACGCCCCTTTATATATTTTGTTTCAATCGAAAAATAAAAGTTATTATATTTCAGTGCGTTAATGTTTTAAATAAACAACCTCTATCAAGATACAACCTATAAATACAACCCATGATATATTTTGAAGGTATTTTGAGGGTTTGAGAAACCTTCAAAACCTCTAAGTAATATAAGGAAATGAATATATATATATAACTCTCTTTAAACAAAGCTTCTGATAACAATAAAGCTATCATTTTAGATTACGATATAACCTCTTAAAGGCAATGTAAAAAAATCTAATTCACTTTAAGAGTGGGTTTCTTAAAAGTCTTAAAGCAATCCAAAGTAGAGTATTTAAAAGTGCAAATGATTTCTTTTTAGAATAACGCATGATAAACACCCCTTTTATTTAAAAACCAAGACTTTTTCAAGATCTGTCATAAGCTCTACTAAAGAAACGTGATAGCTATCTTCAGTATCAGTATCAATATTTTTACTATTAGCTTCTTTACACACGACCATCCACAAATCACATAAGAAATCAGCGGTAATATTAATTTCGTTTTTTTTCATTTTAAATTCTTTCTTATCGTAATTAGGTTTTCAATTGACACCCTATAAGGGCGCCGGGCGTTGAAAACACGGCGATAAGTCCGTCGTCACACTTTTCTCATAAAGAGTATTATATGGTGTGACACACCCGACATAATCATTATATGCTAGCTACAGCATAAAAGAAAGTCAGTATTTAAGAAATGGGAGAAACCTTATCGTGATTTACCCGCTAGTTATTAGTGGTTTTTAAGCACTTGCTAACTTTAATAAACGACCTCCCATTTAATGCCAATACGTATTTTTATTTTTTATTCACCTTATCTATCAATGCATCACAACTCAATATTAGGTACATCATGATACTGACCACATTAAATGCCTCATATTTCCTCATACCATCTTCATATTCTTAAAGATTGTATGTAATCAGCTTAACAAAAGAGGTACAGATTAATCGCTATGTTCTATACCCCTTATGCGTTTATCATACCCATTGTGTGAGCATGCTTTATAAGTTATTCAGTTTCTCTTAATACCAAATTTGGTAGTTTTTTCACGATTTTCATGGTTTCTAGACTTACGGTAATAGCCTTTTGAAACAACTCTAGAGGATAAGCAGGGTTTCCAACGGTTTCGACAGCATAGCGATTGGCATCATTCACAATACCACTCTTTTTATCAGTCTTAACACATTGACGCCCCATAACCCATTCAAGAGTGGGTTTACCGTTGACGATATACTTATAAGCTTCAAGAGGGATATCTGTTATTGTGATATTGTTATTATAAATAACTGTTGATTTATCTTTCTCTTTACCTGCTTTTGCGAATTTCATTTCAGTCACATAATAGAATTTCTCAGGATTAGAGATGTCTGTCTGTTTTGGATTACCTTTTTTAAAGGTCACGGGATAAGGCTCTACATCTTCATAATTCACGTGCAGATGACCTAATTCACGCCCTGCTGTTACAAACTTCCAAAAATCATCAGCATTTTTTACGCAAGGGATACGAGGCAGTTCTTTAGAGAGGTTATCAGCATAACGAGAGCGATAATCTTCCGAATGAAGTAGACCGTAAACATAATAGAATAGATCATCTTTAGTGATTTTTTCATTAGGATAAGCCGCTTTAAAATGTGCTAGACCTTCATCCGTAATGGCATCAAGGCGTTGTAAAGCAGAGGTTTTGTTTTCTTCTGTAGCATTTGCAAACAAATGGGATTGTTGCTTACTTTTACTTTTTGAGACCGTAGTGTCTTCGTAAATATACCGTGGAAAGCATTGACCTTTATCCACTACATCAAGATTAGGTAAATTTTTAGACATAAGTACAGAAAAACCCGATTGAGTTCCCGTACCTGTAATTTGTATTACCATATTTTCAACCACCTTCCCCATAGGGAATATCCGCGGCATTTGATAGACTCTCTCATTAAAAGTACGGTTGTAGTATAGCCATTGTTTCGTAAAAGGACGATAAAGACTTTGCGTGATGCATCTATTTTCAAATTCAAAGATTTTTCCTCTTACTAACTCTTGTTTAACATTATAGCTCCAACTTATCTTCCTCTCATCTGTATCAACGAAATTATTTACAGCCTTTGTACGTATCTTGCGACTAGTATGCGGATAGATATCATTAAAACGTTCCACTTCACTGTTATAGAAGGCAATCATATTACTCATGTTTTTCTTTAAAGTTTCATGGCTTGAGTTATACGTCCAAGCATCACGATTAGTTACAACCCCAAGAGAAAATGTTTCAAATAGTTTGAAATTACATCCCTTCTTATCGCCTATAGCTAAAAATGTTTTGAAATTGTTATCACGTTGATGAATCCAGTCACCATGTTCATCCGGTGTAATTATTTTCCAACTCGATTTATTTGTGATGCCATCAACACTACCAAAGTATTGAAGCATCTCAAGTTTTTTTTCGGTGGAAAGATTATCTCCAATATCATGATAGTAAATCTTACACGGTTGTTTTTTATTTGGATTGCGCACAAAAATCGTTACAGCTATTCCGTTTTGACTTCCAGAACCAAAAACATTGCCTCCTTCCTTTGATAGCTCTTTTGATTTTATATTTTTTCGAATATCACCACGAAGATTAATGATATAAATAGAAGAATATTCATTTCGTAAGCATTTTCGCATGCCATCAGCAAAGGCTTTATCTATCCATCCATTTCCAGAAATATAAGCTACAATACCACCTTGAGAACTTAAGCGATTACTTGCCCACCTAATCGCTCGAATATAGCTATCATAGAGATTTCTTTTTAATGTTGCTTGAGATTTAAGTGCATACGTATTTTGGATACTTCTATCAAGTATTTCATATTCTACATTTGCATTATTATCATTTTCATTCTTTTGTCCTACTGAATAAGGAGGGTTACCAAAGATAACTTGGATATTTAGATTTTTTTGATGTTCTAAATACTCACTGTTGTTTTTGAATAATTTTTGCAAAAGGTTCTTCTCTTCAAGCATCCGAAATGTATCTGTCAAACCAATATGCTTAAAAGGGATATACTCACCTTTCATGATACTATGATACGTCGATT
>NZ_JACIFE010000039.1 GCF_014197255.1 Bartonella fuyuanensis | reverse complement strand
TTTAGATTACGATATAACCTCTTAAAGGCAATGTAAAAGAAGCGTATTCACTTTAAGATGGGATTTCTTAAAAGTCTTAAAGCAATCAAAGTAGAGTATCTAAAAGTGCAAGTTTCTTCTTTTTAGAATAACGCATATAAACACTCCTTTTAGAGATTGTATGTAAGCAATGTATAAAGGGGGTATAGGAACCTATAGCTATAAGACCTTATACCACTTATGCGTTTATCATACCCATTATGTGAGCATGCTTTATAAGTTATTCAGTTTCTCTAATTTCTAATTTTGGTAGGTTCTTAACAATTTTGATTGTCTCTAAACTTACAGTAATAACCCTTTGAAACAACTCTAGAGGGTAGGCGGGGTTTCCAACGGTTTCAACAGCATAGCGATTGGCATCATTCACGATGCCACTCTTTTTATCAGTCTTTACACATTGACGCCCCATAACCCATTCAAGAGCGGGTCTACCATTGACGATATACGCATAAGCTTCAAGAGGGATATCTGTTATTGTGATATTGCTATTGTAAATAACTGTTGATTTATCTTTCTCTTTACTATTCTTAACTTTTGCGAATTTCATTTCAGTTACATAATAGAATTTCTCTGGATTAGAGATATCTGTAACTTTTGGATTACCTTTTTTAAAGGTTACTGGATAAGGTTCTATAGTTTCATAATTCACGTGCAAATGACCCAATTCACGTCCAGCTGTTACAAACTTCCAAAAATCATCAGCACTCTTTACACAAGGAATGCGAGGCAGTTCTTTGCATAAATTATCAGCATAACGAGCACGATAATCTTCCGAATGAAGTAGACCGTAAACATAATAGAATAGATCATCTTTAGTGATTTTTTCATTAGGATAAGCGGCTTTAAAATGGTCTAGACCTTCATCCGTAATGGCATCACGCCTCTGTAAATTAGCTGTTGTGTTTGCTTCTGTAGAGTTTGTAAACAAATGGGATTGTTGCTTACTTTTACTTTTTGAGACCATAGTGTCTTCATAAATATAAAGTGCAAAGCATTGATTGCGATCTATCATATTCACATCAGTCACATCCTTAGCCATAAGTACAGAAAAATCTTTCATTAAGAGGAAAGATTATGTCTCTTTTAGTTTTGGAAGAAAGGGACAGGCAAGGTTTAGTCCGGATAAGCTGTTATCAAGGATGAAACGTGTTAGGGAAAAATTGCTTGATAGAACGATCTTAAATTTATCGTGGGAAGGGGTTGTTGATTTTTTTGATGTACTCTATAGTTTATTTTATTTAGATCTACCTTATTTTGTAAAGAAGCAATATTATAGTTCAGGGAATTTTGTTGAAGCTGATTTTATCAGTATGGCAAAAGTTCTTAAGGACATTTAAGGGAGGTTTGTTTTAAGCCTGAATGATTGTGATACAGTTCGAGAGATCTTTAAGAATTTTGATTTTTTAGAAGTTGAGACCCTTTGGATAGCAGGTAGGGCAAAAAAACATTCCGAAAAGAACTTTTGATTTGTAATTGCAAGATATAGATGATGATGCTATTTGATAGCGCTGTTAATTCTATATATTAGGTGGTTTTTTATTTGCTATTTTTATTAATTTATTGAAATAATATTGTTAAATTATTATCAAATGGTACCTCCATCACACCATTTAGCGATTGATCTTTCTGTAATGAGAAAAAAATGTGTGGAGAGGGAATCTATGCGTATGATAGGAAAATCTTTCTTCGTGTATTATTTATTGATGTGTTCCTAATAATATTTCACTTTTTATTACTTTATCTGTGCATTTGAAATATTATATTTTATAGGGTGGGGTGAAGTTGCAATGAGAAGTATAGTGGTTCTAAGGTATTTAACACTTCTTATTTGTATTTCTTTATTGTCGGCATGTAGCGATTCTCGTGCTGTGCTTTGGCATGGGGTTCATGCAACCCCTTCTATGATTGCAGTAGAAAGGGAGATTGAAGAGAAACCGATTTCTCCGAAAGCCGTTATTCCAGTGTATGTTGCAACAAGTCGTATGAGGCAAAATAGTTACGCTCAACCTTATGGCACAGAGCGATCAAAAAAAGTACATTACAATCGCGTTGACATAGGAATTCCTCAGCAACATATAAAGGGAGTTGTTGAAATAAATGCGTATAAACCAACGCATGATAAATATTTTGCAGCAGTAGCATTGCAAAAATACGATAATAAAGAACAGTTTAAACAGCAATTAAATGCTGCTTTAGCAAAAAAGCCAAAAGGAAAAAGAGAAATTTTTCTTTTTATCCATGGATATAACAATAATTTTGCAGATGGTACATTTCGTACGGCACAGTTTACATACGATTATTCTTTAAATGTTGTCGCGGTACATTATTCTTGGCCTTCTGCTGGGTCTGTTCCTCTTTATATTTATGATCGTGACAGTGCTAATTTTGCTCGTGACGGACTAGTAGAGCTTTTAACACTTATGAGTGAAACTAATGCTGATCAGATTTCAGTTATTGCACATTCTATGGGAAATTTTGTTATAATGGAAGCATTTAGAACTTTAGCCCTGCAGGGGAAATATAAACCTATTCGTCGGATTACAAGTTTATTAATGGCTGCACCAGATATTGATGTTGATGTATTTGAGCGCCAACTTAATGATATTAAAAAGCTCCCACAGCCAACGGCTATTTTAGTATCCAGAGCAGATAAAGCTCTCGCTGTTTCAGGACGTCTTACGGGTGGACATCATCGTGTGGGTGATGGTTCAGATATTGAAATGTTGCGTAAAAATGGAATAGCTGTTCTAGATTTTTCTCATGTGGATGGGGGAGCACATAATGTCTTCGCATCTTCACCGACGTTGATGGCTCTTTCTCGAGAAGGTTCTTTGGCTTCAACAATTATGCAAGGTACAGAATTGTCACCTAGTCAAGCTCTTCTTGCTGATGGTAGTAGTGTGTTAGAAAAAACAACACATCTTATCCTTTACACGCCTGTACGTTTTCTCTCACCACGGATTCCACATTGATAGTGAAAAAAGAAGGCAGCCGTTGAATAATGCAAAGTCCTTTTCTGCTTGCATTTTCCTCTACTCATAAAAGTAATATACAAATTAAAAGTAATATTTTTTAGCACTTTCTTTAGAATGGTTTTGTAAAATGAAGGCTAAATAGCGGAATGAATGTAAAAAAGTCATTAGGTAAGTTTGTGATGATTGCACAGAAACGCTATGCCAATAAGCCTACAATTGTTGATTATTTATCTCATTCCGCAATTAAGCTGTTAGACATTCATGCTATGCTTGCAAAGGTGAGAAAAGGTGATATGGGGGAAAAACCAAATTTATTGCGTCAAATTGATTCTACAAAGCAACAATTAGATGAGATAAGCCATGCTCTTATTTTAGAATATCGTAAACGCCAGGAAAATGAGCGTTTCTTAAAACAAATTTTGCTATCCATTTCCAATCAACTTTTTTCACTTAATAATGGTTTTAAGGAAACTGGGCGTCTTTTCTTTCAAGAAGTTAGAATACTTCAATCTCAGATGCAATGTTTATATGAGGGGAAAGAGAGACTGCATTTGTTAAATAGTCAAGAAGCTCCTTGTTCTCCATCAAAAATTGATGAAATTATTAAACAATTACAAAAGGCACGGGAAAAACTTATTATTGAAAGCCCACATCTTTTTGAGAAAAAACAAAAAAGTTAAAATTTGACTATTTTTTATATAAGACTAGCATGTATGAATAGAACCTAAAAAGCAAATCATGATGTAAATATTATAACGCATATGTGTATTCAAATGAAATGAAAAGCAGTTATCATTCATAACAGTTCATAAATTTTATGATACGTTTTTATCACAGCACAAATCACATTGTTTAAAGTTTAGTTGTTTGGAATTATCGATCATATACGTTTAAAATCACATCTTGTTTTAAAGATTAGATTGTTAATAGCATAAAAGAACAAATTAACATTCGCCAAAATTGGCGAACGTAAAATAGAGAGTTTTCATAACAGCGAACATTTTAAAGATTACATAAAAAGATTTAAAGATAAGATTACTTTTAAAACGCTTTCTAAAAATTTAGAAAACGATAAAGAGGTATTTTATATCTTATGAAATGAAAAGCCTTTTAATGAATAGATTGCAGGCTAGTTTTTAAGAACGGAATTATTCGCTTCCACAAAAAATGGAGGCAAATAATGCCATGGCAGTGGAATTACTATCTACTTTAGATTTGGTACTAAAAACGTTTTAAAAGTTATAGTTTAAAATATGAAACCAAATGAGCTCCTCCCAAATTTGGTGGCACCTAATTAAAACAAAGATAAGCAAGTAAAATTCAAAACCATTGTAATGTCATATTCTTTTTATTGGATTGAGATGATTCTAAAAGCGTTTTGATTTGTTTGATAGGTTTGATTTTAGATAATGTGTTATTTGAATTCACTCAGCTCGAATTTGAGCTTAGTATATTGAAACGATTTAAAAGGAGCATTTTGATCAAGGGCTTTGTTTTATATGAATCTCTTTAAAGATAAAGACGTTATAATTGATAGGTTTTCTAGCCATAACAATCGTTTATAGGATTTCTCATTCAAATGAGCGATTAAAGATCCTACGCATTCTTTACTTTCCTTTTGATAAGTTTTCATATCTTTAATAAAGCGCTTGCAATATGATATGTTTTGTATATATGCGCTCATTCCTCCATGTTGGGTAAGATTATTTTTATCATTAGAATAGCTATTTGAAAGCTGCGTCATATCACTTGGCACGCTTCCTTTAGCCCATGAGGCAGAGGGGCTGATCAGCAAAATAGTGAAATTTGCTATTCGTTTTATGAGCTGTTTATTAGCACTGCATCTTAGGATGCGTTTATAGCCATAAAGAAGACCCACCATACCTGTTTTTTTTCTGTTTTATCAGTTATATTGATAACGTTATCGCTTTCATACACCTCACAATTTTTGGAACCAATCTTACTTTGCTTTTTTGTTGATTTTTGCATTGCCATAGACTTTTCCATAAATTTTTGCACGCCCATTAATCACAGCATAATTATAAATTTTTGCATGGCTATAAATGCAAGTTGATCCAGAAACCTTGGCATGACCATAGACGCGTGCATAACTAAAAACCGTAGCATCATAAGCAACATGGTCATAGATATGAGCATCAGCAAGAGCGCGGGCACTCCCATACACATGACCATAGACATAAGCATCATCATAGACCCAGCAATTGCCATCATGAGAGAGGTTAACTTCTTTTTCAATAAAGCTTCCTAAGGCGCCCACCTTTATATCATCAAAGTCTTTTAACGCTCTAATTCTATGTAAAGTACGATCTTCGAGAATATGAGTTTCATTAGTTAATTCGTATTTTTTTACAGGTTCTTGTTTATTAACAAGCGCGGTTTCATTTGCAATATTAGAGAGAACGGGGGTGTTTTTAAATATAAACCACATCATTTTAAATCCTATAACGTTGCGTCACAGGACGGATTGTACTATCTCTAAGGTGATTAGTTTGAGAAAGCCTTGTCCGTCCTTATGTGACAAGGTTTTTTTTATGCCGCGTCACTTTGACGTTGCTGTTTTGCTTGCTCGATGACATTCAAGAGATCTGATTGTAACCAACGGGATAAAA
>NZ_JACIFE010000038.1 GCF_014197255.1 Bartonella fuyuanensis | reverse complement strand
TCACTGGTTAATTCGTATTTTTGAGACATAGAGATACCCTCACATAATAGATATGTGTTAAACGGTTGGAAAAATTTGAAATGGAAAATTGAATTAGAAAGCAGGCGCCCCCACAACGCCCATGCTTTATTTAAGCAGCTTCATTTATGGTTTTGTTATTATTCCCAATATCATCATAAATTTTTTGATTGCCATCAACTATAGCATAGCCAAAGATTTTTACTAAGTAACAAACATATACATTGTCAGAAACGACGGCATTATCGTAAACATGAGCAGCCCAATCAATACGAGCAGAGCCTAATATTTTTGCATTGCCATAAACAAAGCCCTTTACATAAGCATTATCAGCAATTTTCGCATTATCAGAGATTTTTGCATCAAAAACGATATTAGCTTTATTACAAACAAAGGCATTGTCATAAACTTGACCACGAACGATAGCATTGTCATTAATTTTTGCATTGCCATAAACATGAGCATTTGCACCGAAAACCCATGCATCATCATTAACAACGGCATTGCCATAAACTTTAGCATTTCTATTAATACAAGCATTATCATGTATTTTTGCATTGTCAGAAACGACAGCTTCCCAAAAAACGGTAGCATTATCATAAACCCAGCAATTGCCCTCATGAGAGAGATTGCTTTCCTTTTCGATAAAACCACCTAAATCACCAGTCTTTACATCATCAAAATCTCTAATGGCTTTAATGCGGTGTAAAGTATGACCAGCCACACAACGCGTTTCATTAGTAAGTTCGTATTTTTTTGCAAGCTGTTGTTTATTAACAGATGCGCTTTCATTTGAAGTGGAAGAAATAACGGGGGAGTTTTTTGATATATTTGTCATATTTAAAAACCTACATGTTTATATGTTTTGAAATTGACACCCTAATGGGCGCCGGGCGCTCAAAACACGGCATGTAGTCCCGTTGTTACGCTTTTCTCATAAAGAGTATTGTATGACGTAACGACACCCGACAAGATCACTATATATGCTAACAAAAGCATAAAAGATAGTCAGTTTTTATAATAGGATTAGGTTTATCGCAACCTCTTCGCTACATGTTTAGTGTTTTGATCACTTAAGTATTAATATAACAAAATACGTATTTATTTTCAAATAATATTTTATCTTTTTTGATATTTTTTGTATTTTTTTATATATGTTATGTATTGATAACATCTTATGCTTATTAATTGCTTCTTTTATATTTATATGCTTTTAAAGCTATATTATGGGCTTTAGAAACGATTGGCTTCTTTTTTGAATCTATACATTTATAATATTTAGAAACGCTCTCATAATGCATATTTTAAACTTTATAACCTGTCAGTTTTTTTACTAAATGAATTTAAATTTTTTTGTGAATTTTGTTTATAACGCATTTATCATTTGAACTATCTTAATAGGCGCCGCGCTCTGATAACCAATGCATTAATTCGCATTTTTGCTTTATTTAAACAAAGCTACTGTTTTTATGCATTCTTTATAACTGTTATATGCTTTATAGCCATGGCATCATTTTTCATTTTCATAAGAGAAACGATAAATAGGATATATGATAATTGTGATTTATAGACTGTTATGAAAATATCTAAAGAGAGATTGATCATTATAGAGATCAGAAAAATACCTTTTAATAGGCTTTTGTCAGTTGTGTCAGTTTTGTCAGTTCTTTTTAGAGCCTATATTATTCTTTTTAAATGAGAGAAAATTAAAAAGATTATATTTCAATAGGTTATAATTTTAATGATGCAACCTTTATTAAAAGACAACCCATAAATTCAATTCATAATATATATTTGTCAGTTATGTGTCAGTAAATTGAACTGACAAAAGTGATCATTTGAGTGAGTGATTAAAATGTGCTTTATGAAAAGCATATGCTCCTTTAAAGCCTTTCAAAAGATAGTTTGTAACTCATAAGAAGTGCTATAAAGACCATTATGGTTATGAGTTTTGGAGGTTTTGGAGGTGCTTTTTACGCCCCTTTTATATATTTTTTTCAATAAAAAATAAGAGTTATTATATTTCAATATATTAGTATTTTAGAGATACAATCTGTATTAAAACACAACCTATAAATACAACCCATGATATATTTTGAAGGTATTTTGAGGGTGTGAGAAACCTTCAAAACCTCTAAGTAATATAAGAAAATGAATATACATAACTCTCTTTAAACAAAGCTTTTGATAACAAAGCCATCATTTTAGATTACGGTATAATCTTTTAAAGGCAATGTAAAAAAATCTAATTCACTTTAAGAGTGGGTTTCTTAAAAGTCTTAAAGCAATCCAAAGTAGAGTATCTAAAAGTGCAAATGATTTCTTTTTAGAATAACGCATATTAGGATTGTATCTAATCAACTTAACAAAAGAGGTATAGATTATGGTTATAAGACCTTATACCCCTTTGTGAGGTTAACATGCCTATCATCTGAGCATGCCAAATCTATTCAGTTTCTCTAATTTCTAATTTTGGTAGTTTTTTTACGATTTTCATTGTTTCTAGACTTACGGTAATAACCCTTTGAAACAACTCTAGAGGGTAGGCGGGGTTTCCAACGGTTTCAACAGCATAGCGATTGGCATCATTGACAATACCACTCTTTTTATCAGTCTTTACACATTGACGCCCCATAACCCATTCAAGAGGGATATCTGTTATTGTGATATTGTTATTATAAATAACAGTTGATTTATTCTTTTCCTTACTATCCTTAATTTTTGCGAATTTCATTTCTGTCACGTAATAAAACTTTTCTGGATTAGAGATATCAGTTAATTTTGGATTACTCTTTTTAAAAGTTACTGGATAAGGCTCGATAGTTTCATAGTTTACGTGCAAATGACCGAGTTTACGCCCTGCTGTTACAAACTTCCAAAAACCATCAGCCGTTTTTACGCAAGGGATACGAGGCAGTTCTTTAGAGAGGTTATCAGCATAACGAGAGCGATAATCTTCCGAATGAAGTAGACCGTAAACATAATAGAATATATCATCTTTTGGTATGGTTTTAGTCAGTAAGCAGAGAGGCATTTCTTAGAAGCTATGTCTGTACTATTATCGCGTTTTTTCTTATTTTAGTAAGAAGCTATTGTCATACTATTTTTCTGATCAAGCGATAATAATAGCTGGTTTTTTGTTGTTTCAGATATGTAACAGTTCCAATAAATTTGGTATATTCTGTGAATAAGAGCCTTTACTTAAAGCTCAAGATTATATTACATGCGACACCTTAGACTTAAGAAGCATATTAGAGTGTATGATTGTCATTTAACAGTGTCATTGTAAAATCTTCAAAAGCGGGGGAGATGATATGGTTTGCACAACTAATAAAGCAGGTGTATACAGTACAGTCTATGCTTTTTTCTCAGATGTTATAAGTATTACTCTCATCAAAAAATTAAAAAATTGTTACGCGGTTGGCGATTTTTTCTGTGACGCTGATGATGGGGGTCATTTTGTTGCTCATTTTGAGGGCACAATGAATGCATAGATTTTTTTTCATTTTTGTTTTTGCGGCTATTTTGTGCCTTTTTTCGTTGCCGAGTTTTGCCCAAAACATTCGTGATCAAGCGATTAATCAATCAGAGAGCATTCAACGTCAACAAACGGAAGAACAGCGTTTTCAACGATTGCACCGTAGAAACGAAACAGATGGGATATTTTTTCCAAACGATGATACCACATCTGCCGATGGTGCTTTGCCTAATACGACTTGTTTTTTGATCAAAAGTATTGAACTTGTTGATGTTCGATTGATTTCTCGCACTGATTTTCATAACAGCATTTCCTTTTGGGTGGGTCGGTGTTTGGGGATTTCCGAAATCAATAAAGTGCTCAAAGCGGTGACCAATCTTTATATGAAGCGGGGTTATATAGCGGTGCGGGCTTATTTGCCTGAGCAAGATTTAAGCGGCGGTCATCTCAAGATTGTTGTAGTTGAAGGTGTGATGGAAGATATCACTCTGGATGGGCATAAAGTTGAGAGGAGACTTCAAGGAGAAATCACCACGGCTTTTCCAAACCTTATTGGAAAACCGACCAATCTTCGCCAGATAGAGCAAGGGCTTGATCAAATCAATCGGCTTTTCTCACGCCAAGCCAGCATTAATCTTGGTGCTGGTAGTAATTCTGGTGGCTCGATACTCGATGTTCATATTGAAAAACAGAAACCTTGGCTTATTACGCTTTCCAGTGATAATCTTGGGGCTAAAGCAACAGGGCTTTATCAAACGCGCTTGAGCCTTTTTTTTGATGATCTGTTAGGGATCAATGATCAATGGTCGTTGAGCTATCAGCGCTCCATGGATGGTGGACCGTATTATTTTTCTCATAAGCGTCCCAATAGTGATACTCTAACGGGATCATTTTCTCTACCCTATGGCACTTGGACAACAGGTTTTGATGGGACGTGGAGCCAATATCATTCGAGTGTTAAGGGAATATTTTCCGATATTATGACTTCGGGGAAGTCTTTATCACTGACCCCGTGGATTTCACGGGTTATCGACCGTGATCAAGAGGGAAAGACCTGGCTTACAGGACGGTTGACATGGAAATATTCTGATAATTTTATTATGGGCAGTCGGGTTGATGTTTCCAGCCGTAAACTAGCTATTGCAACCTTTGAGCTTGATCATTCGCGCAAGTGGCTTGGAGGAGAATTAAGCGCACATATAGGGTTTCATAAAGGGTTGGCAATTTTGGGCGCTTATGACGATAAAGAGCAAGCGAATGCGCCAAAAAATTCACCCAAAGGGCAATTTTCCAAATTGTCTTTTTCCCTAGGCTACGTGCGTCCTTTTTCGCTCAAACAGTATAACTTCCGCTATAACACGCTGTTTTCAGGACAATTATCACCCGACACGTTGTTTAGTTCAGAGCAAATATCGCTTGGTGGCAGTTCCTCTGTGCGCGGGGTGCGTGAGGCGATTTATTACGGCAATAATGGGGCGTTTTGGCGCAATGAATTGTCGCTGTTGTTGCCAGGTTTTTCTTCGAGAATGGGGCGTAAATTTATGAGCCAATTTTCCCCTTATATGGCGCTTGATCTGGGGGCCGTGGCCAATGATGTAAACAAAAACAGTTTTGGCGGGAGCCTCGTTGGGGCAACTCTTGGTTTCCATGCAACCGGAGACATTACGGATATTGATGTATCTTATTCGAATATTTTAACCCAATTGACAGTGCAAGAAAAGGGGAATGCGACAGGGTTATTTCAAGTGCGGGCATTATTGAGATTTTAGAGCAAATGGGCGGTAAAAATATCGCTGCGTTGTTTACACCCATATGGGTTGTTTTTTTAAGAGATAAAGAATTTTCTGAGGATTTGAAGATGCGGGGATTGAAGAATCAAAAGCATAGATTGGGATATGGATACAAGCTATGGCAGCGCGTTCTTTGTGTTTTGCAGCGAGGGATCCATAAGGGGCTTTCACTGGTTTTAAGTTTTTGCTTAGCTTTTCAGCCTTTGTTGTTGCAAGCACAAGCGCTTGGAGCGCGAAGTCCTGTTGCACAAGAGAGCCAAGGGATTAAAGCAGCCGATGGGGTTGGTTCTGTTTTCCGCCCCACGGTGGGGAAATCCGGCAATGATGTGCCTCTGATTGATATTGTTCGCCCCAATGGACAGGGTCTTTCTCATAACAAATATGACAGTTTCAATGTTGATAGCCATGGCGTGATTTTGAACAATTC
>NZ_JACIFE010000037.1 GCF_014197255.1 Bartonella fuyuanensis | reverse complement strand
CTTTTAAGTGGTCAATATTCACCGCATAATTTATTGGGTGCTGAACAGATTTCGTTGGGAGGGGCTTCCAATGTTCGTGGCACGCGTGAGAGTTTTCTTTTTGGCAATAACGGTTTTTTTAGCCGGAATGATTTGTTGCTACGCACTATTCCGTGGAGCAATCACGCGACCTTTAAAAAAGTTTTTGGTGAACTTCGCCCTTATGTTGGTTTGGATTATGGGCGTGTGTTTTCGCAAGTTTTGTATGGGATTAAGAGTGACCAGCTTGCCGGTTGGACAGTAGGTGTCAAGCTTGCGGGAGGCATGATCTCTCTTGATGCCAGTTATTCCAGTATTTTTTGGAGCACAGTTAAGCACAAAAAATCAGGAACATTTTTTATGACATTAACAATGGAACTTTAAGCATTTTTTATTGGGGAATTAAAGTGTGAGATATGAGAAGAGAGAAGAAAGAGCAGCTTTATTAGGTGTTTTAGTCTCCAGTACGATGCTCAAAAAGGTTTTATTTGGGGGACTTGGTTTTTCTTGTTTGTTAGCCCCTTCAGTGTTACAGGCGCAAATTACTGTGGATCCTAACGCGAATGCCGCCTATCGTCCAGATATAGTGGTAGCGCCCAATGGGGTTTCCTCGATTGATATTGTTACTCCCAATGGCAAGGGTTTATCACATAATAAATATAACGATTTTAATATTGGAAATCCGGGTGTGATTTGGAACAATCATGCGCAAGAAGTAGGGCAATCGCAGTTGGGGGGCATTATGCCGGGCAATCCGCATTTGCGTTTCACGGGTTCAGCGAAAGTGATTTTAAATGAAGTGACCAGCAGCAAGCGCAGTGCGCTTCATGGTCCAGGAGAGATTTTTGGGAGCCCAGCCGATGTGATTATAGCCAATCCCAATGGGATAAGCTGTGATGGTTGTGGTTTTATCAATACGCTCCATGCGACCTTAACCACAGGTGTTCCCGAAATTGATGCGAGCGGTTTTTTGAAAGGCTTTGAGGTGCGAGGTGGGGATATTACCTTTGGTGCCAAGGGAGCCAATTTTTTCTCTGGTCAAGGAGCGGTTGATATTGTCGATATTGTCTCACGCACAGTGCATTTTGAAGGAGCTGTTGCGGGCAAGGAGATTGGAGTGACAGCAGGGACAGGTCACTTTGATTATGTTTCACGGGAAATTAAAGAATTGACCGATATTACTGGTAAACCGGAATATGCGATAGATGGTTCTGCTTTGGGGGCTCTAGAGGCGGATCAGATTAAACTTGTGGCAACAGAAAAAGGTGTTGGGGTTCGCATGCGCCATGATATGGCAGCCAATGCGGGGCAGTTGCATCTTTCTGCTGATGGGAAAATTTCATTGAAGAATGTTTTTGGTCATGGGGGTGTTGTCCTCAAATCGAAAAGCCAGAGCATATTGGCAAAACACATCACCTCGAAAAAGCATATTGATATTGCTGCCCATAAGGATGTGACGTTAGAAACGGTTGGCGCTGATGGTCATTTGAAGATAGAGGTGCAGAATGGGCTTTTATCGATTGCCGGTAAGGCAACCTCTGGGGGCAAGATGGAGCTTTCTTCGCGCCAGACACTTCAAGTTTCAGGGCTAGGGTCAGGTGCTGATATGGCTCTTGAATCGGGCGGAGACTTGAAGCTTGAGGGGATTATTTTAGCGCAAGAGAATCTCAAGGCGCAAGCCGGTGGTGATATACAAGCTCATTTTTTAGCCGGTGGGGTTGATATGGTGGCAACGGGTGCTGCTGGTGTTGTTGTTCTTGGCACCCAAGGGGATGTTGATCTCCAGAGCATTCAAGGTGCGATTGTCGCTGAAAGTGTTTATGGGGCAGGAGATAGCACCCTGGTTTCTCATAACGGGCTATCTGTTTCTCAAACAATTCTGTCGCATCACAATGTTGCCATTCAAGCACAACCAGAAACAAATGCCCCCGTTCATTTTGGGCAACTTTTAGCCTATGGCAAGGCAAATATTGAGGGTGAGGCGGTTGACTTTTCTTCGCTATTGATGCCGGCAATAATATCACCCTATCAGAAAGCTATGATACCTCTAACGCAAAAGAACAGCATGAAAAATCTTTTGCTGGTGTGACAGGCTCTGTCAATGTGGGAATTCTTAGTACAGTAAAAGATGTAAAGGATGCAGTCAAACGTTTTGGTCATGGGGATACAAAACACAAAATCGGCAATGGTCTTATTGCTGGTCTAAAAGGCTATGATCTCTATAACAAAGGCAAAGGTCTTTATAATGGGATGAAAGGTGGAAACAAACAGTCTATTCGTGATATTGCTGATGTTTCTGCTAGTGTAACCGTAGGCTTTAAGACAGAGAAGGCAGAAGCTTCTGTTGAGACCTCTACTGCGCTAACAGGTACAATAGAAGCAGGACGCGCTGTTAATATGCAAGCCCACAAAGGCAGCATCCATGGTGTTGGAGCCGATATTATCGCTGGTATAAACCCGATGCAAAGCAATGATGAACAGAGCGGGAATATCACCATGGAAGCAGGTAAAGATATCACTTTTGAAAGTGCGCAAAATACGCAAAGCACACAAAACCACACGCAAAGCGCTTCAATGAATATTGGGTATAGTTATGGTACCGGTGGTACAGGGTGGATGGGGAATGCTTCTTTTGGTAAAGGCAAGGGTTCCAGTGAGGAGGTTCACCAGAAGAACAGCCATATTATTGGCACCGGCACAGTTCACACAACGAGTGGGGCAAACACCACATTGGCAGGCGCCGTGGCTTCTGGCGAGCGTGTAGAAATGGGTGTTGGTGGTGATTTCTCCGTTACCAGCCGCAGTGATACGGTACAAAGTTCCAGCAAGCAAAACTCTGTTTCCATTGGTTACAATAGCCGAGAAAAGGATGGTACAGCCACAACCAATATTGCCTTGAACAAGGATAAATCCTCTAGTGATTATCATAGTGTTGTGGAACAATCAGGCATCAAAGCGGGTGATGGCGGCTTTAAGATCAACGTTAAAGATAAAACGACCCTAATTGGGGGGCTTATTGCCAGCACTGCGCCGGCAGAAAAAAACAGCCTGACCACAGGAAGCATTAGCACCAATGATATCAGCAACAGTGCCCATGCGCAAGCTAGCAGTCAAGGTTTAAGCATTTCTGCGGGTGGTCCGATGTATCAGGGCAAATATGGTGTCGGGAAAAACATTGTCAAAAATGTCTTAGATCATTCAAAAGCTAAAGATTCAGAGGAAGGATATACCAAATCCGCTATCAGCAATGGCACTATCGTCATTACTGATGAAGCAGGGCAGAAGGCACTGACAGGACAAGACGTGGAACAAGCCATAGCCTCCCTTAATCGGGATACTGCCAGCGCCCATAAGGGTGTAGAACAGCTCGATGTAGGCAAGCTGGAACAAATCGTCCATGAAAACCGTGAAATGGTAACTCAACTCTTAGAAGAAGGGTTTAAATACAGCGATGACTCCTATAAAACCATGTTTATCAAAGAGCACCCCATCGCCGTTGTCGACCGTGATGAAAAGGGCAATACAATCTATGAAATAGATGAAAATGGACAGTATATCAAAGGCGCTCGTGGACAACCTATCCCTAAGTTTCATTATTTAACGGATGAGGAAAAGGAACATTTGCAAGAAGGTGCTGATGGCAAGGTGCATGTGTCCCTCAATGGCATTTTTACGCCACCCTATGAAGCGGCTGTTTATGCAGAGCAACATGCGGAGAATAAAAATGTACCGCTTTATTTTGTTGTGTTCCCCCAAGCCGATTCTGCTATCTCAGAGCTTCTGGTTGCAGGCTATCAGAAGTTTATGGAAAATAACTTTTGGGGTTTGACCAATTCCACACAAGAAGCAAAAGATTTGGTGTATAGCCATGGTATTACAGGGTTAGAACTTTATGGACATAGTCGCGGGACAATGACATTGGGAAATATGCTGAATTCTTTCAAACAAGAAGGTGTAAATGATGTAGCAGGCAATACAACGATCAGTTTCCATGGACCAGCGGCTAATGTCTTGGCGGCATCCGGTCTGTTAGCTTATGTGAATGGTGGCAAACAAACCACTATTGGTTTTGATGGGAATAGATATGACTTTGTAAGCAGATTGATTGGCGGCAATGGCTATACCTACGAGACAATACCTGCTGGTAGTAATTGGTGGAAAGAAACATGGAATATGTTCTCAAATCCCAACAGCGTCCATACTTGCCTTGGAGATGTGGGTTATAGATGCCAAAAGTTTTACGGCTCATCTCATCGTGAACAATTTCCTTTAAGTAAATCATGGAGTAAAAAATGAAACACATTTTAAAGCTATTAAGTGGAATAGTTTTGGTGAGTGTAACTGGATGTAATATCGATAAACCTCCTCTAGGAGAGATAGCTACGTGGGAGAAAAATGGTGTTACTGATTTTACTGAGGTAGGAAAAGCCTTATTAGAATGTGGCATGCCAACCCCTTATGATACTGATCCAGAAAGCAGAAAGCTCAGCTACAATGCAATAGCGACCATAGAAGCTTGTATGATTCAATCAGGTTTTCGTGATAAAGTGGGGGGAGGGACTTGGTGCGAGAATCATAAAGCCGAAAACTTGCCCATTTGTCGTCCAGGCGCTGTTGTTCCACAGCGCAGTGTCAAGAAGCGCTTGAACAGCCCGTTTTGTAAAAAATATAAAAATAGTCGCAAATGCCAGCCTTAAGTTTTGCTGTTTGTGATGATTAACAATCCGCCATCCTTGCCTTCTCTTGGAACGGCGGGACTGTTCCCTCAATCCAACATTTCAATATTGTATGTAAAGCAATATGGCGTAGAATGTACTTAGTAATCCTATAACCAGGTTGCGATACAGGACGGTTTTTGTTATCATCCAAGTTGATGAGTTTGAGAAAGCCTTGTCCGTTCTTACGTGACAAGGTTTTCTTTTTATGCCGCGTCGTTATAACGTTGCTGTTTTGCTTGTTCGATGACATTCAAAAGATCTGATTGTAACCAACGGGATAAAAAACCAAATTTTAAAGGTTTTGGGAGAGAACCATTGGTAACATGACGGCGGAATGTTGAGACACTCATATGAAGCAATTTTGCACTTTCACGGTCTGTTAAAAGAATATCATTTTCTGTCATTCTAAAATCCTTTCACTATAAAAAAGAAAACAAACTATAACCATTTATTAACCACATTTTGGTTTATTTAGAAAGATGTTTTATTTATAGAAAACAATATTTTATCATATAAATTCTCATGTGATAAATTATGAGTCTAATTGAGAGGGAATGAGAGGGAAGAGAGCTAAAGTTATCCACAGATCATGGGGTTATGCACCCCATATCTTAAGATTGACCAGTGACATAAGCCGCCCATTTATCCATATAGACACGGCGTTGTTCTAGATAGTCAGTACGACGATAGGCACGCTCTACTTGTCCTCCTACCGTATGACTTAGAATGGTTTCAGCGACCTCATAGGGGGCATCGGTTGTTTCAGCGAGCCAATTGCGTAAACTAGAGCGAAATCCATGGGGGCAGGCTTCAAGGTTATTGTCTCTCATGTATTGAGCCATACACTTCGTAGCAAGAAGACCGCGACCAGTTGCAGAAAAGAAGAAATTATTGCGAGAAAGCAACCGCGCTTGTTTTAAAATGTCTAATGCTTCAGATGATAAGGGCACACGAAACTCTTTTGTTGTATCACGCTTGCCTTTCATATT
>NZ_JACIFE010000036.1 GCF_014197255.1 Bartonella fuyuanensis | reverse complement strand
ATCGCTGCTGTCAACGAGGTCTTCCCATGATCAACATGACCAATCGTGCCAATATTAACATGCGGTTTTGTACGTTCAAATTTGCTCTTCGCCATGCTATTAATCTCTTGTTTTATTCTCTATCTCACTAGCACCTAAAAACAGGCCTGCAAAACTAAATCCAACCAGACTGGCACACCAGCCTAATTACTACAACCTTTAGACGGTAAAAACCACCCACTCTATAATGAAACACCTTCCATCATATCTGTTTGCCTAATCATTAACAATTATTCGGAGCGGGTAGCGGGAATCGAACCCGCATATTCAGCTTGGAAGGCTGCTGCTCTACCATTGAGCTATACCCGCATACCTACGTACTAATTCTCCTTCGATGAATGGTGGAGGGGGTTGGATTCGAACCAACGTAGCATACGCAACGGATTTACAGTCCGCCCCCTTTAACCACTCGGGCACCCCTCCATTACACCAGTAAACTCGCACAATGAGGCATCACGACAACCATCTCGAATACCCATTCAATTCAATCTGATCGCGAAGTGGTTATGACGATTACTGTTGTATCTGTCAACAGAATAAATACAATTTTGTACAAATTTCCTGCTCAGGATTTTAAAAGATAGATTTTTCCTAGCTATTTTTCTTATTAGCACGCTATAAGGAAGTTATGAAAAAAAAAACATTACAAAATTCTCATTATGCCCGCTTACGTCACCAATATCATGATATAAAAGGGGCTCCTTCTCGATCTTTTATACATCCGAAGAAGGAAGCTCCTTCTTTACCCCAAGAGGTAATCCGTCTTTATGGTATTCATTCCGTTCAGGCTGCTTTTAAAAACCCAAAAAGAATTTTTAAATGTCTTTACGCTACACAAAATGCCTTAAAACGATTAAATATGTCCGAATCAGGTTATCCTTGCCCTGTTACATTATGTACACCTAAATATCTTGATTCGCTGGTTGGAAGCGAGGCAGTTCATCAAGGTATTGTTTTGGAAACTTTCCCTCTTCAGCCATGTCAATTATCAAAACTAACCAATACTGATCTTGTCATTGTTATGGATCAAATTACAGACCCACATAATGTTGGTGCTATTATGCGTTCTGCAGTTGCATTTAAAGCTAAAGCGCTTATTACAACTTACCGACACTCTCCCCACGAAAGCGGCGTTCTTGCAAAAGCTGCATCAGGAGCTCTGGAAATGATTCATTATATTACCGTAAGAAACCTAGCTGAAGCTCTTCAAGAACTCCATCAAACAGGTTTTACAAGCTTTGGGCTCGATTCAGAAAGTGACCAACCTTTAGAAATAACATTAACAGGGAATAAAATCGCTCTTGTTTTAGGAGCAGAAGGTAAAGGTTTGCGTAAAAAAACACGTGAAACTGTTTGCACTTTAGCACGCCTTGACATGCCTGGAAATATTAAATCATTAAATGTTTCAAATGCAGCAACATTAGCACTGTATATGGCACATAAATATCTTAGATTCTAATTTTTATTTTTTTGTAAAACATCAAAAAAGCCAACCAACAAAAAACCACCAATATGAGCTTCATATGCTATTAAAATACCATTTTTTCAAACAGAATAGAAGAAATATCTATGATAAATTAGCCATCAGCCACATACCCATATAAACAAGTATACCCTTGAAACACAGGGATTTTTCGATGGACAATAAAGATCCCAAAAGTTTCTCATTCCGCACATTGGCACTTAAATAGCGGGTAGGGAAATCGTAACTACAATATAAGAGAATCTTAAGAATTCAAACCTCTCTTCCAATCCAAGTTGTAAAGAGATAAACTATCATCATAAGCCAATGTATTTAAAATACATAAAACACCAATCATAAAACAGGTAGATTTTGAAAACTCTGCTTGCAATCTTTTAACCACACATCATAAATAGGATGCTCAACAGCATTTAAGCCGGGACTATCTGCAAACATCCATCCTGTAAAAATACGCTGTACTTTTTTATCCAATGTTACTTCATTGACTTCAACAAAACCTGTTGTACGCGTTGGCTCATCTTTAGAGCTTGTATAACAAGCACGCGGTGTAACCTGTAATGCACCGTATTGATAAATTTCACCGAGAGTAACTTCAAAACGTATAGTTTGTCCTGTTATTTTATCAAGACCAGCAAAAATAGCAACTCCATTGCTAATACGTTCAGCACACACTCCACCATTTAAGGATAAAAACACTAAAATCCCCATTAAAAAAACATATATAAAATGCCTTAGCCCTAACAATAAACGAATCCTCATTATACCAAAATCAATCGTATCTTAAAAATAACTTTCAGTCATAATATAGAATCAAATAAAATAAGAATGCACGCATACATCAAAATATTTCATTTTTCAGGTGACCATGCATCATAATCTCCGCACACACAAGGACGCTCGTCCTTATAAGTAATAGCACCCTTTGGTCGATAGGCTTGACTTGTCCCTGTCATATTTGCAACATGAGGCTTTTCCCATTCATATGGACGATAATTTTCCTGTGTTGGTGAACTATCAAAGCGATGATGAATCCAACCATGCCAACCTGGTGGAATAGTAGAAGCTTCAGAATAATCTTTATAAATAACCCAACGACGCGGATAACCATCCTTATGAACTCCCCCCTCATAATATACATTTCCAAATTGATCTTCCCCTACCCTCTTACCATTGCGCCATGTAAAAAAACGCGTACCAATGGTATTACCATTCCACCACGTAAAAATTTGCCTAAAAAAACGAACCATTTTCTATTCCATTTTTTAAGTATGCTCATGAAACTAACCATCGAAATTAAAATTTCTAATGCTTGAAACCACCGAAAAATCAGTGGCAAACTCAACCATAACCACAATTGATAAGCTAATTTCTCCGTCTTAATTTCAAAGAAATATCATATTTATGGATTCTTCTCCACTCCCCCTAATTTAATCTATGCCAAGTTTCATCTTAACCAAGGCATTAACAACTTGAGGACTTGCCTTACCACCTGTTGCTTTTATTACCTGTCCAACAAACCAACCAGCTAAAGCAGGTTTTTGCCTTGCTTGCGCAACTTTATCAAAATTATTGGCAATAACCTCATCAACAACTCTTTCAATAGCCTTTGTATCTGTGACCTGCTTCATATTACGCTCTTCTACAATTTGGCGTGGATCCCCCCCCTCATTCCAAATAATCTCAAAAAGATCCTTGGCAATCTTTCCAGAAATAATTTCTTCTTTTATGAGATCAATAATACTTCCCAATTGATTTGGCGATACTGGTGACTTTTCAATTTCACGATTATTTTTATTTAAAGCGCCTAAAAGATCATTGATCACCCAATTAGCAACTATTTTTCCATCACGACCACAAGCAACCTCTTCAAAATAATCAGCAATAGCTTTTTCTGTCACAAGAATGGAGGCATCATACACTGTCAGTCCCATTTCCGTGACAAAACGTGCTTTCTTAGCATCGGGTAACTCTGGTAAACTCGCTGCCAAATCATCGACAAATGCCTGATCAAATTCTAAGGGCAAAAGATCAGGATCAGGAAAATAACGATAATCATACGCTTCTTCCTTTGAACGCATAGAGCGTGTTTCACCTTTAGCAGCATCAAAAAGCCGAGTTTCTTGATCTATGACGCCTCCATCTTCTAAAACTGCGATCTGACGACGTGCCTCATATTCAATCGCTTGACCAATAAAGCGAATAGAATTAACATTTTTGATTTCACAACGCGTTCCAAAATTTTCACCAGGGCGACGAACAGATACATTGACATCCGCCCGCATAGAACCTTCATCCATATTGCCATCGCAGGTACCCAAATAACGAAGAATCGTACGCAATTTTGTCATATAGGCTTTGGCTTCATCTGATGAACGCATATCAGGCTTGGAAACAATTTCCATAAGCGCAATACCAGAACGATTAAGATCCACAAAAGACATTGTTGGATGTTGATCATGCACTGATTTTCCAGCATCCTGTTCAAGATGCAACCTCTCTATTCCCACTTCAATATCCTCAAATTGGCCATTCAAATCTGGACCAACAGATATAATAATCTTTCCCTCTCCGACAATGGGACAGTGAAATTGAGAAATCTGATACCCCTGCGGCAAATCCGGATAAAAATAATTCTTACGATCAAAAGCAGACTTTAAATTAATACGCGCCTTTAGGCCTAACCCTGTTCTAACCGCTTGACGAACACATTCTTTATTAAGAACAGGCAACATACCTGGCATAGCTGCATCAATGAGTGATACATGATTGTTCGGCTCTGCACCAAATTTAGTCGATGCTCCTGAAAAAAGTTTTGAATTTGATATAATTTGCGCATGAACTTCCATGCCAATGATGACTTCCCAATCACCTGTAGCCCCGGAAATAAAACGCTTAGAATGAGGAGTACGCGTATCAATGATGTTCATTGCCAATCCACTATCAACATCTTAAAGTATACTTCAATGGTTTACCTAAAACCATTCTCAGTGCAATTTTAAGACCTAAATTTTTAAAATCCCGATTTTATTGGGCCTGTTCTGTTTGTGTAAATATTAAGCTTTTTTAGGAGCTTTTCTCTTAACTGAGATCTTCTCCACGGACTTTTCCTTCCCTAAAGATTTTTTCTTTACCGGCTTTTCTTCAATGGCAGCTGATTCATCATATTCTTTCATCAACTCTTCAACCGTCACTTGTTTATCTGTAATTTTTATCTGCGCTAACAAATGATCAATGACCTTTTCTTCAAAAATTGGGGCACGCAGATTTTCAACAGCTTCGGGAGTCTTACGGAAAAAATCCATAATCTCTTTCTCTTGTCCAGGATACTGGCGAACATGATCAAAAACGGCTGCTTTTAACTCATCGTCACCAACTTTAACACCAACCCTCATTCCAATTTCAGAAAGCACCAAACCAAGACGAACACGACGTTGCGCAAGAATCCGATATTCCTCCCGTGCCTTTTCTTCTGTAACACCTTCATCTTCAAAACTACGCCCAGCTTTTTTCAAATCATCATTAACCTGAGCCCATATATTGTTAAACTCAATTTCTAAAAGCCCTTCAGGAATTTCAAAATTATAATCAGCATCTAAAGCATCAAGAATTTGACGTTTCACTTTTTGACGAGTCATTGAACCATATTGGCTTTCAACCTGCTTACGAATAACTTCACGCAAGCGATCTAGAGATTCTAAACCAACCTTTTGCGCTGCTTCATCATCAATTTTTAATTCATCTGGTTTAAAAACCGCTTTGACAGTGATATCAAACTCCGCTTCCTGTCCTGCCAAATGTTCCGCACTGTAATCATTAGGAAATTTAACAGAAATCGTTTTTGTATCCCCAGCCTTTACACCAACTAATTGCTCTTCAAAACCAGGAATAAATTGTTTTGACCCCAGAATCAGTTGCGCATCACGATCTGCTCCACCTTCAAATAGAACGCCTTTAAGCTTACCTTGATAATCTATGGTAAGACGATCACCTTCTTCAGAAACTCCTTCTTTTAGGGAATAACTACGTGTAGAAGAAAGAACGCGATTGACTTGATCATTAATATCCTGTTCAGGAATAATTGGAATTTCACGGATAATTTCAATATGTCCAAAATCTTTAATTTCAATTTTTGGTAAAACTTCATACTTTAAACTAAACGAAAAATCAGCTTTGCCCTCTAGAAGTTTTTCATCTTCATCTATATCAATTTTCGGTTGCATTGCTACCCGTTCCTTGCGGTCCGCTAAAATAGAACGTGGCACATCACTGAGTATCTCATTGAGAATCTCCGCCATAAAAGATTTACCATACATTTTTCGCAAATGCCCACCAGGAACTTTACCGGGACGAAAACCATTAAGCCTAATCTTTCCCTTAGCATTATCCAACCGTTCACTCAATTTTTCTTCTAAATCTTTTGCTGGAACTACGATCTTAATTTCGCGCTTCAGTCCTTCATTAAGGGTCTCGGTAACCTGCATTAAACACCTTCATTTTTCCCAGGAGAGGAATAAACCCACTCTAATTAATATCATATTCTAATACTTCAAATGTTACATCACACCACAAAGCGGAATTCCAAACACGTAGAAATCCGCAGCATTTAAGAGATTGCTCTGGTGCAACGGAGGTACCATTTCATAATAGTTCAACAATATTATTTCAATAAATTAATAAAAACTGCAAATAGCAAAACCACCTTTTAAACCACCTGATATTATAGAATCTGTAGCGCTATCAAATAGCATCATCATCTATATATTGCAATTACAAATCAGAAGTTCTTTTCGATGTGTTTTTTTGCCCTACTTGCTGTTCAAAGGGTCTTAACTTCTAAAAAATCAAAATCCTTAAAGATTTTCCGAATCGTATCAAAATCATACAACATATTGATTTATAATGATAATTCACTGTTTTGTATGTTGAATGAGAGTCTCGAATATCGTAAGATTCTCTCATTTCAAACCTCTCTATGTTGAATCA
>NZ_JACIFE010000035.1 GCF_014197255.1 Bartonella fuyuanensis | reverse complement strand
ATTCAAGATAAGCAGGTTTGAAATGAGAGAATCTTACGTTATTCTGGTCTTTAATTCCATATGAATAATGCTAAATTATCATTATAAATCAATATCTTATCAAAGGCAAACAAGTACAAAAGAAAATTGCTGCACGTATTTTCCGCCTTGAATATGGGCTTCTAGGAGACGTGGAATATTTCCGTGGCATTGGTGAACTAAAAATAAATTATGGACCAGGCTATAGGATTTATTTTGTAAAACAAGGGAAACAAATCATTTTGTTATTAAATGCTGGTGATAAATCCACACAACAAAAAGATATCGAAAAAGCCCTTCAATTAGTAAAGGAAATGAAACATGGAAATTACTAAATTTGATGTAAGTGAATATTTTAATACGCCTGAAGACTTTAAGATCTTATTAGATGATGCTTTAGAAACCAAAAATAGCGGTTATATTGCACATGTATTAGGCATTATTGCGCGTAAACAAGGAATGACAACTGTTTCTCAAGAGACAGGACTAAATCGCGAGTCTCTTTATCGTTCTTTAAGTGATAAAGGCGACCCACGGCTTTCTACTTTTCTCAGTGTTTTGAGTGCTTTAAATTTGCAGATTAGCTTAACGCCTATTCAAAAGAATTGTAAGGAGCAAACAGCTTTAGAAGAAGCATTTTAAACCCTCCCCATTTTGAGAACGGGAAGGGGCATGTTTTACTTAAGCAACCTTTTTAATGAGGGCTATAAATCTGGTTTATAACCTATCATGTATCCTCTTCATCCAGACAAAATCCAAAAGCAACTTATGGATTGTCCAACCATCACACTTCAAACCGCAAGTAGAATAGAAAAAGTTATTCCTTGCGCAAAAATCACAGAAAAAGGAATTGGTGTGCTATCTCAAGAGTTTAAAAGACAAAGCATGCATTAAGGGGTTATAATCATGGAAAAGAAATACGAACGACAAATCTTATAGTCTCTCTATAAACCGTTTCTAACCACACAACCAACTTTTAAACACCAGCGTGATTCACGCCACGGGTGAATTGCGCTCCAACGGAGGAAATCAAGATGAAGGAACAAAACACTAACCTAACAGAAATTAGAAGAAACACATCATTTAGCGATTAAACAAACCGCTATGGAACGCATTTTAACCAGAGCCTTAGAAAATGACGTCGATATGGACCGTCTCGAGCGGCTCATTGCATTGCGAGAAAAAGAAATAGAGAGACAAAACTACCAATGCTTTGTTTCTGATCTTTCAGCTATGCAAATGGAATATCAAAACATTCAAAAAAACGCTAAGAATGCCCATACAAATAGCCAATATACAACCCTTGACCAGCACATTGATGCTGTAAAGGAAACCTTGTCAAAATACCACTTCGCTTTGTTTTCTCGTATTAAAGAACAAGACCATGATACTATGATTATAGAAATGACGTTGACACATCCCTCAGGAAACAAAATATCAACAGAAGGAAAATTTCCTTACGATGTTAAAGGATGCAAATCAACCATCCAATCGGTAGGCTCCACCATCACTTACGCACGCAGATATCTTTTAAGCATGCTTCTTAATGTAGCAAGCAAAGAAGATGACACAGATGGAAATATACTTATCAAATCTGCTTTTCCACAACAGATCACTGAAATCAGAAACCTCATGTCACAAACCCAAACAGAGGAAGAAAAAATCCTTGCTTATGCAAACGTTGAAAAGTTTGACGATATGTCTGATAGACAAGCACAGACGGTGTTACATCTTTTGAAAAATAAACAAAACAAGAAAAAGATAGAAACAGAACCCTCTTTACCATCACAAGATGAACAAACGGTGGTGTGAAATGGACCAAAGAACAGCAGAATGGTTTCAAGCGCGCTTGGGAAAAGTCACCGCATCAAATATTTACAATGTCCTGAGTAAAACAGCAAAGGGAACCCCAACAAAAAAATATGAAAACTATAAAATTAAACTCATTACAGAGCGTTTAACAGGAGAAGTAAGCCAATTTTATACAACACCTGCTATGCAATGGGGCATTGAACATGAAGAGAATGCACTGAAAGAATATGCTTTCATTTATGATACAGAGGTCATAGGGTGTGGTTTCATCCAACATCCCACAATCAAAATGGCTGGTGCAAGCCCTGATGGGTTTGTTGGTGATGACGGCTTAGTTGAAGTCAAATGCTCACAATCCCCAAACCATTTACGCTTTTTTATAGATGACACTATAAAGCCTGAATATCGTGCGCAAATGCAATTCCAAATGGCTTGTACGGGACGAAAATGGTGTGATTTTATCAGTTATGACCCACGTTTTACGAGGCAATCAACATACTTGCGCATGAAAATCAAACGCATTCATCGTGATGAAGAACAAATTAAACAGATTAATCAAGCGGTCGAAGTCTTTTTAGCAGAAATAGAACAAGAGATGCAAAAGGTCTCGACAAAAGCCGCTTGAAGTTATGGGGGTGCTCTCTCCTCCCAGCACCCCCACCCATTTAAGTAATAAGTAATATAAAAATAGAAAGGTAATGAGATGATATTTGATGATGGCGATAGATATGGAACAACCTGTGAATGTGCACAGCTTTTTAGTGTATTAACCACAACGATTCGCAATTGGGTACTTCAAGGGAAGTTTCCTCAGCCCTATAAGCTAGGGAGAGCAGTAAGATGGAGAAAAAAAAGAGATTCTAGCCTTTACTCCAAAGAAAAATACGCAGCAAATAACAACAAATTAAGTAAAATTGTATAAACCACAAGAGATGATCTAAAAGGTGGTCTGAAAATTACTATTTAAAGGAAAATCTATGTATTTTAATATGTTAATGACAAAAAATGGTGCCCGGAAGAGGATTCGAACCTCCACGCCTTGCGGCACAGGTACCTGAAACCTGCGCGTCTACCAATTCCGCCATCTGGGCTCATAAAATCCATCTAAGCTTGTGAAGAAGTTCTGTCAATAAAATATAGTGTTTATTTGCTCAGTTTAAAATTATTGAATTGAATGTGTAGAGTGAGTGGTATGGTTTTGAAAGTTTAAGGTATGAGGACTGTCTTTGATGAAACGGTTGAATCGGGATTAAATGTGTAAATAATAGGAATACCGGTGGCTAATTCTCGAGATATAATCTCTTCACTGGTTAGACCTTCAAGTGCCATAATAAGAGAACGGAGAGAGTTTCCATGCGCAGCGATCAAAACAGTTTGGGAGCGCAAAATGTGAGGCTGAATATGGTAAAGATAATAAGGCCAAATGCGTGCACCGGTATCGCGTAGGCTTTCTCCATTAGGGGGTGCAATCGTATAGGAGCGTCGCCATATTTGTACTTGTTCCTTCCCCCATTGTTGCTGTACGTCATCTTTATTTAAACCAGAGAGATCACCATAATTGCGTTCATTCAATGCGGAAGTTTTTATTACTTCTAAGTCTGATTGATCCATTTGCTCTAAAACATATTGAGCCGTTTTTTGAGCACGCTGTAAGGCAGATGTATAAGCAATATCAAACTTCAGACCAGATTCTTTCAGTTTTTTTCCTGCTGCTATCGCTTCTGCATGACCTTTTTCTGTTAAATCAGGGTTCTTCCAACCGGTAAAAAGGTTTTTGAGATTCCATTCACTTTGTCCATGACGGATTAATACAAGAATGCGTCCCATTTATGAATTTCCTCTATTTATATTGATCGTTTACATCGTTCAATCCCAAGACATCGAGCATTGAATAAAGACCGTTTTCATGATTCTTTGCCCACAAAGCTGCTTTTAATGCGCCATTAGCGAAGATAGAACGTTCCTGCGCTGTATGTGAAAGAATAATGCGTTCATTGGAACCGGCAAAAATGACACTGTGTTCCCCAATAACTGTTCCACCACGTGAACAGGAAAAGCCTATGGTACCTTTTTTGCGTTTACCTATAGAGCTATTCCGTTCGTTGACACGCACATTTTTAAGTATAACATTGCGACCTTCAGCTGCTGCTTGCCCAAGAAAAAGGGCTGTACCAGAGGGGGTATCAACTTTGTTAGCGTGATGCATTTCATAAATTTCGATATCAAAATCATCGGCTTCTAATGTTTTAGCAGCTTTCTTCACAAGGTTGGCTAAAACATTTATTCCAAGGCTCATATTTCCAGATTTGACAATTGTCGTATATTTCGCAAAATTTGCAATTTTTTCTTCTTCTGTTTTGGTAAATCCTGTGGTGCCAATAATATGAACAAGGCTTTTTTGAGCAGCATATTTAGCATAAAGTAGACTAGCTTGTGGTTGTGAAAAATCTAAAATACCTTCTGTGTTAGAAAAGGCCTTTTGGGGATCATCAGTAATGCAAATTCCAAGAAAATTTGAACCAATCAATGCACTGGCATCTTTGCCTACAAAAGATGAACCTTTTCGTACAAGAACAGCACAAAGTTCTACATCTTTTCTGTGTCGAATTGCTGTAATAAGTTCACGCCCCATTCTTCCATTTGCACCAACAATTGTAAGGCGCATTTTTGTCTCCTTATGATACTTTACCGCTCAGATATAGGCGATTTCTTACTTTATTTCCAATGGTTCTTTTTCTTTATAACAAAAAATTTTCTGCTTTAATTTATCTTGTTGTGCTGTAAAACTTTATTGTTTAGGGTAGTGATAGATGATCTGCAAATTTACAAAAAGATATTTTTGTTAATATGTGCGGGATTTGCCTAGGTAAGATTTGCTTGTGAATTCTAATGGGGGTTATGTGTTGCTTTGTACTTATGTTTCTCTCGTCCTTAAAGAGAGAACGTTCCTCATGCAAACGCGTTTCCCAAACGGAAGGTGTTCACGGTATAGCCAACGAAAACACGACTATTAATCTCTATGGACTAGCCTTTAATGTTTTAATTGCATTCGGTCTGTTAGGTTATGTGAGTGGTGGCAAACAAACTACTATTGGCTTTGATGGGAATAGATACGACTTTGTCAGCAGAATTATTGGCGGCAATGGCTATACCTACGAGACAATACCTGCTGGTAGTAATTGGTGGAAAGAATGGTGGAGAGTGATCACAAATCCTGTAAGTCCCCATACTTGTCTTGGAGACGTGGGTCAAAAATGTCGCTATAATTATGGCTCATCTCATCGTGAACAAAAACCTTGAATTAGATCATGGAGGAAAAAATGAAACAAACTCTAAAATTATTAAGTGCTGTAACTTTGTTAGGTATTGCAGGATGTCAGTTTAATAAAACTCCTGGGGGGGTATTTGAGCGCGTGGGAGAAAAATGGCGTTACTGATTTTACAGAGATAGGAAAAGCCTTATTAGAATGTGGTATGCCAACACCTTATGATGTCGATCCAGAAAACAGAAAGCAGAGCATCAATGCAAAAGCAACAACTTATGCTTGCATGCTCCAATCAGGATTCCGCTATAAAGATGAAGAAGTAGCAAGAGCGGGAGGGCCATGTTATACTTTTAAAGAGAAAAACTTGCCGATTTGTCGTCCAGATTTTGTTGTGTTCCCTCAAGCCGTTCTGCTATCTCAGAATTTCTAGTCGCGGGCTATCAGAAGTTTATGGAAAATAACTTTTGGGGTTTGACCAATTCAACACAAGAAGCAAAAGATTTGATGTATAGCTATGGTCTTACAGGATTAGAACTTTATGGACATAGCCGTGGTACCATGACATTGGGGAATATGCTGAATTCTTTCAAACAAGAAGGTGTTCACGGTATAGCCAACGAAAACACGACTATTAATCTCTATGGACTAGCCTTTAATGTTTTAATTGCATTCGGTCTGTTAGGTTATGTGAGTGGTGGCAAACAAACTACTATTGGCTTTGATGGGAATAGATACGACTTTGTCAGCAGAATTATTGGCGGCAATGGCTATACCTACGAGACAATACCTGCTGGTAGTAATTGGTGGAAAGAATGGTGGAGAGTGATCACAAATCCTGTAAGTCCCCATACTTGTCTTGGAGACGTGGGTCAAAAATGTCGCTATAATTATGGCTCATCTCATCGTGAACAAAAACCTTGAATTAGATTATGGAGGAAAAAATGAAACAAACTCTAAAATTATTAAGTGCTGTAACTTTGTTAGGTATTGCAGGATGTCAGTTTAATAAAACTCCTGGGGGGTATTTGAGCGCGTGGGAGAAAAATGGCGTTACTGATTTTACAGAGATAGGAAAAGCCTTATTAGAATGTGGTATGCCAACACCTTATGATGTCGATCCAGAAAACAGAAAGCAGAGCATCAATGCAAAAGCAACAACTTATGCTTGCATGCTCCAATCAGGATTCCGCTATAAAGATGAAGAAGTAGCAAGAGCGGGAGGGCCATGTTATACTTTTAAAGAGAAAAACTTGCCGATTTGTCGTCCAGGTGCTGTCATCCCACAGCGCAGTGTCAAGAAGCGCTTGAACAGCCCTTTTTGTAAAAAATATAAAAATAGTCGCGAATGCCAGCCTTAAGCCTTGCTGTTTGTAATGATCAACAATCCCCTATCCTTGCCTTTGCTTGGAATGGTGGGATTGTTTTCTCAATCTAACATCTCAATATTGTATGTAAAGCAATATGGCGTAGAATGTACTCAGTAATCCTATAACGTTGCATCACAGGACGGATTGTGCTATCTTTAACCTAGTGTGTTTTTTGAGAAAGCCTTGTCCGTTCTTACGTGACAAGGTTTT
>NZ_JACIFE010000034.1 GCF_014197255.1 Bartonella fuyuanensis | reverse complement strand
CTTGGATCCGCAAACAGCATCTGTTGCTTCTAAAAGAACTTCTGTTGAAGTGGCAGAGGAAGTGGATGAAGCAGATGACACTGATGATCGTCTCACCATGGAAAGTGCTCATGCACTCACAAGGAAAGTGAAATATAATGCAAACAAAAGATGTTGCAGAAATTTTAAAAGGACTTGGTTGGGAGCCTTATCGTGATGAAGTGGGGGATACCTTTGCGTATTATCATCTTCCCGATCGCATTGTCGGCATTGGCTATGATATCAAAAATTATGGAGAGAGTGGCAAAGAGTTTAGGTTGTCTTCTGACCTCACTACTGCTGCCTATTGCCTTGTTTGGCAATACTCTAGAGGTCAAGAATCACGGCGTAAATATGAAGATGTGCTGTTTTATGCAGAAGAGGATTTTAATGTTAAAGCTCCGGATCTTTCCGAAAACCATATCACAACTGCTTTAAACAAAGTGGTTGCATGGGCACAAGCACAGGATATTGAACAAAAGTTACGTGAAAAAGCGGCCAATCATTCTGCCGTTGCACAAGCATTGCTTGGCGATATAGATGCTTTAAGGTCTGATGAACCTATACCCCAATTATTTGTGCCAGAATTTTCTGACTATGAGACAGTAACGTCGTATGATCGCCTGCTTTTTTTTGCACAGGCCTATAAAAATGGAGAGTTAGATGATATTCTAATGCGCAAAAAAAACAAAAAGCAACAGATGAGCCTTACCGCAGCAATGCGCATTCTCAAAACACAAGGGTGGTTTGCCACAGAACCCGGAAAAATGTGGCTGGTTTTGCCCGACCGCTTCATTCAATTTGATTTTGGCTTTATACGTCTCCATGACAATTACAATGTTCGTCTTGAAGCGGAGATCTCCAATGAAGAGATTTCTGTGGCTTGCAAATATATTCACCATAGTTGGGAGTATCGATGCATATCTCCTACGGAGATTTATGATTCTTTTAATACGATTGGGGGGGGGGATTTATAGTTATATTGATAAAGGCATTGATATTTGTGTGGAGACATTAACTGAGCAAGAGTTGACACAAATCTCTGAGCGGGTGATACAGTGGGCACGTGCCCAAGATTTACAAGCATCAATAGAAAGCAAAACACGTATTCAAAAGTATAGCTATACACCAGATATTCCTTGGCATTTGGCTTGCTTAGCATTAACCGGCCAAATTGATGTCCTGAAATTTTATCAAAATCTTTTAGAAGCAGGTACAATTTCTGAATATTTAGAAGACAGTGAAGTGGAGAAGTATGTTAATCACGCCGTACAATTTGCTGAAGACCATCTGAAAATCCTTAATGAGCGAAAAGCCATAGATGATCATCTCAGTTTGCAAGATTTGTCTTTTCTGAATACAGTTTCTGAAGACTTAAAAAAGATGGACTGGACAGTTTATCGTGATAAAAATTACAATCGCAATGCTTATTTTATAAAGAAAGATCGTATCATTAATATAGTGTACGACCTTGATAAAAACGGAGAGACACCACTTGTTACCTTCAAGGTTTCTCTTTCAACACTTGGTTTTTCTACAGCTTATCGATCTATTTTCATCAATACTCCCCAATATGCCGTTCTTAAAGAGTTAGAAGATATATATACTGTGTCTGGTAATGAAGTTGATGAAGGTAAACTGAAGCAGATCTGTGCGGATATTTTGTGTTGGGCTGATCGACAAAATGTTAATCAAATCATCTATGATTATGCGGCTTTTCCCCCAGACAGTGAATATGATCTTATAATACGCCATTTTATTGCGCTTATTCTGATTGGAGATGTTGAGAGGCTTAAGTTTTATAAAGAGAATTTTAGAAAGGGAAACTCTTTAAGCTTTGTGGAAGGTATCACGAAATATACGATTGACAACGCTCTTACTCTTGCACGCCGTTATCGGACTGGTTTTCCTAAAAACGCTCCGATTTTAAGCTTGGATCCGCAAACAGCATCTGTTGCTTCTAAAACAACTTCTGTTGAAGTGGCAGAGGAAGTGGATGAAGCGGATGACACTGATGATCGTCTCACCATGGAAAGTGCTCATGCACTTTTAAAAAGTCTAGGCTGGTCAACCGAGAAAATCAATGAGAATGACCATATGGCAAGCTATCAATTGGCTGATCGTGAAGTAGATATTCTTTATAACGACGAAATTGCCAAAGACTACCCGCAATTTGATAGCGCCTTTATGATTAGCACGGGCATTTTGGCTTGTGCTTGCAAATTCATTGATCCTACCTACACGGAAGATATTCCAGATATACAGCTTAATTTTGAAGCCAAGGGACTGGAAATCTTTGAACCAGAAGTCACTGCGGATCGCTTAAAGCAAGCACTTGATGATGCGCTAGAATGGTCAGCCAAAGAAATTGACCTTTCTGAAAGACTTCACTCTGACTATGGTATAGCTCCTTGGGCAAAGGATGCAAGGGATAAGGGGGATGATACAGATTATGCTTTGCTTCATCTTGGCACTCTTGCTTTATTAGGTGATGTTGAAACCTTACAATCTTATCAGCAAAGTTTTGCAAGAGGGGATCATCTAGGCTTTGATGACAGCATCAAACAGCTTCATTTTGAACGCGCATTAGTTTTAGCCAAAGAGGTGTCAAAAACCAAACAACTCAGTTACGCTGTAATTGAACAGGGTGGAAAGGATTATGACAATCACTCATAACTTTCTAGCGAGGAATAATCTCGCTCTTGGAAGGAGAGTTGATTAAGCTTATTAGAACAAAGGAATACATTGATTATTTTGAAAAAAATCGAAGGGGGTTATAAATCATGAAATGGATAAAGAAAAAAATGATGGGGGCAGAAGAGCCTATGGAATTTAAAGGTAAAAAAGTTTATCAGGAAGATGAACTGTTTGAGCCTGAAACGGTTTCTTCTTGGAAAGAAAAAGGGCAAATAGTAGCAGGTACCAATGTGGAAAGAATGGCATCAGGAAGATCTCCTATTGGAGTCGATTGTAGGCCTATTATGCTATATCCTATGACACAAGAACAAGATAGTCCTATTGTTGAGGTTCTCTACTCATTTTATCAAGACAAAAGTTTTGTTTCTCATATGAAGCCAAAGACAAGTTTTATCAGAAAAGTTATTTGTTGGATTTCAAAAAAAGTTTCTAAGTAGAAAAAAAGGAAAAGGTCATTATTGCAAATATTGGAGTAATATCCCTAAAAGGTGCTCTCTAAGTTTTCATGATCATCTCCTTTAACTACAGCATATATTGTAAATGCGAGATAATTTTACAGGTTTTGATGAGAAAAGAGCACCGTCAAGAAAATAACCCTTATGATTCTATCAATGTAATTCCAATTTCATTGGCTATAGTAAAGAAATATTGATCAGTAGAAACACTAAATTATTAGTAAAAACACGCTGTAACTTATGGAGAAAAATTATGAAAAGTTATACTTTATCAGATGTTGCGCAATATATTGATATGTATAGTCATGCTATTAATTTTGGTACAAAAACTAATGCACCTGATGATGTACGGATTAAAACAGCTGAGAATAGTCTCGCTTTACAATTTACTTCTTCCTACAAGAGTTTTTTAAGAAATTATGGAGGAAGAGAAATAGGAGGTGAAGAAATATTCAGTATTTATGAAATCTGTTCTGGTATTCCTGCTGGTGATATTGTTTACCGAAATTTACTCGATAGAAGAGATGGTTTTACGCATCCCAAACAGCTCGTTGTCTGCACAACTGATTTTGGTGAAAGTTTTTACTTTGATTATACACAGTTTCGGGATAGTGAGTGTCCACTTTATCTTAAGTTTCCACCTAGCGATCCCCAGTATTATGCAAGTAACTTTTATGAATTTCTCTGTAAAAGAATTAAGGACCATGCAGGGGAGGCTTCATGAAAATCTATACTTGAGATGATGTTATACAACAATTTGATACATATGATAATTGTAATTTAGAGACTGTTATGAAAACACCAAAAGAGAGATTGATCATTATAGAGATGGGCAAAATCCCTTTTAATAGACCGTGTTAGTTGTGTCAGTCCTGTTTAGACCCTATAATTATTTTTTTTTAATGAGAAAAAGTAAAAATATTATATTTCAATAGGTTAATGTCTTTAAAATACAACCCATATCAAGAATACAATCTTTAAAGATAACCAATGATGTGAATTGATTAAAACTTGTCAGTTATGTGTCAGTAAATTGAACTGACAAAAGTGATCATTTTAGTGAGTGATTAAAACACATCTTATGAAAAGCATATGAAATTAAAAACTGATTACGTTATCAAAGTCCCTTTTATGAATTTTAATCAGTTCTTTTGAATGATAACCTTATGATTTAGAGAATGATTACAACGTGTTTTATAAAAAGCATGTGATCCTTTAAAGCCTTTCAAAAGATAGTTTGTAACTCATAAGAAATGCTATAAAGACCATTATGGTTATGAGTTTTGAGAATTTTGAGTATTTTGAGGGTTCCTTTTACTCCCCGTTATATATTTTTTTTAAATAGAAAAATAAAAGTTATTATATTTCAATATATTAGTATTTTAGAGATACAATCTATATTAAAACACAACCTATAAATACAACCCATGATATATTTTGAAGGTATTTTGAGGGTTTGAGAAACCTTCAAAACCTCTAAGTAATATAAGAAAATGAATATATATAACTCTCTTTAAACAAAGCTTTTGATAACAAAGCTATCATTTTAGATTACGGTATAATCTTTTAAAGGCAATGTAAAAAAATCTAATTCTATTTAAGAGTGGGTTTCTTAAAAGTCTTAAAGCAATCCAAATAAGAGTATCTAAAAGTGCAAGTTTCTTCTTTTTAGAATAATGCATATAAACACTCCTTTTAAAGCTTATATGTAAGTAACTTAACAAGAGAGGTATAGAATACCCTATACCCCTTATAAAGTTAACATACCTATCATGTGAGCATGGCAAGTCTATTCAGTTTCTCTTATTTCTAATTTTGGTAGGTTCTTAACAATTTTCATGGTTTCTAAACTTACGGTAATAACCCTTTGAAACAACTCTAGAGGGTAGGCAGGGTTGCCAACGGTTTCAACAGCATAGCGATTGACATCATTCACAATACCGCTTTTTTTATCAGTCTTAACACATTGACGCTCCATAACCCATTCAAGAGCAGGTTTGCCATTAACGATATACTCATAAGCTTCAAGAGGGATATCTGTCATGGTAATATTGCTGTTGTAAAAAACAGTCGATTTATCCTTTTCCTTACTATTCCCAGAAAATTTCATTTCTGTAACGTAGTAAAATTCTTCGGGATTAGAGATATCAGTCAGTTTTGGATTACCCTTTTTAAAGGTCACTGGATAAGGCTCTACATCTTCATAATTTACGTGCAAATGACCCAGTTTACGCCCTGCTGTTACAAACTTCCAAAAATCACCAGCACTCTTTACACAAGGGATACGAGGCAATTCTTTGCATAAATTATCAGCATAACGAGCACGGTAATCTTCCGAATGAAGTAAACCGTAAACATAATAGAATAAATCATCTTTTGTTATGGTTTGATTAGGATAAGCGGCTTTAAAATGTGCTAATCCTTCATCCGTAATGGCATCACGGCGTTGTAAACCAGCTGTTTTACTTTCTTCTGTAGCATTTGCAAACAAATGGGATTGTTGCTTACTTTTACCTTTTGAAACCGGAGTGTCTTCGTAAATATAGCGTGGAAAACATTGACCTTTTTCTATTGCATCTAGATTAGGCAAATCTTCAGACATAAGAACAGAAAAACCACACATTGCTCCTACACCTGTAATTTGAATCACTTTATTTTCAACTGCTTTTCCCATCAGAAATATACGAGGCATTTGAAAAACTCTATGATTAAAAACACGATTGTAATAGAGCCATTGCTTTGTAAATGAACGATAAAGACTTTGAACTAAACAATTACTTTCAAATTCGGAAAATTTGCCTCTTACAAACTCTTCTTTTAGACTACTACTCCAACTTATTTTGCTCTCATCTGTATTGACGAAATTATCTACAGCATTTTTACGTATTCTGCGATCAACATGTCCATAAGCAGCATTAAAACGTTCTACTTCACTATTATAGAACGCAATCGTATTGTGCATATTCTTTGCTAATATTTTACGGCTTGAGTTGTATGCCCAAGCATCACGACTAGTTTGTACACCGCAAGAAAATGTTGTAAAGAGCTTTTTACCATGACCTTTTTTGTCACCTTTATCACCTATAGCTAAAAAGGTTTTGAAATTGTCATCACGTTGACCAAGCCAATCACCATGCTTGTCTGGTATAATTATTTGCCAACCTTGTTTGCTATGTGTAATACCATCAATGCTACCAAATTTTTTAATTGTCTTAAGCTTGTCCTCTCTTGTGAGGTAATCGCCAATATCACGAAAATATATCTTACCATGCTGTTGTGCATTTGGATTTTTGACCAAAATAGAAATCGCTATAGGGGCTCGTGATCCTTCACCAAAGATTTTACCTCCTTCTTTTTGAGAAAGCTCTCCAGAAGTTCGTTGATTACCACGTAAATGGAAAATATAAAGACTGTTAAATTCCTCAACGAGACACTTGCGTAAACCATCCATAGATTTTGCATCTACAAAGCTTGCATTTGTAACAAAACCAATCACACCACGGTCTTTTATACGGTCACTAGCCCAGCGGATTGCACGAATATAGCTATCATAAAGACTTCGTATATTGGTTGCTTTCGATTGAACGGCATATGTATCACGAATACGGTCATCTAATATCGGATAAGGTGTATTCTTTGCATTATCATTTTCACTTTTTTGTCCTACCGAATAAGGAGGGTTACCAAAGATAACTTTAATATCCAGTTTCTTTTGATGTTCTAAATATTCACTGTTGTCTTTGAATAATTTTTGCAGAAGGTTCTTCTCTTCAAGCATCCGAAATGTATCTGTCAAACCAATATGCTTAAAAGGGATATACTCACCTTTCATGATACTATGATACGTCGATTCAATGTTAATCGCGGCTATGTAATAGGCAAGTAAAACAATCTCATTGGCATGGATATCATGACGGAACTTATATTCCATATCCTCTGGTTTGATGAGATCTGATTGTAAAAGCCGTGTAATAAAGGTTCCAGTTCCCGTGAAAGGGTCGAGGATAGAAACACCCCGTGATCCCAAGCTTTTTCCAAACTCTTGCTCTAAAACATCATTAACGGAATGAATGATAAAATCAACAACCTCAACGGGGGTATAAACAATCCCAAGCTTATCTGTGGTTTTCTTAAATGCCTTGGCAAAAAAACTTTCATAAAGTTTGAT
>NZ_JACIFE010000033.1 GCF_014197255.1 Bartonella fuyuanensis | reverse complement strand
TCTGCTTTTGCTGTTGGAGCTGGTTATACTTCTGAAGATGGAAATATTCGCTCGAATGTATCTATTACAAGTGCTGGAGGCCATTGGGGTGTAGGTGTAGGATTAAGCTTAACGCTAAATTAATAAATTCACTACAATTATTTTGAAAATCGCTCTTGTCTAACCCAAAATAAGGATGAAAAGTATGGTACGGTTAAAAGAACGATTTTCACATATAATATTGTCAGCATAGATGCTGAAAATGAAAAAGAAAAGATGTGAAGAGCGACATACTTTGCGCAAATTCGAAAGAAGCAGTGGGAAACTGGTTAGTTGTCACATGATTACCATCGAACAGTAGATGAAGATTGTTTTGGAAGATCGCTAAAAGTCAATAATTAAAAACCATATTATACATAAAAAAACTAGTAAAGTTAATGAGTTGAGTGCAATTATTTTATAAGAAACCACTTAAGAATTCACATTTTTATACGTGATTTATTATATAAGATTGTGCCATGTATGAATAGACCATAAAAAACAAATCATGATGCAAATATTGTAACGCATGTGTGTATTCAAATGAAATGAAAAGCAGTTATCATTCATAACAGTTCATAAATTTTTATCACAGCACAAATCACATTTTTAAAAATTTAGTTATTTGAAATTATTGATAACATACGTTTAAAGATCACTCTTATTTTAAAGATTGATTTGTTAATCACATAATAAAAACAAAATTATTACTCCCCCCCCCAAATTGGGGAGCATAAAATCTATATCTATTATAGCAACATTAGATTATTCTTAAGAGGATAATTATCTTGAGATAAGATAAAATTTTAAAACATTACTAAATCATATAATTACGAATTTTTATTACAATATTGAAGGAAGATTATTATTTATTTACAATATTATATTTTTTAGATTATTTATAGCTTAATTATCATATTTTCGGATATAATAGTGTAACTCACCTAAAATGTTAGTATTGTCATAAACTTTGACATTGTCATAAACAAAAGCTTTAGGGTATATTTAACAATTGCTATAATGAGATAAACTCTTTTCTCTTTTATAAAACCACCTATATCATCTGCTTTAACATTAGCAAAATGCTTAACAGCTTTGATACGATATACGATAAACCTTGTGTCCCCTAATGTTTCTTATATCACCTGTAAATTTATATTTTTTGTTTAGTAAACTACAGCATGGAAGCAAATCTCCTTAAAAAGATATTTTAGATCTTCCCCCTATTTTGGTTTTTCTAATCTGATTCTGATCTATTTTTGATAGTTCAATGTTTTTTGTTGAGTTTTGCATTGCTATAGATTTGATCACAGAATTTGAGAATAATGCCGTATTTTTGCATCGTCATACACCCGCGCATGACCATAGACATAAGCATCATCATACACCCAGCAATTGTCATCATGGGAGAGGTTATCTTCCTTTTCAATAAAACCACCTAAGTTACCTGCTTAACATCAGAAAAGTCTTTTAATGCTTTAATGCGATAAAGAGTCTGATTACCAAATACACACGTTTCATTTATGAGTGCAAACTTCTTTTGTAGGGCACAATTCCTTTATAAGGAGATTTAAATTTTAGAATGAGATGTTTAAAGAGGAGCGTCCCCGCCGCGCTTAGTGTTAATTACATTGCCTCATCATAATATTCATGATGGTAATAATCATCATCACTACCAAATTTTGGAATTGCTTCATCATGAATTCGATAATCTGATGATAAAATATTGATTTGTATTGAAGGAAAGTTTCGAATAACGCAGGATTCTCTCATTTCAAATCTGCCTATTTTGAATCAATCACAATCACTTGCTTGCACATAACAAGTGGAGCTGGTGTGTAAATAAAAACTGTATAAGAAAGGACTAAAAATGGTTCTTATGAATCAGTTTAATGCCAGATTTGTCACAACATTGGGAGCTGGAAAATATAATGATGGCCCTGCTACTTCATAAGCGTGAGATGAAGATGCTTAATGAATTTATCATTATATCATTCACGGACGTCATCGTGAAATGGAATTAGGTGCTTTGAGAGATGTCTCTTTAAAACAAGCCCGTGAATGTGCAAATTAATGGCGCTCTGTTTTACATGAGGGACGTGACCCCATTAAAGAACGTAATAAACAAAAGCGTGAAGCAATAAGCAATCTCCATTATTTTAAAAGATATTGCCGTGGATACTTTTGAAAGTCGGACAGCTGAATTAAAAGGGGATAGGAGAAATGAACATTGGTTTTTACCATTACGCCTTCATATTCTCCCTAAATTAGGCTGTATGCCCGTTTCTGAGATTACCCAAACAGAGATACGCAATATACTTGCTCCTATTTGGCATACAAAAGCTGGAACTGCTCGAACAGCAGAGTCATTTTTAGTCCGTTCTTGTACAAATTTTATCCATATACTCATTCCGCTTGTAATGTGCAAGATAAACTGCTTTGAAATGAGAGAATCCTACGTTATTTGTGATTCTCACAATATGAATAACACTAAGTTATCATTATAAATCATTGCTTTTCTACAAGTTAGCAAGGTTATCGTTAATAACATTAAATCTTATAAAAATATAAAATTTTAAGTGTTAAATTGTAATCTTGGGGATATCAAAAAGAAAAAAAATAAATTGTTAATTGTTACTTTAGCTATGTGCAATGTATGCTATAATAATATCTGGGTTAACATAAATATTTAACAGAGCTGTAAACTGTAATCTAAAGAGCAATATATACTTTAATTTTTTTACAAAAAGGCATGCTAGAATCCATAATGATACATCTCTATTTAAATTGCTAAAAAATTCTATTTTTTACTATTTTAATTATTTTTGGATGCAACAGCGATGATGATTGCATCCAAATTCCTTGGTCAAAACAAGTTTATCTAAACCACAATGATATATAAATACTTCTATAAATATTTATAGAGTAAATAATGAGGCTATAAATTTTAGAATTACTTCATGAATTAGAAAGACTTATTCTATAAATAACTCTATAAGGCAAGGCACGGTTAAAAGCTAGATTTTATAACAGTTTTTAAAAACTTACATTTTATAAAGATATTTGTTCATTGTTTTATGAAAAGTTGTTAAAAAAAACAATTCTCATAAATGTAAAAATGGGTTTTATTATGACATTCAGTTAATAGGCATTTTCCCTCGATTATCTTGATATAAACTTACCAAGTGTTTGGATTTATTTGCTACGTTTTATTTATAATGTAAGCTATTCGAATTCACTCAGATTGATATTGAGCTTAGTATTTTGAAACGTGTTCAAGGAGTATTTTGATCATGTGCTTCGTTTCAAATGAATCTCTTTAAAGATAAAGACATTATGATTAATACGTTTAGTAACAATGAAAAGCGTTACAGATTTTCTCACACTAATGGATGATATCAAAATCATAGCTACCATTTATATTTCTTTTAATAAGTTTTAATCAATCGAATAGAGCGTTTACAATGTAATACATTTTGTATATATGCATTCATTACTCCATTATGGGCAATTCATTTGAATCTTTAAAATCAATATTTAAAAGCTGAACTATATCAGTTAGCATAGCTTTCCTTTTTGGAATTCTCTCTTTTATGATAGGTTTATAACCGTAAAAAAGACGTCTCTCCTGTTTTTTATTCTGTTTTATCCATTATATTGACGACATTATCGTTTATAAACTTCACAAAAACCACTCACGCTAGCTAGTAGTATTATAGTCCCTTGCATTTCCCTAAACACGACCAAATTTTATAACATGAATTATCATCAACCCAGCAATTGCTATCATGAGGGAGATTGCTTTTATTTTCAATTCCCCCTAGATCCCCAACCTTTACATAAGCAAAGCATTTTTAATGCTTTAATGCGATTCTGAAAATAGCAAAATTCGCTCTAATTTATCAGCAACCAGTGCCGGAGATGAATGAGGTGTAGATGGTAGAATCATTCTACAATTAAAATAAACTGATAATACGAAAAACTCCCATTTAACCAAACTTTTGCTCTTGTCTGAATAAAGCATTGGCGAAAATTTTGCATTTAAATTTAGTTAAAGAGAAAGTATTTACCTGAAAGGTTATAGAGGTTTAAAAGCATAAATTTCTCATAACAACATGTTTTATAGTCACATTCTTAGTAAGACTCATTTTGTGAGAAATAGAGCCTTGCAAATAATATACGGAACAAAATCTCTCTCTTCCAGCCCATACTGCAATGCATTGAAACGATAAATTCTTATAGAGATTTCATGATTGTATAAATTGGAAAGACTCATTCTGTAATAAAATTCATTTCCTCTTGCTATTTTTCTCAAAATCCCATAAAGTCAAAAAATATCTTTTCTAAGACTCATTCTGCTAAAAATGGAAAAGGAAAAATTCATCGCAAAGGGAGGTGCGAAGAACAATGAGAAACACATGCAATTACACCTATCTTATCTCAAAACCCTATAAGAGAAATTATTGCAAAACCCAAAAACACACAGATTACTTTTACAACAAAAATAAAATAGATCCATAATAAAAGCCACCAAAATACATCTTCAGTGCGGCAATAAATATTCATAACTCCTTAAACACACCAATGAACTCTCTCACGTTAAGAATCCCAACATTCAAAAAAACACCAACATAAAAATATGTCTTTTTTACGTCCATTTCTTTTTTCATTCTCAAATCCAAAAACTTTATTGCAAAAAATACACCCTACTTAAAACAATAAAGAATCAAAACACCATTAACTTAATAATTAACCAACGCCAATCGCAAATTTTATGAAAGTCTTGGTCATTCCCATTTAGCTCTGCGATTAGATACAAATTTTATAAAGAACAAACGAAAACTACACATCCAAAATACTCCTAGAGCTGAAATGTGTCTTTTCAATGTTATTAATATATTTTTCTTATTCGGAGAATTTATTATGAAAAAAATCTATGCCACACGAATCTGCGATGGTGTAAATTATCTTCATTTTCTTTATTTATGTTCTGTAATGAAGGGGATTTTTTTTATTGCAATGGCAGCATTTTTTACGAATGTTTCTCCTGTTTTTTCAGCGAATACTGATTTTAGAAACACATTTCTTGAAGGTGTTGACAATACTGTCGTATCTTATCCACAAAGCATCATTTCTGTTGCTGGTTTGAATGTTTCTTCTGATAAATCCAAAAACAATGATTTAATATTGCTGCATACAGAGTTAATGCCAAAAGACAATGCTCTTAGTGACTACAAAACCCTTTCTGTAGGTTATGATAATTCTGTTATCAATGTTTTGGAAGAAGTCAACGATTCTGTACGTTCAATTGATCTGAGTGTTGGTAGCAAAAAAATGAAAAGAGCAGTTCCCATTCTAGGAGTTGCAAATGACCTCCCCATGGATTCGACTACGGGGCTGGAGAATTCTCTTGTCTATGGTGTACAGTTTGGGGGGAATTCTCATGCTACCCCTGTTTTCAGTAGGCAGATAGCACAGGGGAGGGATCTGCAAGGATTGGGGAATCCTATCATCTTTGGTGTACGATCTCAGGGAGATTCTCATGATGCTATTGTTGTAGGGCAGGTAGCAGAAACGCATGCTGAGCAAGGGATTGCTATCGGCTTAACTGCTTTAGCTGGTAAAAATAGAGATACTCGAAATAGCATTGCAATCGGCTCTTCTTTAACTGATAGCTGGGTTGAGAGAGAGAGGACAGTTTCAGTTGGTAATTTTTCAATAGCTTTCGGTAGTAAAGCACATAGTTATGCGGATGATGCGATTGCTATTGGTTATGAGGCATATGTATATGGAGCCGCGGCTGAAGGGATTGCTATTGGTACGCAGACAAAAGCAATGCAAAAGTTTTCTATAGCTTTGGGTTATGGGGCAGAGGCGGTAAAAGAAAATAGTATAGCTATAGGTAACAAGGTGAGGGCTACAGGGAAAGGCAGTATCGCAATCGGTTCTGAATATACTGACTATCAGGAAAGCGTACCTAATGTTACAGAGGCTCGGGGTGAATATGCAACAGCTTTAGGTTCTTTTGCTCAAGCTATAACAAGGGGTGCAGTTGCTTTGGGTTCTCGTGCACGTGCACGGCAGCCCTATACTGTTGCTATAGGATTTCTTTCGGAGGCGAGAACAAGCGACGGTATTGCTTTAGGTACTGAGTCTGTAGCGACGGTTGATAGGCATGTTGCAGGTTATAATCCTGTTATCCGAGGAGATGCAACAGATCCAAGCTTTGTATGGAGAAGTACTTCCGCGGGCGTTAGTGTTGGTGATGTTTTGCGGGGCGTAACACGGCAAATTGGAGGAGTAGCAGCGGGCACTTCAGATACTGATGTTGTCAATGTTGCGCAGCTAAAGGCATTACAAGATTCTGTGGTTGTTAAAGGTCTAGAAATTAATACGACTGATCACATTTTTAAACATGCTATAGCTCTAGGGATAAGTTCGATTTCTATGGGTAATAGCGCAAATGTTAGATTAGATGCCGAACATGCAATTGCTATTGGTACTCATGCAACAGTTAATGTCTTTGGCGGAATTGCTATTGGACAAGGTGCATATGTAATGGCATCGGATGAAGGTGCATATGTAACGGCATCGGATGAAGAGAGAAAATTGATCAATGCGATTGCTCTAGGTAATGGTGCTTTAGCTAAGGGGAATCATTCAATTGCTATTGGCACCATTGCAAAAGTCAGCGATGACCATGCGATTGCATTTGGTTATAGGGCAGAAGCCAGCAGCAAAAATTCGTTTGCATTTGGTTGGGATGCAAAAGCTAGCGACATCAATGCGCTTGCGTTTGGTAAAGATGTACAAGCATTAGTTCAAGATGGTATCGCCTTGGGTTCATTTTCTGTGGCTAATGTTGCAGCTGGTGTTGGAGGATATAACCCCAGTATTAAAGCAAATTCAGATGAAAATACAAAGGACAATATATGGTGGAGTAACCTTGGTGCACTCAGTATTGGGAATGTTGAGGCAGGTAAAACCAGACAGATTGTAGGTGTTTCAGCTGGTACGAACGACACCGATGCGGTGAATGTTGCGCAATTAAAAGAGTTACAAAATTACGTGGATAAAGGCTGGAAGCTGTCTGTTGATGGTAAAAATACTAAAGTTGTGGGGATAGACGATCCGGTGGATTTAGCTTCTGGAAGTAAGAATTTTGAAATCATCAAAGGCGTTCAAGACAATAAGATACAATTTGATTTAGCAAAGGACATTGCACTGGATAGTGTAAAAACAGGCATGAATACTTTAGATAAAAAAGGCTTAGTAATTTCTGGAGGTCCCCAAATAACCACCAGGGGTATTGATGCTGGAGGCAAAAAAATAACAAATGTTGGATATGGAGATATTTCTGTTGACTCTCATGATGCCATTAATGGTTCTCAGCTTTATACTTTGGGTCGCAGTTTTGCGAGATCTTTAGGCGGTGATGGTAGCTATGAGGAAGGCCAGTG
>NZ_JACIFE010000032.1 GCF_014197255.1 Bartonella fuyuanensis | reverse complement strand
GATTTGCTTTTTAGGATCTATTCATACATGCCAATCTTATATAAAAAATGGTCAAATGAATCATACATAAAAGGATGGATTCTTAAGTGGATTCAATATAAAATAATTACAAATAATCTATTGATTTTATTGTATTTTTATGACGTACTTCTTTCTTCATGATACGCATCAATGCTTCACACTGTTAAAGCATTTTAGTGAAAACAAACTGGATTTCCTGATCATCCGCTTATAGTTTCCCTTCATCATAATAGAATATCATGATCCCTAATTGCAGCATTCGTTGAACGAAGTGTAAATCCGTGCACTATCTTGCGTTTTCAAAGCGGCTCGAAGAGCCGCATTAATCTGATCACGCACATAAATTTATCCAATTTTGTTCAAGCAGAAAATGCCTCCTAACTAATCCTTATCTAGCTTGCAATGCAAGATAAAAAAGAATTAAGGACTTGATCTTAGAAAAGATAAAAACAAGACTTTACCTCTTCATGAAATGTATTTATACTTTTTATTAAAAAAAATATTACCAAAATAATACACAGCATCTGTTAAGTGGTGTGATTTTTGTATAAAGTTGATTTGTAGCTTTCAGAAAATATCGTGGATACACACTATGATACAAACGATTTCATCTAGCAGCCCTTGGAATGTCAGTAAACCTACAGCCCTCTTAGTATTAGCTGATGGAACCGTTATTGAAGGAAAAGGAGCAGGTGCTACAGGGATCATTGAAGCTGAGGTGTGTTTTAACACAGCTATCACAGGCTATGAAGAAATCCTCACAGATCCATCATACACACAACAAATCGTTAATTTTACATTTCCTCATATAGGAAATGTGGGAGCAAATAGTGAAGATATTGAAGCTCTCACTCCTCTCAATTGTCATGGTGCTGTTGGCGCTATTTTTAAAGCGGACATTACGCATCCCTCAAATTATCGCGCCAATGAAAACCTTCATCAATGGCTAAAAATGCGTAAAATTATTGCTCTGTGTGGTGTTGATACACGTGCACTCACAATTCTTATTCGTGAAAAGGGTACACAAAATGCTGTTATTGCGCATGATCCTGATGGAAATTTTGATATTCCTTCTTTAAAGAAACGTGCGCAAAAATGGCATGGTCTCGTTAATCTTGACCTTACGAAAGAAGTGACATCTCAGTCATCAATGCAATGGAATGAAAAACCATGGAGTTGGAATAAAGGATACAGTACAAACAATGTGCACAACCTTCATATCATTGCAATTGACTATGGTATTAAACGCAATATTCTTCGCCTTATGGCAGCACAAAAGGCACGCATTACTGTTGTGCCTGCTCACACAACTGCCAAAGAAATTCTGGCAATGAACCCTGATGGCATTTTCCTTTCCAATGGACCAGGAGATCCTGCAGCTACAGCTCAATATGCCATTCCAACAATCAAAACATTAATTGATCATAATTTACCGATTTTTGGAATATGTCTTGGACATCAGCTTCTCGCTCTTACGGTTGGTGCAAAAACCGTAAAAATGCACCAAGGACATCATGGTGCTAATCACCCAGTTAAAGATCTTAACACTGGAAAAGTTGAAATTGTATCGATGAATCACGGTTTTGCCGTAGATACTGCCTCTTTACCACAACAGGTTCAAGAAACACATATTTCTCTCTTTGATAGTTCAAACTGTGGGATCCGAATCATTGGAAAACCAATTTTTTCTGTTCAGTATCACCCCGAATCTTCTCCCGGACCACAAGATAGTCACTACCTTTTTCATCATTTCCATGATCTTATTATGAATTATAAAAAAATCTCTTAAACTAAAATTTCTCTTCTTCTAGCTTTTCTTCTTCAAATTATATCGCTTTTCTATAGATTAACTATATTGCTTTTATGCATACAACTCATTGAATAATAATTCTTAGTCGTCATTTCACACCTTAAATGAGAACGCTGAATATCATCAATTTTTCTCATCCTCTTCCTCTTAAGATTGTATCAATCAAAATCATTGATTTACATACCCCAAGCAAAATAAGTGTAGCGATAGCAATTATTTTTTTAAAGAGTTAAGTACCTAACCATAGCAGGAGCAGACCAAGAACTATCTAACATTGGAAACGAACAAAGGGAATAGTAGGACTGCATCTTTTATATAAGTAAAGATAGTAGTGCACGGTGGATTTTATACTATTTACAGTGACTTTTATCTTATATTTTTCATCAACGCTAGCACGAAATTGGTGGAAAACACATTGAAAACTATCTCTTCAAAACAAGTGCTAGATTCATAATCCAAGACAGTTTTGAATCTTCTATTTTACATAATGAAGTATCATCTCTATTTAAAAGAATGAAAAAACAAAAGTGTAAAGCAATGCAACAAATCTCTACTCTTTAAAAGATATTATCGTAGATGGTTTTGAAAGCCGTAAAATTAAATAAAAAAGCAATGGCAAAACTGAAAACTGCTTTGTAGTCTTACAATTTTATATTCCGCCAAAATTAATATGAAGCAATTTTGCACTTTCACGGTCTGTTAAAAGAATATCATTTTCTGTCATTCTAAAATCCTTTCACTATAAAAATGGAAATAAATCATAAGTATTTATTAACCACATTTTGGTTTAATTTTAAAGGTATTTTATTTATAGAAAACAATATTTTATCATATAAATTCTCATGTGATAAATTATGAGTCTAATTGAGAAGGAATGAGAGGGAAGAGAGCTAAAGTTATCCACAGATCATGGGGTTATGCACCCCATATCTTAAGATTGACTAGTGACATAAGCCGCCCATTTATCCATATAAACACGGCGCTGTTCTAGATAGTCAGTGCGACGATAGGCACGCTCTACTTTACCGCCGACCGTATGAGCTAAAATGGTTTCAGCGACCTCATAGGGAGCATCGGTTGTTTCAGCAAGCCAATCGCGTAAACTAGAACGAAAACCATGCGGGCAGGCGTTTAGTCCAGTCTGTTGCATATATTGAGCCATACAATTTGCAGCGAGGGGACCGCGACCAGTTGCAGAAAAAAAGAAATCATTACGAGAAAGCAACCGCGCTTGTTTTAAAATGTCTAATGCTTCAGATGATAAGGGCACACGAAACTCTTTTGTTGTATCACGCTTGCCTTTCATATTTTCAGCAGGGATAGTCCATATATCGCCATCAACTTGATCTTTATGAATATGACGCAAAGGATTTGCGCGAACACCTGTCAGAATAAGCAACCGCAAAGCCAGTTGTGTTATGTTTTGTGTTTTACAGAGTGACTGATAAAAGGCAGGGACATCTTTCCAATCCATCGCTGGTATATTTTGCGTTTTATGAAGTTGCTTGCCTAAAAGAGCGCGTGCTTTTTCTGTTGCTTGTAAATCAACATCCAATCCTAATGCAGCCGCATGTTTGAGACAAAGATTAAGACGGTTCAGTGCTTTCTCTGCTGTTGCAGCTTTTGAATGCCAAATGGGAGTAAGAATATTGCGTATCTCAGTTTGTGTAATCTCTGAAACGGGCAGACAACCTAATTTAGGGAGAATATGAAGGCGTAATGGTAAAAACCAACTTCCATTCTTACCATCATTTTTTAATTCAGCTTTCCGACTTTCAAAAGCCTCTAAAGCAATATCTTTTAAATAATGGAGATTGCTTATTGCTTCACGCTTTTGTTTCTCACGTTCTTTAATAGGGTCACGCCCTTCACGTAGAACAGAGCGCCATCCTGTTGCCAATTCACGGGCTTGTTTTAAAGAAACATCTCTTAAAGCACCCAATCCCATTTCACGACGGCACCCATGAAGGGTATACCGTAAAATCCATTGAGCACCTCCATCTTTACGCTTATGAAGAATCAAGCCGGCACCATTATTATATTTGCCAGCCCCCAATGTTGCGACAGATCTTGCATTAAGAGGGTTCATAAGAGCCATTTTTAATTCTTTCTTATACAAATTTGATCCACACACTCATCCCACTTGTGATGTGCGAATGAGTGGTTTTGATTGATTCAAGATAAGCAGGTTTGAAATGAGAGAATCCTACGTTATTCGAGACTCTCATTCAACATACAAAACAGTGAATTATCATTATAAATCAATGCATTGTAAAGTTGATTACAGTACCAAGGCGCAAGTGAAAGCTTGGCTATATGGTGGTGAATTGCCAAGAAGCGTGGTGAGTTGTGAAGCGTTGATAGATGAGGTAAATGCGAAAATCAAAAAACTTACAAAGAAAGATCGTTTGATTTGTAAGATTACAGATGATGGTTAGAGTGGGTACCCATTGTCTTGTGATGAAATAGACCGTGAACTAGAAAAAGCTCTTGATATTCAATTGAGTAGATACAAAAGAAGGAAACAAAATACAAAACATTAATCAAAAGAGCAAAACAGGTTTTAGCAAGACCGATTGTGAAAGCGGCTTAGTTTTTTAATATAACTCTCTATTCTTTGCTTTTTAGAGAAGGGAGAGGTCACCGCATTGAACGAAGCATAGCATCACGTAAAATGGCGTTAATCCGGGTCTGGTAGCCTTTAATCTTTGACTCTTAAGCCATGCTAATACGTCTGAATCCACACGCACTATTGTGACAGTTTTCTTTGATCTATAGAATAGATTGCGAACAGCTGTTTTCCAGAATGCATCATCTCATGTTGGAATATCACTATGATCAATTACACTGTCCGGCATTGCCGCTAGTTCATCAATTTCAACCCTTCGTTTATCTATCAAAGGCGATAAATTACCTACGTCAATCTCATAACGAAATTTCTTCTTCATAACGTTTCGTCTCTTTCAAGTTGGCACACCGCACTGAAATAATATCGAACACTTTGGCGCTTACCCCGATAGCAAAACAATAACATGAGGCGCTCATTTATTTTACTATTCCCAAAAATACAGCTAAGCAGCGTTCAATTTCCACTATTTTATCTGCATGAATGGAGCCAAAAGCTGGGCTAATTTTTTCACATCTTACCGTCATAATCTTATCAATCATGACTTGAGAAGTCTTTTGTAAACCATTTTTAGTATCTGGTTGGAGAGTAATGCGAAGTAATGGCGCTGCAACAAGTGTACTAGTAATGGGTAAAACCGTTACGCTTGTATGTTCACTAAATTGATTGGCTTGAATGATTAACGCAGGTCTTGGTTTACCAAAATCGCCTTGCATAGCTATTGTGACGAGAGATCCACGCATCATTCTGTCCAGCCATCAATATCCATGAAAGATTGATCCATTAATAACTGCATAGATGTCTCTGTTTTATCCATTTTTGCGACTAAGCGACATTGGCGGCGACACTCTTCTGCAAAGTTTGGTTGACGAGTATCTGGTACCCAAATTTGCATTAAGCGCAAACCTGCTTTTCTTTGTGCGTTGCGATGTTTTTGAACGCGTTCATTGACGTGCATTGTAGCCATAACAAAATCTCCATTATGTTTCATGTAACGTATAACATAGAAAAAAGTTACATGAAACAAAATTTTGAATAAATTCGCGAAATTCAATTTTTTACCACGAAGGCTATAAAACATAATTTTATATGTTAAAAAATAATAATATCATTTTGAAATAATTGAAAAAATAATAAAATTATGATAAGATTTTTTATGTATAAATTGCTAATCTAATGGGGCTACAAATATGCTAAACAAAGTGATATTAATCGGACGCCTTGGTGCTAATCCCGAAAGCAAAACGATGACTTCTGGAGCAGAAATAGTCAATTTTAGTATAGCGACTTCTGAAAGCTATACAGATAAAAAAACCAATCAAAAAGTAGAGAAAATAGAATGGCATTCCATTGTGGTTTTTAATCCGCATTTAGCAAAAATTGCTCTTCATCTCAACAAAGGTTCAAAAGTTTACGTAGAAGGAAAATTACAAACACGCAAATGGCAAGATAAAAATGGGCATGACCGTTACACAACAGAGATTGTCTTGTCACAATATAAAGGTGAACTGCATTTGCTTGATGCGAAGAAAGAACAATCAGCATCCCCTACCCCTTCACCCATTACTTCTCAAAATTATGCTATCGCTTCAGGTGCTCAAGATTATAGAACAGCTCTTAACGATAGCGTCCCATTCTGATTGAAAAAATATGGCTAAAAGAAAAAAACATGCAAAACGTGGTCGTCCTCGGATTAAAGGATGTAACAGAGAACCAAATGGTCGTATCTCACGAGCCAAAACACCACATGAATCCATAAATAAATTGGCAATAGAAATGCGTGCCAAACGCTTTGGCTTGACCATAGAAGAGGCTAAAAATCCGCTTTCCGGTCTATATTGGGCGGCTTTATTTGCAAGGCGAAATCAATCAAGACCAATATGATGCTGCGCAAAAATATCTTGAAGTCAGAAATGATTATCTATGTGCAAAAACATTACCTAGTGCAATTTATGATAAAATGCCCTCATCTTCTGATGAAGCAGCTAGAAAAAAATGGGTTGAATTTGCAACAAAACAATTTTTGAATATGCAAGAGGTAATAAAAGAAACACAACACCTTTACAGACAGTATAATTTTTATGCTGCGCTACAGTATCTTGTTAGTGAAGATCAAGAATTACCATACCTTGTACCTTCATTGCAGATAATCCTTAACGCTCTCCAGAAATATTTTGATTATTAAAAATATTGACTTAAAATAAGAAAAAATGTAGTGTGTAAATATATACACATTATAAGATTAGGGAATGGAACAAAACAGCCGAAAGATAATTGCAAAATTAAAACGCAATGGCTTTGAACTTATCAAAGTAAAAGGTTCGCACCATAAATTTAAAAAAGATGATAAGGTTGTTATTGTTCCACATCCTAAGAAAAATCTTCCAATTGGTACAGCGCGTTCTATTGCACTACAAGCAGGATGGTTAAAAAAAGGAGAAGAAAAATGAAAAGATTTTTTGCTCTTGTTCATAAAGATGAAGATTCTGCTTTTGGTGTTCAATTTCCTGATTTTGAAGGTCTATTCTCTGCTGCTGATGAAGAAGAAAATCTTATCATAAATGCGACTGAAGCTTTGCAACTTTACTGTGAAGATATGGATACAGTGCCTGTTCCTTTAAAATTTGAAGAAGTGATACAACAGAAAGCTGTCAAAAAAGCCTTGTCAGAAGGAGCTTTTTTAATACAAGTTCCTTTTATTGAAAATGATTCAGAAGTCGTACGTACAAATATATCAATTGAACGAGGGCTTTTGCGTGCAATTGATAATTGTGCACAAGAAAGAGGTTTAACAAGATCTGCTTTTTTAGCAACAGCAGCCCGTCACGAGCTTAATATTTAGTTCATCGATATAGATAAATTTCTCACTCTAGACTTTTTTGTAAAAGCGTATAATTACGTATAATCTACAAAATATTAATGAAAATCAAAAAGCGGCAGGCAAACAAAACGCTATAGTCAAGAGTGATATAACTATCATTGATATCATATACACGGCATCTAGTATTTCTGGACCTGTCATTTCCTTTTCCTTTTATAATAATTACTTAATAATTTATAAAATCTAAAATGTTTTAGAAAATTCTATATATTCTGTTTTAAAATAAAAAAATACCAGATATAGATTTTTTCTCTTGACAATACGTGAAAAATCGTATTTAGTGGCAGTATGGCACTGGTCGTATTGCGTCTAAAATTCAAAAATATCCCCTAAAATTTGA
>NZ_JACIFE010000031.1 GCF_014197255.1 Bartonella fuyuanensis | reverse complement strand
AATGTGATTTGTGCTGTGAGAAAAAAACGTATCATAAAATTTATAAACTATTATGAATGACATCTGCTTTTCATTTCATTTGAATGCAACCATGCGTTATAATATTTGCATCATGATTTGCTTTTTAGGGTCTATTCATACATGCCAATCTTATATAAAAAATGATCAAATGAATCATACATAAAAGGATGGATTCTTAAGTGGATTCATATAAAATAATTGCACTCAACATATTGACTTTATTGTTTTTTTTGATATTATACCGATTAGAGATTGTAAAAATACTCAGCTACCCCTAATCCCCATGGTGCATATCCAACCGCTGTTGCAACAAACTTTTTTTGCATAGGCTGTTTACGATTTTTAAAGAACATCTGTTTTAATATTTCCATAATAAAACCATAACTTTACCAATAGGTTTATTTGACTCAAATTTGACTGTAGACAAGCGTTTTAAACTTTCATAATAAAACATCATAAAATCTTTAAATCGCTCTGTACGGTGCCTTTTTGTCAATTTAAACGTATGTCTAATCACAAAATTATCAGAAAATTGCACTACTTTGCTAACCTTCAATATTCTTAACAACACTTCTCAGACCCTTCAAAACCTCTGCAAGCTCTTGCTTGTGAATAGCTGTTAGGGGACTAAAATGTTCTTTCGCTTCCTGTCCTTTCAAAAGCTTTTCACGGGTATTCAAAATCGCCTTGCGGACAAGATTAGCTTTCGTCAATAAGCTATTTTCCAAATCACGACACAACCTTACAAGTTCACGTGTACTTGGAAAAAACGTATCTGATAAACCACCTATATCATCACATAAAATTCGTTTAACCGTTGTCATCAGTGACCATGCCGAAACATTTTCCAAAACCATTCCATACGTCAATGCCATTCCCTCATGATCCGATTGTTGCGATATTTTCAAACCACAGGATAACATGCGAAGTGCTTTGGCAATATCCTCTTTGCTTGCTTTCACTGAGAAAAGCTCTTGCAATTGATCACCAGCCTCTAAAGCAATCGCTTCCTGCTGTTTCGTTAATTGGCTGCCATCTTTCAAAATCAACGGAAAGCCCGGTGCTATCATCTCGTGAATGTGCTTCAAAATATCCTCGATTTCCGATATCAAGGACACTGTCTGCGATACGCTCACCAATGCTTTTTTGCCTTTGATTATAACTTCCATAGTTGCCACCTTGATTATTGATTTTATGATCTTTTGAATTTCTTATCCAGTTACGCCACGTCGCTTGCCAATCGATTTTGGTTGCATTTGCTCCAGCTTTTGAACGCCAGTAATCTCGAAACTTTGCGATTTCGACTTTCACTCGCTCTGGAGGCAAGCCCTCTTCGATTGCAAAATCGTAATCGGGTTCGAAATCATCCGGTAATCGACAACCCCGATTAGCTTTAGACCGCTTGGCTTTTTTAGGAACATTTTCTTGCTCGTGAATGGGAGATTGTTTATCTGATGATGTTGCGGTTTGCTCTGATTGGCCCTCAACTGCATCAACCTCTGTTGGCTCTTCAACCAAATCCGTTGTTTCTAAATCTTCAAATTCAGTTTCTTTTTTTGATAAAACGATAGTTTTATTTTTTTTATATATATTATTCTTATTCTGGTTCTGGTTCTTTATAGCTAGATTTTGCTTGTCATTTGCTTCAGCAAAAAAAACGTTTTGCTTATCTTTTGCTTCAGCAAAAAAATCATTTTGCTTGTCGTTTGCTTCAGCAAAATTATTAACATGTTGTTTTGTATTGTTTTTTGCTTGTGCACCTTTTTTACCAGCTTCACTACGAATTTGTGATATATGATCTTTTTTATCAGCAAAATCTTTTAGCTCTTCTTCAACGCGCGTATTCCACAACCCACCATCTATCTCAACAAGTTTATCATTCCTCATTAAATATTCGATGATAGTTGCGAATTTTTTTCGTGAACAATTGCAAGCACGTGAAAGCGTTTCAAAATCTGTTTTAATTGGCGCTTTTTTATCGTACATGCGAACAAGAAGTGTTATATAAACGCCCCGTTGTTCCAATGTCATCCCATCTGTACCACTAATCCAATCATACAAATGAAATCTTATCCACGGCATACCATTAGACATGCCTTACCTCCATATTATTGCAAGTGAAATTATCTAGCTCTTCTTCACTAAGGCTGTTGAGTTCCTCTTCAACCTGTAAACTCCATAAACGACCGTCTTCTAAACGTATGATGACTCCAACCCTCAATAAATAATCTAACGCTTTTTCAAATCTTTTTATTGAACATTTAGTAAGATAAGAGAATCCTTGTGAATTATTTATAAGAGGTTCGCCAGTGTAGAGCATTTGCAAACGCAACCTGAGATAAACATTGCATTCAATCGCTGGTAACAAAACAATATCAAGAAGACACTTCTCTACATTAATTGTTACAAACTTATTTCTATTGGACATCCCCAATCTCCTTGCCTTTAACTAAATATAAAATTGCCAAAGCATCCGCTTCATTATCATCACAAAGCACGTGTCCTTTTGCACGCATTGCCTTAATCATTTCTTCTTTTGAAGCATTTCCTTTTCCTGTCGTTGCTTTCTTAATGGTAGCAACGGGAATGCCTTCATACGGTATCTGATGATGTTCACACCAAGATGTTAATGTTGCTAAAAAGCCCCCATAAACATGAGAAGCGTCTGTACCTACATGCCGACGTACCTCTTCAAAATACACCGCATCAATTTCATCAACAGACCTCTTTAATTCAGTAAGCCACCGTTTAAAGCGCAAGTAACGCATGCCACCGCCTTCAAAACGGCGTGACTGAAAATCTTCTGTATCGCTTGTTATATGACCATCCGCACCGCATATCGCCCAGCCTGTCTTGGTCCCTAGATCAAGACAAAGAATTGTATGCAGCATCTAAACCACCTGTATTTACTAATTTTTCTCTCTTAAAATGGTGCTTTAAACAACTTCTCTGCACACAATTTTACTGCAATTCACACAATAAGAAACGTGAGAAAAAGATAATTTTTGGATAAGCTTTTCTTGTTCGCGTATCATTTCGTCTTTTTCATCTATCTCTTGCCTAAACATTCTCGTGGTTTTAAAAACAGTATAAGCTGCATAACAAGATATAATAAGCGCAAGTAAGCTCATCTCTATCCCATCACTTATCCTTCTTCTGTGAAGCGCCATTTTTATTAGCAGAAGACATTTCTCCACTATTAACTAAAGTGCCGCCACCAATGCTTTCTGTCGCAACACGTACATCACCATGAACAGTTGCATTTTCATAAATATTTGCAGTTCCATAAATTAATGCCTCTTCATAAACTTGTGCCTTGCCATGAACTTGTGCATTCTGAGTAATGGTCGCATATCCATAAACGCACGCATCTTCATAAACCTGTGATGAACCCCAAATCTCCGCATTGTCATAGACATGAGCATTGCCATAAACCTTGGCATTACCACCAATAACGACCTCTCCATAAGCCTGTGCTTTATCATAAACTTGCGCATTAAAGTAAACTTGCGCATTATTAAAAACCATAGCCTCTCCCCCTACCCAACAGTCACCTTCATGACTAAGATTTCCCTCTTTCGCTATCCAACCGCCTAAATCACCTTTCTTAATGGTTCCAAAATCTTTTAAGGCGCGAATACGATGTAGAATATGCGTACAACTACCTTTCTCACCATTGTGTTTGTATTCTTTGATGTCACCAGTGAATTCATACTTTTTAGTTGGATCAACTGCTACAATATTAGCTCTAAGTTCAATGATCTCCTGTTGAAGTTTTGCAATTTCTTCACCCCGTGATTGAACTTCTGTTTTTAATGTATCTACAATTCCATCCTTCTGTCTGAAGACTTCATCATATTCATCTATTTTCTGCTTCAGTTCTTTGATTATAAGATCGCTTTTTTCAATAGATTCATTACGTGTTTTAAGAGTATTAATATAATTTCCAATGTCTCTATTACTTACATTAATAATCCTATTTTTCTCTTTAACCGCAGCATCAAGCTCCATAACTGCTCTATTCTGCTCTTTAATCGCAGCATCACGCTCCATCACTGCTCTATTCTGCTCTTTAACCGCAGCATCACGCTCCATAGTCGCTCTATTCTGCTCTTTAACCGCAGCATCAAGCTCCATAACTGCTCTATTCTGCTCTTTAATCGCAGCATCACGCTCCATAACTGCTCTATTCTGCTCTTTAATCGCAGCATCACGCTCCATCACTGCTCTATTCTGCTCTTTAACCGCAACATCACGCTCTATAGTCGCTCTATTCTGCTCTTTAATCGCAGCATCAAGCTCCATAACTGCTCTATTCTGCTCTTTAATCGCAGCATCAAGCTCCATAACTGCTCTATTCTGCTCTTTAATCGCAGCATCACGCTCCATCACTGCTCTATTCTGTTCTTTAATCGCAGCATCGCGCTCCATAGTCGCTCTATTCTGCTCTTTAATCGCAACATCACGTTCATGAGTAAGCTCTACAGTTTCCTTTGAAAATTCATTCTTGATCGTTTGAATTTCTTTTTTATAACCTTCAATGTTCTCTTTAAATGCCTTGGCTTGATTGCGATAATCAAAAATAAGTCGTACCAAGATTAAAATACCTAAAAAAAGCGGGATTGCTGCTATAGATAAAACGTCAGTAAAATTCATTTTGATCTCCTCAAAGTTGTAAATTATTACCCGCGTTATAAACGCTAGGATTTTTTGTAAATTTTGACGTTGGGGGTGTTTGTTTTTCTTGCATTAATGACTGCAAACGCTCGGGATAAAAGAAATCTTCGGGGCGCAAGTCTATCCCATGCTCACGCGCGTAGGTTAATAATTGCGCTTGATAAATTGAAGGAAATAATCCATTAGAACCACCCTTCTCTTTAGAATAAGTGATACGATAAACAGCACCTTTACATTTCTGTAAAATACGCGAAACATTAACAGCCCCCCCTAAATATTTTATTATGGTATACGCAGGTTCTTTTTTCATAATAATAAAATTTCATATTTAATGAATTTTAGAAAGACAAAAATTCAGTTTTTTTTTATTGATTTTTCATATCACATGAAAGATCCTTATTTTTATGGAATCAGATCAGTTAAAGGCGTGGCTTAATGAGCAATTAGCTAAAAATGGGCATGGCAGCAAAAAAATGCTCGCTAAACATTTAGGGATATTGCAATCTACTTTAAGCAATATGCTAAATAACTCAGAAAAAAAGAAACCAATAAAACCTAGATCAATAAGAGCTGATGAACTAATAAAAATTATTGATTTTTTTGGTGAAATCCCGCCTTTTTTAATAAAAGAATCTGAACAATTTATTCGTCTTTACTATCAAGCAAAACCTGAAGTTCAGAAAGCTGTTTTAACGATTCTTCAAAATTCTTGTTCTTTAGACAAAGAATAATAACTGCCCTCACTTTTTTATCTCCATAATTCCAAAGTTTTTCTAACATTGTATTATCCATGATTAGCTTTTGCCTTCATAAAATTTCATATTTTATGAATTTTTTAGTTGACCTCGTTCATTAAATATGAAATATACAACACCATACCAGAAAAAAAAATGCCCTTGTCAAGGTTGTTTTTTTCAAAATGTATTTATTATTTTTTAAATGGAGGCATTTATGAAAAAACCAGTGTTTATAAACTCTGATGAAATTCTCTTAGTAATCTGCGAAAATGAAGAGCAAAATCTTGCTAAATCCGGTCCTTTCTTAGAAGAAAAGGACATGATCAAATTTATCGACCAAACCGATAATGCTGTCCAAATCTTCCGTATCGAACCAACCGCTAATCGTTGCGAAGATATCTCTGAAGATCTTGCTGAATTCTATCTTAAAGAATGTGAAGAACAGTGTTTCAACGGAAATATACCTCACGATTTTATTAAGCATAGTTCAGCATACGGTTTTTTTTTAGAAGAAATCGAACAACAGCGATATGAAGATGAAACATACGGGACATATGAGCAGCAAAACCGTTTAACTATTTGGGATATCATTCCAAACTATCCATACTATACAGGGCGTTTTTAAAAACGCCCCCTTCCTCCCATCCAAATGAGGTTTGTAATGAAAAATTTTATCCCTCCTCAAGAGCTTAAAAAACAAATCATGTATTAATAGGATTTTAATATGATAAATTCCCCTTTAACAACCATGGCTAGCAAATATGGGTTTTCTCATGAACAATTTCGGAAAACAATTATCAAAACCTGTATCAATCATAACTTCTCTGATGAAGAATTTGCTGCCTTTATCTCTGTAGCCAATACTTATGGTCTTAACCCTTTAACAAAAGAAATTTATGCTCTCCCTAAAAGAGGTGGCGGTATTATCCCTGTTGTCTCTATTGATGGATGGATTAAGATCATTAAATCTAATTCTCAATTTGATGGCATGACCTTTCAAGATCAACTTGATAAGGATGGTAATCTGATTGCTATCAAATGCGCTATTCGTCTCAAAAGCATTAAAGATCCTATCGAAGTTACTGAATATTTAAACGAATGCAAACAAAAAAGTGACACTTGGCAAAAATACCCAGCTCGTATGTTACGCCATAAAGCCACCATACAATGTGCGCGTTATGCTTTCGGTTTTTCTGGTATCTATGAAGAAGATGAGGCAGATCGTATCAATGAAATCAATCATACAGAAGAAAATAAACCAATCTCTCATGACATGCTGGAACAAATCAAAGAATTGATTAACCAAACAAAGACAAATGAAAATAGCCTTCTCTCGTACGCAAACGTAGAAAAACTAACAGACCTGTCTTTTGAAAAAGCACAAGAGGTTTTAGGACTTTTAGAAAAAAAGCAAAATATCCAACGAGAAAGATCTCTCGAATACCTCTCACCCCAAGAGCAGAAGGACATTCCTATACAAGATGCAGAATATATTCACGCTCAAGATATCAAATATGTGCCAACACAACAAGAGCAACAAACAATGGTGGTGTGAAATGGAACAAAGAACAGCACAATGGTTTCAAGCAAGGCTAGGAAAAGTCACTGCATCTAATGTTTACAACGTTATCAATAAAACAGCAAAGGGAACTCCTACAGGCAAATATGAGGAGTACAAAATCAAACTCATCACAGAACGTTTAATCGGTGAAATAAGCCCCCATTATGAAACTGAAAATATGCGTTGGGGGATAGAGCATGAAGAGAACGCCTTGAGAGAATATAGCTTCATTTATGATGTCGAAATAACAAAATGCGGCTTTATCCAGCACCCCACAATCAAAATGGCTGGTGCAAGCCCTGATGGACTTATTGGAGATGACGGTTTAGTCGAAGTCAAATGCCCTCGATCAACGACCCATATACGATTTTGTATCGATAACGAAATCAGGCCTGAATACCATACGCAAATGCAATTCCAAATGGCTTGTACAGGACGTCAATGGTGTGACTTTGTAAGCTATGACCCACGCTTTGCAGGAACATCATCTCACTTGCGAATAAAAATTAAACGCCTCTACCGAAATGACAAAGAAATTCAACAAATCAATCAAGAAGTTGAAAGCTTCTTAACAGAAATAGAAAGAGAGATACAAAGAATCTCAATAAAAGCTGCGTAATGTTGTTATGGGGGTGCTTTTCTGAATTCATGCCTCCTAGCACCCCCACCCTTTCATAAAAATTTTCATCAATACGTGATTCACGAAAGGGGTGAATTACATCTAAATGTAAGGAGAAAAAATATGGCGCCTCGTCCAGCTGCTATAACACAACCAGCCATTGCTCGTGCTTTACGAGAAGCAAAAAAACAAGGATGTGAGCTCATAGAAATCAAACCTACTGGTGAACTGCTTATCTATCTGAAATCCGATATCCCATTACCAAATTCAACAGCACATCCTGACAAAATATGGAA
>NZ_JACIFE010000030.1 GCF_014197255.1 Bartonella fuyuanensis | reverse complement strand
AAAAAACAAAAAACGACACAGAGCTTACAGAAGGAGAAAAAGAAATCCTTCAAGAAATTATCATGACCTATAAAAGTGTAAAAGTGATGTCACGTCTCATGAAGTGGATAATATTTTTTCTTTTTTTGCTTATTCTTGATTTTGCTCGCCTTATGGATGCCATAGATGATGTCATTGCACATCTAAAACATTGGTTTACCAAGAGTTAGCTATTCCAAAATCTTTCACAAAAACTCTCAAAAATATTTTCTAGAATCATAAAAAGATTTCTTTTCTAGCAGAACTTTCTAAAGGATTACATCATTTGGCAAAATTTTACGCAAAATTCGCCCTGATTGCTTCAAACACCTCTTAGATATGGCTAATAAACTAGGCATATCTGTAGCATTTTTATCTTCTGTCGAGATTGGCAAGAAATCTGTTCCAGTAGGCATGGAAGACAAGATCATAGAGCTTTATGATTTGGATAGAGATATGACTTCTCTCTTAAGAAAAGAGGCTGATATCTGTCGTAAGAATTTTACAGTCAAACCTTCTGACTCATCTGGGCATGAAGCTATGGACATGTTTGTTAAAACTTTAGAAAATTTTTCACAACAGGATTCGGCAGAATTTAAAAAATTGTTGGAGAAAGTTAGGAAAAAAGGAAGTGCTTTGGAGAGGTATATTGGAAAATCCTATTCCCGAACCTTTATTTATTTATCCCGAACCTTAAAAAAACACATGCAAAATCAAAAAGTTATAGCACGATAAAAGCTCCGTGGCGGAGAGGAAGAGATTCGAACTCTCGAGAGCCTTTTGAGCCCTACTCCCTTAGCAGGGGAGCGCCTTCGACCACTCGGCCACCTCTCCAAAGAGAGGCATAAATGGTATCAACAGAAAGTGCAAGACATTTTCGATTTTTTTCCAAAATATCTGAAACTTTTCTCCTTTATGAACCCATAGGGATTAAAAATTAACAAAACAAAAATTGTGTCTTTTTTATCACATTATTTCGAATAGTACACGCATACATTACAAAAAAGTAATTTCATATTTGAATATCTAAAAAGATTAGTATAGCTAAAATGATGCGTATTGCGTACTTTATTGTGTCTTTTAGCTTTAATGAGTTAGGCAAATAACATTCTTTAGAAGAAGATTAAACCGACCTCGGAGATCCCATATGAATATTAAATCCCTCTTTTTAAGCTCTACAGTAGTTTTTTTAGCAATTTCTAGTACCCATGCTGCTTCAACAGTTGTTGCCGAACCTGAACCTGTGGAGTATATTCGCGTCTGTGATGCCTACGGAAAAGGATATTTTTATATCCCTGGAACAGAAACTTGCATGCGTTTATCAGGGAATATCCGTGCTGATTTTATAGGCGGTGATAACATCAATGCAACAACCGAAACTGAACTGAATAACAAAAGAAAAACTTATAGTGCCTCATCACGACTCACTCTTGTTTTTCAAGCAGCTTCTGAAACAGAAATGGGAACCCTTCGTTCATATGCAAGAATTTATTCAAGCTGGAGTAATGGCAATGATCAGGCTGGTGCAAAGCTTTCAGCCGCTTACATTGAACTAGGTGGTTTTCGTGTAGGTCTTGACGATACAATTTTCAATAGCTGGACTGGTGGTTATGGAAATGTTATTAATGATAACAGTATCGCTCCTTCCGGCACAACACGCACTAATTTTATTTCCTACACCTTTAGTGGTGACTCTGGTTTTTCTGCTATTATTGGAGTTGAATTGGGCAATAATGCAGATACTCTTCTTGGGAAAACAGAAACAAACGAAGCGGTAAAATTCTACATTGAGAAAGATGGTATTTCTGTCCTTGCGGATATTCTTCCAAGTAAAGCAATTAAAAATTACACACCCAATGTGGTTTTGGGTATAAAGTTTATGCAAAAATGGGGTGGTTTTTCAGCAGTTACTGCATATGATACTTATTACAAAAAGTGGGCTGGTAAAATCCGTACAGATTTCAATATTAATGATCGTTTCAATTTATGGTTCATGGCTGGTTATAAAAATGGCACTGATTACTACACAGTAAATGAAAACGATGAGTTATCACGAAAAAGCACAACGATCTATGCAAATTGGGGTGGTAAATGGGCTGCGTGGGCAGGTACTACTTACAAACTCACTCCAAAAACAAATTTGAATACTCAAATTTCTTATAGTGCTGTAAAAACCTTTGCAACTTCTGTAAACATTGCATACACACTAGTTCCGGGATTTGTGATTACCCCTGAAGTGACCTATGTTTCTTGGAACGATGATCGCGTTATAAAGAACGCAAGTAATGATAAAAGATATCTACTGAATGGAAAAAGTGCTTTCCAAGGTATGATCCGTTTACAACGTTCATTCTAATTCTATTAGGATTTAGCTTCTAAAAACTGACAACATGAGTTGTCAGTTTTTATTTTTGAAATCAGATATTATAAGCATCCCTTCCTGATACGTATTTTTTACCTTTTTTCTGACGAAAATGGCTTCGTTTCACAAAACCATTCCCTGCAGATTAACTTGATATGTAGGCAAACTCTTTTATTTTATTACAAAATTGATTTTTCTTCATAACTGCCAAAATCTTGACCATCAAGAAACATACTATCAAAACGATGCAAATACCCTCTAAAACAATAAAAGAGAAAATAGATATATCTTCAAAAATGAGTTTCCCTCTTCCTATATCTAAAGAATAAAGACTCCTACCTTTCCAAGCAATAAGTTAATTTATTACAATTTATTTTTTTCTTGTTGAATAAAAGTTCTGAATATCTTAAAATTCTTTCATGCTAAACTTGTTTATTTTGAATCAACTAAAATCATTCATTTGCAGATTACAAGCAAGGGAATCCGTGTAAAAAAGAACAAGTCAAGAAAAGAAACGCCTTTTATGAATCGTTTCAAGAGCTAAAAACTGTAGCAACATTGAAGGCTAAAAAATAATCTGATAGTATAAACACTTTTTATTAAACATAAAGATGGTAACCTACAACAAACTACACGCTTCATAGAGGATTTTATATTCTTTACGAACATCATATAAAATATATGTTGTGATATACACTAAAAAATATTTCTTTAAAATAAGTACACCAATATCCAATACAAGTTCGTGATGTTTGAGGTTTTCTATTTTGCACGAGGAAAGCCAAGCGCCTATTACACTCAATATCTTGGCTTTGCATATTTTAAAAGCGAGCAGAATATAAAACAAAGATACAAAAAAGACCTTTCAGAAAACCATAAAGTTTTTCGTAGCACTATGTTTTCTTTCCCATGAAACACCTTATCCTATAGATAGGACTTTTTGCACTATACATGCCTCCTTTTTACATGAAACCAGCCAGTAAAAACCACCTATTTTAATAATAAAAAACACCCAGCTGCAATTGTAATATACTTTTCAAGTAAAATGAACTCAATTCATGGAAAATATTTATCAACTAATGCATAAAGAATCGCTGCAGTTTCAACATCTAGAAGCCCATCATAATTTTCTTGACGAAAATGAAGTTGAAACGCTCTAATCAAATTTTTGTATCCTATTTCGGTACACGCAACTGAAATATCATATCCATAACATTTTAACTTAGATAAAACATCCGCTTTGGACGGAAAATTCTTAGAGAATTGCTCTTGATAATAATTTTTTTGTTCATCATCATACCATGCCCCTATACCAGCCACATAAAGTTCTTTCCATGGAAAAGCTGCTCCTGGATCACTTTTTCTTCCAATAGCAATATCGCTATGCCCCACAACATCAGTAGGCATAATATCGGGATACCGTTGAAGAATATTCAATGCAAGTTCCTTAACGGCATCAATTTGTATTGGGTTATAAGGAGGAAAGATAAACCCCTCATTACAATAATCTATTAAATCGACTGTTTTAACCTGAGGGAATTTATCACTTCCGTGTTTACTCTTTGTCCATGAAACGACATCAACCTGTAATCGACTTTCATGATTAACCGACTTTAAAGTGTGTTCATCCTTTCCAATCGTCTCAATACAAGTCTCTTTTGAATAATTAGAATGATCAGTCGCTAAATTAACAATTTCAATCCCAATAGATGCATGATTGAGATGACTATACCCAGCCCATGAACTAACACCTGCATGCCATGCACGCTCATTTTCATCAACCAGATTAAAAATACGCATATCCTTAAATCCTGCTTCGCTGTATACATGATCCGAAGGATCAGGAACAAGATAGTGTGCACTAACCTTTTCTCCTGTAAGTGCCATAACCGAAGCTTTAAAATCAAGAGACGTATAATGCATAACAAGAAAACGAACACGACGATTAAAACTCTTAACAGAACGATAGCTATTATAATCAATCTGATACATAAAAGCCCTTCCTTTTTCGCTTACAAAAACCACCAAGCATCAAAACACATAAAACACAAAATATTGAGAAAACCTCTGCAATACGCTCTCATTTAGATACCAAGAATTACGCCTAAAATTTGTTCATCAAAAACCTCAACACTTTTATCAGCAATCAATACACATTTTTATCCGCCCCTCTCCACACACATAAAAACTACACCTATTTGTCATTTTATCAGTAAAGCGGTTGTGTATAGAGAAAAGTAATATAATCCTCCTTATAACTTCCCATCTGCACTGTTAGTGTAGCCCACCCAAGACTTTCCTGCTGCTTTTCTAATATCTCGATAGAAGATAATAAGCTAACCTCAATCTGCGAAATATTTTCTGCATTTTTTTCTATGGGTTGAAACTATTTTAAATGGATTATTAATCAACCAATAAACCTCTGCATACATTGCCAATTTTTTCAGGACATTGACTTATAAAGATAATTTACTATTTCCCTATATTGAATTTAAAAACCGAATATAGTAAGGTTTTTTATTCTAACCCCACTCAGATTGGATCAATTAATATCACTTATTTACACATCATAAGCGAAGCTTGTGTGTGGGTAAAATTGTATAAGAAAAAAGTAAAAATAGCTCTTATTGATCATCTTAATGCAAGATCTGTCGCAACATTTCTGGCGTAGCCTAACTTTTGGCGAAACTGAATAACAGAAGAAATATAAGAAAGTTGTTGTCCCCTTAAATGCGATGAAAGTTCTTTTAAAGCAGCTTCTTTGCCTTTGCTCGTCACAGCACCAAGTAAAATAGCATCACTTTCAAATTTTTTTTTGCTAGGTCGTTTGGGGAACCGTATCGCTTTCCTTTTTCCAACATTCCCAACCAACATCGCCCATAGGCTAATTCAATCAGCAGCTGAAATTGCTCTAAAACCACCAACGCAGCATCACAGACTTCAGCACCTACACCATCACCAGGTAACACAAGAACTTTCTTCTTCATACCTCCTCTAGTCATTCGCTAATGATTGTATTCGTCATAACAGGATTATCATCCCACAAACGCATACCAACACCAGAAAAGATTTTATATTCATAATTTAGACAGTGGCTGCTGATTTGATTGTCTACCGTTGCAAGTTGCAACTTTTCACCCATCAAAGCTAAAAATCTCCCCGTATATTTAACTATTTTATCTCTAGCATCCAGAGCCAATAAAAGTTTAAATCCTCTTGTCATCCGTTCAATTGCAATGCTTTTTTAAGCATCAGTAAGCTTCAATAGTCTCTTTTCTTAATTGCACCAATAGGCTGCACAAAAACATCTAATATTGCCAAAGCTCCTGACAAATCACCACCTTCCAGTAAAGTAAGAAGATATCCAAACCATTTTTGCAAAAGAAAATTTGGATAGCCAAGTGCACTTACAAGAAAGCACTGCTTGAGCATTGAGAAGTTTTGCTCCAACATTTTACCAATGTTCCTGCCATAAAAGAACCACAAGTATAAGAGGATTCTGAAAGCAATTTTTGAGCTCTAATGTAAGTGAAAGAATAACTTCTATCGTAGAGTTACTAGAAAAAAGAGATCACGTATCTAATAGCATAACCCTAAATCCTTTTTCTAAAAATAAATTTTTAAATGAACTGCAAAAAAAATCCTTTATCCCAGATTGACATTACAGACGCAAGAATAACAATAGGAAAATACATTGACCAATTTTCTCCTTGTTTCAAAACATACATTACAGCAAAAGCTCTTCCCATCCAGTATAATGAAAATACAGATATGTTGAAACTCTGAGCCCATAAGCTCCCCCTATAATAACCGATTTTTTAAACTCAAAAAGCTTATGACAAATTTTAACTCTACTCAATCAAAACAACTTAATAGAAAAAAACACCCAATGGAACAGATATTCTATTCGTACAAAACATCAGAAACATTTCCGCATAATGCTCTCCATTTATCATTCAGCTCATTTCTGAAATCATAAAATCACGCACATTTCGAATATAAATGATAAAACCAATCACGCAACCCATTGCTAACAACGTTGCCATAGCCCGCGGACTATGATCAGATATCTTCCCGATAACCGCCGCACTTAGCGCTGCACTTCCTAATTGCAAAAATCCCATAACACCCGAAGCTGCTCCAGTAGCTTGCGGATGCGATGAAATAGCCAACGCAGTTCCTAACGGTAATAAAAAACCATCGCCAAAAGTAAAAACAGCAATCGCAATAAAGCTAGTCACAAGAGGCCATGGACTTAGATACATTTGCAAAGAAAAGAGCACGCCTCCTATAGCAAAAATAATATATCCACGACAAACGGTTTTTTCCATAGGCTCACGTTCAAAAAACCATCGCGCCAAAAGATTTCCCAAAATATAGGGCAACGAAATACCCATATAACTATAACTAATGTGTGTGGGCGATAACCCCAAAGTCGTAAGTAAAAAAGGCGATTCTACAATATAAGCAAAATAAGTTGCATAAGAAAAACACGGAATAAGCGCATAAAAAATAAATTGTTTATTTCTAAAAACACCTAAATATCCCTTTATAAATCCTACAAGAGAAAAATGCTGACGCTTTTGAGGAGACAGAGTTTCAGTTAGCACAAAACAGGACAACAAAATGGTTAAGAATATAAAAAAACTTAAAAAGATAAAAGTTGCCTGCCAATGAAAGGCTTGTATCAAAAATCCACCAATCAAAGGAGCCAGTGCTGGTGACATTCCAATAAAAGGAAAAACAATCAAATAGAGTTTTCCTGCTGCTTTTTTATCCAATAAATCATTGATAATCGCCCGACTTAACACAACCCCCGCACAAGCACCAAGACCTTGCAAAAAACGTAACACAAGAAAAGCGTGAATATGAACCGTATAAATCACACCAAGTGTCGTGAATAACCACAAGAATAAACCCAATAGAAGTATTTTTTTACGCCCAAAATTATCACTCAGTGGTCCATAAATGAGCTGTCCAAGTGCCAACGCAAACAAAAAAACTGCCACCGCACTCTGAATTTGAGATTGTGTCACTTGATAATATTGACGCATCTCTCCCAATGCTGGTAAAAAAATATCGGTAGAAATCAATCCCCCCGTCGATAAGCATATAATAAGTATAATAAATAGAAAGTTATATTTATGAATCATAAAGAAAATCACACTTTTCATCTAGATATTAAATAATATTTAATTGAATATAATTATATTTTATGCTTACATATAAATAATAATTATTAAAAGTGTTATTATTTTACTTTATAAAAATATTATTTTTTTGCTAGACAGAGTTTTATTTTACCTACTTCCCAAGAAAAAAATATCTCATAAAGAAGCTTTCCTGTATACATATTCTACTATAACATATCTCAGTATTTTTTATAGATACCATAGGTAAAATACATTGATATCACATACCCTCTCCGCAATAATAATGCTATTTTTTAGCCAATCTCGAACAAAATAAATCTACAAAATTCCAAGATAAAATGAGCTATTAAATTACGACCATGCACAGTCTATAACACAAAAAAAGCTTAAAGATATTATGAACACAAATAACTGTAGAAAAAATCTTAATCTATCTACTATACCATAAAATATAGGAATCATTCCGAAAACGAGCTCACAGCCAAATATATTATATTTATTTCTATATTCTAATTATTTCATAAAACTCTTCATTTAGATAAGAGAAACATCAAAAAAATTATCCTCTAAACACATGAACTAATATGGTATTATAATAAATCAGTAAGATTTTTTATTTAATTTAATTCATAATCGCTTATAACGTTCTGAATTATTAATCTTTACTCTCAAAACATACCTAACTCTCTAACCCCATTTCTAAAACCTTTTTTTAAGGGTGTGAGATATTTTTTCAAAGTAACAAGCTCACTGCGTAATTTTACAAGCTATGTTTTCATAAATTTTAGAATTCAATTTTTTAAATTATTTAT
>NZ_JACIFE010000029.1:2500-9278 GCF_014197255.1 Bartonella fuyuanensis | reverse complement strand
GGTGTGAGATATTTTTTCAAAGTAACAAGCTCACTGCGTAATTTTACAAGCTATGTTTTCATAAATTTTAGAATTCAATTTTTTAAATTATTTATTCTTTTGGTTGAGTTTTCTGATGAAGATGTATTGCTTATTTTTCCTATTTTCAAGGATATGTTATATTTTTCAAATACTTATCCATTTTTTTTGTAATAGAGGTTTATTTACGTTTTTTTGCCTATTTTTATCGTCCATCTAACTATTTTGGAACATAATTGGCAAAAAGGCATTTTATCTTGAGCATATTCAAGGAGATAAAACATGGAAACTCGCATTCCTGAAAACACACCATTCGATACGAATTTTCTAGAAGGAACATCTCTAGAAACAAGATACCCTTTTTTTCACACTCCTATTTCATGGTCTGCAATTTTTGCGGGACTGGTGACAGCTCTTTCCACTTCCATCTGTCTTTCTTTTCTTATTGCAGCTTTAGGCTTAAGCCAAATGGATTTCACTTTTTCAAGCTCTTTTGAAGGTTCTTTTCTGTCTATGGGCATTGGCTCTCTTATTATTTTTCTCATAAGTCTTGCCAGTGGAAGTTTTGTTGCCGGTCGTTTTGCTGAAACTTCTGGAGCTCTTCATGGTTTTTTAACTTGGGCTCTCATAACACTTCTTATGACACTTCAAGCTATTCACGTTGTTTCGAGTACGGTAAAGCTGGGTGCTAAAGCTGCCTTAGAAAACAGTTCTATGATCCAAGCAAACATGGATAGTTTCAAAACAAATATATCCCCCCTACTTTCCAAATCAAACAACGAAAACTTTGAAAAGCTATTTTCCCTAAACAGCGATAGTGTCATCAATTTTGAGCAAATTGGCAGTGAATTGCGTACTCTTCTCAAAAAAAGTGACATTCCTTCTCTCAATCCTGAACGTTTGAAACGAACCTATCAGAATGCGCTCAATGATATTGCTTCTGCGCTAACGGCTTTGAAAAATGATCCTTCTCACTCCCGCGCTACTTTAAAAAATCTTGGTTCTCGTCTTTCTGATCGATTAGAATCTCTCACGGGGAAATTTGAACGAAGCGATATCATTAATACCCTTATGAATGATGGCATGAGCCGATCGGATGCGCAAACAGCCGCCAACCGTGCCCTTTATATTTATCAAAAAGCGGAAGAAAAAACTGAAAAAGCGCTAAAAGCCCTTGAAGAACAGGCAGAAACACTCTCTGATAATTTTCAGGAAGCCTTAAAGGGAAGAAAAAACGCTGTAACTAAAGCCACAAAAACGGCCTCTAACATGGGATGGTGGGGTTTTTTAGGTAGCCTAATTGGTGCTGTAATTTCTAGTGTATGTGGTTATTATGGCTACCGAAGCCGTAGAGATTTTTTCATGCTTTAAAAACTTCTGGCTCAGAGAGGATAAAACAAAAAGCTGTACACCTTGTACAGTTTTTTGTTGTAACGCTTCTTGAAATCCTTTGATGAAGCTGCTAGCCTTTGTTTAAAGGCAGTGTTTTAACAGGTTATGAAAACCAATATTAGGTTGAGCACTCATTCTGACGGCAGAATTTGGGGGAATGCAAGAAGACCATAAAACGTACTATACATAGAATTACTCTTCGAGTTCCCGAAAAAGGTTTATAATAGGGGAACAATCTTCATATAAAACGGCAGGCTCTTACTTTGTAGTTGCACAGGCTTGTTTTTAAGCAATATCTCTTAAGGGATCCACACGCATTTTACGAGAGAGCACATGCATGGTATCACAGTCAATCAATTGAGCCTTGCGTCTTTACATTTATGAAGAAGCAATCTAGCAGCATCATTTACTTTTCCATCCCCCAATGTTTCCGATAGCCTTTGCATTAAAACAATTCATAAGAGGGATTTTTAGTGCTTTTAAAGCTAATCGGGGAGTTTTTTACTTTGAGAAAGTATCTCACACTCTTTGTTTTATTCTGCTTGTGCTGGTGCAAGGGGATGGTTTTGATTGTTCCAAGATAACGGGTTTGAAATGAGAGAATTTTACGATATTCAGAGCTCTCATTTACTAGGCAGAACGAGGGATTAACATTTTAGATCAATTGTTTTATCAGGGGATTTTAAATATCATTTAGGGGTGAGCTGAGGCAAGTAAAGGCATGTTATTTGGGTCTGATGTTTTGAATTTTGTTTTTCCACATACTTCAGCTTACTGATAAAGCAAGCAATAAGTAAACTGATAACACCGCGGTTTTTTTTATTTTTCACTTGATATTTTTGAAAAAAGCGTTCCAGTATTTTAATAAAGGTAGAATTTTCAATATCAAGCAGCATTTTTACTTTATCGGTTTATCCATAAGTTAGCATTTTTATGATTTTTATTCTATTTTTGTTGTTTACGTGCACGCTTTAAGGATTTGTAGTTTTTTTGTTTCAGAACAAAGGGCACATTTTTTCATTATTTTTTTAATGTGATTTTTAGAGATGGATTTATTTTTCCATTCTCCAGCAGATTTATTGTTTTTAGCTTTCTGTTTTTTTAGTTTTTTTTCTATGGGGAATTATGAACTTCTGCTTTTTCATTTTTTTAGATATTTCATGGTTTTCCTTTTTCAAGGGAGGGGTTCATTCTGGTTTGTTTATCAGTTTTGTCTTTTTTATTTCTGTTATGCCTGTAGTTTTTTATAAGGAGCGTTTTATTTTTTAGAGGTCACCCTTTATGATTTACAGGGTTTTTAATTAATTTTGCAGTTTTGGTTGCGGGGGCAGGATTTGAACCTGCGGCCTTCAGGTTATGAGCCTGACGAGCTACCGGGCTGCTCCACCCCGCGCCACGAAGGATATAATAAGCGGTTTTTTCTGTTGAAGGCTCATTATATTTATTTTTTTAAATTATTGAGAAGTTTTTTCTATGCCCTCAGCAGACCTGGCAGCGACTTACTCTCCCGTGCCTTAAGGCAAAGTACCATCAGCGCTGGAGCGTTTCACGGCCGAGTTCGGGATGGGATCGGGTGCGTTCACTCCGCCATAACCACCAAGTCAGCAAAGGGCATAGATTTTTTGAGAAGCTGTTTTTTTCTGTAAATTTACGAATGGATATAGGGAATGGGAACGATCAAGTCGATTGAACGATTAGTATCAGTAAGCTTCATGTGTTACCACACTTCCACACCTGACCTATCCACGTGGTGGTCTACCACGGTTCTCATGGGAATACTTGTTTTCAGGTGAGTTTCCCGCTTAGATGCCTTCAGCGGTTATCTCGTCCGTATATAGCTACCCTGCTATGCGGCTGGCGCCACAACAGGTCCACCAGAGATACGTCCATCCCGGTCCTCTCGTACTAGGGACAGGTCCTGTCAATATTCCAACACCCACGGCAGATAGGGACCGAACTGTCTCACGACGTTCTGAACCCAACTCACGTACCGCTTTAAATGGCGAACAGCCATACCCTTGGGACCTGCTCCAGCCCCAGGATGCGATGAGTCGACATCGAGGTGCCAAACAACCCCGTCGATATGGACTCTTGGGGGTCATCAGCCTGTTATCCCCGGCGTACCTTTTATCCGTTGAGCGATGGCCCTTCCACACGGGACCACCGGATCACTATGACCGTCTTTCGACTCTGCTCGACTTGTCAGTCTCACAGTCAGGCAGGCTTATGCCATTGCACTCAACAAACGATTTCCGACCGTTCTGAGCCTACCATCGCGCGCCTCCGTTACTCTTTAGGAGGCGACCGCCCCAGTCAAACTACCCACCATACACGGTCCCGAATCCGGATAACGGACTGCGGTTAGACATCCATATCGGTAAGGGTGGTATTTCAAGGATGACTCCACAAAGGCTAGCGCCCCTGCTTCAAAGTCTACCACCTATCCTACACATACAGACACAAATGCCAGTGTAAAGCTATAGTAAAGGTGCACGGGGTCTTTCCGTCTAACCGCAGGAACCCCGCATCTTCACGGGGAATTCAATTTCACTGAGTCTACGTTGGAGACAGCGGGGAAGTCGTTACGCCATTCGTGCAGGTCGGAACTTACCCGACAAGGAATTTCGCTACCTTAGGACCGTTATAGTTACGGCCGCCGTTTACTGGGGCTTCAATTCAATGCTTGCACATCTCCTCTTAACCTTCCAGCACCGGGCAGGCGTCAGACCCTATACATCGTCTTGCGACTTCGCAGAGCCCTGTGTTTTTGGTAAACAGTCGCTACCCCCTGGTTTGTGCCACCCACTAACGGTTTCCCGCTAAAGGGTCACGCTTCTTCCGAAGTTACGCGTGCAATTTGCCGAGTTCCTTCAACGTAGTTCTCTCAAGCGCCTTAGTATTCTCTACCAGTCCACCTGTGTCGGTTTGGGGTACGGTCTTTATGTGGGAGCTATTTCCTGGAACTGCTTCACTGCAAGATCAATCCAATAAGACCTTACAATTTATGCAATCCGTCACTACCCACAGGTCCACGAATATTAACGTGGTTCCCATCGACTACGCCTTTCGGCCTCGCCTTAGGGGCCGACTCACCCTGCTCAGATTAACTTTAAGCAGGAACCCTTGGACTTTCGGCGAGGGAGTCTCTCACTCCCTTTATCGTTACTCATGTCAGCATTCTCACTTCCGATACCTCGAGGAGCTCTCACGAGTCTCCCTTCACAGGCTTACGGAACGCTCCGCTACCACTTACCCATAAGAGTAAATCCACAGCTTCGGTGTATGGCTTTAGCCCCGTTACATTTTCGGCGCAGGGACCCTTATTTAGACCAGTGAGCTGTTACGCTTTCTTTAAATGGTGGCTGCTTCTAAGCCAACATCCTGGTTGTTTTGGGATCCTCACATCCTTTCCCACTTAGCCATAACTTGGGGACCTTAGATGGTGGTCAGGGTTGTTTCCCTTTCCACGACGGACGTTAGCACCCGCCGTGTGTCTGCTAGTTAGTTCTTCCAGGTATTCGGAGTTTGGTTAGGTTTGGTAATCCGGTGAGGACCCCTAGCCCATCCAGTGCTCTACCCCCTGGAGAATTCGACTAACGCTCTACCTAAATAGATTTCGCGGAGAACCAGCTATTTCCGAGTTTGATTGGCCTTTCACCCCTAGCCACAAGTCATCCCAATCTATTGCAACAGATAAGGGTTCGGCCCTTCAGTAAGTGTTACCTTACCTTCAGCCTGCTCATGGCTAGATCACTCGGTTTCGGGTCTAATCCAACGAACTGAACGCCCTATTCAGACTCGCTTTCGCTACGCCTACACCTACCGGCTTAAGCTTGCTCGTTAGACTAAGTCGCTGACCCATTATACAAAAGGTACGCCGTCACCCAGAACAAATCTTGGGCTCCGACTGTTTGTAGGCATTCGGTTTCAGGTACTATTTCACTCCCCTTGTCGGGGTACTTTTCACCTTTCCCTCACGGTACTGGTTCGCTATCGGTCATGCACGAGTACTTAGGCTTGGATCGTGGTCGACCCATATTCAGACAGGATTTCACGTGTCCCGCCCTACTCAAGGACTTAAATCAGATTTACGTATACGGGACTATCACCCACTTTGGTACGATTTTCCAATCGTTTCTACTTTTCTTAATTTAAGCCACTGGCCTGGTCCGCGTTCGCTCGCCACTACTAACGGAGTCTCGTTTGATGTCCTTTCCTACAGGTACTTAGATGTTTCAGTTCCCTGCGTTTGCTTCTCACACCCTATTTTATTCAGGTGTAGATACCTTTATCTGACAACTAGAAAATTAAACTGTTTTGAAAACAGCTTAATTTTTCTAGCTATCAAAGGTGGGTTGCCCCATTCGGAAATCTACGGATCAAAGGGTATTCGCACCTCCCCGTAGCTTATCGCAGCGTATCACGTCCTTCATCGCCTGTGCATGCCAAGGCATCCACCAAATGCCCTTAAGACACTTGATCGTTCTCATTGCCAATATTCATTCACTGTTTGTCTGCTTCTCTTTATTTTGTGCTCAATAAAGCGCAAAACAAACACAAATATCAGCAGAAAAGACCAGCTTCTTGAGATATATTCAATGGCGCGGCTAAGCTTCCAATCATAAGCAAGGGTTTTGAGCATCCCCTTGCGACACATAGTTTCTTTTTCTTCTTTTTCAAATGAAGTTTTCTTCTTCCAAAGGTTTTTTTTCAAAAAACCTCTTTGACAAAAAGTCTTTTCTCCAAGTTTCCTCAATAAAAAACTTGTCCTTCAGAAAAATCTTAAAAAAGGAACATGTTTGAATATATCTTCTCTTCACAATTTCAATAGAACAGGTGAAAGGCTTATAAAGCTTTCACAAAAGTGTGTTCTTACAACGTGATGATGACCCATAAAGTGGTGGAGCCGGACGGGATCGAACCGACGACCCCCTGCTTGCAAAGCAGGTGCTCTCCCAGCTGAGCTACGGCCCCCAAAACAACACAACACATTCGGAATATTCGGAATACTCAAATTTAAGATCACTTAAATCGCTATTCTTCTACCATTTTGCCTCAAAACATCTCTTTATCTTTGAAAGTACTTTAACTAGAGCACTTTAGCTTTGGATTTTAAAATCAAAGAGAGAGCGTAATTTTGCGCAAATAAGTTTCTTACGAATTGATCAAAAAAGTTTCCTATGAGCAAATTTCACAAGCGCTTATAGATTATAGCGCTTATAGACTGATAGAGTGAATGGTGGGCCTGGGAGGACTTGAACCTCCGACCTCACGCTTATCAAGCGCGCGCTCTAACCAACTGAGCTACAAGCCCTCCGGGATAAATCGGAAAACTTTCTCCGGTATCATCTTAAATCAATGGACAAGC
>NZ_JACIFE010000028.1 GCF_014197255.1 Bartonella fuyuanensis | reverse complement strand
ACTTAAGGCTGGCATTTGCGACTATTTTTATATTTTTTACAAAAAGGGCTGTTCAAGCGCTTCTTGACACTGCGCTGTGGAACAACAGCGCCTGGACGACAAATGGGCAAGTTTTCAGCTTTATGATTTCCACACCAGCCTCCCCCCACATCATATTTATAGCGAAATCCCGCTTGGAGCATGCAAGCATCAATGGTTGCATTTGCATTATTACTGAGCTTTCTACTTTCTGGATCCTTATCATAAGGAGTTGGCATACCGCATTCTAACAAGGCTTTTCCTATCTCCGTAAAATCTGCTCCTGGCTTCTCCCATGCCCCTATAGAAGATATGGGAGTTTTATTAAACTGGCACCCAGCTATACTTAACAAAGTTACAGCACTTAATAATTTTACGATGTGTTTCATTTTTTACTCCATGATTTACTTGAAGGAACTTGTTCACGATGAGATGAGCCGTAAAGCATGTTGCACATACGCCCCGCATCTCCAAGACAGGTATGGGAGCTTATGGGATTCATGATCACTCTCCACCATTCTGTCCAAACGTTACTACCAGTAGGCACTGTCTCGTAAGTATAGCCATTGCCGCCAATAATTCTGCTGACAAGATCAAATCTATGCCCATCAAAGCCAATCGTGGTTTGTTTGCCATCACTCACATAACCTAACAGACCGGATGCAACTAAAACATTAGCCGCTGGTCCATAGAGATTGATAGTCGTGTTTTCGTTGGCTATACCGTGCACACCTTCTTGTTTGAAAGAATTCAGCATATTTCCCAATGTCATTGTCCCGCGACTATGGCCATAAAGTTCTAACCCTGTAATACCATGGCTATACACCAAATCTTTTGCTTCTTGTGTGGAATTGGTCAGACCCCAAAAGTTATTTTCCATAAACTTCTGATAGCCCGCGACCAGAAGCTCTGAGATAGCAGAATCAGCTTGGGGGAACACAACAAAATAAAGTGGTTCATTTTTATTCGCCGCATGTTGAACCGCATAAACAGCGGCTTCCTCTGGTGGTGTAAAGATGCCATTAAAGGAGACATGCACCTTGCCATCAGCACCTTCTTGTAAATGCTGCTTTTCTTCATCCGTTAAATAATGAAACTTCGGTATTTTTTGTCCACGAGCGTCTTTGATATACTGTCCATTTTCATCTTTTTTATAGATTATATTGCCCTTTTCATCACGGTCGACAACGGCGATGGGGTGCTCTTTGATAAACATGGTTTTATAGGAGTCATCGCTGTATTTAAATCCTTCTTCTAAGAGTTGAGTTGCCATTTCACGGTTTTCATGGACGATTTGTTCCAGCTTGCCTACATCGAGCTGTTGTACACCCTTATGGGCGCTAGCAGTATCCCGATTAAGGGAGGCTATGGCTTGCTCAACATCTTGCCCTGTTAATGCCTTCTGCCCTGCTTCATCAGTAATGACGATAGTGCCATTGCTGATAGCGGATTTGGTATATCCTTCCTCTGAATCTTTAGCTTTTGAATGATCTAAGACATTTTTGACAATGTTTTTCCCGACACCATATTTGCCCTGATACATCGGACCACCCGCCGAAATGCTTAAACCTTGACTGCTAGCTTGCGCATGGGCACTGTTGCTGATATCATTGGTGCTAATGCTTCCTGTGGTCAGGCTGTTTTTTTCTGCCGGCGCAGTGCTGGCAATAAGCCCCCCAGTTAGGGTCGTTTTATCTTTAACGTTGATCTTAAAGCCGCCATCACCCGCTTTGATACCTGACTGCTCCACAACACTATGATAATCACTAGAGGATTTATCCTTGTTCAAGGCAATATTAGTTGTGGCTGTACCATCCTTTTTCCCACCATTAAAGCCAACAGAAACAGAGTGTTGCTTGCTGGAACTTTGTCCCGTATCACTGCGGCTGGTAACGGAGAAATCACCCCCTACTTCCATCTCTACACGATTTCCAGAAACCACGGCGCCTGCCAATGTGGTGTTTGCCCCACTCGTGGTATGAACTGTGCCGGTGCCTATAATATGGCTGTTCTTGTGATGCACTTGTTCACTGGACCCCTTGCCTTTACCAAAAGAAGCATTCCCCATCCACCCTGGACCACCGGTACCATAACTATACCCAACATTCATCGAAGCGCTTTGCGTGTGGTTTTGTGTGCTTTGCGTATTTTGCGCACTTTCAAAGGCGATATCTTTACCTGCTCCCATGGTGATATTCCCGCTTTGTTCATCATTGCTTTGCATCGGGTTTATACCAGCAATAATATCGGCTCCAACACCATGGATGCTGCCTTTGTGGGCTTGCATATTAACAGCGCGTCCTGCTTCTATTGTACCTGTTAGCGCAGTAGAGGTCTCAACAGAGGCTTCTGCCTTCTCTGTCTTAAAGCCTACGGTTACACTAGCAGAAACATCAGCAATATCACGAATAGACTGTTTGTTTCCACCTTTCATCCCATTATAAAGACCTTTGCCTTTGTTATAGAGATCATAGCCTTTTAGACCAGCAATAAGACCATTGCCGATTTTGTGTTTTGTATCCCCATGACCAAAACGTTTGACTGCATCCTTTACATCTTTTACTGTACTAAGAATGCCCACATTGACAGAGCCTGTCACACCAGCAAAAGATTTTTCATGCTGTTCTTTTGCGTTAGAGGTATCATAGCTTTCTGATAGGGTGATATTATTGCCAGCATCAATGTTGACATCACGATCCGCCGAAACAATGGCTGCTTGCATATTTACATCATTGTCAGCAGTAATCTGCACATCTTGGCGTGCCGTGATGTGTGATTGTGTGGAAGTGGTTTCCCATTGATCGCCCGTATCTTTGGCGCTTGCAACCCCAACACCTACAGAAGCACCGCTGTTGTTCTTTTCAAACTGAAACCCAAAGCCTGTACGTTCTTCCTTTGAGCTTGAGGAATGGCTATTATGACCAACAAGCACATTGACATCACGAGCTGCTGAAAGGTTAATATTCTCACCTGCAAGATCAGAGCCAACAATTGTCACATCTTTTTTCTTGGCAGTGATGTTGATCGTACCATCCGCATTGAGAGATGAACCTTGATGCTCAAAACTCTCTTCATTTTCTGTCTTTCCCTCACTCCCATATATCGACACAAAGCCCTTGCCTGATCCCACACCAAAACCCGTTTCATGAGTCTCTGAATGGCTCTTATGGTGGTCCGTCATGCCATCAATCGTCACATTTTCTGCTGTCACATGAATATCTTCATTTGCAAACATATGAGAAGCAGTGATTATGGTCTCTTTGTCTGATTGCGTGATAATGTTTCCCGTTGCCCCAAGGATAGAGGAGACCGTTGTGGTATGCGATTGAGATGTATCGGACGATTTCTCATGCAAAAAGCCACTTGATGACGATTGCGCTTGCTGATCCAAGTGTTCTTGGGCGCCTTTGATAGTAATCTTTCCCCCAGAGTGAATGGTAATATCCGCTTGTTTCTGATCTCCTGGTGCTTTCTCTCCTGACGTTTCCTCTGCCTTACCGGCTATGAGCGTCGAGGCGACAACTTCCGTGTTGTTTCCGGAATCAATGGCAATGCCTTCACCCCCTGTTATGCTTGACCCCACAACTTGGCGCACATCCATCTTGTTATGCTCAGATTTGCTGCTACTAAACACCCCACCCTCTTTGTGATACGACATCTCATAATGTAAGCTATCCTCTGCATTATTGATGAGAATATTGTTGCTGGCTTTCAGTCCTACCTTGCCATCAGCCGCAATGGAACTACCTGTAATGCTAAGATCATGCGGTTTGCCATCCTGCCCTGCAATGACAGTGGTGTCACCTCCCGATTTTATCGAAGAGCCAACCGCATGAGAGGCTTGCATGTCCACTTTCGTGTTTTTAGCGCGAAGATGATACTCCATCTCATCGTTTCTTACCCCTATCGCTATCTCCCCTTGGGCGCCAAGAGCAACATTGCCCTTGGCATCTATATCGGAAGCCGCCATATGGATATCTTTTCCAGAGAGAACAGTGGTCTCTTTTCCAGAACTTAAATGAGAGCCATTGTGCACCGCGACATGAGATGTTTGATCCCCGCGATGGCTATTGGCACTGTTGCGTGTGGCATCAATCGAAACATTCCTCTCAGCTTGTAAGAAAAGTTTATCCTTTGTTTGAACACCAGAGCCTAAAATATTCAAATCTTGTCCAGAGGCAAGTGTCGTCGAGCCTCCAGAGTTGACTTCTGATTTATGATGCATGGTGGCATCACCCTGTTCATCATGGTAATGGGTTTCTGCTGAACCGATCGTCAAGTTGCCTTGTTCTGTAGCCATGGCAAGATCACCTCCGGTAGTGATCCCCACCCCTGAGGCGGTGATATCTTGTTTGGCAATCACCGTTGCATTACCACCAGCAGAAAGCGCCTCGGTGTTTAAGACGGTCTCCACGCCGTCAACCGTTGTGCGCCCTGCATCCAAACGAATATTCTTCTCCGCAAGGATAACAGCATCACCACCCGCTGCAAAATGCCCTCCTTGACTGAGGATATCCCCACCATGCACATGCAATTGGTGGTTTGCCGCAATCCGCCCTGAATTGGTTATTGTGGAAGTGCCTGTATTCTGGCTGGTGATATTCACATCATCGCCCATGATCAAAGCCCCAGCAGAAACAAAGGAGGCTCTGTCTTTTTCAGGGATATAAAGCACCGGAGCATAAACATCCATGCCCTTGACCTGTTGGCGCACATAAATCACCATCGGGGCTTCTAGGGACGCCAATTGTTCTTCACTCAAAGCCTCACCAAAGTGGAGATTGTGGGATTTTGCATAGTCTGCCCCGACATCCAGCAAGGTTTTGACTTGTTCAATGGCATCACTTCCAGGAATAAAGGAACCTTTGCCCAACCCTTGACCGACCAGATCACGCATTATCAGGATTGTAGCCAATTCTGTTCAAATAATAAGCTGAGCCATAAAACTTGCCAACATCAAGGAATTCTGCCCGCGTTTCATAAATAAAATTCTGGTTGGGCAGCGTGCCCCCAACCCCACCCGATTGGGGCTTTGGTAAAGGGAGCCCCTCAGAAAGTTCCCCTGCATTATTGAGATCCACTTTTGGTGTAAAGAGAGCACCAGCCCCGGTTAAACCACTTAAGGACTCCAGTGGATTGCCTTCAACTGCTTGTGCTTTAAAATGCGCATCCCCTGTAATCGAACCTTCCGCTGCCGTGTTATTGAGTTGATCGACCACCAAATTCAACGTGCCACCCGCTTGGACAAGACCAGGAGCTGCATCAAGAGCTTCTGAACCAGTATGGCGATCCTTGCCATCGGCTATATCTAAAGAAACATCGCGGCTTCCATCAGCTTTATAGCCATAACAATAACCATCCTGGGTATTGGCATTACAACCCAGATAAGTTTTTTTATAAGCCGTTGCACCCAGATTGGTCAGCACACCAGCGTGGATATCGGCATTTCCCCCTGCTTCTATAGAGCTATAATGGTTGTCAATGGTATCAGCGTTAATGATGAGATTGCCACTAGATTGTATTACCCCCGAAACAGTTGGTTTATGCGAAAATGCTTGTGTGACAGTCTTTTCTGTCATGTGTGACCAGTCTTCGTTTATTGACCCAAACCATCCTCCCTTCCGCCGAGAACCATTCCATACAAACTCTTCTATGTCTCCTTTTCGAGCATTATGTTTCCAAGTAAATGCCTTATAGACTGTCCCATCTTTTAAAGTTGCCGTGCCATAGGTTCCTTCTTTGTTATTCCAAAGTTGTTGCTCAAATATAAAGTGTTTTGGACCTACTGCCCCATGCTTTCTCTTAGAAAGTTTTCCCTTTCCCCAACGATCCCAGTCTATATCATGATATAAAGGTCTGCCATCGAGAAAATTATATTTGTCTGGTTTTTGGAAAGAAATATCGCTATATTCCGTTTTTTCCGTGATGACAGGCGTGCTATCGGCTTCGTTTTTTAGAGTGTTGGTTTGGATATTTAAGTTTCCACCAGCTTGAATCAAGCCTGCTTTGTTGACAAGCGAAAGGCTTTTTCCGCTGCCAGCTGCATTGGTGAAAGATAAATCACCTTCTGCCATTATAGTGCCAAAATCATTCAACAAAGCCCCATCAACTTGTAAAGCACCATTGCCCTTCACATAAATTAAGCCCGTTTTGTTGTTGGTCACATCCCCCGTCACGCTAAAGACTAAATCCTGCCCCGATGCCAATTGACCGCTATTTCCAAGCTCCCCCGTTTTGATCACGAAATCTCTGGCTGCTAAAACAGAAGTTGTCTCATCAACCATAACGCTTGGAGCAACAAAGAGAATATCTCCAGTCCCTCCCTGATCTGTCACGGCTTGTAGCCGCGCATTGTGAATATCAAGGGCATTGGTGCTTTGAAAATCTAAACCGCCATAAATCAATTCGCTCTCTGAGATATCAATATGATCTGCAATTAAATACAGCGTTTGCGGCGTGTAAATATGAGAACGATTATTGCTTAAATCGAGAGTTGTTGCCGTCAACCTCACATCCCCCTCAGCAGACTGCACATTCTCAACACTGATCTCTCCTGATACCGATGTCAATGTTGCGTTGCCATAGCCTATGACCTGATCATAATAGATGTCGTTGCCTGCAAAAATTTCAATATTGCCACCACTGGCAATCTGACCAACCTTCACCCCTTCTTTTGCTGTAATCAAAAGAAAGCCCTTTTCATCTAAAACAAGATCCCCTGAACCGCCCGTAGAAACGACACCTGTCATCAGTGTGCCTGCATCAAGGCTGCCAACCTTTAAAACAGCTTCTGCACCCGTCATCAGCGAAGAAAAGTCAACCGCCTCACCCTCAATATTTGCCTTGCCATAGGCTAAAAGTTGTCTAAAATGAACGGGGGCATTTGTTGCTGGTTGTGCTTGAATGACAACATTTTGATGCGACAGAATTGTTTGAGAAACAGATAGCCCGTTATGAGAAACCAGGGTGCTATCTCCTGCCCCATAAACACTTTCAGCGACAATCGCACCTTGAATGCTCTGGAGATCAACATCCCCTTGGGTGCCAAGAACAACAACACCAGCAGCACCCGTTGCCGCCATATCAACCCCACCGGCTAAAAAATGAGCTTGTATATCACCACCGGCATGCGCCTTGAGCTTCCCTTGCGCTAAAACAATCCCCTCAAGCTTCAAGTCTCCGCCCGATTCAAGAGCCATATCAGCGCCTGACCCTAGCCCTGAAACTTGAAGTGTCTGGCGCGAAGAAAGCTCCATATTGCCCCCAGAGGTTGCCTTACCGGCAATCGATAAAAGCCCATCCTGCGCCTCTATCTTCAAATGACCATCAGCGCCAACGGTTTCTAACGTCACATCCTTATGGGCGGCAATATCAATATGCTTTTTCGAGGTGATGTGTTTTGCCAATACGCTCTGGCTTTTCGATTTGAGGACAACACCCCCATGACCAAAAACATTCTTCAACGAGATTTTCCCGTCAGCAGAAAGATGCAACTGCCCCGCATTGGCTGCCATATCATGGCGCATGCGAACCCCAACACCTTTTTCTGTTGCCACAAGTTTTATTCTGTCCGCCTGTAGAGCCCCCAAAGCAGAACCATCTATCGCATATTCTGGTTTACCGGTAATATCGGTCAGTTCTTTCATTTCCCGTAAAGCATAATCAAAGTGACCTGTTCCTGCTGTCACACCAATCTCTTTGCCCGCAACAGGTCCTTCAAAATGCACCGTGCGTGAGACAATATCGACAATATCAACAGCCCCCTTGCCAGAGAAAAAATTGGCTCCCTTGGTGCCAAAGATGATGTCCCCACCTCGTACCTCAAAGCCTTTCAAAAAACCGCTCGCATCAATTTCGGGTACACCTGTGGTTAAAGTCGCATGGGGCGTATTGATAAAGCCACAACCATTACAGCTTATCCCATTGGGATTGGCTATAACCACATCGGCTGGGCTTCCAAAAACCTCTCCTGGACCATGAAGCGCACTGCGCTTACTGCTGGTCACTTCATTTAAAATCACTTTCGCCGAACCCGTGAAACGCAAATGCGGATTGCCCGGCATAATGCCCCCCAACTGCGATTGCCCCACTTCTTGCGCGTGATTGTTCCAAATCACTCCTGCATTGCCAATATTAAAATCATCATATTTATTGTGCGATAAGCCCTTGCCATTGGGGGTAACAATATCAATCGAGGGAACCCCATTGGGCGCTGCTACTATATCTGGTCGATGGGCGGCATTAGCGTTAGCATCAATTGAAATTTGTGCCTGTAACACTGAAGGGGCTAACAAACAAGAAAAACCAAATCCCCCAAATAAAACCTTTTTGAGCATCGTACCGGAAACTAAAACACCTAATAAAGCTGCTCTTTCTTCTCTCTTCTCATATCTCATGCTTTAACTACCAAATCAAAACGCTTAAAGTTCCATTGTTAATGTCATAAAAAATGTTCCTGACTTTTTGTGCTTAACTGTGCTCCAAAAAATACTAGAATAACTGGCATCAAGAGAAACCATACCTCCCGCAAACTTGACACCGGCTGTCCAACCGGCAAGCTGGTCACTCTTAATCCCATATAAAACTTGCGAAAACACACGCCCATAATCCAAACCAAAATAAGGGCGAAGTTCTCCAAAAACTTTTTTGAAGGTTGCGTGATTGCTCCACGGAATAGTGCGCAGCAACAAATCATTCCGACTAAAAAAACCGTTATTGCCAAAAAGCAAACTCTCACGCGTGCCACGAACATTGGAAGCCCCTCCCAACGAAATCTGTTCAGCACCCAATAAATTATGCGGTGAATATTGACCACTTAAAAGATTGCTCAATATAAAGTTCAAGCTCCCTACCTTAAAAGGCGTCATGACACTAAGCGTACCGGTAAATTTGGCAAATTGTGGCTCCGCATCCCCTGCCCCTGGCGCATATTTCTTTACTGAATGAAACAAGGGAAGACCTTGCAAATAACTCACATCAAAGGTCCAAGTCCCACCCAACATCTGGCGCGAATGCGAAATCCCAAAATTGGCGACACTATATTGACGGCTGCCAACCTCTATCTTATTGCCTAGAAGGTAATTGTTGGTTCTTTTATAGGAAAGCCCCACATTCAAAGTTGTCAGAGAAACACTATCACGGTAAAGAACCCTGCTTGTACTGGCATGTAATTCACTGGAATCCCCCGTCGTCTCAATATCGGTAAAATTGCCAGGGATTATGCTTTGGTAATTATAAACAGTGCCATTCAATCCAAAGGTCCAATAACCGTGCGGAATACTCACACTCGCTGAAATGTTATTACTATGTCCTTCTTGCTTGCTTCCACCCCAATAATCGGGCTCACTGTGTTGATAGTTAAAATCCC
>NZ_JACIFE010000027.1 GCF_014197255.1 Bartonella fuyuanensis | reverse complement strand
AAGAGCCATTTTTAATTCTTTCTTATACAAATTTGATCCACACACTCATCCCACTTGTGATGTGCGAAGGAGTGGTTTTGATTGATTCAAGATAAACAGATTTGAAATGAGAGAATCTTACGATATTCGAGACTCTCATTCAACATACAAAACAGTGAATTATCATTATAAATCAATGTGTTATCTAAGATAGACAAGATATTACTTTGATCCTTATTGGTTTCTATTATCAATAAATTAATTTGTAATGATAATTTATTATTTCTACCTTAAATAAAGTCCTTGGACATTGTAATATTTTCTCATTTCAACCTCATGAATCAAAACTATTTTTTACACAACATAAGTAGTATTAGTTAGTATGTGGATAAAACTGTTATAAGATAAGGAGTAAAATTTTTCTCATAAACCATTTAAATGCAAGAGTAGTTGCAATATTAAGAGCTAGCAATCGTATGATTCTATAGGCTTATTACTTCATAAGTATAAAGATGGCTGTGCATAACGTATTTTATACATTTCATGGGGATTTTGATTATATTATTCACAGGTAGCATCGTGAAAGGGAACTTAAGTGCTTTGCAAGGTATTTTTTTACAAGCACGTAAATGTACAACATAAATATATTCTGTTTTGGGCATCTTGTTTTTCGTGAGAAGCATGATTCATTTAAAGAGCATATATTCTATATTTTTGTATTTTGATATTCTGTCGTCGCAAATTATTATGGACTGAAAAGATAATTGAAAGAGCAATTTTGACAGTTATTTAGAATTTTTATTGGTTTTATGAAAGAACTGACTTTAATAGTCGTTAAATCTCATAACGATAGCATATTACGTTGAAAAACACAACAATCAATGCATATTTCAAAATGTTATATGCTTTAAAACATTTAAATGTATCATGATAAGTCTGCAAATACATAAGAGTAATTACGATGCAGATTGAAGTCAAAATGATGTGCTCTCCTGCTTTTTTAATGATCGACTATCAATATCTAATTCTAGTGCAGTCATTGAGATAAGAATAAACAACTGAGTAATAAATTTGATAGAATTAATAGTTTTTTCAGAGATAAGATTATTCGAACGAAGAAGTCATCACGAGAATAAAACCAATGATAAACCATAGCATGAGAGTGTGTAAACGAAAGCATGTTTATACTGATCTATATATAAGAATCCGTACTAATTTAACAATTGGTGCAATTTGAACATTTTCTAAAAGCGTGGTAAGAGCAATTGATGCGACTAGCATTTAAGAAAGCTAATAAGAATTGCTTTGAATATAATATTCGCAAGAAAATTCCAACCGGCTAAAAAACGTGTATACACTAGTGCTTTCTCCTAGAAGCACGATAGCAAATTCAAGTAGTGTTTTGGCACAAATTTCTAGGACTTTGAAGCTATAAATGTAAGGTTGATATGAGTAAATAGGGGATAGAAATTATTTAAAAGTGAAAGACTTTTCTTTGTTATTTTAATAATTTCTCTCATAACAAAGAAGTAATAGTAAATAAAAAGAACTCACAGATAAGAGAAAAAAGTTTTAGAAATTTGTTCTTGCCTGTAAGGCTGCTGCTAAAGTTCCATCATCAAGATAATCGAGTTCGCCTCCTACAGGAACACCGTGAGCAAGTCGTGTAATTTTAACTGAAAAATTAGCAAGCTGATCAGTGATGTAATGAGCAGTTGTTTGGCCTTCGACAGTAGCATTGACAGCAAGAATAATCTCCGTAATTGGATTTTGTACAACGCGTCGGATTAAAGAGGCAATGTTAAGTTCATCAGGACCTACTCCATCTAAAGGAGAGAGACGTCCACCCAATACATGATACCGTGCTGCTAGAGCTTTTGTGCGTTCAAGAGCCCATAGATCAGCAATATCCTCAACAACAATGATTGTTGTATCATCGCGGCGCAAATCTGTACAAATTAAACAAGGATCGGTTGTATCTACATTTCCACAAACAGAACAAAATCCAACTTTTTCTATAGCTGCCTGTATTGCTGTTCCTAAAGGTTTCAGGCATGTCTCTTTTTTTTTAATAAGGTGAAGCGCAGCACGGCGCGCTGAACGTGGCCCAAGACCTGGGATTCGTGCTAAAATTTGAATCAGGCGTTCAATCTCAGGTCCTACAGTGTATTTAGACATATTTTCATCCCACGGAAACAATCCGTTGCATTAAAATGGAAGCTTGAAGCTTGATGGGAGTGGTAGTCCTGACGTCATACTTTTGGTTCTGTTTTCTATCTCGACTTCAATTTTCGTTCTTGCTTCATTATAAGCTGCTATAATGAGATCTTCAAGAATTTCAGCTTCCTCCGGTTTGAGCAATGAAGGATCAATTTGAATTGCTGTTATAATATTTTTGCCATTTAAAGTAATTTGGACAAGATCTCCCCCTGCAGTACCTACAGCTTGTAAATTAGCCATTTCCTCTTGAATTTTCTGCATTTTCTCTTGTATTTCTTTGGCTTTTTTCATCATGCTTATCATTTCACGCATAGGAAAAGGTATCCTTATTCATCATTGATATCATTTTTATTTTTAAAAATATTAACGCTTTTAAAGGTATTGGGAAGTAAATCAAGCTCATTTTCTTTTTTATTGAGTCGAATATCGACGATTTTTGCTTCTGGGAAATGATTGAGGATTTTCGCAATATCAGGATCTGTCTCTGCATTGGAAAAAAGAGTCTTTTGAATCGCTAGATTTTCCTCCTGTAAGGTTGGGCCACCTCCTTCATTCACAAAAGTTATTGTCCAGCGCTTTTCAGTCCATTGAGATATTTTTTTTTCTATGTCATGAGCAAGAAATTGTGGAGTATTTTCAGAAAGTCTTAAGGTAATATGCCCAGCTTCAAAAGAAACAGGATGAACAAATTCTTTCACAAGGAGTTTGAAAGGAAGGTCATTCTGCTGTTCGGCTAATTTAACAATATCGTGCAAAGAATTAATCGTTAGAGTTTTAGGTTCAATATTCTCTTCTGTTGTTTGAGCGGCAGAATGCGATAAATTTGCGATCTTTTCAGAAAAATCAGCATATTGAGAATTTTTAAGAATTTCTGTTACTTCTTGGGTGTTGGTTTTGTCTGGAGACTGATTTTTAATTAAATTTTCTGTTTTTAAAGAATAATCTAATTGGTTTTCCAAGGATGTTTTTAAATCTGCTTGAGCTGGTAATGTATTTGAAACGCTTGAGGAAGCATGGAAATCGACCATTGCTCCTTTTGTCGTATCATTTGCACTTGTAGATTTTTTATGAGAAGAGTTATTGACGAATGTGAGAGGTGTTTTTTCTTGCGTAAGTTTTTTTAAAGCCTCATCAAGAGTTGGTAGATCAGCTGTGTGAGCAAGACGAATTAAAAGCATTTCAGTGGCTTGAAGTGGACGTGCAGTTTGATTCACTTCCTGTAAGCCTTTGAGTAACATTTGCCAGTTTCGGGATAAAACAGGTACAGACAATTTTTTTGAAAAGTCTAAACTTCTTAAACGTTGCTCTTCAGTCAGCGAGAAATCAGCTACTATTTCTGGTGTAAAACGTAAACGTGTGACTAGATGATTAAAATCGGCTAGTTCTGTCAATATCGTAAGAGGATTCGCACCTGCATCATATTGACTTTGTAATTCATGTAATGCATTTACAACATCACCTTTCATGATAAATTCAAAGAGATCAATAATACGCGCTTGATCAGCTAACCCTAACATTGTACGCACTGAAACAGCATTAACATTGCCATTGCAATGAGCAATCGCTTGATCAAAAATGGATAATGCATCACGTACAGAACCTTCTGCAGCACGAACAATCATAGAGAGTGCTTGATCTTCTACCTCTACCTTTTCATATTTTGCAATTTGGCGCAAATGCGCATTTAAAGCTTTTGATTCAATACGTCGCAAATCAAAACGTTGGCAACGAGAAAGAATTGTAATAGGAACTTTGCGAATTTCTGTTGTAGCAAAAATAAATTTTACATGAAAGGGTGGTTCTTCAAGAGTTTTTAACAAACCGTTAAAGGCTTGTGTTGAGAGCATATGGACTTCATCAATAATATAAACTTTATAGCGCGCAGAAACCGGACGATAGCGTATTTGTTCAATAATTTCACGAATATCATCAATGCCTGTATGAGAAGCAGCATCCATTTCTATAACATCAATATGGCGTCCTTCGATAATTTGTGAACAATGTTCACCGAGAGAGTCCAATACGGTAGTTGGTTGGTCAACGTCTTTTGTTTTATAATTGAGTGCACGTGCCAAAATACGGGCTGTTGTAGTTTTACCTACGCCACGAATTCCCGTTAACATCCATGCTTGTGCAATGCGACCTTTTTCAAAGGCATTGGTGAGAGTACGCACCATAGCTTCCTGACCAATGAGATCAGAAAAGTTTTTAGGTCGATATTTGCGAGCAAGAACACGATAGGCTGTTTCTACCGGTACATTTTCCATAAATGTTTCCAACTTTGAAGTTTTTTATGCATACATTTTAGTAATATAGAAGTATAGAACAATCTGTACTCTCAAGGTAAAATGATTTCCTCTTAAATCAAGTTATTTATGGGACAATTTGTTTAAAGACAATCAAAACCCTTTATTTGCTAAGCGAAAATGCAGCTTTGAAGATTAAAAATACCTCACTAAGATACAGCATAAAAAATAATTTCTTCAGCAGAATAGGAGGCTAGCATAGTGACCCGCACTAGAACTCGTTAGGGCTGCTTCCTTCCAGACCTGACCCAGTTGGCGAGCAGCTCGTCCACCACTAACCTCCCAAATTCATATTGTCGATTTGGAATGAAAAATCAAGCTCAGAAACGAAAAATATCATAAAAACGATGAAGAATTTTCCTTTGCATTAAATTTATTAACATATAAACAACAAAGAGATTGAGGATTTATCAGTTTTCAGAATAGTAGCTCTTCAATATTTATTGAGTGTAAAAATATTTTTGTTGTTTAAGATAATCTAAATGGTTGATTTGCTCATTTGCACAAATCTGTAAAAATTTTAGGCTAGGTTCATTTGTTATAAAACCACGAAATTGAAAATTTGCAACTGTTATCGCTCTTTTTTCTTGTGTGCTGATGCTCTTAATAAAAAAACTAGATGCTTATTACTAGATAGATTAATATATGGGTTTTCATCATTTTGAAAAAATATTTCATATATCTTTTAAGGACTGTATGCATGCAAGAAAAGATGCAATATCAAAAGTTATAGAATATTAATGATGGCATAGATTTATGACTTCATAATTGTAAAAATGGTATTTTTATATAAGAAACATTTTATAGCTTTAAACAATTAGATTCTTTGATGAATGCATCGATAGAGCAATTTTTGCTTTTCTTCTTATCGATAAGTGGTTTGTGTACGATGTGCTTTCTAGTACTTAGAATGAAGCAAAAGTTATATTCTCATTTAAAAATTAGCACTGATAGAGAAAATCCAGCACAACTTAAGTTTAATCTTCATAGTTTTTGAAAAATTCCTTTGATATATAATTTTCTTAGCGATTTTTGAATAAAAATTCCTGCAGGACAAAACAATTCTATTCAAAGTTAGATATTATTAGAAATATCATTAATCATAATCTCGTCTTTTACAATTTATTCGAATAATTTTTTCTTCATTATATTTTTCAGTCTAAAGATCTTCCTGTCTTTTCATCAACAGCAACAATGCTTAATTTATTTACGTCAAAAGAGATGGAGTAGATAACATAAAGGATACTTTTTGCGGTTTAAAGATACTATGAAGAGCCTTTAATCCCTTAATATATTATATCAGGTGATTTAATTGTAATACTTTTCATTCGGCGCAAAATTGCATTTTTTCACAAAAACTAGCAAATGCAACACTAGAAGAGGCGAGAATATTTGCAGCTGATAATTCTTGCGTGAAGATTTTTTCATTATTCTCTCCTTTTTCCTAAAATAAGACGAATCATAAGTCGGTTTTTATAAACACAAAAGTTAAAATTTAACATCAAAAGTAGGGATAAGTTGCATTTTCTAGTTTTAAACCATGTCCAAAATAACTTCACTTGAAGAGATTTAAATGCTTTGTTCTTTTATGCGCATCCTCTGATGGATAATTTAAATTGTTTTTAGAACTAATTTAGAAGTTTGTTATCTTTATTGGAATAAATTGTCATAGGGGATGATCGTTCTCAAAAATATGTTTTTATATATAAAGTGCAAGAGATGGTACAAGTATTTCCGGTTTTTATTGGGATTTCTTTGTATTGGTTTTCACATGAGTTGAATTGCTGTTTATCAGGATATAACTTAAAATATTATTGAGATAATTTATTTATTCTATAATGAGTTATTTTTTCTTTTTCAGTGTTTATAAAGGGTGTTTAGTAGAAAAATGAGTCCTTCCAGGACACATTGTGCCATAAGATTTTTATGATCTTCTTTAATATAAGTAAAAAATAATAGAGCTTAATTACTTTTATATATGCAAGGCTCGATCATTTTGTGCCGGATAAGTACCAATAATGCGTAGTTCTGCAGAAAAGAAAGACAACTCTTCTAACGCAAGTTTCATCATAGGGTCTTCAGGATGTCCTTCAATGTCTACAAAGAATTGTGTTGCATTGAAACTTCCACCAATTTGATAGCTTTCTAATTTTGTCATATTGATACCATTCGTCGCAAATCCTCCCATAGCTTTATAGAGAGCAGCTGGAACATTGCGCACTCGAAAAAGAAGACTGGTGATGATTTTTTCGCCATTCTTAGGCTTGGGTACATGTCGTTTGGAGCGCGAAAGGATAACAAAACGGGTAATATTATGCGGGTTATCTTCAACATTTTTTTCAAGAATATCAAGCCCATAGAGTTCTGCTGCGATTAAAGGTGCTAAGGCAGCTTGCGAACGTTTAGCATTTTTTTTAATCAATTTTGCAGCTCCAGCGGTGTCAGTAGAAATAACAGGTTTCCAACCGTTGTTTCGTATAATTTTTCGGCATTGTGCAAGGGCATGCATATGGCTGTGGACGGTTTTAATTTCGTCATGTGTAACGCCGGGTAAAACCATGAGCTGAAAATGGATAGGTAAAAAATATTCATCAACAATATAGAGGGATGATTGTGGTAAAAGATGATGAATGTCTGCAACGCGTCCAGCAAGACTATTTTCAATAGGAATCATCGCAAGATCAGCTTTTCCTCTTTCTACTAAATTAATGGCGTCTTCAAAAGTAGCAGAGGGCACAGCATCCATATCAGGGAACATCTTGGAGCAAGCAATATGGGAATTAGCACCGTATTCTCCTTGGAAAGAGATTTTATTGTTCTTTTTTAGTGTTTTCATGTTAAAATCTTACGCACTCTATCGAGATCATGTTGTGTGTCTACACTTAAAGGGATCGTATCGACTATTTCCACATCGATACGCATATTATGTTCTAATGCACGTAATTGTTCAAGTTTTTCACGTTGCTCAAGTGTAGAGGATTTGAATGATACAAATTTCTCAAGTGCTTCACGCTTATAGGCGTATATTCCAATATGATGGTAAAGAGGACCATCTCCATAGGGTGCTTTGGCACGAGTGAAATAAAGAGCACGAAGGCGATGTTGAGAAAGCGGTGTACCAATGATTTTGACAACGTTGGGATCTCTTGCTTCATTTTCTTCAATGATTGGAGCACCTAAGGTTGCAATATCAGTAAAGCTATTTTCTAAAGGATATAGAGCACGAATAATTTCACAAGGCATTATTGTTGGTAGGTCACCTTGTATATTTAAAACAGCATTATAGCGTTGTTTAGGATCAATGTACATTAAAGCTTCATAAATACGATCAGATCCAGATTTATGATCATCTCGTGTTATGATCCATTCATGTCCATAATCTGCAACAGCTTTAGCGATATCATTATGATCAGTTGCAACGATTGTACGCCCTATTGCAGCTTTTTTAGCTTGTTCTGCGACATGAACAATCATTGGTTTTCCGCCAATTTCAGCGAGAGCTTTTTTAGGAAGACGCGTTGAGCCTATACGAGCAGGAATAAGAATAATTGGTTCAAGAGCCATGGCAAGATTCCAAATGTCATCTGTAGTGCATTTATGATGTTGCATATTATAAAGAAAAAGCTTAACCTAAAAATGGTAATGAAACCGTGAATATTTGATTTTATGAATCGCTCGAGAGTTATCTATTTTGTTTGTTTGTGTGGGCTGGTTGTTGTTGTAGGGGTTTCCACGCTCAGCAATATAGTTTACGATTATTTTACATCAGTCCAATATCATCAGACAGTTAGTAAAAGTGATATTTTAAAAGAAAAGCAGAAAACATCAGATTTTTCTCTATCACTAAATAGCCGCCTTCAACAAGGTAATTTTGAAAATGGGCGTAAAATTTTTCGCCAATGTGCCGTATGCCATACTTCTAGACGCAATGAAGCAGGGCGTGTTGGTCCAGTTCTTTGGGAGATTGTTAACCGACCGTTGGCATCAGAAACAGGTTTTGCATATTCACGGGCATTGCGTGCACATTCTGATCAAAAATGGGATTTTGTCACTTTGGATCGTTATTTGCATTCTCCACGTAAAGCATTTCCTGGAACCATTATGTCTTTTCGTGGAATTAAAAATGATCAAGATCGTGCCGATCTTTTGCTTTATTTACATAGTTTCTCCGATCATCCTATTCCTTTACCAATGGATAATAATAAAGCGAATGAGCCAAACTAACATATATCATAGATGTTTATTTAGAAGGAAATCCAATTTTTTGTAATTTTTGTTTTAGGGGTTTATCAAAAGAACTTTTCTTGATGTTTTGATCATGTCCTCTCATGCAAAACAGAATATACTTAATGTTGTACATTCACCCGTTTATTTAAAAAGATCTTTCTCAATGTATCTAAGCTCATTTTGTGTGGCGTCCGTGAATAGGACTGTCCCAGACCCAAACACCGGATATGCGGTTTTTAATTGATGAAAACCTATACCTTAGATGATGTTATAGAATTAGTTGATAAAGTTAATAAATATAATAGTAATATTGTCAGTTTTGGGACTGCAGAAAATGCGGTCGATGATCTTGTGATTGAAAAGGCAGAGAAAGCTCTCGGTTTACAATTCACATCTTTCTATAAAGTTTTTTTGAAACATTATAAAGGCGGGGACATTGGTGGTGATGAAATCTATAGTCTTTATGAGCATCCTATAGGTGTTTCTGTTAATGACGTTGTTTTCCAAAACTTAAATGATAGAAACCGTGGTTTTACGACACCAGAACAACTTGTCGTTTGTGATGCTGATTTTGGTGAAACCTTTTATTTTGATTATACACAGTTTCGGGATGGTGAATGCCCACTTTATGTCATGCTTCCATCTGAAGATTGCGAATATTACGCAAGTAATTTTTATGAATTCCTTTGTAAAAGAATTAAAGAAAGCGTGGGAGAAGAGATACCTGATGGAGACCAACCAATTGAAAAGATTGAGAACACTCCCCCTCCGCAACCTATCCCTTTTTACAAGAGCTTTTGGAAAAAACTATGGAAGAGGTGAAATTGATAGTGAGAAAATATATAGTCTTTCTAGAGAGCCTAAGTATTACACAAGTAATTTTTATGTAAAAGAATTACAGATCATGCTGGGGGAACGATGATGCAAACAAAAGATGTCACAGAGATTTTAAAAAGACTGGGCTGGTAGCCTTATCGTGATAACGTGGAGGATACTTTTGCGCATTATCATCTTCCCGATTGCATTGTCGGTATTGGCTATGGTGTAAAAAATTATGGAGAGAGTGGCAAAGAGTTTTTGCTTTCGGCTGATCTCACCACCGCTGCTTATTGTCTT
>NZ_JACIFE010000026.1 GCF_014197255.1 Bartonella fuyuanensis | reverse complement strand
GGAGCCTCAGAATTACCGCATAGCATGGATTCTTTGTTACGCGCTTACGAACCAAATTTGGAGAGCCCCATTAAAAAGGTTGCTTAATTAAAAAATATGCCTCTTCCCGTTCTCAAAAATGGGGAGGGGGTTAATTGAAATTATAGATTAAGCTGTGAATGAGAACCAAGACGCACTAAAACTAGCCTATCTTGACCAATCAAGCGATAGATCAAAACCAAATCAGGTCGAATATGACAATCCCGATAATCTTTCCAATTTCCAGTTAATGCATGGTCATGATACCGAAGTTCTAAAGGTTGATCATTTGCTAATGCCACAATGACTTGATGCAAATCTGTACTTAAAAGATGCCGATATCGTCCTTTTATTTCACGCTTGAAATCACGTTTGAAAATAGTGGTACGTTCAATCGTCCGCATAGAGATCATCAAATAATTCGTCTACGGAATGAAACTTTTTTAAGTTGCCTTCATCAAGTTCGGCAAAAGCTGCTAGGGTTTCTGCATTGGGTTGAAACAAAAAAGAAGGAATAGCTTTATCTTGTGCAATACGTGTCATCAACACTCTCACGACATCACTTACTGACAAACCAGAGGCTTGAATAACTTGATTAGCGACATTTTGAATTTCTTCCGGTACACGCGCTTGAACCATGCGACTGGTAGCCATAATGATTTCTCCTCTCTCAACTCAACTGTATTTCAATGTAATACAATTGAAGCTTAATTTCAACTGTAAAGCATTATTTTTAAAGTGGAGAGATCGTTTGACTTAACAACCACTTGCTTTTTTAAGACTTCACCCACGTTTACGGCGCTCTTCTGTTACATACTTAAAAAAGAAGGCTGGTAAAACGTCTTTAGCTGGCTTTAAGCGTGCAAGTTCTTCATCTGTCAATGGTAGAGAATCCACTGCTTCCCAATCTTCTTTTGTGCAGACGCACCTTATCTCAAAGTTTTTTTTGAAAACCAATAATCCTTATGTGACTTGAAGTGTATCCGTTCGCATACCGGAATATATACCCGATTATACCGGATCGTCAATTATTCATAATTGGGGGAAAAAATCAGGGCAAGGAGCAACTATGAATAAGAAGAATCGTAAGGGTTTATCGGTTCGTGCGTTTGCGAAGAAGATGCGCGTTTCTCCTAACGCAGTGGTTTCTCGATTTAAGACAGGGAAATTTGATAAGGCTCTTTTTGAAGATGGTTCTGTTAATGAAGCGCTTGCAACAGCTATCTGGAATGAGAATCCAACAAAACGCCCAACTCCATTTTTAGCACCGGATGGTCAACCGCAAACAAAAATCAAACAAGCCTCTACAGATGGAGCCAATGAATACAAGATAAAACTGGAGCGAATGCAAGTTGCGCTAGCAAAAGAAAAGATTGCTCTGGAAAAGTTACGCGAAACCACTGTTGATCGTGAAGAAGTGAGAAAAGAAGCATGGAACTTTGGAAGAGCGCATCGAGATACAATGCTCAATTTTGCCTATCGCTTTGGTACTGAAATTGCGGCGCAAGTGGGATGTGATGCTGCGAGCCTTATTGGAGCTATCGATCATCATATGCGCAAAGCTTTAGTGGAAAATGTCGTCCCTGTTTCTTTTCACGATCCCAACATTTTAGAAGAGAATCCAGAACATGATAAGTGATGCTTCGCCCTCGTCCTCTGGTGCTGGGCTCTTTTTTTGCTATGCGAATGAAGGACGCCGTCCTGACCCGCCTTATACTGTTTCTCAGTGGGCTGATAAAAATCGTTATTTGAGCACAGTTACGAGTGCTGAGCCTGGATTATGGAGGACTATACGTACCCCCTATTTACGAGAGATCATGGATAATCCTTCTGTTTATGATCCAACTGAAACAACGGTTGTGATGAAGGGGGCTCAGATTGGAATGTCGGAAGCAGCATTGAACTTTTGTGGTTATGCCATTCATCATAGCCCAGGACCTTCCCTTTATGTGATGCCGACAGTTGAGACCGCTAAGAAACTGTCAAAGTCTCGTCTTGATCCGATGATTTCAGCTAGCCCCGCTTTAAGTGAACGCATTGCTCCTGCTCGTGCACGAGACAGTGGAAATACAATGTTCTCAAAGGAATTTTATGGGGGAACATTGATGATTACAGGAGCAAATAGTGCTGCTGGATTGCGTTCTTCTCCTGTTCGCTATTTGGTTTTGGATGAAGTCGATGCTTACCCATTGAATGTCGATAATGAAGGCGATCCTGTAACGATTGCTGAAAAACGAACCTCTGCTTTTATTCAACGTAAAATTTTTAAATTGTCCACACCGACCCACCGTGACACAAGCCGTATCGCCAAAGATTTCGTGCTAGGAGACCAGCGATATTACAATGTTCCTTGTGATGCGTGTGGTGTTCTACAGCCCATTGTTTGGTCACAAATCAAGTGGCAAAAAGGTGCCCCCGAAAAAGCTGTTTTTGTTTGTGCACATTGTGGTCATGAACATGCCGAACATCGTAAGTCCACCTTAATGGCAGAAGAAAACGGTGCTTGCTGGATCGCAACACAGGAATCAAGTAAGCCTCGTCTGCGTTCTTACCATATTTCAGCGCTTTATTCGCCATGGCTGACTTGGGGCGATTGTGCGCGCGAATTTTTAAGAGCCAAAGAAGACCCTGCTCTTTTGCAAGTTTTTATTAATACAGTTCTTGGAGAGCCATGGGAGGACAGAACAGGCGAAGTTATTGATCCAGACAGCCTCTATGCAAAACGCGAAGAATATCCCCTTGCACCAGAACAAGCCGTCGTGTTGACAGCAGGCATTGATGTGCAAAATGACCGTTTAGAGCTTGAAGTGGTGGGATGGGGGCGTAGTGAAGAAAGCTGGCATATTGATTATCAAGTGATCCTTGGTGACCCCTCTTCTTTTGAAGTGTGGGACCAATTGGATGAATATCTTGCAAAACGCTGGCCACATCCAGGCTATAAAGAGGGTATCAGAATAACAGCAGCTTGCATTGATACCGGTGGTGGGCACACACAGGCAGTTTATAATTATGTACGCCCGCGTGAGGGACGGCGCATTTGGGGGATTAAAGGACAGGCGGGATGGCGTGCGGTCTGGCCACGCCGACCAAGCAAAAACAATAAAGGACAGATTAATCTTTATATTGTTGGAGTTGATGCCGCAAAAGATATCATTACAGCACGGTTTAAAAAATCGGGTCCTGAAGCAACGGGGGCTGGTGCAACACACTTTCACAAAAGCCTTGATCGGGAATATTTTGACCAACTGACCGCTGAAAGAAAAGTCATCAAATATTTTAAAGGCTTCAAGCGTATTGAATGGCAAAAAAGTGAAAAGGCAAGAAACGAAGCCTTGGATTGTAGGGTCTATGCTTATGCTGCTTTGCAAGGTCTGATTTCGGCAGGAATAAACCTTAATCGAGAAGTTGATATCTTAGAAGAGCGTTTGGAAAAACTTAAAATTGAAGGTTCTGTAGAGCAACCAACATCTGGGATTTCTTCATTCACTTCTCCAAGAAGATCTCAGATAGCAAAACCTCAAAGGAAACAATCCAGAACAGTGATGAATCCTTATATGCGAGGGGATTGGAGGTAATTTGTGGATGAAACTTTAGGACAATTTAACAGCAAAATTAACAGACTGGAAAGTTTAAAAAGGCGGCGTGAACAAATTGAAGAGGCTCTTTATTCAGGGGCGCAATCAGTGCGTCACGGCGATAAGCAAGTCAGCAATCGTTCTGTTGAGGAACTCCGCAGAGCTCTTGAGATGCTGAACACACAAATAGCAGACCTTGAAGGACGCAAGCGTTCACGTGTTTTTTATTTGAATATCTCAAGAGGCTATTAATGGCTGGCTTTATCAATAAACTCACAGGCTTTTTTACAATTTCTCGTCAACACAATCCCCATTTTGAAGCTGCAAGCAAAAGCCGTCGTATGGGTGGATTTGATCCTGCAAAAAAACACATCAATAAAGCGATTGAAGAATGCGGTGATACCATTGTTGCCCGTTCCAGATGGCTTTATGACAATGAATCTCTTTATGGGTCTGCAACAGAAGAATGGGTCTCTGCGGCTGTTAGTGATGGGATTAAACCCTATCCTCGTATTGAAGGTTTTCAAGAAGAAAAGAAAAAGCTTTTAGACTTATGGTGGCAATGGGTTGATGAGGCGGACTATGATGAAGATGCCAACTTTTATGGTCTGCAAGCAACCATTGCACGAGAAGTCTTTCTAACTGGTGAATGCTTTGTAAGACTACATTATGTTGACCTCTACGGGCGCTCTGGTGTGCCGCTTCAATTACAAGTTTATCCCACCGAAATGTTAGACCTTACTTACAATGGACCGGCTGATATTGAAGGCAATTACATTCGTATGGGGATTGAATTTAATGCCAGTGGCAAGCGTGTTGCTTATCATTTCTGGGAACATCACCCCTATGATGATGTCCCTGCAAATATGGCATTTGAGAGCCAAGAGCGCGTGCGTGTCCCTGCTGAAATGGTCATTCATATCAAAGAGCGCCGTATTGCCGGACAATTGCGCGGTTCTCCAAAAATAACGCGCGCTATGACAAAGATCTTTCAACTCGAATCCTATGACGACGCAGAACTCGATAGAAAAAGGACGGCGGCTCTTTTCGCGGCGTTTGTCAAGGACAATTCACCAAACGTCGAAAAATTATCCGATAATCGTGATAAAAACAACGTTGAAGAAGAATACAAAGCACCTGTCATTGCGCCCGGTGCATCTCTTTATTTAGGAGAGAATAAAGAAGTTACATTTTCAAATCCTGTTGAGGTTGGTGGCTCTTATGAGGCTTTTCAATTTCGCAATATCTTGAAAATTTGTGCAGCACTTAATATGCCTTATGCCGTTGTGACTGGAGACGTTACGCGGGGGAATTTTTCTAATGTACGCACCTCCATCATTCAGTTTAGACGGCACGTCAAACAATGGCGTGAACATATTATTGCCTTTCAGTTTAACCGCATTGTTTGGGAGCGTTTTGTTGAAATGGCAGTGCTTTCTGGATGTGTCAATTTGCCAGGGTGGGAAGAAAATTCCTTGCCATGGCTTCAATGTGAAAGCTTTGCACCCCCGCTTGAAATGATTGATCCAAACAAGGATATCTCAGCGGAAAAAGAAGAAATCCGTGCAGGCTTGAAAACACGACGCATGGCACTTGCCGAGCGTGGCTTTGATATCGACAGCATTCATGCCGAACTTGAAGAAGAGCACACAGACGCTCGTGCGCGCGGCTTATCTTTTGACACGGATATGGCAGCGCCCTCTGGTAGCAATCAAGTGATTGATACCGCAGATTCAGACCCTTCTGAGACTTATGAAAGTAACCAAGGCAGTGAGGCACATAAAAATGGTGAATAATCTCGACATGCCGTTTTTGGCATCACGGCTTTTTGGGGTTCCTCATATGCTTGCCTCGACAAAGCTTGATATCATCCTTAATGCTCTTGCCCCACGCCTTTTTGCAGGCGAAAAGTTTCCCATTGAAGCTTATTCGCAAGAGAATACAGAAGCTTTAAGACCCCCTGAAACTTATGTAGTACAAAACAATGTTGCTATCCTACCAGTTCATGGCACGCTTGTGCGCCGTGGTGCATGGCTTGGAGCTTTATCGGGATTGACTTCTTATGAAGGGTTAAGAGCTTCTTTTCGTGAAGCCATTGCACAACATGATGTTCGCGCTGTTTTATTTGATATTGACAGCGGCGGTGGAGAAGCCGGCGGTGTGTTTGATTTGGTTGAAGAGTTTCAAACACTCTCAAAACAATACGACAAGCCCATTTGGGCACATGCCAATGAGTTTGCTTGCTCAGCGGCTTATGCCATTGCTTGTGCGGCTTCTCAAATATGGGTAGCTCGCACAGGGGTTGTGGGCTCGATTGGGGTTGTTTGTGCTCATCTTGACCAGTCCCGTGCAGATGAAAAACACGGGCATAAATGGACCTTTGTCTTTGAAGGTGATCACAAAACCCATGGCAATCCTCATGAACCCTTGAGCGATACAGCACAGATAAAAATGCAAGCCGATTGCGCCCTGCTCTACGAGATGTTTGTCGATTTGGTGGCGCAAAACAGACGCTTAAATGCTGCTGCAATTCGTGACACAAAAGCAGAAACTTTTATAGGCACCCAAGCGATCACGCTTGGATTAGCAGATGCGCAGGGCACCCTTGCGCAAGCTTTGGAAGCCTTAACGGATTCCATATCACAAAACCCAACATCAACAGAAAAAGAAGGACAAAACACATGGCACGCACACAATACCGCGCTGAAGAAGATGATGACGAAAAGATCGTCGACATCATCAATGACGAGGAAGAAGACGAAGACGATAGTGACATCGACAAAAACGCCGAAGACTTCGACGATGAAGAAGAAAACGAAGATGAAGATGAAGACAATGAGGACAAGCAGGAAAACATAAAAGCTGCTCTTGAAAAAGAAAGAAAGCGCGCAAAAGCACTAACAACCCTTGAAAGGCAAGCAAAGCACTTAGGCGTTTCTTTTGACGCAGCAAAAGCTATTCAAAACGGTATGAGTGTCGAGAAAGCACGCCAGTGTGTGTTGACGGCTGCTAGCTCTCAAAGCGCGTCTTTAAAAGTCTCGCCTTATACCCCTCATAGTGATGGGACGAGCAAGGCAAAGATTTATGCAAAATGGGAAGCAGCTTGGAGGGCAGTGAAATGACGAATATTATTTATGACGACGTACGCAATGGCGCTTATCTTGGACCCTACGATCCGGATATGTCAAATGAAGAAGTGGTTTTTGCATCAGGAGCATTCATTGAAGCTGGAACTGTCATGGGGAAAATTACAGCATCACAAAAATATACCCCTCTTAATCCAGCAGCATCAGATGGCAGTCAAATCCCTGCAGGGATTTCTTTTGCCACTGTTGACGCAACAGAAGCAGATCAACGTGCCGTGATGACAGCACGCTTATGCACTGTAAAAGCTTCTGAACTGCTATGGCCAGATGCCATTACAGATGAACAAAAAAGTGCTGCCATTCAGTCTCTTGAAGACCATAACAATATTTTATTGCGATAGGAGAATGCGCACATGGATATGAATTTTTTTAAACACGACGCTTTCTCAGCCACCACCATGATGAAAGCGATTGAAAACTATGAGTTTCAACCGGGGCTTATTAGTTCTCTTGATCTTTTTGAGGAAGTGGAAACAACCACCACAGTGGTTGGTATTGAAAGACGTGACAATACATTGTCCTTGATTCAAACCAGTGAACGTGGCGCCCCCTTGGCAGAAGGTAACAGAGAGAAGCGTAATCTTCGGTTTTTCAAAACAACACGGATTGCCAAAAGTGATACCGTGAAATCAGAGGAAATCCAGAACCGGCGTGAATTTGGGACAGAAGATCAACTCGAGACGGCAATGAAATATATTGCCAGAAAACAAAAGAAACTGATTTCTGAAATCGAATTGACATGGGAAAACATGCAACTTGGTGCTGTTCAAGGGGTGGTTCTTGATGCCGATGGCTCTGTCATTGTCGATTGGTACAAGGAATGGGAAATTGCACCACCAAAGCCGATTGATTTTAAACTAAATGTTGAAACAACTAATGTTGCAGACCATATTGATCAAGTCATTATGAAAATGATTGAAGCTTCAAAGGGAGCGTTTTCTGATCGTTCACGCATTATTGGGCTTTGTGGAAATGAATTTTTCTCCAAATTGAAAAACCATAAAACAATTCGTGAGACTTATCTCAACACAGCTCTTGCACAAACTTTAAATAGTGCTGGAGGTGTTGCAGCACCAAGTGCAATTGGCTCTGGAAGCTTCGGCAGTTTTGACTTTGCGGGTGTGACTTTTATTAATTACCGGAGTATTCACAACTATAATGTGAGTGCGAAGGCTGGAACAAAGCGCGCCATAGGCATTAAGCCTGATGAATGTCAATTCTTGCCCGCCAATGCACCAGGCGTGTTTCAAAAAACCTTTGCACCTGGTGAAAGCTTGGATTTTGCCAACACGGTTGGAAGACCTCTCTACACGATGCTTATCGTCGACCACGACCGTAATGCATGGGTAAAACCGGAGGTCTATAGCTATCCGCTTTACATTTGCACACGCCCTGAAATGCTGTTTAAAGCCGTGATTGGAGCGAAATAACATGCGATGGCACGGGCTGCTAAACCAAATGATTAAAGACGTGCGTAACACCTTTGGGCAGCCCGTCATCTACACCAGAAAAGACAATCAACAATCGTTTCGGATTACAGCGATTTACGGCATTAAGCATTCAGAATCGGACGCCGGTGGCAGAATCCCTACCACAATTGCAAGAAAGGAACTTGATCTTTGTATCAATGACATCGGGGGAATACCACCAAAACCTCAAGATAGTATTGTGGTCCTCTCTCTTGAAAACAACAAAGCCCCCTCTTCTCAAGCACACTTCACTGTTACAGATGTCCAAGCCTCTGAATCCGGTATGTATAAACTTATCTTGCGGGAGATAAAGTAAAAGCACGCTTATTTATTTTAAAAATATTACGTTCCCACTTGACATTGTGGCGACAATATGAATAATCGAATCAGGTGCCTAACGAACACCTTGACGATAAGCGGGTGGATTGCCGAAACAGTCTTTTTTCCGCAGATTAAAAGCTTTGACTCATTATATGCGTATAGCATATAAATGGTTTGTCGGGTGTAGTTATGCTATACAATACCCTTTGGGGGAAAGCATAACGACGGACTTATCGCCGTGTTTGTTAGCGCCCGGCACTCTTTTTTAGAGTGTCATTAACAAACATCTAACGATAAGGAGTTCACATGAACACACTTATAGAAATTAAAGAACGGATTATTGATCAGGAAACTGTTCAAACCGTTAATGCTCGTGATTTGCATGCATTTTTGGAAATAAAATCTGAATTTAGAAATTGGATTAAAAATCGCATTAAAGAATGTAAATTTCAGGAAAATATAAACTTTGTAACTGCGGTAAATTTTTACCGGGGTGGAAAAATAAAAGAATACCACATTACGTTAGACATGGCTAAACATCTTTCGATGATAGAGCGTAATGATAAAGGGCATGAAGCGCGTCAATACTTTATCAAATGCGAACAGCTTTTGAAACAAGTAGCAACCCCACAAGTTGACTACTCTAAACCCGAAGCATTACTTGGTGTCTTGAATCATCTACAAAGCCAAATCGAGCAAAAGGATAACACCATTGCTGAATTAGCACCAAAAGCAGAGGCTTTGGAAGGTCTAAAACGCTCTGATGGTCTGTTTGGTCTTATCGAAGCAGCAAAGATGTTAGAGGTACGACCAAAGGATTTAACTGATTACTTTTATAAAAACATTACATTATCACTTGACATTGTGACAGGAGTATGAATAACCGAATTAGGTGCTTGAAAAACACCTTGAATCCACAAGCGGATAGATTGCCGACACAGTCTCTTCTCCGCACATTAAAGACTTTGACTCATTGTATGCTGTAGCATATAAATGGTTTGTCGGGTGTAGCTATGCCATAAAATACCCTTAATGGGAAAAGCATAGCGACGGGCTTGTGGCCGTGTTTTTCAGCACCCGGCACTCTTTTCGAGTGTCAATGAAAAACATCTAACCCACAAGGAGTTCACATGAACACTCTTATTCCAATATTGGAACAAATAATTGATCAGGAAACTGTTCAAACGGTAAACGCTCGTGATTTGCATGCGTTTTTAGAAGTAGGTAAAGATTTCTCTACTTGGATTAAATATCGCATCAACAAATATAATTTATTAGAAAATCAGGATTATTTAGTTTTCACCAATTTTGGGGAAAACCTCCAAGGTGGTCGTCCCTCTAAAGATTATCATCTCACCTTAAGCGTAGCCAAAGAGCTCTCTATGCTCGAAAATAATAAGAAAGGTAGAGAAGCTCGTTTATACTTTATCGAATGTGAAAGACGGTTAAAACAAGTAGCAACACCACAGATAGCCGCTCCACAAGTTGACTATTCCAAACCCGAAGCATTACTTGGTGTCTTGAATCACTTACACAGTCAAATAGAACAGAAAGACCATGTTATTGCCGAATTGACTCCAAAAGCAGAGGCTTTAGAAGGTTTAAAGCGTTCTGATGGTCTGTTTGGTCTTATCGAAGCAGCAAAGATGTTAGAGATACGACCAAAGGACTTAACCGATTACTTGCGTAAACATGAATGGGTCTATCGACGTGCTCCAGGAGCGCCACTGTTACCTTATCAGGATAAGATCAAGAAAGGATTCATGGATTGCCCTGCTATTACCATTCAAAGACCGGATGGTACAGAAAAGGTGCTGCCTTCAACAAAAATCACATCTAGAGGATTAGCTTGTTTGAGAGAACAAATCCATGGAGGTGTACAATGAAAATAGATACCAACTTCTTATGTGACTTATGGATGGCATTATCTCGATTTTCTAGACATGAAAATATGAGCGATAAAGATTGTACTGCTCTGGTTGACACTATGAGTGTAATAGAAAAAGCTTTGATTTCAAAACTTCAGGATGAACTACCCAATATTACAAAGATTTTAGCAATTCTTACAGATTTTGGAGCCTCAGAATTACCGCATAGTATGGATTCTTTGTTGCGCGCTTATGAACCAAATTTCGATAACCCCATTAAAAAGGTTGCTTAAGTAAAAAATATGCCCCTTTCCCACTTCAAAGGTGGGGAGGTGGTTAATACAGATCAAATGTGTGGAACGGGTCGTTCAAGAGGTTGTACAGCTAAGCGAAGCCCCATGGTACGTAGTAAAGCATTTAGGCTACGGAACTCTGGATTACCTTTTTCTGAAAGTGTACGATAAAGTTGTGTAGGATTCAGTTTGGCTGCTTTAGCTACAGCTTGAACACCACCATAGGCTTTTGCCATTTGACGAAGTGTTACAAGCAGTTCCCCCTGGTCACCATCTGCTAGGATTGCATCAAGGGTCGCTGCTGCCAACTCAGGGTCATCATGGAATATTTCTGCCATTGCATCATCATGGCTACGATCTTTCATCTTTGCACTCCTTAATCTTCACGGTTTTGCCAATCGTACCAACAAGCACATGCACGAGTGATATCGGTGTCTTGTGTTTTTTTGGTACCACCGCATAATAACAATAATACAGTCTTTCCAGACTGAGCATAATAAATTCGGTAACCAGGACCAATATTCATACGCAGTTCATAGACACCATCACGAAGCGGCTTGAAATCGCCAAAATTTCCTTGCTCTAAACGATTAAGACGGCGAATAATTGCAGTTTTAGCCTGCACATCACGGAGCTTTCGCAGCCAATCAGCTATCAAGTCTTTGCCATCAGAAGTAAGGTAGTGACGTATTTCAAACATGATGTATATTCGTTTATAAACGAATATTTGTCAAGAAAGAAATTAAAAGTTGAGAAAAAATCTTCTTTTATTTCAATGAAAAAGTGACATGAAGCTTAACCAAGCTATCTTTCCGAATGAAAAAGATGTCAATTTTTTAATCCAGCTCTGCTTTTTGCGGAGCTTTTTTTATGGAGAAGCATATGCGAAAAATATCACAACAAGGGTTAGCACTGATTAAACAATGGGAAGGTTTACGTCTCAATGCCTACAAAGATGCCATTGGTGTGTGGAC
>NZ_JACIFE010000025.1 GCF_014197255.1 Bartonella fuyuanensis | reverse complement strand
TGGAGCATAGCAGTGGCTTCGCCCACAGCACCCCCCACAGCACCGGCAGAGCAAGCACCGCTCGCAACAGCGCCTTTTAAGCAGCCAAGTCCTGCGTGGGCAACGATCTGCGTGACCGTGTCTATTTTGCCTTCTGCCTTGGCGGTACCAATTTCTTCCGCCAACGAAAGGAATTGTTAAAAAAAAATGCAATAGCTGAAGCGACTGAAATAGAAATCATCCCCAAAAACACGCACATAACCCCAAAAGGCTATTACCATCATGATGATATAAATAAAACACCTGTGATCCATGCCATTTCTCGCATATTTTTATAAGAACTGTAATAAAATTCGCGCACTAAATGGATATAAACAACAATAAAAAAATGAAGAGTCTACACAATAAAAGCTGTGTTAAAAGCATAACGCTCCCAATACCACTAAATATAGAAAAGTAATTAAGATTATGTGGAACAGGAAAAATCACAAATGCATTATAAAAAAACGCGGAAGAGGAAAACGCTTATCAAACCAATGGGTAAGAGCATTTTTAGCACAATATACAATATAGAGAAAATCTTGTCATGACCTTATTCTATCTGGGCAAAATATCAGAAAGAAATTGGTGAGGTGGAATAATCAAATTATAGTTAGCTAAGCCCAATCGCACTCTTCTAATTATATCCTAAACATGCCTATGACACAGACACAACCACTCTCCAAATTTCCCTGATTGCCCAAGTGTTACATAGCCTAAATGCGTAGAAAGACTAATAATGATAAGCCAATTTTCACGCCGTTTACCTGCTAAGCGTGCAAAAATCCATCACTTCTTTTTCATCGTTAAAATTAGAGATGCGTTGTACGCTGACAATCTTTTAGAAAACCCAAATCAGTAGCATGCGCATCAGCAATTTCTTTTGCCGTACAGTTTCACATAACAACAGGCTGTTTTCGCCACATTACCGTTACTGATATTCCCTCTTCAATACCAGACAGATCAACTTCAACGGAAAAAGATACCCCAATAATCTCATCTGGACACAACTGACAGATACAAAGGCCACGTAACCACCCCCATTCCAATTGCGACAACTGTTAACAAAACAGAAAACTCCACCTCGCCGAATCATCCATTGCCTTAACTTAAAGAAACTATTTATTAAAACATTTTTTTAGCATAGCCTCTCTACAGTGCACTATGCCTAATCATTCAATCGCCTTAACCGCAAAAATACCCTCGCAAAAAAACTCCTACCATTTGTATGCTTTATACAAAAAAACTAGTTCAAGGATAATTAACCATTTTAGATGAGCAAATGAAATCCCTAACTATTGTAAGTTTTTTTTATTTCAAATCTATTCATATGAAATCAATCAAAACCTCTTCTTTGCCTATTATAAATGGAGATAGCGTATAAACAAACACTTTTAGAAAAAAACATGCTCTTGTTGATTTTAATAAATAAACTGTTCAGTTTGTCGATAACCTCTTTAACAAATTACAGTATCGTTCCCTCTCACTCTCAACTCTAACCAGTAGATTGGATATTTTTTCTGCCTATAATTTTTCATAAAAGCATATCTTGTTGATTTTAACTGAAATAAATGATCTAATTTGATTCTGCGAATACTCCAACTTTCATCGTAATGAGCTAATCTATTTCATGTAGAGCTTAATAAAGGAGAGGCTAAGAGGGGATTCCCTCTTATCTCAAACAAATCAAGCTTAAGGTGCATAAAAACTCAATGCAAAAAATATGTATTTTTCAAGCATACTTTTCGAATAAATTATGATGCTTCTTTACAAATATGAAAAAAAATCATATTAGTAGGGAATATGGCGCTTCATATAGCTCTTTTTCAACCCGATATTGCTGGTAATACTGGAACGGTTTTACGTCTTAGTGCGTGTTTTGGCTTACATGTGCACATCATTGAACCTGCAGGCTTTAACCTATCGGATCGTAAACTCAAACGTGCAGGATTGGATTATCTCGAATATGCTTCCCTAGAAAGACACATTGATTGGCAGCATTTTATAAGCTCCATGAAACGTTTCAACCGCCGTCTGTTGCTCTTAAGTACAAAAGCAAAAACATGCTATACGCAACTATGCTATCAGAAAAATGATGTTTTACTTTTTGGTCGTGAATCAGCTGGAGTTCCCGATTACGTTTATGAATCGGCTAATTACACATTGAAAATTCCCATGCAACCACAGGCGCGTTCCCTAAATCTCGCCATGAGCGTGGCTATAACAACAGGAGAAGCACTGCGCCAAATTGGTTATTATGAAAGAAACTGTAAGTTATAAAAACTTGACAGCTCTATTAAAACTTTTAACAAGGTTTTAATACCATTCTTTGTTTATTTAGTTACTGTATTTACATATCTTTTTCATTATTAGGGATGTATAAATAAGAGTTTGGGAATAAGATTTTTTAACGTGCCTTCTATATTCAACATGCCGTTTAATTATTACGAATCAGAAGTTTTTTTCGGGGATTTTTTTAACAAAATCAGAGGTTCAAAGGATCTCTAATTCTAAAAATTCAAAATCCTTTAAAATTTCTATCTCTCAGACCGTCTCTAAACTCAAGATAAACTTGCCTTTGATATCCTTGAGAATACCAGCCATTTTGACAAAATCATCTGTAACAAAATTTCTAGAACTGTAAGATTTCTTTTGCAAAAAATATAAGGCAAATATAAATAAAATAATGTAGATTTGTAAATAGCATATTATAAATCAATTTTTTCTAATAATGTATGACGATCCATTAAAAATCCCCCTTCAACCCATGTCATCTCTAGCTCTTTAAGCTTTCTCCCTAAAAGCACACCCTTAGTAAAACCTTTCCTTACTAAATCATTACCATTAATAGGAAAAATTGGAATCTGCCATTTTTGAGCAAGTTGATAAAGCCTCACATAATCCTCTGTTTTTTGTGAAACATCACTTTTTTCTAAAGCATTGAAATATGATGCCGCAACAGACAACGATAACTGATCTAAAACTGGCTGTCTTCCATGAAAATAAATCATTTTTTGCACAAAATGATCAGAACAATTTTGGTTTATTATTTCTAACCCTGCCCATTCCTTTAATCGGATTATTTCTTTATGAGAAAAACGCAAGCGCTGTGCCATTTCATAAAGACGTAGGGGGTCAGGAGGAAGAAGGCTTTCTAGCCGTAACATTGGATCAACTTTCCAACCAAGAGCTTGTTCTGTTTTCACCAATGCATGAATTGCATCAATACCCCATTTTTCTGCTTCAGGAAAAATGAGTGACAAAATTCTGCTTTGTCGCATCCATAAAAGAGCACGTGTTGGGTCAGAAGCCAAAAGAAGCTTTTTCATTTCTGCCCAAATACGCTCCGAAGAAAGTTTTTTTAAACCGTATTTTAAACGAACACATGCCTTCAATCCTTGCCCATCAGGTCGCCCCGCTCCATACCACGCAAAAAAGCGAAAAAAACGTAAAATACGCAAATAATCTTCTCTAATACGATTTTCTGCAACACCAATAAAACGAATTGTTCTACTTGCAATATCGTTCATACCGCCTACATCGTCATAAAGATTGCCAGCAGCATCACAATAAAGGGCATTTATCGTAAAATCCCGCCGTTCAGCATCTTTTTTCCAATCACGACCAAATGCCACTTTTGCATGACGACCATCTGTTTCAAGATCACTACGAAGCGTTGTGACTTCATAAGAACATGAATGTGCAATCACTGTAATTGTACCAAATGCAATCCCTGTAGGAATAGCTTTAAATCCTGCTTCTTCTACACGCGCGATAATCTGTTGCGGTAAGCAGGTTGTCGCAATATCAATATCATTAATAGACTTCCCTAATAGTTGATTGCGCACCGCCCCCCCCACAATACGCGCCTCTTCCCCCTCTAAGGATAAAACACGAAGAAGTGTTTGGATATCACTTTGTTGTAACCATGCAACCTGTTTGAAGTTCTGCCTTATATTCACCCTTTAACCTTTCAAAAAAGTTGTCTTTATTGCTTAAAAAATTTCTTCACAAAATAAAATTTTTAAAACATTTCTTATAAAATATGCTTTTTTCTTTCAAAAAAATTTTTCTCTTCTAGATACGAATATGAAAAAAACGGCTTATAATGCTTCTTTTCTTCTCATTTTCTGTTACAAACAATAAGATATCCATTATCATCCAGAGAACATGACTATATTTTGCGACAAATACCTTAAGGAAAAAATATGAATTACCGTGATCCAGTATCTAATTCTGTGAAAAAGGTTAATACCGAACATGAGGCTCAAGTCATTATCGAGGATATTGATACGGCACACAAAGAATTAGATATTATACAAAAAGAAATTGACAAAGTTATTTTTGGGCAAAGTCATGTCATTGAATATGCTTTAACTGCTATTTTTGCTGGTGGTCATGCTCTTCTTGTTGGCGCTCCAGGACTTGCAAAAACACATCTTGTGGAAACATTGGGAACCGTTTTAGGGCTTGATGAAAAACGTATCCAATTTACCCCAGACTTAATGCCATCGGACATTATCGGTTCTGAAGTCATGGATTCCGATAAAGAGGGAAAACGTTCTTTTCGCTACATTCAAGGTCCCATTTTTACGCAACTTCTCATGGCTGATGAAATCAATCGTGCCTCTCCACGCACACAATCAGCTCTTTTACAGGCTATGCAGGAATATCATGTAACCGTTGCAGGCACCCGTTATGATTTGCCACAACCTTTTCATGTTTTGGCAACACAAAATCCACTTGAACAAGAAGGAACCTACCCACTTCCTGAAGCTCAACTAGACCGATTTTTGATGCAAATTGACATTGACTATCCTGATTTTATCACAGAGCGGAGAATCATTTTAGAAACAACAAAAGAAAAAAAATTAAATGCAAAAGCAATTTTATCCGCCAAAAAATTGCAAAAAATTCAACATATCGTTCGCAAAATGCCTCTCTCAGAAAATGTGATCGAAGCTATTTTAAAAATTGTCCGATCGGCCCGCCCTGATAAAGACAATCACCTTGCCAATAATTATGTTTCTTGGGGGCCTGGGCCGCGTGCGTCACAAGCCCTTTCACTTTGTGTTCGCGCTCGTGCTCTTTATTATGGGCGTTTAGCTCCCTCACTTGATGATGTTGAAGCATTGGCCTATCCCGTATTACAACACCGCATGGCTCTTAATTTTTCTGGCCGTGCTGAAGATATAACCGTAAAAGATATTATCAATAACCTTGTGAAAGATGCTCTTTGAATGGCACTTGGCAAAAAAGTTTTACAAAAGCCTCCATTGTCGCTGGCAAATGAACTGCATAAAGATACTGGCAAAATGCCATATTTCATTTTACAAGCGCGTCATATCGCTAATACACTGATAACCGGATGGCATAGACAACGTAAAAGCGGTAATGGTGAAAACTTTTGGCAATTTCGTCCCTATATGGAAGGAGAATCCATTACCCGCATTGATTGGCGTCGCTCAGCGCATGATGAAAATACGTATCTCCGTGAACACGAATGGCAAACGACACAAACCGTTTGGCTTTGTCCTGATCAGAGCGCATCAATGCATTACTGTTCGCGCTTTTCTAAAATCTCTAAAGGTAATCATGCCATTATTCTTACCCTTACCTTGGCATCCCTTCTTGCACGCAGTGGCGAACATATTGCTATTCCCAACTTAATGTCCCCCACAATGACATCCAATGTCGTAGAACGAATAGCCTTTGCTTTAGAAAATCATTCAGATGAAAATTCATTTCCGGATTTTTCAACGATTACACGCTTTTCACATGTCGTTATAATGAGTGATTTTCTCGATTATCCTGAAAAAATCACCCAACATTTAACCGTTTTAACTACAAAACAGGTGACAGCTCATTTAATTGAAATTTCTGATCCCGCAGAAGAAAGCTTTCCCTACACAGGTCACACAGAATTTTTGGATCCTGAAACGAAAGAGAAACATGTTTCCACTAAAGCAGAAGATCTTCGTAAGAGCTATTGTAAACTATACCACGCAAGGCGACAAGAATTGGTAAATTTTTGCGCACGCCAAGGATGGTCTTATCACGTTAGTACAACAGATCAACCTTTAACAGAGACCATTTTTCATCTTGCAAATACAATGAGCGACTCTCCATTGCAAAAAAGGAGGGCACTTTGAGTTTTGCTGCTCCCTTTCTGTTACTAGGGCTTTTGTTCCTACCGGTCATTTGGTGGCTGTTGCGGATAACTCCTCCATCTCCGCGTAAAGAGCTTTTTCCCCCTTTTCTCTTCTTACCCAAACCAACTCATCAACAAGAAACAGCAAAACATACACCTTGGTGGTTGCTCTTGTTGCGTTTAACCATAGCGGCATTTGTTATCATAGCTCTAGCACGCCCCACTTGGAATCAAAAACCAATAAGCTTTTTCGGATCTCAACCCCTCGCACTCATTATTGATAATGGTTGGGCTTCTGTAAAAGAATGGAAAAAACGCATCTCTATCGCTGAAATGCTCCTTGCACAGGCAGAAAAACAGCAAAAAAATATTTATCTTGTTGCAACGGCTGAAAATGATATCTCCAATATAGAGCCCCAACCAGCCAAGATTATAAAACAGCATTTAATGCATTTGCAACCGCATCCTTGGCCTGTCAACCGTGTGCATGCCTTCAAAAAACTCAGCGAAATAACCAAAGGAAAACCTCTTGATATTGCTTATTTAAGTGATGGATTACAAACAAATGAAGATGAGCAAGCTTTTGCTCTTCTTGAAGAATTAAAACCTAGAAACTTCTTGTGGTATTTAACTGATATTTCCGATTTAACCGGCATAACATCCATAGAAAATAACAATGGAAACATGGGCGCGCGTATTATCCGCTCAACAACACACAGTAATACTCCCGCTATACTCAGCCTTTACGATTCAAATAATCAACTTCTCGGTCAATTTACGAACAATTTCTCTGAAGGAGAAACAACAGCACTTGTTCCTTTTAATGTACCACTTGAACTACGCAATGATATCGCTTGGATAAAAATAAACAATCAAGACCATGCTGCTGCAACCTTCTTGGTAGATAGCCATAACAGGATAAGCCGTGTTGCTCTTCTCTCACCCGATACCAATGAAATGGCACAGCCTTTACTTGCTCCATTTTATTACATTATCAAAGCCTTACAAGGTCATACACAGCTTATAACAGCCGGTGGAAGAGAACTTTCAACGGATATTGATCATTTGCTTAAACAAAATCCATCTGTTTTGATTATGGGTGACATTGTTAACATACCCTCAAAAGCAGAAAAAAAACTTTCTGATTTTGTGAATAAAGGGGGAACACTCATCCGCTTTGCAGGAGAAAAACTCAGTAGCGCAGAACATTACGATAACCTTCTTCCGGTACCACTGCGCCCAGGTCAACGTTCCCTTGAAAGTATTATGTCTTGGACAAAACCACAAAAGCTTGCCCCTTTTGCAAAAAATAGCTTTTTCTTTGGTCTTCCCTTTCCAGGAGATGTTACTGTCTCGCGCCAAATCCTCGCAGAACCAACCCCAGATCTTTTTGAAAAAACGTGGCTTAGCCTTTCGGATGGAACTCCTCTTATTACCGCAGAAAAACGTGGTAAAGGAAACCTCATTCTCATTCATGTTGCTCCTGACCCAACATGGTCTAACCTTCCTCTTTCTGGCTTTTTTGCACAAATGCTGCAAAAATTAATCACATTAGGTTCTAACGAAAACACAAACCTAACACACAGAGAAAAAAGGACAGTGGTACAAAACCCTTGGCGAACTATAGCCATTGACGGACAATTACAAGTACCACCCTCTGATGTTGTTCCTTTGATCTTTGACTCTCAAAATCCACCCCATCCTTCCTACCATACTCCCCCAGGACTTTATGGTGCCCAAAACAATTTCTATGCACTCAATCTCTTAACTCATTCGTCGCATTTGATGAAACAATCATCATTGCCAACTTCTCTTAATAAAAGCCCTTTATCTTACGATACAAAAGAAAAAAATCTTATCGGTCCACTTTTAGGATTAGCCATCTTATTATTCGCCTTTGACAATTTTCTCATTTTATGGATGGGAGATATTTTTTCTTTCATGAAACGGCGTAATATGTTTCTCGTCCCCTTTATAAGTCTTATTGCCTTCTTTTCATATGATCCAACTCTTCATGCACAAACGAAAGAAAATCATCATGATAGTGTACAAGCTGCAGGCGCAACACATCTTGCCTATGTTATAACCAATAATCATGAAATTGATACAACGAGTAAAAGTGGTCTAGAAGCGTTAAGTCAATTTATCACAGAGCGTACAATGCTTACCCTTGGCTCTGTTACAGCACTTGATCTCGATAAAGATGAACTCTCTTTTTATCCTCTTATTTACTGGCCAATTGATGTTAAGAGTCCTATACCAACCCCCAAAAACCTTGAAAAAATAAATAACTTTATGAAACATGGGGGAACAATTTTATTTGACACGCGCGATCAGATAAAGAGCAATCTTAATCTTGAAGGAGACGCTACTCCAGAAACGCAAAGATTACGAGATATCTTAAAAGAGTTAAATATTCCATCCATTGAGCCAGCATCAACAGATCATGTTGTTGCACGTTCTTTTTATATTATGCCAGATTTTCCTGGTCTCTACCGTGGTTCACCTTTATGGGTTGAATCCTTATCAACAAACAAAAAAAATAAAAACTCTCTTGCCAACGGCGATAATGTAAGTTCTCTTCTCATCACCGCAAATAACTTTGCCGGGGCTTGGGCACTCGATGAAAAAGGGGCATGGAAATATCCCCTTGTTCCCAATGATCCAATGCAACGTCTATGGACATTTCGTACAGGTTTAAATATTGTCCTTTATGTGCTTACAGGAAACTATAAAGCGGATCAAGTTCATGTTCCAGCACTCTTAGAACGCTTTAAAAGAGAAAGAAGGCAATGATATCATTTTTCACTTTTCAGCCTTTTTTACCACTCTTTTGGATTCTGCTCTTAAGCGGAATATCGATTCTTTTTGTCGTTGTTGGTCTTGTTACGCAACGGCAAGGTTCTTTATTTCGTCTGATGGCATTAAGCGCCCTTATCCTTGCTTTGCTCAATCCAATGATCATAAAAGAACAGCGCGAACCACTGAAAAGCACAGTAGGCATTGTCATTGACCGCAGCAAAAGTCAAACTTTTGGAACACGGATAAACGATAGTGATGAAGCGTGCGCGCAATTAATCGAAACATTATCGCATTATCCACAATTTGAACCACGTTTTATTGAAGTTGGAAAACTTGCTGATAATCAATATGCTCCCTCAACAAATTTGTTTGATGCTTTAACACAAGCTGTATCTGATGTACCGCCTTCTCGTTATGCAGGAACCATTTTTATCACTGACGGACAAGTACATGACATTCCTTCCATTTCAAATCTGCATCATGAAGCACCGCTTAATGCTCTGATAACAGGACGCTCAGATGAATTTGATCGTCAAATCAAGTTTATTTCGCCTCCACGCTTTGCCTTTGTCAACAAACCACAAAAACTATCCATTTTAGTAGAAGATCAAGGAGATTCCCAAGAAAAAATACCACAGAAAGCCAATATTACACTCAGCATCGATGGACAAGAAGTTGGCCATTATTCTGTAACACCTGGTATTATTTTTCAAACTGAAATTACCCTTCTCCATGCTGAAAAAAATATTATTCAAGCGACAACTAAACCTTACAAAGGTGAAATAAGCTTTGAAAACAACCGTGCTATAACAACTATTGAAGGAATCAGAGAAAATTTACGCGTTCTTCTTATTTCAGGTGCCCCTTATAATGGAGAACGAACATGGCGTGACCTTTTGAAAGGTGATGCCAATATTGATCTTGTTCACTTTACTATTTTGCGTCCTCCCACCAAAGTAGATGATACTCCTTTAAGCCAATTATCTTTGGTGGTCTTTCCCACGAAAAAACTCTTTGTTGAAGAGATTAATAACTTTGATCTCATCATCCTTGATGGTTACCAGCACTCTGCTGTTCTACCTTTAATCTATTACGATTATATCGCTCAATATGTACAAAAGGGTGGTGCATTGCTGATGATAACAGGACCTGAATTTAGCAAAAAAAACTCACTTGCGAAAACACCTTTAATAAGCATTCTACCAGCATTGCCGAGTGGAGATATCATTGAAAAACCTTTTCGCCCCGCATTAACCAAAGAAGGCGAGCGTCATCCTGTCACAAGAAATCTTGCAACACCGACCTATCCAGCTTCTCAATGGGGGAAATGGCTGCGACAAATTGCTATTCAAAATAGTAACAACGGAATTGCTCTCATGAAAGGAGCCGATGAACAACCACTTTTACTTCTCTCCCATGTTGATAAAGGGCGCGTAGGCATGTTACTTTCTGATGAAAGTTGGCTTTGGGCACGAGGTTTTGAAGGTGGTGGTCCTTATGCAGCTCTCTATCGCCGAATTGCCCATTGGCTTATGAAAGAACCTGAACTTGAGGAAGAAAAGTTAAGCGCGACCAGCAGCCATCATCATTTAACAATTTTCCGCCAAACTCTGAGAGACCAACCAGAACCTGCTGAAATAACTTTTCCTTCTGGAAAAAAACAAAAGATTATTCTTACGAAAGAGCAAGAAGGTCTCTTCACCGCAACGGTAGCTACTAACGAAACAGGGATTTTTACTATAAAAAATGGCAGTTTAACAATACCTTCTTCTGTAGGGATGCTCAATAATCTTGAATTGTTTGACTTAATTTCAACACAAGAAAAATTAGCTCCCATTATTAAGCATACTGGTGGCTATATTGGACGGTTATACTCTGAGGGAAAAGAAAACTTTCACCTTCCTCCACTTAAGTTGATTCAATCAAAAACAAGCCTGTCATCTTCACCAACTCATTCAATTATTTTGAAAGAAGCGACAGAAACTCGTTTAATCAATACCTTTTATCTTTCAATATTTTCTGGTTTTTTTGCACTGTTTGTTTGCCTTTTACTGCTGAGCAGTATGTGGTATCGTGAAGGCCGTTAAAAAATCCTGAAATTTCATAGAATAGTTTTAAAGTTTGTTTTTTTAGATTTATTTGTTTCTTATAATTAAACAACGCATTGACTTATAAGGAATGATTTATCATGTTTTCATATCGAGCCATTATTCCTAGTAGGGTTTCCTTATTTGTAATCATTTCCAGATTAAATCAATTAAAATCATTCTTTTGCACATCATTAAAAGAAGAGAGCATGAATAAAAACCATTGAAAAGAAAATGTAACATCTCTCATAAATCCTCTTAAAGCAGGAATTTTTATAAAGTTGGGTTGAAATAGTATGATGATTTTGGTTAGTACTTGGTATAAGTGTAAAAATGGTAGTACATAAAAAGTCATAAACGAAACTTTTCATAGCATTGAGAGCTTTCGATAAATGGAATCAAGTGCACTAAAAATATCTCTTCAAAAAAATATGTAAATGTACAACACAATGATATTTTAGTTGAGATCTTCTTTTGGAATATTTCTTTTAAAGCATTTCGTTTTGCATAAAAACATCTCCCATTAAAAGCAATTACCAGCGCAAAACTCAAAAGCTCTGAGAAATAGAAAACTTTCGATTGCACTTTACACTGAGTTCTTCGATTTTTTATGGTAATGTGTGGCCATATAAAAGCTATTTTAAAATCCTAACACTTTATGACCATCATACGAGAGACATATCGTTTTCCAAGAATGATCTGTTGTATTACGCTGTTCTCTTTTATAAAAAAAATAATACAGCATCAATCCTCAAAAGATTTTCTCATATATTCAACAAGCTATTTTTCATTTTACAATCTTTCTTGCCTTTGCGTTTGCTTATTCTGACAGGCGTTCGTACCAATCCTTTACGTCATATTCATAAAGACCAGATTGATGGGGATATATGGACCATACCT
>NZ_JACIFE010000024.1 GCF_014197255.1 Bartonella fuyuanensis | reverse complement strand
GGATAGCAGGTAGGGTAAAAAACACTCCGAAAAGAACTCTTGATTCGCAATAATGACGAGATGTGTTAAAAAATCCTATTCCCAAACTTTTATCCGGGATTCCCTCACGTTTAAAAACGTAAATAGAAATATTCTCTGTATGAAGTAAAAAAATAAATGGCTCCCCGGGCCGGATTCGAACCAGCGACCAACCGGTTAACAGCCGGTTGCTCTACCACTGAGCTACCGGGGAATAGTGCTCAATTATTCAGCTAGAAAGGCTATAGCAAAGCAATACTGATTTGCAAAGGACAAAATTACTTTTTTGAAAAAAATATACTGAAATATGATAAATTGTGTAATAAAAAGACTAGAAAAGATTTCTACACCTTGACGGATGCGTTACCTTCCCCTATTGAGGTCTTTATATTTGTTGATGAGGCCTCGTGGCGGAATGGTTACGCAGAGGACTGCAAATCCTTGTATCCCGGTTCGATTCCGGGCGAGGCCTCCAGCCAATCCAACTTCAAACGGAATGGCTTTTAAGGATGATGGGGTATAGTAAAATAGATTATTTTTCCTAATAATCTTGTATGGGAGATCGGACAGTTAAAATCTTATGACTGTAGCATCATACTTAAATATGAAAGATTTTAATCCCTCATTATTGCTGTTTTGTTTGTTTTTGTAGCTTAGGAGAAGATAGTCTTTATGATTGCAGATTTTACTGAGCTTCGTCGCAAGATGGTTGACAATCAAATTCGTACAGTCGATGTAACGGATTTATCAATTCTTGAAGCATTTTTAACGGTATCTCGTGAGGATTTTGTGTCGGAAGATATGAAAGCATTAAGCTATCTTGATACCGATATTGTTCTATGTCCAGTGCAAGACGGAATTCCTGAACGTTATTTGATGAAGCCTGCATCTCTAGCAAAATTACTACAGCTTGCTGCTGTAAAATCATCAGATGTTGTTTTAGATATTGGTGCAAATAATGGTTATTGTGCGGCTTTGCTTTCAAAACTTGCTGGGGCTGTGATTGCATTGGAAAGTCATAAATTTCTTTTTGAGTGCGCTCTTGAAATTTTAGAACGTAAGCAATGTGATAATGTGGTTGTGATTCATGGTCCATTAGAGCAGGGATATGCTGTTGGAGGGCCTTATGATGTGATTTTCATTGAGGGATCTGTCGATTTTATTCCACAAGGTATCTTTGATCAAATGAAAGATAGTGGACGTCTTGTTGTAGTTGAAGGGTATGGAAATGCTGCTGTTGCACGAATTTATATAAAAGAAGATGGGAGCATTTCAGCACGTTGCGCTTTTAATCTTGCTGTAAAACCTCTTCCTTGTTTTTTAAAAACACCAGGTTTTGTGTTTTAGTGCTTGTTTATTTAGTGAATAAAAGATAATTTTATAATTCATTTGGGATTTGTTATTGTGTGTATTGTGTTTAAAATAAATAGGAAATTTCAGGCGTGTTTATGGCTGGTGTTGAGTGTTTTATTACCAGAGGCTGTTTGCGCTGAAACATTGATGGATGCTTTTTCTAAGGCTTATCAATACAATGCTAAGTTGAATAATGAACGTGCGGCTGTGCGTATATCCAGGGATGATGTTGTTATTGCACGATCAGGGTTATTGCCACAAGTTGAAGGTATTGGGAGCTATGGGCGGAATAAATCTTTTACAGGTCCTTATGTCACTTCTGGATCTATAGGAGTAAGATTAAATCAAAGGTTGTTTGATGGTTTTACCACGCAAAATGTCTTTTCTTCCGCTCAAGTTAAATTGCAGGCTCAACGTGAGTATCTTCGTAATGCTGAACAAAATATGTTTCTGGAGACGGTGGTAGCTTATGCTAATGTCTATCAGGCACGTCGTGTTGCTGATCTTCGGAGAGAAAATTTAGCAGCTCTTGAAGAGCAAGTTCGTTCCGATAAAGCAAAATTTGATGTGGGTGAGGGAGGGCGTATTGATCTTGCTCAAGCTCAAGCTGCACGTTCTGTAGCAGTTTCGGAATTGAGTCTTGCTCGCGCTGATGTAAAAGCAGCAGAGGCAGTGTATCAACAAGTTATTGGTACTAATCCTGAAAAATTAACTCCGCCACCCGTAGCTAAAAACCTCCCAATTAGCCTTGATATGGCTTACCAAATGAGTGTTGTAATGCATCCAGCAATCCTTTATGCTAAATATTTAGTCGATGCAAGTGTTTACAACGTAAAGGCGAAAGAAGGGGCATTGCTTCCTAAGGTTGATTTTTCTGCGGCAGCATCTTATAATCAAGTTTACAGCGGTATTGGAGAGGATGGAGTATCTAAATCAATCGGATTGTCCGTGAGTATTCCAATTTTTGAAGGGGGGCGTACGTCTGCGCAGATTCGTCAATCAAGAGAACAGCTTGGACAGGCCCAGCTTCAACTCGATTTAGCACATAGTAATACGAGACAAGCTCTTACTTCTGCTTGGTTTCAGTTGGAGGGTGCATGTGCATCTGTTATTGCTTACCGTAAAAGTGTTCGTGCTGCTGAAATCGCTCTTAAAGGCCGTGTTCAGGAAAATCGTGTAGGGCAGGCAACGACATTGGATGTTTTAAATTCTCGTACTCACTTGATTAATGCTCAAATTGCACTTGCAATGGCAGAGCGTAATGCTGTTGTAGCGAGCTATACTGTTCAATCTTCTATTGGTAAATTGACCGCAAGTTATTTAGGTTTAAAAACAATTGAATATGTCCAATAATGTATAAAAGTGGCTCTAATTATTTTAATTTTTTAAAGGTTAGTAAATCAATAGTTGGATATGTTGAAAGGTGGGGTGGTGATATGTTATTTCTAAGTGTAGAAAATTGTGTGTAGCGCCCTCTTTATGACAAGCATATTTGAAAATATGACAGGGGGCATGTTGATCTTATGATTCTTTTGCATACACTGAAAATGTGATTCTATCTATTGTTGCGTCTTTGAGAGGTTGTAAAGTATGGTGCAGAGTTCAAGCGTGTTACGTGAGCCAAGTATGGATGAAATTTTAACATCTATTCGTGAAATAATCGAAGAAAATGCGGTTCAATCTGATCACTTTTTAAATGAAAATGTTGCAGCAAATGCTTTGGAAGATTGTTCAGAGGTTGCATTAGAAGGGGGGTATGACACAGCCTTATCGGTTGATGATGCTATGAAGGCTTTAGCTGATCGTATTGGTCTTTCTACTGAAAATCAAGGGGGAAGAGTAACGCACGAGAAAAAAGTTATAGAGGCAGAAAATAATACAGTTGGTATGGATGTGCAGAAGGTGAATCTTTCTTCTGAGGAGCAGGGTTCTGTTTATAAAGCAAAAGAATATGAAGATAACATAAAAAAAATACAGTCAGAAGATGGAGGATCTGGTCGAGTGGAATTGTCTGCGTATTGTATTTCTTCTGCAGAAAAAATTGCAAAAGATGTATTGCGTCCGGCTATAGCAGAATGGTTACAGTCTAAATTGCCTATTTTATTGGAAGATATTTTACGTGAAGAGATTGTGAAGGCGATTAAAAAATCATTTTGATTATTTTCTTACGTTATTTTTTATGTTTTTCATTTTATGAGAATTTTGTTTACAGTTTTTGGGGTTTTCTAGGGAGGTGAGACGGGTTTTCGAGATTCTGAAGTTTTTGGCGATATATTGTATTTTCCGGCGGCGTTATGGATGGCTAGAATGTTAGAAAAAAACTATGATGCTGCTTCCATAGAGAAACGGGTTGCAAAGAAATGGGAGACTCGTGGAGCCTTTAAAGCAGGAATGGGTTCTAAAAGTGGCGCAGTACCTTTTTGCGTTATGCTTCCACCTCCTAATGTTACAGGCTCACTTCATATGGGGCATGCGCTCAATACGACAATTCAAGATATAATGGTTAGATTTCAGCGGATGCGTGGCAGAAATGTGTTGTGGCAGCCTGGTATGGATCATGCTGGTATTGCGACACAAATGGTTGTAGAGCGTCAACTTACAGAACGTCAAGAGCTAACGCGTCAGGAAATGGGGAGGGAAAAATTTATTGAGCGTATTTGGCAATGGCGTCATGAAACTGGAGGCGTTATTGCAAATCAATTGCGCCGCCTTGGCGTTTCATGCGATTGGTCGCGTGAGCGGTTTACAATGGATGAGGGGTTATCGCAGGCTGTTCATGAAGTCTTTGTCACGCTTTATAAGCAAGGGTTGATATATAGGGATAAGCGTCTTGTCAATTGGGATCCTAAATTGTTAACGGCTATTTCGGATCTTGAAGTTGAGCAAAAAGAAGTTCGAGGACATTTATGGCATTTTAGATATCCACTTGAGGGTAAAGTTTTTGATCCAAATGATGCTACAACTTTTATAACAGTGGCAACAACGCGACCTGAAACAATGCTTGGTGATACAGGAATTGCTGTTAATCCTGAAGATGAGCGTTATAAGAATCTCATAGGTAAAAATGCTCTTTTGCCGCTCGTTGGTCGTAGGTTATTAATTGTTGGTGATATGCATGCTGATCCTAAGGTTGGAAGTGGTGCTGTAAAAATCACACCGGCTCATGACTTTAATGACTTTGAAGTAGGGCAGCGGAATCAGTTACGCTTGATTAACATTTTTACACAAAAAGCTGAGATTTTTCTCTGTGAGAATGAATCGTTTTTTAATGGTTTGTTTTTATCAGATGAATTAAAAATGTTAGTAGAAAATCTGGATAAATCTGATCGTTTTGTTGCTCGTCAGAGGATTGTTTCTTTGATGGAAGAACGAGGATATTTAGCTTCTGTTGATGATCATTCCCACATGGTTCCGCATGGAGATCGCAGTGGTGTGCCGATTGAACCTTTTTTAACAGATCAATGGTATGTGCATGCTGCTGAATTGGCAAAGCCAGCGATAGAAGCTGTTCGGCAAGGAAAAACGCAGTTCGTTCCCGATAACTGGAAAAAAACCTACTTCAATTGGATGCAAAATATTCAGCCTTGGTGTATTTCTCGCCAATTATGGTGGGGGCATCGGATTCCGGCTTGGTATGGTCCTGATGGAATGGTTTTTGTTGAAAAAAGTGAAAAAGAGGCTTTAGATTCAGCTTTTGCTTATTATGGTGAGGTGGTTGAGCTAATTCGTGATCAAGATGTTTTAGATACTTGGTTTTCATCAGCTCTTTGGCCTTTTTCAACATTGGGATGGCCGAATAAAACGACAGAGTTATCTACTTTTTATCCAACATCTTTAGCTGTGACAGGATTTGATATTATTTTTTTCTGGGTTTCTCGTATGATGATGATGGGACTTCACTTTATGGGTGATGTTCCTTTCTCAACGGTTTATGTGCATGCTCTTGTGCGGGATCAAAAGGGTGCAAAGATGTCAAAATCAAAGGGAAATATTATTGATCCTTTAGAAATTATTGATCAGTATAGTGCTGATGCACTTCGTTTTACTTTGGCTATTATGGCAGCACAGGGTCGGGATGTAAAACTTGATGCTTCCCGTATTGTTGGCTATCGTAATTTTGCCACGAAATTATGGAATGCTACCAGATTTGCACAGATGAATGGTGTAAGACATGATCCAAATTTTAAGCCAGAACAAGCAAAATTGGCGCTTAATCGCTGGATTTTAACGGAGTTATCTAAAACCATTTCAGCAGTGACGACTGGTATTGAACACTATAAATTTAATGAGGCTGCAGACACACTTTACCGTTTCATCTGGAATACACTCTGTGACTGGTATTTGGAACTTCTTAAACCTATTTTGCAGGGGGAAAATGAAGACATTAAAAATGAGTCTCAAGCTTGTACTGCTTGGGTTTTAGATGAAGTTTATAAACTTCTTCATCCTTTTATGCCTTATATGACAGAGGAGTTGTGGTCTCTTACAGAAACGCAAGCAATCAAACGCGAGGATATGCTCGCGTTGACAAAATGGCCAGAGGGCACGTTTACGGATGAAGAGGCTGCTGCTGATATTAATTGGCTTATTGATGCTGTTACTGAGATTCGGGCGGTGCGTTTTGAAATGAATATTCCAGCAGCAACAAAAGCACCTCTTGTCGTTGTTGAAGGAGGGGAAGTGACGCGAGGGCGTGTGCAGCGTTATGATGCGCTTCTTAAAAAGTTAGCGCGTATTGAAGTCATTCATTTCTCTGATAAAGTTCCTGAAGTAGCAGCACAAATAATTTTAGAAGAGGCTATTTTTTGTTTGCCATTAGGACAGTTGATTGATTTGGAGGCTGAACGTGTTCGTTTGGGGAAGGATGTCAGTAAAATTGAACAAGATATTGAGAAAATATTGCTTAAGTTAAATAATCCAAAATTCATAGCTAATGCAAAAGCAGAAATTGTTGAGAATGAGCGGAACAGGGTTGTAGAATTGCGTGCTGCACAGAAAAGGATATCTGTTGCTTTAGAGCGGTTAGGTTGATTTTAACTTTTTGTTTGTTTGGTGGGTGATTTCATACCATTACTGTTATAGTAGAGGTTTTTTTTAAAGAATATCTTTCTTTTGTCAGTTTTTTTATGAGTGTGGATTATGAGATCTCTATTAAGATCCATTTATGTTTATTTTATCAGTTTTGCAAAACATCATTATTTAAAGTGGAAATATAAGGCTTATAAAGTTATATATATGATATTTTGTTATATAGAATGGTGAGTATTCTGAGGTAAGGCTTGTGTGTAAACACTTATTACTCATCGTACATTCTCTTTGTTTTCTAGGTGTTTTTCAACGTGCACGTTATTTTATTAGATGATTTTTAGTCATTTGTGTAAATTTTTATGATAAATAAATCCTATAATGTTAAAGGATGTATATTCAAAAATTTGTTGTATATAAATAGATTCCTAACTTTATCGGATATTCTGGATAGTTTCCATTTATTTTTTCTTTTAAAAGTTTTACTTTAAAATCATTTATGTTTCTTATTTTAATATCTATAAAGAAACTTGTAATAGATCTAACAATTAAAATTGAGATAGGGGGATGATTAATAAGTTTCAGAAGTAACTTTAAGAAATTTTTTCCCTATTATTTTATACAGTAGATGTCAATAGCTTGTAAGAAGCGAATGATGGTCCGTTTTATTTTTTGAAACGTAGCATGTTTTCTTATAAGAATGGGCAGATAAATCAGGCTATTTCAGCACTAAATTGTTCTGCCGTTTTTTACATATATCGTTGAAAAAAGTGGTGATTTTTGTTCGGAGGATAAAAGTTATGTTTCTGATGCATTGGTTAAACTTGTAGGATATATGAAAAGGTATTTCTCAATCATCTGTGAAACCTAATTTTTCTTATGCTTTTTGTCTTTATATGCAGATGGTTGAAACGTTCAGTAAAAAAGGAAATACTACCACTCAAGAGATGATTGCAAATGTTTAACTGCAGCCTATGAAAAAGTTAATGTAAAAGACAGAAATTGGATTCACTCTTTGCAAGAACATGCTTTTGCTCTTTGTAATGAATTTGAGAAGATGCATAGTAATTTCACTCGTTAAAAAATAACAGCTTTTAAAGATCTGATTATAATATTTTTTATCGGATATTAAACTTTTCCTTCATTATGTTCAGGTTCATAGTAGAGATAGCTTTGGGGGATAAAATCATGGCTAACAACTTGGGATTTTAGACAAAAATTCTTGCGTTCTTGGTGTTCTTGCTTGTGAAACAGAAAATAATTCTTTAGAAGAACAGTCCTCAAGAATTATTCCTTGATCTATGAAAATAATACGCTCTGGAAATTTTTGTGCAAATCGCATTTCAGGTGCTACACAAATCATCGTCATACCTTCTTCTGCTAATCTGAGCATGACATCGAGTACTCTGCCTACTATTTCAGGATCTAGAGTAGATGTTTGTTCGTCAAAAAGCATAACAAGTGAATCCATAATAAGGCACGTGCAATAGCAACATGCTGTTGTTGCCCTCTAAAAAGTTGACTAGGGTATTTATCTTTATATTCAATGAGTTTAACACATTTGAGATATAACAAATCACGTACAAGTGCTACTTTTTTGCTCTGCTTTAGAACTTTGATTTGTGCAATTGTCGAATTTTCTGTAACAAATAAATGTGGGAAAAGTTTGAAGTACTGAAAGAGCGTTCCTACCTAACCCCGCAATTTAGGCAGATTCGTTTGTTTTGAATGAACTGAATTCCATTAATCTAAAATCTTACCTTTTTGAAAAGGAATTAAAGCGTTAATAGTTTTAATGAGTATGGATTTTCCTGATCCTGATACTCCATAAACGATGATGATTTCTCCTTTATTAACGTTGACTGTACAGTTTTTAAGGACTTCAATTTCTACCATACTAGTTAGAAACATTTTTTATTTCAATCATGTGAGTATCCATTTTTCCCGTTAGGGAAGAATGGATATTTTTTTGTAAATATAAAATCATTTGTGTCAGTGTAAAACAGATAACAAAATAGAAAATAGCTGCCAAGATATAAGATTCTTTCTTTACCCTAAAATATTAGCAGCAATATCAAAACCATTTAAAAGCCTCTGATCACTGATGGCATAAATAAAGGTTGTATCTTGAAAAAGAATAATAACTTGTGTCAAAAAGACCGGAAGCATATCTCTAAAAGCTTGAGGAAGAATGATAATGTACATACTTTGCTAATATGTTATTCCAAAGCTTACTTGCATATTTTTGTCTTGTGGAATTGAATTTAGGCCAGCATGCATAATTTCAGCAAAATAAACAGTTTCAAATGTGGTAAACGTAATGAGTGCTGATTTATTTCACCGATGGATGTATCTGTTAAAAAAGTAGAAGTATGAAAAACTATAAGATAACCATCACAAGTGGTATTGAACGCATAGCTTTCTATAAACAATTACGAACCAAGAAAGAAGTTTTATAGAAGAAAGGTATATCATTGCTAAAAGCGTACCAAAAACAAATCTCAATACCGTTGCAAAAAGAATTAGAAAAACGTTAAATAGATAAATCTGATAAAATGTAAGAACGAAATACATCAAAGGTAAAAAAAGAAAAATCAAAGTCAGAAAAATTGGAAAGAAAATAAAGTCTAAACTGAGAGCTTATGAAATTCATAGTGTTCAATTTTTCTTTCTCTGAAAATTAGGGGGGGTGAGTATTTATTCAATGATTGTTATCACAATAAATACCAATAAAGCTATAAGAATATAAAGAATCGTAACAAACAAATAGTTTTCGTAAATATGACTTAATCTCTTCGATTGCTTGGTATTGAAATTGCGTGAGCTTGTTTATTGAATCGACGAATGCAATAGACGATTTTTTTACAATGCCCATTGCTTCTGAAGTAAGTGGGGGCGTGATTGCGCGTACAGTATGCGAGAGAAGAATATAGCGATAACTTTGATAAATTGTAAATTCCATTGCCATAGTAGCATTGTAGCATTTTGTTTGGAAGGAATAGCTTCAATGCTTGAATAGATTTGTTCTGCAATACGTGCAGATGTAAAGAATCCCAACGTCCATGTTATTAAAAGAATAGCGGAAAATTTTATCGCTAGTGGATAAATCTTAGGAACAACAAAATATCATAAAAATACCTGTACAAGGAGAGGAATATTACGCATAATCTTTATCCAGATAGCACTGATAGAGTGAAATCCACAATTGATTATAGAGGTATTAGATAAAATGCGCATTACCCTTATAATGATACCACGCAATATAGCTAATATAAATGATGTGATGGGCAATATAACTGTATTTTAAAGTTATCGAGAAGTGTATCGAAATAGGTGTGTTTCGCGTTAGGAATTCCAAGGTATCTTGCTATCAGCATTTGAGTAAGGTCATCTCTACAAAGGAAAGAAACGTCCATTAATTGATGTTCCGTTTAATTAATCATTCACACATAGGATAATAAATCAATCGTATCCGCATAAGTGGAGTTTATCAAAGAGTGAATTAAAATATGAATTACACCCATTTTTAAAGAGTGTGATTCTCTTTTTTAAATTCTATAAATCTTTCTCTATGTAGCTTTCTTGAGGCTTATTGTTTAGATTATTCCAAGTGTATCTTGTTTGTTTTGATAATGGAAGGTGCCAGCAGGCAGAATCAGTTTCATAAGTCATTTATTATAAAGTTTTTCAAGTGATTCGTCTTTAATCTGCTACACGATACTATCGTTGATTGCTTGTTCAAATTTTTGTCATGTAATCTGAGTATGCAGGCTTTGGATTTGACGGAAAGTATAGAGTCAAGAATAACATAATCAGATGGATTTTTTAATTTCGCAATATGCTCAGCAAGAATTGAGACATCTATAATAAATGCATTGGCATAACCAGATTCTAGTAATAAGAAGCTATCTCTATGATCTTTTCCTTTGATGACTTTAAAGTTAACGTTTTTGCGCGTTTATTTTTATGAATAAGTTGAACAGATGCTGTACCAGTGGTTGTCGAACTGTTTTTCCATTTTAATCGTCGAGAGATTTAATATTAGAGTTTTTCTTTACAACAATCCGAACTTCCTCAACGTATGTCGTATAAGCAAATGCTGCTTCTTTTCTGCGGGAAATACTATTTGTTGTTGGGTCGCACTCAAAACCATAGGTATTATTTTTAAAGAGAGGAATTCTATTTCAAGATATGAAAACCTATATATCTACTATTAGCAAGGAGGCAGGTCAAACCTGATAATTCCCGAACATCTAAGGTGATTTTTCTGTTCGTTTTATTTTTTCAAAAGTATCATGACTAGCATACGCGACGGTTGTGAGCCCAGTATCCGTCGTTGCAATAAACATTAATAATGATTTCTTCATTGATGTTGTCCATTCATTTATTTTTATTTTAGTTTCTAAGATATAATGTTTGCATGGTATAGCCTAGTTATTATTCTGAATGGGTTTTTTTGTTGTCTCATAAAATGAGGGCCGTACTTTCTTAATTGATCTTAAGGTAAATCCAAACAGGAACATGGTCCGATGGTTTTTGATATCCCCTTAATTCTGTTTGACTATAAGCGCAAATAAGGTGATCCACGGCTTCTGGTGATAATAATAAATGATCAATGCGAATCCCATTATTTTTAGGCCAAGCCCTAGCTTGGAAATCCCAAAAACTGAAAGAAGGAGTATCGGTAACATTTCGGACAGCATCGTAAAGGCCTAAATGAAGAATACGTTGGAATGCTTTTCTTGTTTGTTGAAGAAATAAGGCATCTTGATGCCATTCTTGAGGTTTTTTTGCATCTAAAGGGGCGGGGATGACATTATAGTCACCCGCTAGGACAAGAGGCTCTTCATACGCAAGCAATGATTTTGCATGTGCATATAATCTTTCCAGCCATTCCATCTTATAGAAGTATTTTTTACTCTCAATAGGGTTTCCATTTGGCAAATAGAGAGATGCAATACGGATGACACCTTTGTTTGTTGAATAAACGGCTTCAATATAACGTGTTTGTTCATCATTATCATTACCTGGTAAACGACGGATTACTTCATCCGGTGTTTTTTTAGAAAGAATTGCGACGCCATTAAAACTTTTTTGTCCATGTGTTTCTATATGGTAACCTAAATTTTCAATTGCATTGCGTGGAAAATTTTCGTCACTACTTTTAATTTCCTGTAAACAGACTATGTCTGGCTGACTTTGCTTTAGCCATTGATATAATATCTCATGTCTTGCTTTTATTCCGGCAATATTCCAAGTTGCTATTTTCATGGCGCTCATCATTAAGTATCACATGTGCAATTTAAGTTTTTGCATTAATGTTTTGTCGTAGTCACTTTAATTATAGTGGGATATTACTGCACTAAATTTCTTTATCAAGAATATTAGCAAAGGCAAATTTAAAGTTTTAAAATTAATTTATTTTTATTTTTAAAAACTTTCTGCTGTTTAGTTCTTGACGAATGTATGTGTTCTCGCTATTAGAGAAGGGTGTAACACGATATAGAAGTGATCAGTTGCTTTGGATGTTTTCTAAGTAAGATTGTTCAAGTGGGTGTTAAGAAGATTAAGAACAAATGCTAGTGTAAGAGGGTCTTGCCTTCTCTGCTTGTGGTCGGGTGAACTGTTTTTGCAGGTGTGCCCGATTTTGTGTGTAAATTAGATATTTATTTCGATTCTATTCGGAATAAATGGAAAGTAGATAAAAATAGAAAAGCCCGATTGGGTCAGATAAATCTAGATCGAAAAGAGGAAGGTTGTATGCCTACCGTAAACCAGTTGATTCGTAAGCCGCGTATGGCGCCAGTTAAACGTAATAAGGTTCCTGCTCTTCAATCCAATCCGCAGAAGCGTGGCGTTTGTACGCGTGTTTATACAACAACGCCAAAGAAGCCTAATTCTGCTCTTCGTAAAGTTGCTAAAATCCGTTTGACGAATGGATTTGAGGTGATTGGTTATATTCCTGGAGAAGGGCATAATCTTCAGGAGCATTCTGTCGTAATGATTCGTGGTGGTCGGGTAAAAGATTTGCCAGGGGTTCGTTATCACATTATTCGTGGTTTGCTTGATACGCAAGGTGTCAAGAATCGTAAACAGCGTCGTTCAAAATATGGCGCAAAGCGTCCAAAATAATATTGAGAGACAAAGCTAATGTCCCGTCGTCATAGAGCAGAAAAGCGTGAAATTAATCCAGATCCTAAATTTGGTGATTTGGTTATTATGAAGTTTATGAATGCCATTATGTTTAATGGTAAGAAATCAGTTGCAGAGCGTATAGTTTATGGTGCGCTTGATTTTGTAGAGAAAAAAGTGAAAACGGATCCTGTGGCTCTATTTCATCGGGCTTTAGGAAATGTTGCTCCTCACATTGAGGTTCGTTCGCGTCGTGTTGGTGGTGCTACCTATCAAGTTCCGATTGAAGTTCGTCCTGATCGTCGTCAGGCTCTTGCTATTCGTTGGTTGATTACTGCGGCGCGTGGCAGAAATGAGACGACGATGATTGAACGCTTGTCTGGTGAATTGATGGATGCGGCTAATAATCGCGGTTCTGCTGTGAAGAAGCGTGAGGATGTTCATCGTATGGCTGAAGCTAATCGTGCGTTTTCTCACTATCGCTGGTAGATGTTTTAAACTAAGGCAAATATAATGGCTCGCGAATATAAAATTGAAGATTATCGTAATTTTGGCATTATGGCGCACATTGATGCTGGTAAGACTACTATGACTGAGCGTATTCTGTTCTATACCGGTAAGAATCATAAAATTGGCGAGACGCATGATGGTGCTTCTACGATGGATTGGATGGAGCAGGAGCAGGAGCGCGGTATTACGATTACATCTGCTGCGACAACGACTTTTTGGGAGGGGCGTGATGGTCGCAAGCGCCGCTTTAATATTATTGATACGCCGGGACATGTTGATTTTACGATTGAGGTTGAGCGCTCTTTGCGTGTTCTTGATGGTGCAATTGCATTGCTAGATGCAAATGCTGGTGTGGAGCCTCAGACAGAAACTGTTTGGCGGCAAGCTGAGAAGTATCGTGTACCTCGCATGGTGTTTGTTAATAAGATGGATAAGGTGGGTGCTGATTTTTATCGTAGTGTGGAAATGGTTGGTTCAAGGTTAGGGGCGAAAGCGCTTGTTTTGCAGTTGCCTATTGGTGCTGAAAATGACTTTGAAGGTGTTATCGATCTTGTTGAAATGAAGGCTTTAAAGTGGGATGGTTCTATTGGCGCTGCAGCGGTAGAAAGTGAGATTCCCTCTGATTTAAAGGGAAAGGCTGAAGAATATCGCGAAAAATTAATTGAGATGGCTGTGGAAGTTGATGAGGCTGCCATGGAGGCTTATTTGGAAGGTGTTATGCCAACTAATGAGCAACTCGTTTCTCTTATTCGAAGGGGGACAGTGGAGGTTCAGTTTCATCCTGTTCTTTGTGGTACGGCCTTTAAAAATAAGGGGATTCAGCCGCTTTTGGATGCTGTTGTTTCTTATCTTCCTTCTCCAGTTGATGTTCCTGCGATTAGTGGTATTGATGTGAAGACTGAGTCTGAAACGACGCGAGAATCTTCTGATGATGCTCCATTGTCTATGCTTGCTTTTAAAATTATGAATGATCCTTTTGTGGGTTCGTTAACCTTCTGTCGTATTTACTCTGGTAAAATTCAGAAAGGTATTTCTCTTGAGAATACTGTGAAAAAGAAAAGAGAGCGTTTGGGGCGTATGCTTCAAATGCATTCAAATTCTCGTGAGGATATTGAAGAGGCCTTTGCTGGTGATATTGTGGCTCTTGCAGGGCTTAAAGAAACGACAACAGGTGATACTCTTTGTGATCCTCTAAAGCCTGTTATTTTGGAGCGGATGGAATTTCCAGAACCTGTGATTGAAATTGCAATTGAACCGAAGACAAAAGCGGATCAAGAAAAAATGGGAATTGCTCTTAATCGTTTAGCAGCTGAAGATCCTTCGTTTCGTGTTAAATCGGATGAGGAATCAGGTCAAACGATTATAGCGGGCATGGGGGAACTTCATCTTGATATTATTGTTGATCGCATGCGGCGTGAGTTTAAGGTTGAAGCGAATGTTGGACAGCCGCAGGTTGCTTATCGTGAGTCAATTACTAAAAAGGCAGAGATTGATTATACGCATAAGAAACAATCGGGTGGTGCCGGTCAATTTGCTCGTGTAAAAATTATTTTTGAACCTCATGATGGGGATGATTTTGTTTTTGAGTCAAAAATTGTCGGCGGTGCTGTCCCTAAGGAGTATATTCCTGGAGTGCAAAAGGGAATTGAGAGTGTTATGGGCTCTGGACCTCTTGCAGGTTTTCCTATGCTTGGTGTAAAAGCTACTTTGATTGATGGTAGTTATCATGATGTTGATTCTTCTGTTTTAGCTTTTGAAATTGCTGCTCGTGCGGCTTTTCGTGATGGGGCAAAGAAGGCTGGTGCGCAGCTTCTTGAGCCAATTATGAAAGTGGAAGTTGTTACGCCAGATGATTATGTTGGTGATGTTATTGGTGATCTTAATTCTCGTCGGGGGCAAATTTCAGGAACTGAATCGCGTGGTATTGCAACAGTTGTGAATGCGATGGTTCCTTTGGCAAGTATGTTTGGTTACGTGAATAGCCTTCGCTCTATGAGTCAGGGGCGTGCACAGTATACAATGCAGTTTGATCATTATGAGCCTGTGCCTGCGGCTGTTGCTTTGGAGATTCAAAAGAAATACGCTTAGTTTCAGGTTGTGTAATTAATTTTTAACTTAGTCCTTGGCTTGGATAGAAAATGGAGAGCTCAAATGGCGAAGAGCAAATTTGAACGTACAAAACCGCATGTTAATATTGGCACGATTGGTCATGTTGATCATGGGAAGACCTCGTTGACAGCAGCGAT
>NZ_JACIFE010000023.1 GCF_014197255.1 Bartonella fuyuanensis | reverse complement strand
GCAGCCAAGTCCCGCGTGGGCAACGATCTGTGTGACCGTATCTATTTTGCCTTCTGCCTTGGCGGTACCGATTTCTTCCGCCAACGATTTGCCAAGTGTTCCAGACAGCGCCGTACGCAAATTTTTTATCAAGTTTTCATCAAGCGAACCGCCTTCAACCGCCGTTTGCACAGCTGTGCCAATAGCTGCTTTGATCAAGTTCTTTTCCGCCTCACGGGTGATACGATCGACAAAAGGAGCGGTTTTGGGCAAGGATTGCCCAACACCAGCCATTTCGGTTAGTTGGCTGGTTAAGCTTGCTGTCAACATCGACGAGACAATGCTGAGAACATTCTTTGAAGAGCCAAGCTCATGCAAGGCACCGGCAATATTGCCGCGATTATTCACAAGAGCCACAGCGCTTTTGTTAATCAGCGCTTGGACACCTGCCTGTATCGCCGCATTCATGGCAGTGCTCGAGCCAAGCCCCAAAGCACCGGTAATGGCACTGGCAGCGCCCGAGGCTGCTCCACCCGTAACTGCCGTGACAGCCAATGCCACGAGAGCCGCACCGGCTTCTGTCAGCCCTTGGGCTTTATAATCCCAGTCTTTAAATTCAGCTCGAACTGCTTGCCAATCCACTTGCTTGGATAATTCTGGATCATCACGCAGTTGCTTAATCCATGCTATGCCTGGAGAGCGAGATAATTGCTCAAGAGATTTGTCTAAATCACCGGTTGCCTGATACTCAACAACAAAGCCGTCACCCGCATCAAGCTTTATGCCACCCTTAGCATCTATGGTGACATGCTCGATGGTCTCCTTAAGATAGCGTTGGCAAGCACCTTATTAGAGATATGAAAACTTATCAAAAGAAACGTAAATGATGCATATAATTTTTACTCATTTATTTTTAAAAAAGAAAGCCTATAAATACTTTTCGTTGCTAGAAAGCCTATCAAACAAATCAAAACGCTTGGTAGCTTTATCAATTCAATCAAAAAATGTATTTTAAATGAATGTCTTATAAAAAACATTCTTTTTACATTTACGAGCATTGGTTTTCAAAACAATCTCTCATAAGACAACAAACAGATGCTTTTATCAAACGCAAGGCTTTAAAAACTGTTATAAACATCAGTTTCAAACGTTTAAACGTGCATTTAGAGAGGTTCTCATAAGCGTACTTTCATTTTGCACTCAAACAAACTTCTTTGTAATAAGCCGGTCCATTTTTGGGCTGGCAAGATCAATCAATCCAATTTTGAAGGCATTAACTTTAGAATAGAGCATTCTTTAAACATTATAGCTTTTATCTAAAATTTTAGAAAAATCTCATGCGTTTTAATATTTACATCATGATTTGCTTTTTATGGTCTAGTCATAGATGGCAATCTTATATAAAAAATGGTCAAATGAATCACGTATAAAAGTATGGATTCTTGAGTGGATTCATATAAAATAGTTACACTCAACATATTAATTTTATTAGTTTTTATGCATAATGCGATTTATCCTTAAGTACAAAGCTGCCAAGCGCTTGCATTTAAAGCCATGAATATTATTTTCTCCTTCTTGAATAAACGTGGATCAAACTGATGATGCCCAACCTAAACAGCAATTACATGAGCCACTCCACGCTTTAAGAGAACTTGTATAAAACCACTTGTTGATGCTCCACAACATCAATGGTTGTCGATTTGTCTGTTACAATCGGAAATGCATCAAGTGCAGAAATCAATTTCAATGCTACATGTGATACAGAATTCTGTGCTGGATCACAAACAGCCAGCAATCTTTGCATCATCAAAAACAATTTGCCCAGCTTTAACAACTGTTTCTCCACCAACTTTAACCGTCTAATACATGACAGCATCACGTGCACTTGAACATGTCGTAAAAAAGTTTCTTTCAACTAAAAGAATATCAAGCCTTTTTCTAGAAAACGTCTCATACTCAAATTCTCGATCTTATTGGAATTTCGCGTCCCAAAGCGGCCAAAACTGTGTTTAAAATACCCATAGCATCAAGTCCGACACGTGAAAGAACTTTTTCCGGTGAACCATGATTCAAATATTTATCAGGAAATTTTAGTGTACGAACTTTCAAACCATGCTCTAGAAGACCTTCTTGCGCTAAAAATTGTAATAAGTGCGCTCCAAACCCACCAATCGCACCTTCTTCAATTGTTACCAAGACCTCATGCTCACATGCCAAACGACGCATCAAATCTTTATCTAAAGGTTTCGCAAACCGTGCATCTGCAACCGTTGTAGATAATCCTTCAACCTCCAACGCATCAGCAGCTCGCAATACTTCTAACATCCGCGCTCCAAAACAAATCAAAGCAATCCTATTTCCTTCACGCAGAATACGCCCTTTTCCAATTTCTAATAATTCACCGCGTTGTGGTAAATCTATACCAATACCTTCACCACGTGGATAACGAAAAGAAATTGGTCCCTGATCATAAGCTGCAGCTGTACGCACCATATGCATTAGTTCAAGTTCATCAGAAGGAGCCATAACAACAAACTCAGGAAGAGTAGCTAAAAAAACAATATCAAAACTGCCTGCATGTGTTGCACCATCTGCCCCTACAAAACCTGCTCTATCAATAGCAAAACGTACCGGTAATTTTTGAATTGATACATCGTGAACAATTTGATCGTAAGCACGTTGCAAAAAAGTAGAATAAATTGCAACAAAAGGCTTATACCCTTCACAAGCAAACCCTGCCGCAAAAGTTACAGCATGTTGCTCAGCGATACCAACATCAAACATTTTTTCAGGAAATTTTTCCGCAAAAGAATCAAGCCCTGTTCCTGTTGGCATCGCTGCTGTTATGCCAATAATCTTATCATCATGACAAGCTTCTTCTACTAAAGCTTTAGAAAATACCTTGGTATAAGATAGAATATTGCTTGATGCTTTAATCTGTTTTCCTGTTGTAACATCAAAACGGGCAACACCATGATACTTATCAGACGATGCTTCTGCAGGGGGATATCCCTTTCCCTTATGGGTTACAACATGCACCAAAACAGGACCATTAGGACATTCCCGAATATTTTTTAAAACCGACAATAAATGCCCTAAATTGTGCCCATCTATTGGTCCAATATAATAAAATCCAAGCTCATCAAATAAAGTTCCCCCAACAAAAAAACCACGTGCAAATTCCTCTGAACGACGTGCCTTATCAAAAAAAAACTTTGGTAGTTTCTCGCTTAATATTTTTACTCGTTCACGGAAATGACGATAAACAGGACGAGAAACTAAGCGTGCAAGATGCGCACTCATAGCACCTGTCGGTGGTGCAATAGACATATCGTTATCATTAAGAATAACAATTAGGCGTGCATCCAAAGCACCAGCGTTATTCATTGCTTCATAAGCCATCCCCGCAGACATTGCACCATCACCAATTACAGCAATGATATTGCGTCTTGTCTCTGCCCTCAAAGCACTCGCCACCGCCATGCCAAGACCAGCCGAAATAGAAGTAGATGAATGGCCCGCTCCAAATGGATCATACACACTTTCTGAACGTTTTGTGAAACCTGATAGTCCCCCTTCTTGTCGTAATGTGCGAATTTTAGCTCTACGCCCTGTTAAAATCTTGTGTGGATAGGTTTGATGACCAACATCCCAAATAATCCTATCCTCTGGTGTATTAAAAACATAATGTAATGCAACAGTGAGTTCAACAACACCAAGCCCTGCACCAAGATGACCACCTGTTACAGAAACAGCATCTATTGTTTCTGCCCGCAACTCATCAGCTAACTGTACCAAATCAGACTCAGGCAATGCCCGTAAATCTTGTGGAAAACACACACGGTCAAGCAATGGTGTTAAGACCTGAGACAAAAAAACTACCTCCTATTACCTTAACTCAAGAGAAAGCAGCGATAAAAATATATCTTCTCTACTTTTTTATTTACTGGAAAATGTTCTTCTCTATTTGAGATGATTTATAATTTTTCCCATTTTAAACCTATTTTATAAAATTCGCTTTCCATAAAGCAAAATTATTGCATCTCCTAGGCCTACAATAAATATTCAAAAACATTTAATATTATTTAGCATCAAGAGGTTCTACTCCTTTTGGAAAACCTCCCTCTGAAAGTTGAATTTTTTCAACTTTAGCTTCAGCAACTTTCAAGAGTTTTTCACAATGCTTTTTAAGCGCTTCACCTCGTTCATACATATCAATGGATTGTTCCAAAGGCACATCACCCCGTTCCAAATTTTCAACAATAACTTCAAGTTGCTTAAGCGCTTGCTCAAAGCTTAGTCCTTTAATATCCCCCTCTTGTATCTCTTTTTTCATAGGAACCTCACAAAACATCGATTCTGGATATACGAATTCCAAAACTTTCTAAATCTACATAATGATGCTCTTTAGAAGCATAAACAATAACAGAGCATATTCTTAAATATTTTAAAATTTGTGATCCTAAACCAATTTTGCGCCATTCTTTTTCGCGTTCAATCGCCTGCACATGGTTTTCTGAACCGTTTTTCTTCATATTTTGAATGCCACTTGTTGATTGTATCACAGATCCTTCACGCAAATAAACAAATACACCGCATTTTTCTTTTTCCAGCATACGCCGTATCATCACTATGATATCTGAAGATTGACAAAAAACATCATTGATAAGGTTTTCATGATGTAGGTGCACAGGAATATTCTTTCCTTCACGGATATCACCAAAAATAATTGCAATATGCTGAACGGCTTCCCAAGGTAGTTGATAACTTTGAACAAGAGCAGAGCCTATAGGTGTTTCAATAGCCATTTCCCCAACATGCTTGATCAATATTTCTTTACGCTGGCGGTAAGCAATTAAATCTGCAACCGTAATGGTATGCAATTGATGTTCTTGTGCAAATTCCGTAATCTGATCGCCATGTTTGACGCTTCCATCATCATTAACTAACTCACCGATAACTCCAACCAGCGGTAAACCAGCTAATTTACATAAATCAACAGCTGCTTCTGTGTGACCTGAACGCAGAAGAACCCCCCCCTCATGTGCAATCAAGGGGAAAATATGTCCAGGACGAACAAAATTGTTTGGACCAGCATCCGAACTAGCAAGCTTACGCACAGTCAATGCACGATCGCGCGCTGAAATCCCTGTTGTTATGCCGTGTTTAAGATCAACAGTAACAGTAAATTGTGTCCCGTGTGCGGAGTTATTATCTCGTACCATAGGAGAAAGATTAAACCATAGCGCTTTTTTTTTGGACATAGGCGTACACACAATACCCGTTGTGTGACGAAGAATAAATGCCATCTTTTCCTCTGTACAATGAGCTGCAGCAACGGTTAAATCACCCTCATTTTCACGGTCATCATCATCTGTCACCACAACGATTTCACCGCGTTCAAAAGCTTTAAGTGTAGAAACAATTTTTTCTTCATCATACGCCATTATTCACCTTTTCAATCACCCAACTTGACCGCGATGTCGTAGATAATGGTCAGCAATAGCACAAGCAACCATCGCTTCACCAACAGGAACAGCACGAATCCCAACACATGGATCATGACGTCCCTTCGTTATAACGTCCACATCATGACCATCAACATCAATGGAACGACGAGGTGTTAAAATTGATGAAGTAGGTTTGACAGCAAAACGTGCAATAATTGGCTGGCCACTTGATATTCCACCTAAAATACCACCAGCATGATTGGATAAAAAAAGTGGTTTTCCATCATTTCCCATCCGCATTTCATCGGCATTTTCTTCTCCTGTTAAGCGAGCTGCTGCAAAACCATCGCCAATTTCAACACCTTTTACCGCATTAATCGACATAAGTAAGGATACAATGTCTTGATCAAGCTTTGCGTAAATAGGTGCTCCTAAACCTGCTGGAACATTTTCTGCAATGATCTCAACAACAGCACCAACGGATGTACCATCTTTGCGTAGTTTCTTAATATAATTACTAAAAATTTGAACTATCTCTGCATCAGGTGAAAAAAAAGGATTCTTATCAACCTCTGTCCAATCCCAACGATCGCGATTAATATTATGGGGACCAATTGCTATCACTGCTCCTCGTACAACTAAACCAGGAACAATTTTACGTGCAAACGCACCCGCCGCAACACGTGCAACTGTCTCACGTGCTGAAGCACGCCCTCCGCCTCGAAAATCACGAATACCATATTTTACATCATAAGTGTAGTCTGCGTGACTAGGACGATAACGATGAGCGATTGTTCCATAATCTTGAGAACGTTGATCCATATTTCGAATCAACAGAGAAATTGGTGTGCCTGTTGTAATCAATGTTCTCCCATCTTCTTGAGGAATGGCTCCTGAAAGGATTTCTACTTGATCCAATTCTCGGCGCTGCGTTGTGTATAGGGATTTCCCTGGTCTACGTTTATCAAGATAAGCTTGAACTTCTGCAAGAGTAAAAATAATTCCAGGTGGACAACCATCAATGACACAACCAAGAGCAGCACCATGGCTTTCACCCCATGTTGTTACACGAAACAAATGACCAAATGTATTATGCGACATGCAAAAAGTCCGTTTCTCTGTCAAATATATGCAATGACAACATATGTTGAGCTATACATAAGACAGCTCTTCGCTCTAAAATACTTTCAGCCGTTTTAAATTTAGGCAAATTACCGCTGTCCAATAAAATCCTATAAATCAAACTTTATTCTTTAACGACGGAAATATCTGGTGCATCAACTGCTTTCATACCTATGATATTATAACCTGAATCAACATGATGAACTTCACCAGTAACAGAACGAGACAAATTTGAGAGAAAATAAAGAGCAGAATCACCAACCTCTTCAATTGTTACTGTACGACGTAATGGAGCATTATATTCATTCCATTTTAAAATATAACGAAAATCACCAATACCAGAAGCAGCTAACGTCTTAATTGGCCCTGCAGATAGAGCATTCACACGAATATGTTTAGGACCTAAATCTACCGCTAAATATTTCACGCTCGCTTCAAGAGCTGCTTTAGCAACTCCCATTACATTATAATTGGGAACAACCTTTTCCGCGCCATAATAGGTTAGTGTCAAGATTGATCCACCATCTGGCATCAACTTTTCCGCACGCTTTGTTAGAGCCGTTAGGGAATAAACGGAAATATTCATGGTCATCATAAAATTTGATTCGCTAATATCAACATAACGACCACTTAATTCACCTTTATCAGAAAAACCAATAGCATGAACTAAAAAATCGAGTTTACCCCATTTCTTTTCTATTTCTCTAAAGACCGCATCAATAGAGGCACCTTCAGAAACATCACAATGTCCACAAACAAACCCCTTTAATTCTTCGGCTAAAGGCTCAACACGCTTTTTCATCGCTTCACCTTGATAGGTGAAAGCAAGTTCTGCCCCTGCGGCGCTCGCTGCTTTAGCGATTCCCCAAGCGATGGAGCGATTATTGGCTAACCCCAAAATTAAACCACGCTTACCGTACAATAAACCATCACCTTTAGCCATCAGCACTGCCTCATTGTTACTTAAAATTAACATTACTTACCTGCCTATGGCACAGATCAACTTTTTCTTCAAGTAATTGATTTAAAATCAAACAAAAACGCTGCCTTATATAATAAAAAATTTAAAAATTAATCTTTTTGCATTTGTAAAAACTGTTCTAGCGCAGCATTTTCACCTTCCGGTAACATAATGCGAACATGCACATAAAGATCATCTCTTATACCATTTTTTAAACGAAGCCCTTTTCCTTTTAATCGCAAAACGCGATCAGAACTTGACCAAGCAGGAATCGTTAAAACCACACGGCCCTCTAATGTTTCAACTTCTTCTTTTGCTCCTAAAACAGCATTTTTAAGAGAAACTGGTAAATCAAGATGGAGCGCCCTTCCTTCAATTCGAAAACGAGGGTGTTTTTGTATCTGAATGGTTATCAACGCATCTCCTGCTTGCCCATGAAGCACTTCTGCTCCTTGACCTTTTAAACGTATAGTTTGTCCATCTTCAATATAATCCGGAAGTTTAATTTTTAACTTCTTTCCATTAGGGAAAACAGCTTCTACCTTTTCTACGCCAACCATTTGCTCTAATGTTACGGAAAGATTAGCACGAACATGTGCTCCTTGTTGAGAGCGATTATAGGGTGTGGAATTCGAAAAGGTACTACCGCTCCCAAACAGATCGCGAAAAATATCACTCGCATCAAAACTTGCACCGCCTGAAGAGGAAAAATCAAATCCTTTAGCTCTTCCTGAAAAGGGATTTTGTTTATTGCCAAAATTTTCACCAGCACCGTAAGCTTGATAACGCGGTTTTCCTTCCATATCAATTTCACCGCAGTCAAACTGTGCCTTTTTATCTTTATCACCTATAATTTCATAAGCTTGATTAATTTCAGCAAATTTCTCTTTAGCTTTTATATCATCTTTATTGTGATCTGGATGATACTTCTTTGCTAATCTTCTAAATGCCGATTTAATCTCTTGCGGTTTTGCGGTACGTGCCACACCCAGAATCGTGTAGGGATCACGCATATTGCCCTCTTTTCAATTTTTTCGTTTTCCAAATATCAACTGATATGTTTTCAATATCCCTCATAGCTTCATCAGGCTATATGTAGAGAAAAATTTCTTCTTTTATTTATATGTTTATCAATAAACTAAAATACTAGATAAAATGAGATATTTATTTAATATAGCTCATTGTAGTCTATGCTAAAGACAAAAATAATTAAACCACCATAAAAATCCATAATAAGTATTAGATTTTTGAAAATAAGAAAAATGCTACTTTAAACTTAATGAAAAAATAAATGAGAAAAATCTTCACTCATATTCACTGACATTTGGAGAAACTATGAATAACAAAATACCAACAGACGATCATTTTATGCAAATACAAAAACCATTTGAACTTTTCGTAAAATGGCTTGAAGAAGCAACGATAAGCGAAATAAATGATCCAAATGCTATGGCATTAGCAACAGTTGACGAAACAGGCCTCCCTAATGTCCGTATGGTTCTCCTCAAAGACTATAGTCCACAGGGATTCGTCTTCTATACCAATTATGAAAGCTGTAAAGGACAAGAAATTTTAAAATCAATGAAAGCATCCTTAGGTTTTCATTGGAAATCACTCCGTCGTCAAGTTAGAATTAGAGGAATTGTTGAAAAAGTCAGTATGCAGGAAGCTGACACCTATTTCCAATCGCGACCACGTAATAGTCAAATTGGAGCATGGGCATCTAAACAATCTCAACCATTAGATAATCGTTTTGTGCTCGAAAAAGCAATTGCTCAATACACGGCGCATTATGCCGTAGGCAAGATTCCACGGCCATCTTATTGGTCTGGTTTTCGTGTTAAACCCCTTTCTATAGAATTCTGGAGTGATCGCCCATTTCGTTTACATGATCGTCTGCTTTTTACACGCGATTGTATTGGACAGAGCAATTGGAAAAGACAAAAACTTTATCCCTAATTTTTCAAACTTCATCGTTATAAAGGTTTTTTTTCCTAACAGTTAACTGACTATTTTCTATTTGCAAAATTCTAAAAGAAGATGATGTATTTCACTTAAAGTAAGAGAATTGTATCTTCACTGTAAAAATTAGTTAATAATATCTCCCTACTTGATCACTTGAAAGTAGATTAGTAACAAACTTATTAGTAAGAGAAAAAATTGTATTCAGCAGAAGTTATGGTTTCACTTTTGAGCTTCTAATAAGGGAAGTAGTGTTATTCAAATGAAACCGAGAATAATAAAATAGTCGTATACATTTTGATTCTGATCGATAAATAGAAAATATACCTTAAATCAAAAAAAATTTCGCTCTTGCTAAGATCTATTTTTATTTCAATAAAATTTTACAAAGCGATTATTTCGTACAAGAAGGATCTGAAACAAGATTAGCCATAAATATAAATAAACCTTAAAATCAATGAAAATACCTTTAATTTTTATTCCTCTCCCCTTCATCACAAAACATGTGAATTTATCTAATGTGTTGTTAGACTGCAGGATAAAATATCGTCCATATACCACTACATACTAAACCAGCAAAAATCACAAAACCAATAAATGAATTCGATTTGAAAAGCTTGAGACATTGTGAACTATCATCAATATCAATGACTTTAATTTGAATAAACATATGGATGCTTGCCACAAAAATCCCCCCAAAACACAGAACAGGAACTTCAGCTAAATAAAATGCTAAACTAACGAACACCACAAAACCACCATACAAAAATACTAAAGCACGTTTAGTTTCTTTACCAAAGAGAAGCGCCGTAGAGCGGATACCAACAGTAACGTCATCTTCTTTATCTTGATGTGCGTAGATTGTATCGTATCCTATGGTCCACAAGATTGATCCCACATAAAGAAAGATCGGTGCCCAACTTAAACTTCCAAAGACAACGGCCCACCCCATTAATGCTCCCCAATTAAATGCAACGCCTAAAAAAAACTGTGGCCAATATGTTATACGTTTCATAAACGGATAAAACGCAACAGCAATCAATGATGAAATACCTAGAAAAAAACTAAACCTATTAAATTGTGATAAAACGCCTAAACCAACCAAACATTGCACAAGTATAAAAATTTTTGCTTGAAACCGACTCACATGACCTGTCGGCAATGGGCGAGAACGTGTTCTTGCTACTTGCGAATCGATTTTATGATCAATAAGATCATTCCACGTACATCCTGCCCCTCGCATAGCGACAGATCCTAGAAAAAAAAGAAAAAGATACCAAATCCAATGAAGCAATATTGATAGAATAGTATCATAATGTATTTTATAAGAGAGAAAAGCCATTGTTGTTGACCAAAAACAAGGCCACATCAACAATTGCCATCCGATAGGCCGATCCCAACGCGCTAATTGCGCATAAAACCATAAAGAACAGGGAAGAAAAGTGTAGACCCATTGCTTGGAAGATGCATCCATAACCCGTCCTTGGTTATCATAGGACTGAACATGTGTGATATTTTCATTTTTTTTCATCAAATGATTTACCTTTAATCTTGCGATAGAGACATTTCATTTTTATGAGAAGAAGATGAAATTTATCATCTTCTATGAGAGGAGCAAGTAATGAATATTCTTCTAATTGGCTCAGGTGGACGAGAACATGCTTTAGCATGGAAAATAGCAGCATCCCCACTGCTCACAAAGTTATATTGTGCTCCTGGAAATCCTGCAACAACAGAATTTGGTGAAAATATTAATTTAAACATTGATGACCACCTCCTTGTTATTGATTTTTGTAAAACGCATTCTATTGATCTTGTGATTGTGGGGCCAGAAGCACCATTGGTGGCAGGTATAACAGACTCTCTTTCTAGTGCTAATATCTGTGTATTTGGTCCTACTCAAAAAGCTGCTCAACTAGAAGGTTCAAAAGTTTTTACAAAAGATTTATGTCGTAAGAATAACATTCCTACAGGAAGTTACCAATGCTTTAATAATGCTGCTAAAGCCAAAGCTTACATTCATCAACAAGGAGTTCCCATTGTCATTAAAGCTGATGGCTTAGCAGCTGGGAAAGGTGTCGTGGTTGCAACAACTATGGAAGAGGCATTTAACGCTGTTGATTCCTGCTTTAAAAGTACATTTGGAAATACAGAAAACAAAATTGTTGTAGAATCTTTTCTTGAAGGTGAAGAAGCAAGTTTCTTCTGTCTTTGTGATGGTAAAGTTGCTCTTCCCTTTGGATCTGCTCAAGATCATAAACGTGTAGGTGATGGAGATACTGGAGCAAACACTGGTGGTATGGGTGCTTATTCACCGGCGCCCATCATGACCCAAGAAATAGTGAATCGTACCCTCAAGGAAATTGTTGAACCAGCTTTAAAAAGCATGAAAGAAATGGGAGCTCCTTTCAAAGGTATTCTCTTTGTCGGATTAATGATAACGCCAAAAGGACCCCAATTAATTGAATTTAATGTACGATTCGGTGACCCTGAATGTCAAGTTTTAATGATGCGCCTCAAAGATGATATTCTACCGATCTTTCTTGCCACAGCTCAAGGAAATCTTGAAAATAAACCTCTTCAGTGGTCTGAAAAAACTGCTCTCACCGTTGTTATGGCTGCTAATGGTTATCCAGATTCTCCCCAAAAAGGGACTGTTATCCGTAACGTTGATAAAGTAAACACTCTTCCTGGTGTTAAAGTTTTTCAAGCTGGTACAATATTACGGAATGGAGAACTCATTGCGAATGGTGGACGTGTTCTCAATATAACAGCAACAGGAAAAACGATTACGCATGCACAAAAACGTGCTTATGAAGCTGTTGATTATATTGATTGGCCAGAAGGTTTCGTTCGCCGTGATATCGGATGGAGAGCTATCGCGAAAGAAAATTGAATCTTTTGAAGATTCTTGTTTAAATTTGATTATCTCGCATAAGAGTAGAGCGTACAAATTTTATCACTTTTTTGTATTGACAATAATTTAAAAAAACGAGTACATTTCCCTCTAAAAATAAGGTTTCTTCAATAAAGCGCATTTTTGCTATTCCCATACAAAATGATATCTCTCAGAATTGTCTTCCTCATTTCAAACTACACATGAACGATATAAATCCATTCTGCTATTTTATTGAAAAAATACAAACCGGTACTATTATCATATTTTCCAACTCTTGAGGTTGTGATAATTTTAACTATCTAAACGGTTTAGAAGGGGTATCTTTACTTTTTTAATGGTTCTTGTCCACATACTAACCTTACTTATAATTAATGTGCGGACAAATGATTTTAATCATAAGAATAGAGGTGGAATAAGAATATTTTGCAAAATTCAAAGCTTTCGTTCAATATAAAAAATGATTCATTGATTTTACAAATCAATAATTTGCTTTACAAAAAAGAAAATAAAAATACTTTCAGAAATTTGCTCGTGTTTTAATGATGTAGCAAAAAAACAAAAATTACATTATCAATGAAACAGTCCCTAGTGTTATGAAAACCGTTTCTTACCTACCCCCCAAAAAGCGTTTACTGGAGTTAACTCCTGCTGCCAATGTATTCCTATTAAAAAATCGTATTTACAACTCAGACAGAGCAAATAGAACTTATGGCAGCACAAAAAGAAAAAACGAACGCATATTAATATCACTGTAGCGTAATTCGATTCGCAATCGTTAAACGCAAACCTAACGGATTGCTATAACGAAGTAAAAAACACCTCTGTTTAGAATACGGTATTGTACAAAAAAAATTCTGTAAATCAGAACGATCTTTTACAACCACAACACGATTATCTTCATTAATCATAAGCATAGGAAGATCATAAGTATCTGCCCATAAACGCCAATCCAGAAGAACATTATTCAAATCCCTCGAAACTAAAAGCGGGATGCAAACCTCCTCATTTGTATGAAGTAACTCTAATGCAACAGCTCTTTCTCCTGAACGCGTTTTTACGGTACGTGCTGCAATTCCTTTAAAATGATAAGGCGGCACTAAATGCGATATACTTGAAGGCATATCCGTTTTAAAAAAAACACCATGCTCATTTAACGAACAAATTACCTGACTACCCGTTTTTGATGAAAAATATGTTGCTGTCTGTGGCAAATGGCACGGATCTAACCGAAATTCAAGCACCGCTTTTGCCTGATTAAAGCATTGATTAGCCATATATAGTGTCCCAATTTATCTTAATAACATACCCCTTTTAGCAGCTTTTCCTCATTGGATTATTAAAAGTTTGAATAAAAAACAACTGGTTTCTTTTTTGGTTATTAAAATCTAAACAAAAATAAATAATAAACTTCACCATTCTTGAATTACAAGACTTTACCAGGATTCATTATCCCTAAAGGATCGAGTATTTTCTTAATTTCTTGCATAATATCCAAAGCGACAGATGATTTAAAAGAACGCAGCTCTTCGCGCTTAAGCTGACCAATTCCATGCTCAGCAGAAAATGTACCTTTATAGTCCATTACTAAACTATGAATGCGATGGTTCATTTTTGACCATAATTGCAAAAATGCTGTCGTATCAACTCCTACAGGTTGTGTAACATTATAATGCAAATTTCCATCACCCATATGTCCAAAACAAACGACCCTTGCTCCTGGAGCAATATCTTCCACAATAAGTGCCGCCTCAGCAATAAAATCAGGAATGGAAGCAGGTGGTACTGCAATATCGTGCTTAATGGACCCTCCCGCCAATTTTTGTGCCGATGATATACTTTCTCGCAATTGCCAAAAAAAATCTTGCTGATTTAAAGATTGTGCAACAACTGCATCTTCTATCACTGTATTCTTTAAGGCTTCTTCTAAAATAATATTCAATATTGATAACGCCTCATCATTGCCTTGCAGCGATGAAATGTTCATTAATACATACCATTCATGTTTCTGCTGGAAAGGAGATTTCTCACACATTTTATAATCTAAAGCCATTTGCAAACTGAGATTTCCCATGAGCTCAAAACTTGTCAACATCCCTCCTCCATATTCTTGAGCCAGTGATAAAAACTCTAGAGCCTTCGCTAAACTATATAATCCCACCAAGGCAACAGCTTTTCCTTTTATCTTTGGAAAAATTTTCAAAACTGCTGCGGTTATAACGCCTAGCGTGCCTTCTGCACCAATAAAAAGATTTTTCAAATCATAACCGGTATTGTCTTTTTTAACAAAACGCAAATCATCTAAAATACGGCCATCCGGTAAAACAACTTCCAAACCAAGACAAAGATCACGCACATTGCCATAAGCTAAAACAGCTGCCCCTCCAGCATTTGACGAAAGATTTCCTCCTATTTGGCAAGAACCTTCAGATGCCAAAGAAAGAGGAAAAAAACGACCTAATTCACCCACTTTCTTCTGTAAATCCCGTAAAATAACACCAGCCTCTACAACAACAAAATTTCCCTCAAGATTCATAACTCTAATCTTATTTAACCGCTCCATAGATAAAAGAATGCTCCCTCCTTTTTCATCTGGTTGTTGTCCCCCTACGAGCCCCGTATTCCCACCCTGAGGTACAATTGGTGTGCGGGTTTTGCTCGCTAACTGCATAATTGATGAAACTTCTGCACAAGAAGATGGACGTAAAAGTAAGCGTGTTTTTCCATGGAAAAGTCCACGCTCTTCAAGCAGATACGGTGAAATCAATGCCTGATCTGTTATAGCATGTTTGGCACCAACAATTTCTCTAAACCTCGCAATTAATTCCTGCTCCATATTCATTTCTCCTTTGGAGCTGCCGCACGTATTAAACGGTCATTAATAGCCTCCCCCAATCCATACGACGGAATGGATTCTACAGCGATACATTTCACTTTGAGTGAATCCAATTGTTTCATATATTCAAATAAATGAGCTGCTGCCTCTTCCAACTGTCCTTTTTCACTAAGATTTAAAACAGTAACAGCACTTTCTACCCCTGAAATGCGTTTAGGTCCAAATGCTAAAAGTGCTTCACCATTTTCTACCTTTTGCACATTTAAACGAAGCGCAGCATGGGGAGCATAGTGTGATTTTAGCATACCTGGTGCTTCAACTGCTGTCCACTGATCGCACCGTTTTAGTGATTTCCCTGTAGCTCCTTCAATTTCTTCAGCAACAAGTCCCCCAGGGCGCAAAAGATAAATACTTTCATCACAAACCTTAATAATCGTTGATTCAAGCCCTATTTTAGATGGGCCCCCATCAAGCACCAAAGGAATAGATTCGCCTAAAGATGCAAAAACAGCTTCAGCTGAAGTAGGACTAAGGCGTCCTGACTGATTCGCACTAGGAGCAGCTAAAGGTCGCCCCAAACATCGTACAACTTCTGCGAAACCATTCTCTGGAAAACGGACAGCCAACGTATCAAGGCCAGAGGTAGTTAAAGGATGGATATTGTGATAGGCCTTTAAAGGTAAAACTAATGTCAAAGGTCCTGGCCAAAACACTTCCATTAATTGACGCGAGAGAGAATCAATTTCTACAAAGCATTCAGCCATAATAATACTACTCACATGAACAATAAGAGGATTAAAATGCGGTCGCTTTTTTACAGAAAAAATAGAAGCTACTGCCCTCCCATTGGTCGCATCACCAGCCAATCCGTAGACAGTTTCTGTCGGCAGAGCTACTAATCTCCCCTCTTTCAAAAGTGCAACAGCCTCTTTTATCGAAGTGCTATTAAGAGGCAAAATCGTCATAAGATATCATTCCTATAGCACTTTTGAGCGATATTATATTCTTTTTTATTAATATATCCCATTGACTTTTATATTTTTTCAAAATGTTGGATTCGTAAATAAAAATTAGGGAATAGGGTTTTCCAACATGCTTCTACAAAACACATCTTTGTTATGCCAACTTCCTCCATTTTTTAAATTTGCAGAATCTTCTTGTGAAAAATTATTTTGAAGCCCTTGACATAAACTCGAATTGCAATGTTCTATAATACAATTAAATAGAAAATTTAGCAATGGGGGAAAATTAAACTTGCATTAGCTGGTAAAATTCAAGAAATTGCGTGTGTAGTTATTTAAGTTCATAGGTTTGAGTGTATGGGATGTACAATATTCTCCTTGGCACCAATATGGTTGTTTAAAGCGGTGATTTGATTGGTTTCAATGGTCAGATCGCCAAGGGAAGAAACCCCTGTTTGA
>NZ_JACIFE010000022.1 GCF_014197255.1 Bartonella fuyuanensis | reverse complement strand
GCTCCACAAAGACCTCCACGCGCAAAAGATAGGCTACAAAACAAACCAATAATTCAAGAAAGTGAACATCCCTATGCAACGCCTGCACCATATCCCCCCTCACACATGAGAGACAGAGTGCAAAACGATGCAAAAATCCAAGACAATCACTCTCTTCACATAAAAGCGGCTCCACAAAGACCTCCACGCGCAAAAGATAGGCTACAAAACAAACCAATAGTTCAAGAAAGTGAACATCCCTATGCAACACCTGCACCATATCCCCCCTCACACATGAGAGACAGAGTGCAAAACGATGCAAAAATTCAAAAGTCTGAAACTCTCCACCCAAGTGTTAGACCCAAAACACCATCACATATGAAAGTTAAGGAGCAAAGCAGTTCATCATCACAAGACAGTGGAACATATGCAATCCCTACTTCACGAAAACCATATCATCTAAGAGACAAACAAAAAAGCGACCCTCTCGTCAAAAAAACGGCCTCTTCACATCCAACAATTGAACAACCAAAATCATCTCATAGACAAGAAACATTTATTAATAAAATGGAAAGAGAGCTATTGCTCACAGCATATCAAGAAGAAATACGATTTTTGTGCGAAAAAGTTTATGGCAACCGACTTATTTTAAACGATAGAATAGAAGCAATCAAAGAAAACCCAGATATAGGAGAACAACTCTTATGGGACATTACAGAACACCCTAAATCTATTTCTAAGTTTTCTGGTAGAAAAGTTCTTGGCATAAAAAACGGAGCACGCAAACAAGCTGAAGAAACTCTTCCTACCCTTTGCGCCACCATTAACGATTATGTATATACTTCAAAATATACAAAAAATGAGGGTATTTCACAGGAACTTCACATAGAACAAGGACACCAGCGACAAGCACAAGGGGAAGAGTCAATAAAACAACATTTACAAAATCCGCTCAATTCAGAAAAGAAAATCAAACCTCTTTCAAGTCAGGAAATTACCCATAGAATTCAGAAAGATCCATCAGTTCAATATGGTCAAAGAGAGATCCAATATTGGTGTGAAAAAGTTTATAAAAACCCTTCTCTTTTTAACGACAGAATAGAAGATATCCAAAAAATTCCAGAGATGGGAGAAGAGCTTGTATGGCAAATTGAAAACCATTCCTTGTTTTTTGCTCCACTTGCTGGTAGGCAAGTCCTTGGCATAAAAAACGGAGCACGCAAACAAGCTGAAGAAAATCTTCCCATGCTCTGTACCGCCATTAAGGATTATGCTGAGACTGTAAAGCAGTTAAGAGAAGCCATTGTGCAAAACCATCAAGAACAACAAATACGCCAACAATCGCTTACTAATTTAGATAAAAGATTGCAAAAGCAACAAAGTTTATCGCATCCTCCTCAGTTGCCTGAACGCTCAACAGTAAAGCGGATTCAAGAAGTTTCTGGAACTTCTAGACAAGAAGACCGATCAGAGATACGATCACGAAGAACAGAAACATCAAAAACTCTAGCTTTCTCCTGATAAATTTCCTCATCGTTGGCTTAGTCATAAAAAACTTTGGTGCGATTATCTCGCCAAGAGTGCATCAAAGAGGGCGTATAATATACAAAAAATTTGGATAAAACATCCCATCACTTTACAAAACTTATTGATAAAATTTCATGATAATACTTCACAAAAATGATAAACATTGACTTTGTTTTATATGAATTAAGATCAATTTTTTTGAATTATCCAAAAACGCAAAAAATATAAAAAAGAAGCTTTCAAAAAACACTCTGGAAAACTTGAAAGAAATATAAGAGCCTTGTGCCACTTCCACACAGGAAAAATTGCGAGAAAAACATCCTGCATTTCATGCAGACATTTCTAAAACCAAAGAAGTATAGCAAAATGTCTTTTATCCCAACAGCAAAGTGCTTTAAAAGAAATACCACATTACAGAGTAAGAAAAACTAGAAGCGCGATAGTCCTATGATACAAAAAAATAATCAAACTGAGCCAAAAACCTCTAACCAGGGCAGTTTAATTCCCCAATAAAAAGACTTCAAAGAAATCCTAACAATCCAGCAACAAATGATCCTGCATTGGCTCAAATGACAAAAGAAAAACGCTCTCTCAATCAACAAATCGGAAAACAACGTACCTCAAAAGCAAAAATATCCGGAGACGTTTCGACAAAAAAATGGACACCTCTTCTTTCTCCTCATCCGAGAAATTATCTTCATTGCCTGAACGCGAAGAAGATAATACATTATACTGTAATTTCTTTTACCTAAAAACAGCATCACCTTAAAAAATAAATATGGCATAAAAAACTATGGGAAATTAAACGTGTAATGTGCACACGATACAGCAAAAGCACCATTCATCTCCGCCAAGAAGCACCACCACAAAGACTAACTTTCACTTATCTCCAATATCTTCATCATACCCTGTTTAAAAACACTTTTGAATGGACCGAACAAACACGTGAAAAGCCATTTACCGTTGAGGATGGTACAACGCTTGGATGAAAAAAGCTGGTATTTTTTGCATCAGAAAAACAGATACAGGAGGAACTAGAGAATTTAGACAAGACACTTCCTGCAACGAATAGTTTAAAGGGCTTATAACATGCGAAACATTTGTTGAACAAGCTACTGAAATAGAGAAGGCAATAGACGTACCAAACGCATGTTTTTTGAAAAACTTGGACAAGTTTCTGGCTACCCACTTGACTTTTCTCTTGCAACAGAAAAATGCATAATGCTTACCAGTATTGCATCGCTAAAACACCACGATAAAGAAATAATGAAACATCTGTTTGACGCTATCTCAAATCCAGCAAAAACACTTATTTTAAAAGAATTCATGGATAATATGAAAACTATTAGACTTGATAATGATAATATTCATCAATATTTTGTTCTAACAGCGAAAAAAAGTCAAATCCATACAGGCTTTTACAGAAATAGTGGACCAAATACTTTCATGTTTAAGACCAACCGGACTTTCATCATAGGAAATAAAAAAGAACTTACATCAATCCAAATTTAAACATTAAAAATTGGTAACACCCTCTCCTTTACAGCATGAAGCGTTAACCACCTGCAAGAGGTTCTCATCTCAGCAAAAAAATCGTCCTCCTTACCAACAAGGAAAGAGCTGAAAAAATCAAAAACAACATATCCATTTAAGCAAAAAGAAAAAAATCGGAACTTTATGCAAAATCATTTATGGCAATGGTCATATTTTTCTAGGAAGAATTGAAATGATCCATAAACGTCACACTGAAAGAGAACAGCTCACCCATCAAATTACAATATCTCCTCACTCAATTTCTAAGCTTTCTGACCAAAATATCTATGGCATAAAATAATGCACGCGCCCATGCTGAAGCAAATACTTTCCCCCTCTGTAAAATCAATGATCATTTTATCAATATTTTTAAACAAAAAGAAAGAAACATTCTCCATGACCATCATGCAAAACAAAAACGCTGTAAACAGTCAGTGGAAACACTGGAAATATAGATGCTGAATCTCTTTTCTTTATCAAAAGAACACAACAAGAAACTTTATCAAATTCTCCTGAATTAAGGAGGAAATAAGGACTTATATCAGAAAAATCAATGCACACTTATCCTCAAGCAAACATGAAGCTCTAAAGGACAATAATAACGAAAAACTTGCGAAAAGTCTCAGCATATCAATTGTCAAAGAAAAAGAGATTATAAAAAGCGTAAAACATCTAAAAGAGATAGAACAGAACATACAACCAATATATTTTTATCACCGCAAATTCGATGAGTACTCAATACCAACGCAGTATCAATCTATTTAAAAAATGTTCCAACATTTTTACCAAGACAACAACTCAAGCACAGGAAATGAAAGAAAACATCACACAGAACATCAGGCTACCAGAAAACATTCAACCACATAAAACGGAGCAGTCAAAGGCAATATCCATGTGTCATTAAAAATTCATAAGTTTAACTTTTATCCCTCCCTGGTAAAATCTTGCCTTTATCCCCAACCTTCCCATCGGCAAACCAATCGCACCTCAACAAGAATGAAAACCATAAAAACATATTGCAACTTTATTTTCTCAGATTTTGTTTTATTGCTATGAAAAGAAACCCGAATGAAAGAAATGAACGGTTAAATCAATTTTGCAAGAATAATTTGCTTAATCACATTCATAATTTGTCATAATAAAGATATGCAAAACTCTCTTGAATATCAGGTTTTCTTATGCACGAAGATCACACCTATAAAGAAATGATCGCCCTATAGCCCCTCAACTGTTATAACACAAATGCCTATTTAAACTTAAAAAAGAAATTTTAATTATTTTATGGCAACTATAAAAATTGAAAATCCACACTAAACAAGGAACATTAAGAAGTCTTCATGCACCATTGTTGACAGAAAGATAAACACCGTCGTAAAACGTTGCAAAAATGTATTTTTGTCTTGGGATACAGAGCAGATTTTTATGACTTAAAAAGTTTATTTTCCTATCATCGCTTCATAACAAACACGATATATCTTTATGACATTGATAAAAAAAATTGCAACTGTTGCTTCCGGTACCCTCATGAGTCGTATTTTTGGCTTCGTCCGCGAAATGCTTATGGCAGCAGCCCTAGGGACTGGCCCTGTTTCTGATGCGTTTAATGCCGCTTTTCGTTTTCCCAACACCTTCCGCCGTTTTTTTGCTGAAGGCGCTTTTAATGCTGCTTTCATTCCTCTTTTTGCAAAAAAAGTTACCGAAGATGGTCAAGAGACTGCATGCAAATTTGCAGAAGAAGTCTTTGGCGTTCTCTTTTCGCTGCTATTATTGTTAACGATTGCTATGGAACTCAGCATGCCTTTTTTGGTACGAACCATTATTGCTCCAGGTTTTACTGAAGATGCAACAAAATTTAACGCTACAATTCATTTTACTGCGATCATGTTTCCCTATTTAACATGCATGTCTCTAGCCGCCATGATGGGGGGCATGCTCAATGCTCTGCGTCGCTATTTTATTGCAGCCATTGCCCCACTTTTTTTAAACATTATTCTGATTGGTGTGCTTTTCTATGCTTGGATTTATCAATTTGACGCTTGGCATATCGGTCTAAATCTCTCTTGGGGTGTCTTAGCAGCAGGGCTTCTTCAACTAATCTTGATTGCCGTTGCTTTGCGTCAAAGTGGCATGAAAATTTCCTTTCGCCGTCCCTATTTAAGTCCTAATGTTCGCAAACTGTTAACTTTAGCATTTCCTGCAGCTATCACAGGAGGCATCACGCAAATTAATCTGCTCATCAATACCAACATTGCTTCTAGCCAATCAGGTGCTGTCTCTTCTTTAATGTATGCTGATCGTCTTTATCAATTGCCTCTAGGCGTGATCGCCATTGCTGTTGCAACCGTTCTTTTGCCAGAATTAACACAAGCTCTGCGAAGCAAAAAGCATGAAAAAACCCATCATTTGCAAAACCGCTCTATTGAATTAACACTGTTGTTAACACTCCCGGCATCTATCGCTTTTTTGCTGCTCTCCACTCCTATTGTCAGTTTACTCTTTGAGCGTGGACAATTTACCAGCCAATCAACCTACCATGTTGCCCAATTGCTAGAACTTTATGGGCTAGGACTTCCAGCTTTTGTTCTCATAAAGATCTTTATTCCTAATTTCTTTGCCCATGAAGATACCAAAACACCGATGATTTTTACAGGCATTTGCGTTTTCATCAATATCAGCCTTGCCTTCACATTATTTCCTATTCTATCAGCACGGGGCATTGTTATTGCTGAAATTACTTCTGGATGGGTCAACACACTGTTACTTTGGGGTATTCTTATCAAACGCGGTTATTGGAAATACGACACCCCACTGATAAAGCGAATATCATGTCTAATGATGACGACCTTTTTGAGCGCACTAGCCCTTTATTACGGATTGAATATGTTTGGATTTTTATCTTTTTCTTTATCCTCACAAGCGCCTTTTTTCTTACGCATCATCACCTTAGTAGGAATTATGCTCGGCCTATTTTTGATCTCCTTGACTGCCTATTTTTTATCGGACACTCATTCTTTTTCTCATACGCTTAAAAATTTGAAAAAACGCCTCTAGCGTTTATGCCATAATAGATAGTTTGTCAAAAAAATAAAACGAATAACCTTAATTGAAGAAAGAACACTCCTATGGATACCTTTACACCCCTTGTCTTCTCTGGCGTACAACCGAGTGGTCATTTACATCTTGGCAACTATCTTGGGGCCATTCAGCATTGGGTTGAACTGCAAAACTCTCACCATTGCCTCTATTGTGTTGTAGATATGCATGCGCTCACCGTTAACCCAGATCCCCTCACTTTACAGGAAGCCATCAGAACAGTGACAGCAGCTTTTTTAGCTACTGGTATTGATCCTCAAAAACACATTATTTTTAATCAATCACGTGTTTTTCAACATGCCGAACTCGCATGGATCTTTAATTGTATTGCCCGCATCGGTTGGCTTCAACGTATGACACAATTTAAAGATAAAGCAGGAAAAGATCGTGAAAAAGCATCTGTTGGGCTTTTTGCCTACCCTACTTTGATGGCTGCTGATATTTTAGTCTATCGTGCCACACATATCCCAGTGGGTGAGGATCAAAGACAGCATGTTGAACTCACACGCGATATTGCACAAAAATTTAACAACGACTATGCACAGCGTATTGCCGAATTAAATTTTGGCATCTCTATACAAACGGATAAAGAAAAAAAACAAGCTTTTTTCCCCCTTCCAGAAGCGCTTATTGGAACAACAGCTCCACGCATTATGTCGTTGCGCGATGGCACAAAAAAAATGTCAAAATCAGATCCTTCAGATTTTTCACGCATTAATTTGACTGATGACGCTGATCTTATCGCAAAAAAAATACGCAAAGCCAAAACGGATTCTGCGCCTCTTCCTGATACCCTTGCCGCTTTAAAAAAACGACCAGAAGTTGATAACCTATTTGGTATTTACGCTGCCCTTGCCAAAGTCAGTAAAGAAAAGATTCTTTTAGAATTTTCTGGTCAACAATTTTCGCATTTTAAAACAACCCTAACCGACCTAGCTATCCATAAACTTGCGCCCATAACAGAAGAATTACGTCGGCTTCATCAAGAAAGCAATTATATCGACTCTGTTTTGCATGATGGTGCAGAACGTGCTAGTATGCTTGCAGAAGAAAATATGAAAAAAATTCGTGAAATTGTTGGATTTTTGCACAATACATAAAAACAATAAAACTAAAAACTGTAGAAAGCAAAAAATCATTTGTACAAAACAGAGAATGTGCATGATTTCTAAACCTCAAAATCCGAAAAGAAAAACTAAGAAAAAAAACTTAGTTATTATTGATGAAACACCAGAATGTCGACGCGCTGTTGCATTTGCCGCCCAGCATGCTCAAAATACCAACAGAACATTGGTATTGCTTTGTGTTGTTGATAGTACAGAATTTCAACATTTTCTGGGTGTAAACGACGTTATGCGTACGGAATCAACACAAAGTGCTTATAAACTACTAAGAGACATTGCCACTGAAGTCCGCACCTCCCATGCCCTTGAAACAGAAATAGTGGTACGCGAAGGGAAAAAAATTGATGAAATTTCCAAACTAATCGACAGAGATCAAAGAATTGCACTGATTGTTTTAGCAGCCAGTGAGCACATAGAAGGACCAGGACCCCTTATTCAATTAATTGGGAATAAAGGAACCGCCTTTTCAATCCCTGTTATTGTCATTCCTAGCAATCTTGCCGATGAAGATATTAAATCTATTGCCTAAAAAATATAACATTCTAAATGTAATAATCTTTTTAATCCTTCAAAATAAAAGGAGAATCTATGTTTATTCAAACTGAAACCACCCCAAACCCTGCAACACTCAAATTTCTACCAGGACGCGTGGTTCTTTCAGAAGGTGTCTTAGAATTTCGTGACCGTGAAAAAGCAGTTAAAAACTCACCTTTAGCGGCTAAACTGTTTAATATTCCAAATGTCAATGGTGTCTTTTTAGGCTATGATTTTATCACCGTAAGCAAAAAAGAAGGGGAATGGCAACACCTCAAGCCTCTTATTTTAGGTACAATTATGGAACATTTTCTGTCTAATGAGCCAGTTATCACCACCAACGCCATAACACAAGCACAACCCCACGCTCTTAACGAAGAATTTTATGACGAGAAAGACGCAGATATTGTTCTAACAATTAAGGAACTCCTTGAAACGCGGATTCGCCCAGCTGTCGCCAATGACGGTGGAGACATTACTTTTCGCGGTTTTGAAAATGGTATTGTTTATCTCAATATGCGAGGATCCTGTGCTGGTTGTCCCTCTTCAACGGCAACACTCAAACACGGTATTGAAAATCTTTTGCGTCATTTTATCCCTGAAGTTTTAGGCGTTGAAGCCATGCCACAATAAATCTTGATCTTAATAAGCAAAACGTCAACACCAACTATCCCCCTTCAACAAAAATACGGAAATATGAATGTATCGGAAATCTTTTACGCCATTTTATTCATGAAATTTTAGACATAAGCCATACAACCATAAAAAATAGTCCTGTTTAAAAATCTGGACGATGATACCTTCGCGCACCTTTCACCTCTACATATGCCTTAAAAAGATTTCTCGCCTCTTTAAGAAAAGCCATAAGTTGCTTCAACAAACCAAATACATAAACGGAAAACGCATGCCCAGTCTCCTTTATCTATCACCTTCAGTATTTCCAACGATAAATTCACACAAACTGCTTCTATATCAACTAATCAACAAAGATCACACCTAGAAACTTGAATGAGAATCTTAGAAGATACCCCCTTATTTCAATTTTATTTCTCTTGCATTAATAAAAATCATTCACTTACACATCACAAATTAGATGATCAAAAAACTATTTTTCAAATAGCTGTTATGAACACTTTCAAAGATAAAGACCTTGAGAGCTAAATGCATGAACGTGCTAACATCGCAGTATTCTACCAATCTTTTCCTATTTTTTGGTTAAGAATTCCCCTTTTCTCCCCTTAGCTCTAAACTTCACAAACCTGGTGTAAAAAGTGTATAGAAATACCTGTCTAAATAAATGTAAAGCTAGATCTATGATGATTGTTTTGGAAATTATCTCATAAAAGAGGAATATTTTTTAATTCAGGGGGAGAAAATTTATAACTTTACGGCATTGTTTTCTTTTTCAAGCGTATATTTTTATTGTTACTTGTCAACAAAGATCCTATCCCCCCATAACCACATCTTAAAAAGAAGAGACAGAACCTATATTTTTCTGCTATACATAGTTTTGTACCAATTAGAAAAGAACCCTCTTTGAGAAGAAGATGAAAGGGTAAAGATAGAAAACAAAAAAATACAAAAACAATTGCAATAGGATAAAGGCTTAAACTTTTTGAACAAACGCCAACTTTAAACTCATCTGACCAATCTCAAGAATTTTATAATCAATAATATGATCGGCATCCACCAAGCGGCTATTTTTTATCTTCGCCCCCCTTTAAAACAGATGAAGCATCTTTTACGTTCAAATCTTTTAGTCATCATAACGATCTCTTCGTTTGTAAAAATCTGACCACTAACATCCTAAACAATATTGGAAAAGACAGAAACCATGTTCTTTTGTGGCCCTTCATGAGCTCCTTTCAAGACATACAAAATTTTCACTCTCTTCTCAGTCGCCAAGACCATTACAACGAAGACATTTGAGATATTGCTTTATAAATTCCTCTGTTAAAAAAATCATTCATCATAGTTCACCAAACAAGAAGTACTTATTGTCTATTATTTTAGAAAAATATTTCTCTTATGTTTCATCTCCCATCTGCTATACATAGTTTTGTACCAATACGCCAACTAACTATGTCTGTAAATGTTATCCCACATATAGAATCTATTAATTTATAAGGATGATTTACCCCTGTACAACTTCAATAGGCCCCACCTCTTATAAAATTTAGGCATTTCATTTTCCCTCATCAATCAATAAAAATCATTTTTTCTGCATCACCAATGAAATTAATGAATAGCTAAAAAGACCTATTTTAAAGAAATGCTCTCAAAGAGCTAAGAATTATTAAATATTGAGCAACAAAAAATGATGCGCCCAACTTAATCCGTTATTTAAGTAACGATCACAGCCATAATGTTAGAGAACATTTTGATTTATAAGCATAGTTAATTGTTTTCTATGTTAAATGAGAGCTATCCGAATATCGTAAAATTCTCTCAATTCAACGCTATCCTATGTTGAATCACTTAAAACCATTCGTTGGTATCTAACAAGCTAACAAGCGGAATGGGAGTGTGGAGAATACTAGCACAGGAAAAGATTAAAAAGGCCTCTTATGAATAGTCTCTTATACCAAGGGCTATTATAACATTAAGTACCACCATTTTTACACCTATGCACAGAAATAAGATGGCACCTGCACATTTTTTTAATTTCCAGTATTGGCCTTTGTATTTGAGAGCATTTATTATAAATATTTTTAGCCTTTTCTTAAATTGTTTTATACAACTCTTTTCATTTGTAATCTAGAAAATAAAAGGCTTTGGTTGTTTTAATAGAACAAGATTTTAAATACAAGAAACTAACAATATTTAGATGTCTCTCATTTAAATTGAATGCTGTCTTCTCCAATATAGATTGATCATTCTACCCTTCACGAGAATTCACTGTTATCCCCTTCATAAAAACAGCGCTCATAAGATAAGCGTGAGTATATTGAAAAAAGCTTTAAGATAAACTTATAAAATACACAACAACGATGGAGTTCTGTTTGCATGAGAAGCATTCTACAGTTCTATCAAACACTTGGACATAAATGCTCCCATTATACTTGCTGATAATTATCTCCAGGATTCAATCTTAAGGATCTAGCGAGTTTAGGAATTCAATCGTTCTGTAAAGGTGAAAAGAACGAAACTCACCCGAAAAGAGAGTCACGCTCTTCCTTATAGCAAATAAAACCACCTCTCCTGTGATAAACGGTGAAACCTTTTCAAGAACATTCCGATGATTTCATGTCATAATATCAGGGCGATCTCTCCCCAATTCTTGTTGTATATTTAACAGTTTTAGTGCCACCTGTTGCAAAGGTTGAAGAACTTCTTGCGGATTGCGATTGTATTTACGCGGATCACCTTCATACTGTTCAAAATAAATCCGTAAGGTAGCACCTAGAGTCCCTGTGCCGGATAAACGGATCACCAACCTTGCTCCATTTTCGAAAAAAATACGGATACCTTGTCGTGTGCTAATGTTCTGATCAATAGGATCCTGATACGTAAAATCATCTGCTTTTTTGACAAAAAAACCAGCAATTTCAGTACCTTCTTTTGGTAAATTCACACGCAAATCCTCTATAAGTGCCAGGGCCTTATCTGATTCAACTTCTTCATAATCATGACGTAACGTGTAAAAACGTCCATAGGTGTGCCAATGCTGTTGAACAATTTGTGCGACTGTTTTCCCTGTTACTGCTAAAAGGTTCAACCAAAATAATACAGCCCATAAGCCATCTTTTTCGCGAATATGTTGAGAGCTTGTTCCAAAACTTTCTTCACCACAAAAGGTGATTTTCTCGGCATCCAAAAGTGTTCCAAAAAACTTCCACCCTGTTGGCGTTTCAAAAAAGTTTAATCCTTTTTTTTCAGCAACCAAATCAGCAGCCCGCCCTGTTGGCATAGAACGCGCTATGCCCACAACACCTTTCTGATATCCTTTAATGAGGTGTGCATATTCAGCCATAATAGCCAAGGAATCAGAAGGTGAGACAAACTGTTGCCGACCAATAATGAGGTTACGATCTCCATCACCATCCGATGCAGCACCAAGATCTGGTCCTTTCTCTGACATCAATAAATCATAGAGAGCCTTAGCATAAACCAAATTGGGATCTGGATGACCTCCTCCGAAATCAGGCAAAGGAATACCATTGACCACTGTTCCTTCAGGAAATCCTAAACATTTTTCAAAGATTTCATGGGCATAAGGCCCTGTTACTGCGTGCATAGCATCAAACCGTAAAGTAAGACCTCCAGCAACCGCCTTGGCAATACAGTCAAAATCAAAAATCTCCTGCATCAAAGCAAGATAATCGACGACAGGATCAATAATATCAATCCGCATAGTTCCCATAAAAGTCGTTCCTTGCCTATCTAAATCAACATTTGGTGCTTCAAAAATTTTATAAAAGGCAAGACGTTGCGATGTTGCAAAAACAGCATCACATAAAGAATCAGGAGCAGGTCCACCATTAGAAATATTGTATTTGATCCCACAATCTCCCTCTGGACCACCAGGATTATGGCTCGCAGAAAGAATAAGTCCACCATGAGCACGCGTTTTACGAATAAGATGCGAAACAGCAGGTGTAGAAAGAATACCACCCCTTCCCATTTTAACACGAGAAACACCATGCGCCGCTGCCATCTTCAACACAATCTGAAGAAGTGTCCGATTAAAAGCGCGCCCATCTCCCCCAAGAATCAACATTTTTCCTTCAAGCGGTCCAATATTATCAAAAAGAGATTGAATAAAATTTTCCACATAATGAGGTTGTTGAAAAACATATATTTTTTTTCGCAAACCAGATGTTCCTGGTTTTTGTCCCTCAAAAGCTGTGGTCAAAACTGTCTTTATAGTCATGCAAATCCTTCATATTCTTTCCTTTAATTTAAAGTCAAGAATATCCAAAATCGACCATTAATTCTACTTGACGGAAGAATGAAATATTTGCACACTCATTTAGAAGCAAGGATTTTTAAAAAAGCCCTTTTATTTAAAACGCTCTTTCCCATATGTTTTTAAATACGAAGGCTATTTAAAAACAAAATTTTCGTAAAAAAATACAGGAGCCTCATTATGATGAAAAAAACAGTGCCCAATGTCACATTCCATACACGCGTACACGATGAAACAATAACTGGAAATAACCCTTATCGGTGGCAAGAAGTTAACAGTAATACTTACTTTAAAGGAAAGCGTGTTATTCTTTTTGCTCTTCCTGGAGCTTTTACGCCTACTTGCTCAACCTTTCAGCTGCCTGATTTCGAAAAACTCTATGATGAATTTAAACAAGCTGGTATTGATGAAATTTATTGCCTTTCCGTCAATGATGCTTTTGTCATGAATGCTTGGGGTAAAGCACAAAATATCAAAAACGTGAAATTAATTCCCGATGGCTCTGGTGAATTTACGCGCAAAATGGGGATGCTGGTTGCAAAAGACAATGTTGGTTTCGGCATGCGCTCATGGCGTTATGCTGCTGTTATTAATGATGGTGTGGTTGAGCAATGGTTCGAAGAAGCAGGTTTTTCAGATAATTGTGCAACCGATCCTTATGAAGTTTCTTCACCACAAAATGTTTTAAAAAACTTGAAAAACTAATTTCAACCCCAAATCATTCATTTAAACAAAATTTTACGACACCAATTTTCTTTCCTACGGAGTAAGGGGGGTTGGTGTCTTTTGCACCTTTTGAAACATCCATTCACAAAAACAGTCACTGTAAGTTGGTTGTGCATTTTCGAGCAGAAAATATTCCAGCAATAGTTTCTTCAATGGATATTTCATATTTTAAGAGCTTTGCAAAAGCTTGAAAAATGTTCAGTGAAAAATCTGGCCCCGTTAGAGGACTAAAGATATCAAAGAGCTAAAAGCTGTTGCACGCAATCAAAAAATAATGATAATCTATCATTATTCAGATTGAATTAGAATCCCGCAGTGGGATTCTCTTATTTCGAATCTGGCTTATCTTAAATCAAACAAAATCACTTGCTTGCACACCATAAACGGCACTGGCGTGTGGGTAAAATTGTATTAAGCAAGAACTAAAATGGCTCTTAGGAACCGTCTTAAATGCCAAGAGCTGTCGCAACATTGGAAGTTGGCAAAGTGTGTGATAATCTCGGTTTTCCACACCATCCCAAAAAACTTTTACACTACGAAATGATAGGCCAAAAATTACACGCGGATATTCAAAAGTGCCTGAATAAAGTGTTTTGTGGAAAATCTTCAAACTGGAAATTTGAAGAAAAGGTTTAAATAACTTCCTAATCTCTTCAGTTTTTTCAAAAGATAAGGGATTTTTTTCATAGAGCATGGAAAAATCATTTCGGGCGATTTTTATTTCTTCATTTTAAAAATGATTTTTATAATAAATAAATAATCTCAACCAATTACTATTGTAACATCTTACAAGATCCCCTTCTATTCTCCCTTTTAAATTCATCTGATTTCAGTCATTCGTTGTTTTTAAGATCAAAAAAACCCTTTAGTATAAAACTCTTGAGAATGCTTTCATCTTTCATAGATGTGAGATTTTAAGTTATCCACAATAAAATAGCAAAAAATACGCTACCAGCAAATGAACATTCAAAAGTTAAACGCATATGAATGCGTCAATATCTCTATAGCTTATTGGTTTTTTTATAAACGATTAGCTATCAATTTTTCTAAACAAGCTTTCGTCAACGACCTAGAACTTTTCACTTTTCAATATTTTGCTTCATGCAAGCTGTTTCCATTGCATTTTCAAAACACTCATTTTATAATGTATCTAACGCCTTCTCACTTTTTAAAAGAACCTTCTTTTCTGCTATACACAGTTAAAAAATAAAGCGATTTTAAGGGTATCTAAACTAGTAAAAAAATGAATTCTAAAAATTGAAAGGGAAATTTTCAAATTTTTCCCAGCATTTTTTTCGCAAAATTTTTACTATGAGCATTTTTGAGCAACCAAAATTTCTTGGACTGTTTGAACGAATTGCTCTTCATCAACCATCACTTGCGCAGGTCGACTTTCACGCCATGTTTGATTATCCTTAATCTCATGAGATAAACGGGCGCCTTCAATCAAATCTTTGATCTGTATTTTTCCACTTTGACGTTCTTGTGAACCTTGGATCACCACACAAGGAGCTTGGCGCCGATCTGCATATTTCATCTGCGCTTTAATTCCCGATGACCCCAAATAAAGCTCTGCCCGAATTCCGGCATTTCGCAATTGTCTCACCATTTTTTGATAGCGTGCAACAGCCTCTGGCTCTTTATCCATCATCAGCACTACCACGGGTCCAAGCATATTTTTCACCGGCAATTTTCCAAGGTTTTGCAAAGCAGTGATCAAACGTGAAACTCCTATTGAAAAACCTGTTGCTGGAATATTTTCCCCACGAAAACGCGCTACCAATCCATCATAGCGCCCCCCACCACCAACAGAGCCAAAAACAACTTTCTGCCCATCATCATTGAACACATCAAAAAGCAATGCCACTTCAAAAACAGGTCCCGTATAATATTCCAATCCACGGACCACCGAAGGGTCAATTTTAATGCGATTGTGATAACCATTGGCAACAAAGATTGCTTGCATTTCCTCAAGCTCCTGAATCCCTTCAATCCCTTGAACATTCTGCCCAACGACTTGTCTGAGAGTATCAAGTGTTTCTTCTGCCGTTTTCGCGTTTACAGTGAGTACGGAAAGAATGCACTCTATCTCTTGATCCTTAAGCTGCGCACCTTTTGTAAAATCACCACTTTCATCCAAACGCCCCTTTCCTAACAGCAAACGTACACCTTCAAGACCAAATTTATCAAGTTTATCCATTGCTCTGAGAACAGTTAAACGCCTTTCAATCTGTTCCCTTTCATTTAAACCAATCACCTGCAAAACACTTTCCAGAATTTTTCGGTTATTCAAACGAATGACATAATCCTGCTGCTGAATTCCTAATTTTTCCAAACTATCCGCTACCATCATGCAAATTTCAGCATCTGCCGCAACTGTCGATGATCCTACAATATCAGCATCAAATTGCATAAACTGCCGAAACCGCCCTGGTCCAGGCTTTTCATTGCGAAAAACCATTCCCAATCGATAACTTCGATAAGGTTTTGGCAACATTTCAAAATTTTCAGCAAAATACCGAGCAAGAGGAGCAGTCAGATCATAGCGCAAAGACATCCATTGTTCATCATCATCTTTTAGCGAAAAAACCCCTGTATTGGGACGATCTGAATCAGGTAAGAACTTCCCCAATACATCCGTATATTCAAAAATTGGTGTTTCAAGTGCTTCAAAACCGTAAAGTTCATAAACTTCACGAATTTTTGCAATCATAATTTCAGTTGCATACAATTGCACACTTGTGCGATCAACAAAACCACGGGGCAAACGGGCTTTGGTTTTTTCTTGTTTCAATGCCATGTTATTCTCTAGTAACAATATGTATTTACGAGTAACTCTTATCCCATAGCAACAAACGCTGCAATGACTTTATCAACCTAGCAGCTTTTAACAACATGTTAGAGGCTTTTCTTTTACAAAAGCAATAGCCTAATAAAGCAATGTTTTAAAAGAATTTACTCTTTAAAGGATGCATCGACCTTAAACTCAAATGGCTCTAAAACGAAGCTACTTTCTCACTAGGCTTAACCCTCATTCTTTTAGCACTGTTAGCGTCATTTTGTATTTTCTTTCCTATTGCTCCTATCTCACCTGGCCTAGTTTGAAGCAATTTTTAATATATTGCACAAGATTTCTACATTTTCTCCTAACACTTAGCGCACATTCTATCCCCACTCCCAACAGAAAATAAGAAATCTACCGAGTACTTTTTAAGAAGATCAAAAGAAACGCCTGGTTTTTGATCAAGCAAAATCACTTCTTAAAAACAGTATCTTTGTTGAAAATCTGATAATCCCCTTTTTTTAATTTAAGAGCTCTCTTTGCTGAATTTGCAAAAATTAAGATAGAAGAGTACTTTTAGATTGCTCGGCAAAAACATGAATAACATTTTTTAAATCAACTATATTTCGACCAGCCTGCGTAATTGATCTTGAAATTGAAGGAATAATATTTTGCCATAACCTTTGAGGAAACTGCTGGGGTAATTGTGTTATTGTCCCCCCTTGAACACCAATACCAGGAACAAGAACTAGGCTATTTTTTAACTGTTCGATTGTATCTTTTGCTTCATTGCCCAATGTTGCTCCAATAACAGCCCCGATAGGGCCAATATAATGATATTGATTTAAAGATTGGTTATTATATTCGAAAATACGCTGCGCTAAATGTATAGAAACAGTTTGATCACCAATGCGTGCATTTCGAATGTGTTTTCCCTCTGGATTAGAAGATTGAACAACCATAAAAACTGCCGTTTTTGTTTCTTCCGCAATCTTTATCAAAGGAATGAGAGCATCAAATCCTAAAAAAGGATTGACTGTTATAGCATCCGCTTTGAAGGCACTATGGGAACCAAGCCAAGCTTTACCATAAGCTTCAGCGGTAGAACCAATATCTCCTCTTTTTGCATCAACGAGAACCAATAAACCTTGTTCCTGTGCATTTTCAATGAGTTCTTTCAAAGCCTGAAGCCCTTCTACCCCATATAACTCAAAAAATGCGACTTGTGGCTTTATCATTCCCACCTTGCCCACAGCTGCTGTTAAGAGAATATCACAAAAATCTTTTAACCCTTTATAATCACAGCTTAAATTCCATGATTGCAAAACTTTATAACTCGGATCAAAACCAACACAAAGTGGTCCATATTTTTCACTATTTTTAAAAAAAGCTGAACAAAACATTTTCTATCCTAATACAGTCTCTCTTTAAACTTTTTAAGATAATCAAAAAGAAAAGCATTTGTCAAAATAAGACAAACCTAAACAGTGACTATCAACTTTTATGATAAAAACGCATTATGACCTATTATGCATGATATCTACTCTTCATTTCATTTAACTGTTTGCATACATTATAATAGTTTGTACCATGATTTGCTTTTTATAATCTATTCATACACGGCAATCTTACATAAAAAATGGTTAAATGAATCACGTATAAAAGGATGGATTCTGAAGGGGATTCATATAAAATAATTACAAACAACATATTGACTTTATTGTGTTTTTTGATATTATTCAAATCTATTTTTTTATAGAACACATTGATCTAAAATGATAATTCCCCATTCTTCCTAGTAAATGAAAGCTCTGAGTATCGTAAAATTCTCTCATTTCAAGCCCCTCATCTTAGACAATTAAAACCATTCCCTTGCATCAGCACAAACAGAATAAAACAAGAGGTGTGAGATATTTTTTCAAAGTAACAAGCTCACTGCGTAATTTTACAAGCTATGTTTTCATAAATTTTAGAATTCAATTTTTTAAATTATTTAT
>NZ_JACIFE010000021.1 GCF_014197255.1 Bartonella fuyuanensis | reverse complement strand
AGGCGCAAAATCTCTCCATCACTCCCACCAAAACTGATAACCGACTCAACAACAAAACGCCCCATAAAGGCACGAATACTGTTCTCATAGCCAAAGGTAACCTGTAGGGTACTGTTGCTTGCAGGAACCTCTAAATCATGGCCACGATCATCAAACTCGGCTTCAAATATATCGGCTTCATTGCCTGCATGATCGGTGATGGTTGCCGTTAAAAGACGCTGGTAAAAAACCTCATGAACAAGCCTCTCCCCCACCCTCACCTCAATAAAGGGATGTGTACGCATTAGTCCCATAGCCGCTTGACCACGCTGTTCTTTTCTTGGCAGACAAACTCAGGCAGAATGACTTTTAAGCCTCGTGGCAACAGAGCTCCATATCCTGCAATACCCGGATTGGTTTCAAGTGTAGCTTCTAAATACCCTTTAAGGAAACCAACTTGAGATTTAGCTCCTAACACAGCCATGGCATGTTGAAAGCAGATCAGATCAAGACTCATATCCTCTAGTGTTACAACAAGGTGCTTTTCTGGTATCTTCATGGCGTTTGCCCCCTTTGATCATAGCCCACTTGGTATTGCCCTTGCGGTTTTCCGCCATTAAAAAAGGGCAAGAGACTGATCGCATAGCGAATGCGTTGTGATTGACCGGAGCGGCTAATATAGTCGTGGTCTTTCGTGATACTGGTGATCACCACAGATCCATGGAGAATGGCACTATAGCCATTATCACTCAGCCAACGAATCATCTGAACGAGCCTGGCGGCATGAATGGTTCTGGTGATGGCATCAAGAGCTGCACGGTCTCCAAATTCTTCTGGAAACAATACCCCGCGGATGGTTTTGGGATCATTACCATAACCAGTAAATTGCAAACCGGGCGACCTGCCAAAACGCTCTAGGCAAACCCATGAGGCAGAGAACTCTTCCTCAAAGGATTGGAAATTCAGCCAATCCACATAAAAGAGATGGGGACCTAACATCATCAAAGGATCTCTCATAAGCTCCCTCCCATTATTCTATTCCCTCATGCAATGCATTAGCGCGTACCCGTTGAATGGCGTGAGTAACCGTTCGACCAGTAGCAACAGGATCACGCGCACCATTGACATGCACCGTGACATTTTGAGTGCGATACATAAGTTTGTGTGTCCCTCCCCTCATTGCCTTCCTGCCATTATTCGGTCCCTCCATGGAGGGCATTGGCGCGTGCCCGTTGAATGGCGTGAGTAACCGCACGACCAGTGGCAATGGGATCACGTGCGCCATTGACATGCACCGTAACATTTTGAGTGTGGGTGATGGCGGAGCGGTCTTTTTCTCTTTGCTCTAAGCCCAAGTGATCGGCATAAGAATGACCTGCAAATTGTGCTATGGGTTGAATGGTTGTTTTGCCCCCAAGCCAACTTGGCAAATGAAACAGGTTGGATAAATCAATCGATCCAATCCAGCCCTTTATGCGACTGGGCAAAGATTAAAAAAAATCCATCAAGCCTGTGATGGTCCCCATAAAGCCATCGACAATCCAACTGGCCAAGTCTTCCCCTGCTTGTTCCATACCTGCTTTGGCATCTTCAGAGAGCTTTTCGCGGGCAAAAAAGCTCCCCAACCAGCTCCAAAAGTTGGAAAGGCTTTGTTTAAAGCCCTCCCACACATTGCCAAACCACTTGCCAACAGCGCTAAGTCCCTGTTTGAACTTTTGCCAATGGGCAGAGAAATCAAAGGCAGCAGCAATAATGTTTTTCCAGCGCGTGATGGTAGCCGTATCGGCACCAAAAAAGCGCATGACGGCTTCAAAGGCTTGCCCAAAAGCCCGTATTATCCCTCGTGCAAAGCCTTTGACAAAGGAAGAAAAACGATCCCAATATTTCCACAAAACAAAACAAGCAGCCACAATCACAGCTACAACAGCAGAAATCAGAGCACCGATTGGGCTAAAAACAGCCCCAACCACAGAGGCTATGCCAGCAGCAATCACTTCTATCGCTGTCCCTATCCAACCAAAAGCGGCGGCAAATGCACTTCCTGAGATCATAATCCCCCGAAACGCTGCCACGAGTAAAGTCATGGAACGCAAGAGCCGAAGTGAACTTGCCCCAAGACCCGCGGTTAGCAAGCCCAGTGAGCGCCCTGAAGCCAAGAGCCCGCGCCAACTTGCAGCAAGACCACGACTAACAGCACCCATCTTGATAAAAGACGTGATCAATTGAAGAAGCCCAAGACGTGTGCCAGCAAAAGTAAAGCGCAACACCCGCAGTGCAATGTTAAAAGCCATCAGGGCGGCAATGGTTTTGATGATAACGCTTGTTAAAGTGGGATGAGCATTCGCCCATGCCATAAGCCCATTGGTAAAATTACCAACACTCGCCATAAGACTATTGATGGGGGGCAAAAGCACTTCACCAATGGTAATCCCCAAAGCCACCATACGGTTTTGCAACAGTTCAAATTGCCGCATAGCGCCCGTTGCTTGTTTATCAGCTTCTTGTTCTACCGAACCTTTAAAGACTTGTGAATCTTTTACATAATCTAAAGCTTTCCCTAACAGTTCGGGATTGCCAACCAATTTGGCAAAATCACCGGTAAAGTCTCGCCCAGCAATGGCAATCAGCGAACGCATACCCTGTTCGGATTTGCCCAACACATCAAAAAAGCGCACCAAAGTACCGGTGGCATCTTTGTCCAGATCTTCCATGAATTTTTCGCGGGAAAGCCCAATATTGGCAAAAGCATCTTCAATATGCTTGCCCCCTGCTTGAATGCGCGCACTCATGGCATTAAAACCACGCGCTGCACTCTCTGGAACAATCCCAGCAGAAATCATGGCCGTGCCAAAAGCTGCTGTTTCACGAGCAGTGAGCTTAAACATGGTTGCCGCACCGGTGGCACGATTGGTAAAATCAGACACCTCACTTGCCTTGGCAGCCATGTGGTTAGAGAGATGATTGATGGCATCGCCTAAATCTTCAATCCCTGCTTGGTTGAGTTTAAAGACATTGCGCAATTTGGCAAAGCGCTCCCCAATCTGATCCCCGCTCATATCAAAAGCAACAGCCGCTTTGGCAGCATAAATGCTAAAAGCTTCTAGATCTTGTTCACCAATGCCTGCTTGGCTAGCACTGGTCATCAGTTCTAAAACCTCACGCGCCGCTAGAGGAATTTTTGTGGAGGTCTCAAGGGCAAAACGGCGCAATTCCTTTAAGCGATCAAGGGGAGCATCCAGAACCTTTTCCAATCCTTTCATCGATTGGTCAAATTGCATGGCTTTATAGAGGGGGGCAATTAAGGTTGCTGTTTGGCCAATGGCTCCTACCATGCGCCCACGCGCTTGAGTAAAAGCTACTTCCGCATTTGCTGTGGCTTCCTTGAGATGTTGAGGATCAAACCAATTTTTAAAGTGCTGGCGTGTTTTGTTTTGGAAATGCGCAACATCGCTACTGAAAGCTGCAAGGTCTCGCTTGGCAGAGGCAATCCCCTCTTGCAGATGATTCACAAAACGCACAACAAGGGAAACATCCATGATCGCATCTCATCCTAACATTTGGCTTTCATATTCTTGGGCTTTCAGGCGAGCTAATTCATAGCGATAGGAGACAACATCAAGCCAATCCATCTGGTTAATCTCTAGAGCCGACCAGTGATAATAAAGAGCTAGCTCTGCTCCAAATTGCCCAGCATAGGGGATTGGCGTGTGGGAAAAAAAGCAAAAAAAGCCTTAAACACTGCCACAAGATCAACAACATCAAGACGATCAATAAGTTCAACAGATTCATGAGACATCTCTGCCAAAAGCGCTGTAATACCTTCTGTCGCCTCATGGGTAAACAAAACTTGTGAAAGCTTAAGAATGAGAACATCATTGCTAGGGGTTTTTTGCTCTGCAAATTCAGGTACAAGCAGCTCTGTCAACTGTGGTCCAATCAGCACAGACAATTGCTTGGCATGTTTGAAGGTGGGGCGATAAAAGGTCAATTTATGCCGTGTCGCTTGCCTACCCTCACTGTCTTGGTACAGAATGGGAACCTGCAATTCCACCTCAATACTGGTTTGTAAACTTGTCATGATCAATTCCTATAAATTAAGTATAGAACGGCGACGCCCACCAATATCTTGCCCATTGCGCACGAGCCAACCACCCCGTTTAAACGAAAAGCGGTGCAAAACAGAACCATCCCAAAATTCCGTATAGTCCCAAACATTTTTGATCTCGCAATCATAGCCTGTAGCTTTTCCAGCCGTTAAGCCTTCACTATCCATTTTGACCAAGCGCCCCGTAACATCAATGGAATGTTCATGCTCGCGCCCATCTTCTTCAGACACCACATGTTTTTTGCCGGTAAATTTATGACGAAGCCCAGGGGGACCACCAAAGATACCAATAACTTCAGGGGTGTGGCTGAACAACATATTGATTTATAATGATAATTAATTGTTTTGTATGTTGAATGAGAGTCCTGAATAACGTAGGATTCTCTCATTTCAAATCTATTTATGTTGAATCAATCAAAACCACTCATTTGCACGTCAAAAGCGGGATGAATGTGTGGATTAAATTTATATAAGAAAGGAGTAAAAATGGCTCTTGAGTTGTCAATAAAAACTTCTAACCAATAGAAAGCAATTAAAATGACAAAAAACGAAATTAATATAACCACCGATTTTTTTATGTAATTGTGAATGGTAGTGTGTAAATAAGCTAATAATGAAAATCTTGATATTGATACTGAAGATAACTATCACGTCTCTTTAATGGATCTTATGGCTGCTCTTGAAAAGATCTTGGTTTTTAAATAAAAGGAGTGTTTATATGCGTTATTCTAAAAAAGAGCTTTGCACTTCTAAACACTCTACTTTGGATTACCTTTAAAAGATTATACCATAATCTAAAATGATAGCTTTATACTTTTCAAAAGCTTTGTTTAAACAGAGTTATGTATATTCATTTTACTTAGAGGTTTTGAAGGTGTAAAAATCGTTCCCCCCTCAAAACGTCTATTATTGATTGAATTTAGAGGTTGTATTATCAATATGAGTTGTTTTTTAAGGTCTGTAAAATATTAACACATTGAAATATAACGTTTTTAATTTTTCTCATTTTAAAAAAAAATAATAGAGGGTTTAAAAAGAACTGACAAAACTGACACGCTCTATTAAAGGGTATTTTGCTAATCTCTATAATGATCAATTTCTTTTTAGATGTTTTCATAACAGTCTACAAATCACAATTATCATATATCCTATTTACCGCTTCTCTTATGAAAATGAAAAATAATACCACGACTATAAAGCATATAACAGTTATAGAAAATTTATAAAAATAGGAAGCTTAAATATATTACAAAACTGCTTTTAACTTAGGTAACCTATTCTTTACTTCTTCTTCAAAACAAAAATTGACAATATCACCATCATATTTATCAACTAGTTGTATAAAATCAATAAGTTACAACATCATAAAAACGTAGTGGCGGAGAGGAAGAGAATGCTACATTTATATGTAATCAATAACTTATATAAAGGTAAGGGAATTTTAATTCCGTTGATTTTATTAACTTATTTCTCTGTCTATCCCGAACTTTTTTATAGCTTATTCTCAATCATTTTATCCAAATATGTAATCAGATTTTCCAGTATCTTACTTGACTCTTATTTTTATAAATCGTATAGTAATAGTATACGATAAGGGGTGCTAATGGCAATTGTGAGTTTCAGACATAAGGGCTTAAAATTATTTTATACAACAGGTTCCACAAAAGCTATTCGACCAGATCACGTAAAGAAATTACGCGTTATCTTAACGGCTTTAACAAGTGCTACCACGCCCGAAATGTTGAAAGCACCTGCCTTTAAAATGCATCCTCTTAAAGGTGAACTTACAGGATACTATTCTATATGGGTGAATGGAAATTGGCGTGTTACTTTTCGCTTTATAGGAACAGATGTGGAGCTTGTTGATTATCAAGATTACCATTGATGAAAGGAACGAAAACAAATGATGCATAACCCCGCACATCCGGGCGAAGTTCTAAAAGTAGCTTTCTTAGACGAAATGGGGATAACAATACAAAAGTTAGCTAATCATCTCCATATGACAAGAGCTTCTCTATCAAGAGTGATTAACGGACATGCCTCTATGAGTACCGAACTTGCAGTGAAATTAGAACTAGCTGGTTTTAGTAAAGCGAAATTTTGGCTGGATATGCAAACAAATTATAATTTATGGCAAACAATGCAACAGACACAACCACCTATTTCTCCTCTGGTTTCTGAAGCACATCAAACGTCGCTTTGATTTCGTTTATAATTTTGACGGGGCTTTAGTTTTTTAGCTTCCGCCCGTTGCTCTAACCTTTTTGAAGTTTTTTAATGGCTTCTATTGCAAGGCGTTTTCTATCGGCTGTTTTGGTATAAAGGGATGCCATTTTATCTTCTGTCCAGCCAAAAAGCGCTTTCATTTGCGAAACTGTCGCACCAGCATTGGCGGCGCGTGTTGCTGCTAATTTTCGCAATCCATGCGCTGATTTTTTAATACCTGCTGCATTACAAGCTTTACGAAACAGATTACCAAAACTTTCTTTGGTCAGTTTTTTACCTTCTTTACCGCAAATAAATGTTTCATCTCCAATAGGTCCAATTTTAAGTGTTTCTGCGAGTTCTGGCAAAATCGGGAGAAAAACATCTGTTTTAAATTGGCTCTTTTCTGTTTTGAGATAAATGATATTATCTTTGACGTCTTTCCAGCCGATACGAACGGCATCACCACGACGCAAGCCTGTATAAAGAAGAACATCAATCCAGACGCGTTCATGTGTACCATGTGACCAACGGTGATAATATTTGTCTATGTCCTCTTCTAGCCATGGCAGCAATCCCTCACTGTTTAAAGATTTTGGTGCTTTTATATTAAAGGCAGGATTTCTATTTAAAAGGGCATTATCAACCGCCCAATTAAAGAGACCGTTTAAAGAGGTCAAAAAATGTTTTGCCGCCGCGGGGGTCTCTCGCCTTCTGTCTACGGCTTCAAGAATGTGTTGTTTGTTTATGCTTTTATATGCACGATCACCGATATGTTTAGAAACATTATTCAGAATTCGATATTTAACTTTTTTAGTAGATTCTGATTGATTATGCCATTGCATGCTTTGTAAATACTGATGCAACAACCAATCGAAAGACCCTTCTGTGAGTCTGGTACGCCTCTTTGTTTTGGAGGAGTCATTTTGAGCTTGTTTAATAGCCAGCGTATAATTATCAACAAACTCTTGCGTTCCATAGGTTCCTTCAATCCGAAACCGTGGTCCATGACCAATACGTACATACCATATAACTTTACCATGGCGTGTACGTTCACGAACAAGATGCGGCGGACGGCGTTTTGGCATGGCTAAAACTTTATACCGTCGACAGAACGACAAGTTTTGCTGGTCTCGTAGTCTTCTTGTTCATTTTCAAACGGTGGAAAATCATCAATGCTATAAGTATTATCTGTCGTTCTGGGTGTTACGATTTTATTGATATGAATTAATAATTCACCAGTAGGCTTGATTTCTACCACCTCTGCTCCTTGCTTTTTAGCTTCTCGTAAAGCCCGTGCAATGGCTGGTTGCGTGATAGTAGGTGGACGGTGTGCCATATCTGTTCCCCTTGATTTTAGATGTAATTCACATGTGGCGTGAAATACGCATGTTCTGAAAGTTGTGGTAAGAAGGTGGGGGTGCTGGGAGGAGAGAGCACCCCCATAAAGTCAAGCGGCTTTTGTCAAAATCTTTTGCATCTCTTGTTCTATTTCTGCTAAAAAGACTTCGACCGCTTGATTAATCTGTTCAATGTGTTCTTCATCACGGTGAACGCGTTTGATTTTCATGCGCAGGTATGTTGATTGCCTCGTAAAACGTGGGTCATAACTGATAAAATCACACCATTTTCGTCCCGTACAAGCCATTTGGAATTGCATTTGCGCACGATATTCAGGCTTTATATGGTCATCTATAAAAAAACGTAGATGATTTGGGGATTGTGGGCATTTGACTTCAACTAAACCGTCATCACTAACAAACCCATCAGGACTAGCACCAGCCATTTTGATTGTGGGGTGTTGGATAAAACCACATTGAGAGACTTCAGTATCATAAATGAATGCATATTCTTTCAAGGCATCTTCTTCATGTTCAATGCCCCATTGCATAGCAGGTGTTGTATAAAATTGGCTTACTTCTTCTGTTAAACGCTCTGTAATGAGTTTAATTTTATAGTCTTCATATTTGTTTGTAGGGGTTCCCTTTGCTGTTTTACTGAGTATATTGTAAACGTTTGATGCGGTGACTTTGCCTAAACGGGCTTGAAACCACTCTGCTGTTCTTTGTTCCATTTCACACCGCCGTTTGTTGAGTTGGTACATATTCAATATCTTGTATAGGTACGTCTATTTGTTTTTGTTGAGCTTCTTCCATTTGCTTTCGTTGCTTTTTTTTCAAAGAAAACAAAGCGGTTTGTGCTTGTTTAAAAGACATATCTTTTAGATTTTTTACTCCTATGAAAGAGAGAAGCCTACTTTCTTCAGATTGTGTTTTTTTAATTAATTCTTTGATTTCATTCATTTGTTCAGGAGAGACACCCGCAAGAAGCGTTATTCCATCTGTATCGTCTTCTTTACTTGCGACATTAAGAAGCATGCCTAACAGATATCTTCGAGCATAGGTTATGGTAGAGCCAACGGATTGTATGGTTGATTTGCATCCTTTTACGTCATAAGGAAATTCTCCTTCTGTTGAAACTTTGTTTCCTGATGGATGGATTAGGGTCATTTCGATGACGATAGCGCCTTGAGTTTGTTCTTTGATACGAGAGAACAAAGCAAAGTGGTATTTTGAAAGAGTTTTCTTTACAGCATCAATGTGTTGATCAAGTGTAGCATACTGGCTATTTGTGTGGGTATTGTTAGCATTTTTTTGAATATTTTGATATTCTGTTTGCATGGCAGAAAAATCACGAACAAAATTTTGATAGTTTTGTCGTTCTATTTCTTTCTCTCGTAATGCAATAAGACGTTCTAAGCGATCCATATCGACATCATTCTCTAATGCTTTGTTTAAAATGCGTTCCATAGCAGTTTGTTCAACCGCTAAATGATGTGTTTCTCTCACTTCTGTGAGGTAAGTGTTTTGCTCATTCATTTTGTTTCCCTCCATTGAGCGTACTTCACCCGTGGCGTGAAGCACGCTTATGTTAAAAAGGTTGTTTGGTTATTAGAAATCGGTTTCTTTAAGCCGCTTTCACGACAGATTTTGCTAGTACTTGTTTGGCTTCTTTGATGAGAGCTTTATATTTTCTGTTTTCTTCATCTACCTTAAAAGCATCAAGAAGACGCATATGAATTGGACCTAAAAGATACAAAACTTTTTCACCAGCGTTCATCCCTTCCCAATAACTTGGTAGATCAAAGCGTGTATCATGGTCATAATCGGTCTGTGTTTGCCTCTCAAGTTCTATCCAGCGGTCAATGATTTTAGCACGCAACACGGTACTGTATCCTGAGACTAAGATAAGGCATTCACGCTTAGGGAGATTGTAGCAATTTTGAGATTTTCCTTGTTTGTCTAAATAGGTGCCCTCAAATTTGAGGAGACCTCCTACAGGATATAATTCCTCTAACATTTGTTTAATATCGCGCCTTACATTGTCGTGTCTTTTATCGCACAATTTCGCAATTTCACGGCTAGACATTGTTAATGTAGTTTGAGTATTTACTAAATTGTTCATGATGAATTCCTTACTACTTAAATATTTTTCATTGACACTTTTAAAAATGCCGGGCGCTGAAAAACACGGTAGTAAGTCCGTCGTTATGCCTTTCCCATAAGGGTATTGTATAGCATAACCACACCCGACCCTACTATTATACGCATGCAGCATATAATGAGTCAAAGCTTTTAAATTCGCGGAAGATTGGTTATTTCGGAAACCAACCCGCTTACTATCAAGGCGTTTTTCAGGCACCTGATTCGACAATAGACATATTGATCGTATGCTGTCAATCAAAAAATTTAAAAATTGCTGTAAAGAAATTCTCTCACTTTCATTCATCAGTTCGTATTTCTTTTTCATGTTTCTATCCCCCTTAATGCATGTTTTGTCTTTGTAATTCTTGAGACAACGCACCAATGCCTTTTGTGGTGACTTTTGCAGAAGGAATGACTTTTTCAGTCCCATCAGATTTTTGTATAATTATGGTAGGACAATCCATAAGACCTCTTTTGATTTTATCTTGATAAGGGAGCAAAGGAGCACCAGGAGTTCGACGGTAAATCCAATTGTGTTGGATTAAATAGCCGATCAAAGCTTTTGGACGCTTTTCTAATATTTTAGCAGTTTCAGTAAGACCAAAAAGCCCATTATAACGCTGTAAGCTTTCAAGAGCCATGGCTTTTGGTGTTAAATCTTCAATGATGGTGTCTTTTTGATCTATTTGACCTTGTAGGTAATTCAAAAAGCCAATCATAGCCTTTGGACTTGAATAGTCGATTTGTGGTGTTACTACTTGCTTTACACGCTTTTCACATTCGATAAAGTATAAACGGGCTTCTCTCCCTTTCTGATTGTTCTCAAGCATAGAAAGTTCTTTGGCTCTATCGAGTGTGAGATAGTAGTTAATCGCGATAACAGCCCTAGATTTTGCGCTCGCCAAATTTGGCGACCGCAAATCTTGTGTTTTTACAAAGTCTTGTCCTTCTATAAAATTGTATCTGGTAATACGGTCCTTAATCCAATTTGAAAAGTCACGTTTTGCCTCTAAGAATGCATGCAGATCACGTGCATTTACTGTCTGAACTATTTCCTGATCAATGATTTGTTCTTTAATCTCTATGAGAGTGTTCATGATGAACTCCTATGCAGTCTGTTTAATTTTATTTTTAAGATGCATCATGATAGCTGCTCGTATTTCAGGTCTCGAAAAATCGATTTGGGGATTAGCTGCTTGCTCTTCTAATTTTTTCCAATAATCTATGATTTTTGCGCGTAACACAGTGTTATAACCTAAAATGACAATAAGAGATTCACGTTTAGGAAGATGATAACAAGGAAGAGTACGACCTGTTGAATCTTTGTATAATCCAGCAAAATTACTCAGGTCGATTTTAAGTTCGCTAAATAGTTTACGAATATCTTGCATTACATGGCCATGTCTTTTACCGCATAACTCTGCAATTTCAATGCTAGACATGGTTGGAATTGTTTCGTGTTTGTTTGTATTTTGCTGGATAGCAATTAGCTTTTCCATTACGGACCTCATATTGGGTGGGATTGATGAATGAAAGGGGGCGCTTTTAAATACGCCCTCAGAATTTAAAGCACATCACAAGGACGCAAACGGTGTTGTTGTTCGTAGGTCCCGTAGATCTCATCATTATATTTTTCTTTTGCCAAATCATCTAAAAGGTCATGGTAAGCACTACTTTCACGTACAAAGTAATGAACCTCACTATCTTCATCGAGATGTTCAATATTTTCTTCTACATATGCGTCTGCAATTTCTTCAGAAATGTCTTCGCAACTTTTTTCAGAAGGATTGATGCGAAAGATTTGAATGGCATCATCTACTTCATCAACAATGCTTAGAATTTGGCTTGCATCAAGTGGTCCCGACCGACCAATGTTTTGATCTTTATCGTAGGAAACTAATAAAATTTCATTGGAATTTATAAGAATTGGCTTATCCATAATTTTTCCTCCCTAACGCCTCTTGGCGATTGTTTGTGCGTGGTTTGTATAATTACTTATACGCAAATGTATAAATATAAGAAAGAAAAAAATCACATATATTTCATTTTTTTTGCATTTTCACTTAAATGCCATCTTCACAAGCAATGGAATTAAAAGTTGATTTTAGAATCAGTAAATGTGCGGTTTACTGATAAAAATCAATCAAACTCGCTTCAATCTGTTGATGGCAATCTCATTGATAACGTGAACAGAAAATCGTATTGTGTTTACATATCAAGAATAGTGCACCGTACACGACCTATTATAGAGATAGCGCCTTCAAGTTTTGGAGCCTTTATTGTTTTGTCGTATGAAGCAGGCTGAAAAGGAGGATCATCATTAGGTCTGTATCGTTTATATGTCGCTTGTCCAGATTCATCTGCAATTACATAGCAGGCATTAGGCACAAGTTTTTTGTCTCGCATATTTACAAATATTATAGAATCTGGAGGGCTAATTTTATTCATAGATGCGCTATCTACACGTAAAGCAATCCATTCACCGGCAGGAAGATTAACAGCCTCTGTCATAGGATAATCTGAAAAATCCATTATCCCATCTTGCTCTCTTAGTTCTCCAGCGCTAATCCATGAAACGAGAGGAATACTTATATTGAGATTAGGATTTTCTTGAGGGGACTCGCCATACAAAATCCACCCCGGATCTACATTAAATACTTGTCCATAGAGCTCGGCTATTTGACGCGAAATACCACGATTTCCATTTTCGTGACTAATTAGGGTATTTTGATTAAGAGCTGGTATAGTGCGCGCAGCTTCACTTGGTGTCGTATATCCAGCATTCTTACGCGCTATTTTAAGTCTATCTTTTGGCAAATAAGTCATTTGTACATTATCCACTATTTTTTGCATTTTCACTTAAATGCCATCTTCAAAATAAGAGAATTCAAGGTTGACTTGTGAATTATTTCGTAAGCAAGCGATAAGCTTTACGTGGCAGTATTGAAATTATTTCCCCAATCCATTTTATCTTAACATTTTTAATGGGATCTGCATTCCATGATTTGAGTACAATGCCTTCTGAAGAGCGAGTAATTTGTTTGATGAATCGCCTATTATCTTCTGTCAGAACAATGACTTCATCACCGTAATAATCGCTCACTGGCTTTGTTTGCAGATGTTTAACTACGATTAAATCACCATCTTTATACACAGGATACATAGAATTTCCACGAACCACAAAACCTATTGCTTCAAAAGGCAAATCAAATGGTATTTCAATTGTTTCAAGCCCATCTTCTGGGATTTGCTCAACATCGCTGTCAATCTCTAATCCTGCTCCTACATATCCCATAACAGGAACAAGTGTAGTAATTTGATTATAACCCTTTAAGCTTTTATAAAGTTCTAAAATTGCGTCTCTGTGTGAACCTCTGGGATCTGATTCACTTCCTAACCATCTTGATACAGTCGCTTGGGTTACATTTAGTCTATCGGCAAGATCTTTTTGATTAAGACCAAACTCAGATTGCAATATTTGCAATGTCGCAATGATATTTTTCGTCATAATTAGTTACTTATGATTTTTAAATTAAAAAAATCTATTGTTTTTTTTATTATATTATATACAATTGCGTATATGGTTAAAATACAGGACTTAACTCAAATGGGCACAGAGGAAAAATTCAAGATTAAATCTATCCGAAAGTGTTTATCGCTAACACAAAAGGAATTAGCAGACATTTTAGGCGTTAAGCAAGCCTCTGTTTGTCGTTGGGAACAAGGCAAAGGGCTATCTTTAAAGAGTTATTTAAAGCTGCAACAACTGAAAGGATGTTCTGGCTCTAGTTCTGCTTTTATTGCTGCTCCTACGGATAATAACGAACATCAACAGCATCATTCACACTCTTAAGAAGAAAGATCAGAGATGATAGATGAACCACAGATCTCTATAAGCAAAGTTCAGTTGATTGATCTTGTTAATAATATTGGAGAGGCAACCATATATTATGGTGTCCGTTCGACTCAAGATGCATCTTTTGAAACAAGAATAGATCCCTCATCGACAGGTTATTTTGTCTATATGCTGTATAGTATCTTTGCGCGTGATGATAGAAATTATTTTCCGTTATTGCCGTACGATGATTTTAATCAATGGTTTTCATCTGCGTTTACGCAAGCTTTTACAACTTGGTTTGATAATTATTTTTCTCAAGAGTTGTTATCTTTTTATCGCTTAAATGAGCTGATCTTGTTTATGATCTTAGTCAAAGATAAGCTTGATCTCTTAAGGCTTGATCTCTTAAGGGATGAAGTTATCAAAAAAAGAAATCAAATTAATAAATCATAGCATAAAAATGTTTGCCTAAGTGAGTTAATGCAATTTTTTAAAGTCTATGAGGTCGGTTTGTGTCGTTACAGTCATTGTTGTTTCTGGTTTCAATGGGGATGTATGAGTAATGATTAAAGTAACTTGGGCTTTTATATCTTCTTCACGCGCTGCTACAAAAATAAGGATTCCTGTGTACTTATCTTCTGAGGGAGCTATAGAAATATTAACATCGATTTCTTGTCCCGTTCGAAAATCCTTTGCTTTCTCACAGTATCCGGATGATATTGTGTGTGACGTTGGTCTGGCATCAGGATTAACATATTGTGATTGCATTTGCCGCAATCTTGTTCCCGATTTGTATCTAATGCCATATCCAAGAATAAAGCGAGAACCATCTTTTAGCTTTATATTTAAAACGTGGATGACAGTTTGTGCATTGTTTTTTATCTTTAAACAAAGAAGCGTCCACTTGCCTTTTGTTGGCAAATGGGGTCCAGTTGTATATATGGAAGGTGGCGTTCCTAAATCCTCTACTCTTTTGTTATCTAACAAAATTTTAATATGTTCTTCTGACCATTTGGCAAGATCTTTTGTCGATATCGCTTGCTCTTTAAGGGCTATCGTCTGCTCTTGGCTTTCTGCAAATTGCTTGCTTATCCATTCTCTATCTTCTTCTCGTTTTTTTGCAGCTGTTTCTAAATCATCTTTCCGGATTTTGGCTGCTTCTTTACGGTCTTTATTTCTTAAAATAAGTGCTACTGAAAGAGATCCGATAAATGACAAAAAACCTGTAAGAAATATATTTATCCATTCTTGCATCATAACTCCCCCCACTTTTTTAGAATCGTTGGGAGGATACTTTTTCAAAAACATTTTTTCAAGACAGGCAATCACAACACGCTCTGTCATAGCAAACATATAAATACGTAGAGCCTTAAGGGGGGATTATGATCACTAACGCACAAACCATTTTATGTCTTGATCTAGGGACCAAGACAGGCTGGGCGATATGCGGTGCGGATGGTCACATCATTAGTGGTGTCATGAATTTCCACCCCCGATATTTTGAAGTCGGTGGAATGCATTATTTACGCTTTAAGAGATGTCTATCAGAAATAAAACAGACAGTAGACAGCATTGACGCGGTGTATTTTGAAGAAGTGAGGCGTCATAATAGTACTGATGCAGTGCATATTTACGGTGACTTGTTATCAACCTTAACGACGTGGTGTGAACATCATCAGATACCGTATGAAGGCATTCCTGTTGGCACAATTAAGAAAGCAACAACAGGAAAAGGAAACGCATTAAAAGTAAAAATGATTAAGGCGGTGTGTGCAAAAGGACATACGCCTAAAGACGACAACGAAGCAGATGCTTTAGCAATTTTATATTTAATGAAAGAAGGGGGTATATATGTCCAGTAAATTACCGTGGACGAGGCTGTTTGCAGATAGGTGGATTCTTGATCTTGCTTGTTTATCTCCCATTGAATGCAATGTTTATATAAAATTGCGTTTGCAAATGCTTTATACTGGAGAGCCGCTTTTAAATAACACAAAGGTCTGGGCTAATTACACTGGTTGTTCAGTAAAAATGTTTATGAAAGCGTTAGAAGTTTTAATAAGCATGGGTCATATCGAACGTTTAGACGATGGGTGTTTATGGAGTTTAAAAGTTGAAGAAGAACTCAATAACTCTAATGAAAGCTTAGATAAGGTATCGAAGACATCTCGGTCAAAGAAGTTATCAGAGAGAGCAAAGAAAGCAGCGCAGGCAAGATGGGATAAACATACAAATGATGCTTGTGATGATGCTAAAGCCATTGAAAATACTGATAAAAACAATGCTAAAGCCATGCTTAACGATGCTAAAGTTATTAAGCATGATGCTAACAGTATGCTTAAGGATGCTAAGCATGATGCTTACGACATGCTTAATGATGCCTATATATATAACATAAACAATAACACTAACATTAACAGTTATAATAAAAAAACTAAAACTATCGTTTTAGCAAAAAAAGAAATTGGTTCTGAAAGTTTAGAAACAAACGAACAGGTTGACGAACCAACAGAGGTTGCTGCTGTTGAGACCACATCAGAGCAAATCGCAACGGGTGTAGAAAACCAACCTCCCATTCACGAGCAAGAGAACGTTCCCAAAAAAGCTAAACGAGCGCAAGCTAATCGCGGTTGTCGATTGCCAGAGGATTTTGAACCTAATTTGCAATACGCAATCGATAAAGGCTTAACCCAGGATGAGGCACTGTTAGAAGTCGAACGGTTCAGAAATTTTTGGCTGGCAAAATCCGGAGCAAATGCAAACAAAACAGATTGGCCGGCGACATGGCGAAACTGGATTATACATCCAGAGTACGGAGCGCTATCCAAGAAACAAACACAAACACCTAGAGGTTATCATGGAAAATTCACTCAGAAAACTTTCACAGAACAGCTTGCAGAAGGCTTCAACGAACTCAGAGATCATCTCTCATCTGGAGAAGATTATGGAAATGATCAGTCCGGGATATCCATTGACGCTGAAAGCTGGGAATACATTGACGAAACAGGAGGAAGAGCAAACCTTAGATGTTTGCAATCGTCTACAAGCGTTGCTCTCTGTGAAAGCTTCAGTTAAGCAAATTGAGCAAGCTTCTTTCCTACTCTCAAGCATGAGAGTCCCTGCGAACACAGATTCCAAAGCTGTTGTCCTATCCTATAGCATGATGCTGGAACGGATTTCAGCATATGCTCTGAAAAAGGGCGTCGAAGATATCGTAACTGGTCAAGCAATTGGGATATCAAAAACATTTATGCCAACTTGTGGAGAGCTTTTAACTTATTGCCAGACACTAGAAAATACCCTTCTTTCAAAAGCCGAAACTGTACGTAGAGCAATTGAAAACACACGTGAGAAAACACTCAAAGAAAAAACAGCGAAAGAGCATTTTAGACCACTAACGCTTGTTCACAAGCAAGAGCTTGAAGAGACTTTAAATGGCATTGGTGGGATAATGAAGCGCTTTGGTCCACAGCAAAGTAGTGAAAAGTGCTGATCATTTTACAATTAGATATGCGTTTAAATCTATAAAAATATACCGTACAAAGCAATTTAAAGGTTTTACGATAAAAAAACTATATCCGCAATATAAAACGCTCTGTACGGTCAAATTTTATGTAAATAGACCAATTGGTAAAATTATGGACTAAAAACATGAGAATATTAAAAGACCTGTTCTTAAAAAAGCGTAAACAACCCATGCAAAAAAAGTGGGTTGCAACGGCTGTTGGGTATGTTCCTTGGGGAGATGGAGCAGAGGAGTATTTTTACAACCTCTACGAATATGAAGACGGTACAAGAGAGTGTGAAAAGTTTGATGGCGGACAGTATTATACCACACCAGAAAATGCGGATTTTAGTACCAAAGCGCAGGTGAAAGCATGGGTTTACGGTGGTGCTATTCCGAAAAGCGTTCTCAATTACGAACCTCTTATAGATGAGATCAATAAAGAGATCAAAAAATTATCAGAAGCCACTTGACATTGTGGCGACAATATGAATAATCGAATCAGGTGCCTAAGAAACACCTTAAATCGATAGCGGATAGATTGCCGACACAATCTCTTCTCCGCACATTAAAGACTTTGACTCATTATATGCTACATGCATATAATAGATTTGTCGGGTGTAGTTACGCTATACAATACTCTTTATGGGGAAAGCGTAACGACGGACTATCGACCGTGTTTCTTAGCGCCCGGCATTCTTCTGGAATGTCAATAAGAAACCTCTAATCGATAGGAGTTCACTATGAACACTCTTATAGAAATTAAAGAACGGGTTATTGATCAGGAAACTGTTCAAACCGTTAATGCTCGTGATTTGCATGCATTTTTGGAAATAAAATCTGAATTTAGAAATTGGATTAAAAATCGCATTAAAGAATGTAAATTTCAGGAAAATATAAACTTTGTAACTGCGGTAAATTTTTACCGGGGTGGAAAAATAAAAGAATACCACATTACGTTAGACATGGCTAAACATCTTTCGATGATAGAGCGTAATGATAAAGGGCATGAAGCGCGTCAATACTTTATCAAATGCGAACAGCTTTTGAAACAAGTAGCAACCCCACAAGTTGACTACTCTAAACCCGAAGCATTACTTGGTGTCTTGAATCACTTACAAAGCCAAATAGAGCAGAAAGATCATGTTATCACTGAATTAGCACCAAAAGCAAAAGCTTTGGAAGGTTTAAAGCGTTCTGAGGGGGCTATGTGTGGCATCTTATTGTTTTTTATTCACGAGTGATTGTTCAAGGAGCTTTTTGAGATCTTCTGAATTCATTGCCAGTAGGTGATTTAATGTAACGGTAGTGCGGACAGAATCTTCTAAACGAGCAAGAATTTCACCCGTAAGGCTACGATGATTTGCTTCAGCAAGCTCTTCCAATTGATTTTTCAGTTCAATTGGAATGAGAAATTTAAATTGCACACGATCTTTTTTTATCATGCACCTAAAATATACCTAAAATACACTTGACACAAGGTACCTTTATAGTACTAAATATGTGTATATGGAGGTAAAATGAAAACGATTCAATATAAAATAAATATGCCACATACATTAAAGGAGTGGTTGTTTAATCGGGCGACTGAAAATGATCGCTCTCTTTCATCTGAAATAATTAACATTCTCAAAAAAGAAAAAGCGCTAGAGCATAAGTCCGCAAAAACTCTCTCTAACGCTTTACATCTAACTAACCTGAAAGAGGCCAATTACAACGAATGATAGCACATACTTACCTATCAATAAAGACAAATTAATCAAATTACGAGAAGTCGAAAACGAGCCTCGTGTTCGCGATGTGGACTTAGCAGAAAAATTAGGGTTTGTTCGTACACGTGACGTTAGAAAATTAATTACAAGAAATATGCAAGAAATAGAACGGTTTGGGAGGTGCGCCACTGTGGCGCACGTAATAAAGGGCAATAACGTAACAGAATATTGGCTTAACGAAGAGCAGGCGTTATTGATTGCGACATTATCGAATACAGAAAAATCTTCTCAAGTCCGTTATATGCTTATTAAGTTATTTGTTGCATGGCGTAGGGGTGAGATAAAGCAATCCTATGTTCAATCGATCGACTACTCCAGTCCAGCAGTAATGCTTGGTGTTTTGAATCACTTACAAAGTCAAATCAAGCAAAAAGACCATGTTATTGCCGAATTAACCCCAAAAGCAGAAGCTTTGGAAGGTTTAAA
>NZ_JACIFE010000020.1 GCF_014197255.1 Bartonella fuyuanensis | reverse complement strand
CCATCTTTACGCTTATGAAGAAGCAAGCCGGCACCATCATTATATTTGCCAGCCCCCAATGTTGCGACAGATCTTGCATTAAGACGGTTCATAAGAGCCATTTTTTACTCCTTTCTTATACAAATTTGATCCACACACTCATCCCACTTGTGATGTGCAAATGAGTGGTTTTGATTGATTCAAGATAAACAGATTTGAAATGAGAGAATCTTACGTTATTCTGGTCTTTAATTCCATATGAATAATGCTAAATTATCATTATAAATCAATATCTTATCAAAGGCAGTAAAGTCTATATCGAGGGGCGATTACAAACCCGGAAATGGCAAGATAAAAACGGTGTTGATCGGTGTATAACAGAAGTCATATTACCTCAGTATAAAGGCGACTTAAAGCTTTTAGATGGCAAAAATGATGGTGAACAAGATCGGTCTGCTTATGACAAAAGCTTTCAAAGACCTTTTGATAGGTCTCATATCGTTATGAATGATGGTGTTCCTTTTTAAACAGAAGGCGGTGTTGTGACAAAAAATAAAAAGAGGGGACGCCCTAGGATTACAGGACAGGTAAGAGAAGCCAATGGTCGTATATCACGTGCAAAAGTACTAGGTGAATCCGTTGATAAATTGGCAATAGAGATACGTGCAAAACGCTTTAGTTTAACATTACAAGAGGCAAAAAATCCACTCTCTGGTACTTACATAGGGCGGCTTTGCTTGCAAGGCGTGATTACACAAGAGCAATATGATGCCGCGCAACAATACCTACAGATAAGAAACGACTATTTGTGTGCAAAAGGCTTGCCAAGTGCTGTTTATAATGAAATTCCGTCATCTTCTGATGATAAGGCAAGAGACAAGTGGGTAGAATTCGCAACAGAGCAGTTTATAAATATGCAAGAGGCACTTAAAGAAGCACAATGCCTCTATAAACAGTATAATCTTTATGCAGCACTACAGTACCTCGTTATAGAAGATAAAATATTACCGCATCTTGTGAATTCGCTGCGTGTTGCTCTTAACGTGCTTCAGAAGCACTTTTTATAAGTGTGCAATTATTCATAAAAATAAATAAGCATATCATTTACTATTGCAATTTCATGATTTAGATCAGCGTATCCGTTTGAAGGGAATATGAGACACGTTATCAAAAGTGCGATACTTAATACGCTTCTAAATAAAGATTTTTTTATAAACATCATTTCTAACGTTGATATACACTTTATCTGTTTAACTGATTTCCTTCGAATATATCAATATGTGTTATTTTTATGTTGACAAAGTGTAGCAAATCGTATTTAATGACATTGCTGTACTTAGGTGTATTGTATTTAGAAGATGGTCAGTGCAGTGTAAGATCCCCGCAAATGCGGGGTTTTTTATTATCTGGAGGGCGTATTTTATGACATCAGAAAATACACAGCAGGCTCCACAACCACTCGAAAAACGCATACCCCCGAGAGCTGGTCAAGGGCGGGTTAAAGGCATTCCAAATAAAATGACCCGTATTTTAAAAGAGGCAGTGGTGAGAGCTGCGGAGAATGCTGGAAATAAAATTGGCAATGAAGGCTTGGTTTCTTATTTAGAGAAGCAGGCTATGGAATGTCCAGCGGCTTATTTAGCGTTGCTTGGTAAGGTGTTGCCTTTACAGGTAACAGGTGAAGATGGGGGGTCGATTAAGATCATAGGTCGTGTAGAAATTGCCCCTTTAGGAATGAATGACGACAAGACAGATTAAGATTGTCCCAAAACTTATACCGATCTTTACAGGCGATGCTTTGGTCCGAGCTGCTTGGGGAGGGAGAGGGTCTGGGAAGACAAGATCATTTGCTTTGATGGCTGCTTTAAAAGGCTATCAATTTGGGATTGGAGGGATATCTGGGACCATTCTTTGTGCACGTCAATTTCAGAATTCGCTTGCAGAAAGTTCATTGGAGGAGATTAAGCGTGCCATTGAATCCTATGACTTTTTAAAAGACTATTACAAGGTTGGGGAATCTTCGATTAGATCAAATGATGGTCGCATAGCCTTTCAGTTTTCTGGACTAGACAGAAATATAGCCAGTATTAAGTCTATGGGTCGCATTTTGCTTTGTTGGGTTGATGAGGCAGAGCCTGTAACGGAGACTGCTTGGCAAACGCTTATACCAACATTGCGTGAAGAAGGGAAGGGTTGGCGTGCAGAATTATGGGTAACTTGGAACCCATTACGAGAGAGTTCCCCTGTTGAAAGGCGGTTTCGGTTTTCAGACAATGAGGCAATCAAGCGCGTAGAGATCAACTGGTCAGACAATCCGAAGTTTCCGAATATTTTGAATGAAGCGCGGCGTGATGACCTTAGAAATCGTCCAGAAACCTATAAGCATATATGGGAAGGGGCTTATCTTACAGCGGTTCAAGGCGCTTACTATCAAAAGGAAATGTTGGCAGCCGAGCAGGAGGGGCGGATAGGGCGTGTTTCTCGCGACCCTTTAATGCAGATACGCGCCTTTTGGGATATTGGTGGCACGGGAGCTAAGGCAGATGCTACGGCGATATGGATAGCACAGTTTATTGGCAAGGAAATTAGGGTGCTTGATTATTACGAAGCACAAGGACAGCCATTATCGGAGCACATAGGCTGGTTACGTCAAAATGGCTATGAGAAGGCATTGATGGTTTTGCCTCATGATGGTGCAACAAGAGACCGTGTGCACAATGTGAGTTTTGAGAGCGCTTTGAATGATGCTGGTTTTGAAACGCAAGTAATCCCTAATCAAGGGGCGGGTGCTGTTAAGATGCGGATAGAGGCAGTGCGGCGTATTTTACCTTCTGTTTGGTTTAATGAGAATACAACAGTAGCAGGTCGTAAGGCGCTCAGTTGGTATCATGAGAAATGGGATGAGAAGCGGGGTATTGGTTTAGGGGCAGAACATGATTGGTCCAGTCATGGGGCAGATGCCTTTGGATTAATGTGTGTGAGTTATGAACAGCCGGCGCAAAAACAGAAGAGACCAGCTTATAGTAGTAGAGAATCTTATGAAAGTACGTCATGGATGGCAGAATGATGCATGATAAAGAACATTTAGAGCAAGAGAATCACATCTCAGATTTGTCTACAGAAGGTTTGTTTCGTAAGCTTGTGAGTTGGTACAAAGAAGATGTGGAGCATGTAAATAAATGGCGTGAACATGCAAGGGAGGATTTTCGATTTTACAATGGTGATCAGTGGAATGATCAAGATTTAGCGGCTTTAAAAGAACAACGCCGCCCCGTTATGACTTTTAACCGTATTGCTCCGCTAGTTAACGCGGTTGTGGGTTCGGAACGCAATAATAAGCGAGAAGTGCAATTTATACCCCGTCAAGTAGGTAAGGCATTGCCTAGTGAATTGCTTACCGGTGCGGCCGAATGGTTTAGAGACGTGGCACATGCAGAATACGCGGATAGTGATGCTTTCCAAGATTCCGTCATTTGCGGTATGGGGTGGACCGATACGCGGCTTGATTATGAGAATAGTCTTGATGGTGAACCGGTAATTACACGTTTAGATCCATTGAAAATGGTTTGGGATAGTGCGGCAGTGCAACCGAATTTAACGGATGCGCAACGCATGTGGTATGTAGATCGCAAGCCCTTGGAAGTTGCCAAGCAGATGTTTCCCAAAGCCCATTGGAGTGAACTGAGTGCGGATTGGGCTCGTGATGGGGATGCTTATGAAAGTGGTCATCATAATGATCTTGAAGCTTATGATAATGAGAAGGGCATTGATGTTGAAAATGGCCGCCGGATGGTCATGCTTGTTGAATGCCGCTGGTTTGAAAGCGAGCGATATTACAAGGCGCCCGATTTAGAAACGGGTGAATTGCGTGATTATAGCGAAGAGGAATTTAAGCAGTTACAGTGCATGATGCCTAATATTCAAGGGGCAGCTTTCAATAAAAAGGTTGTAAGACGCGCTTTTTTAGGGAGAAAATTGCTTGAATCTCCTGATCAACCTTTGGTTCCAGCAGGTCAATTGGGTTGGGAGTGTATAACGGGGTATTTTGATAAAATAGAACGGCAATTTTATGGGGTTGTCCGCCCGACGAAAGATCCGCAACGGTGGGCAAATAAATATTTCAGTCAAGTTATGCATATCCTCAATAGTCAATCCAAGGGTGGGATAATGGCTGAGCGGGGGGCGTTTGAAGATGAAAGAGAAGCTGTAAGGAGTTGGAGCAGGGTCGATAGTATTACGGTTTTAAAAAATGGTGCTTTGGCAGGTGGAAAGATACAGCCTAAACCCGTAGCGCAATTTCCTGCAGGCTTTTTCCAACTGTTTAATGAAGCCAAAGAAGCGATTAACCAAGTTACGGGTTTATCGCCTGAGTTTATAGGCACGAGAGAAGTCTCACAAGCGGGGATTTTGGAAGCACAACGGCGTCAATCCAGTTTAAATCTGCTTGCTTGCCTGTTTGATGGTTTGCGTTTGTATCGCAAAAGGCAAGGCAAGATTATTTTACATCTTATACAGAATTATTTGTCTGATGGTCGATTGGTGCGGATATCGGGTGAGGAGAATGCGCAATATATTCCCTTAACACGTGAAGCGGTGATGAGTGTAGATTACGATATTGTAGTGGATGATGCACCAACCAGCCCGAATGAGAAAGAACGGACCTTTGGCATTATCACGCAATTATTACCGTTGCTTCAAAATGCTGTAACACCGGATATCATGCTTGATTTGCTTCGTTATTCGCCTTTGCCTGCTTCTCTGCTTAACCGTGTAAGTGAGAAGATGCAACAGCAGCAGCAAATGGCACAACAAGCCCAGCAACAGCAGATGGATCCGGAACAGGAAATGAAGTTGCAAGAAAAGCAACAGAATATGGCAACCAAAAGTCAGATGCAACAGATGGATTTGCAACAAAAACAGATTGAATTGTTCATGCGGCAAAAGAGAGCAGAATTGGAGGCAGAGATCATGCAACAGCGCCATGAGCTTGAGAGGCAACGTATTTATAATGAACAAATGCAAAATCAAATCATGCGTGAAAGAGCCGCCACATATCGAGGAAGAAACATTTGAGAGAGGTTAGAGAATGAATGCAGAAATGAATGAAGGTATGAATGAAGATTATAGAGTTGGAGCACCGGTTTTTGATGATGAGAGCTCTTTTGAGAACGATTACGAGGTCGAGACGGTTGAGAGTAATGATGCTACACCTCCAGAGCCGGTTGCAGAGCCGGTTGCAGAGCCGGTTGACAAACCTTCAGAAATCGTTTCTATGGATCGGCAACGTGCAGAACAACAAGCTAATCAGGCTCGTGAAGCCCTTGTCAAGTTTTATGAACATCAATCTCAATCGCCAGTAGTTGAAGGTGAAGGTGGACCTCCAGATCCGACACAAGACATTATTGGCTATATGGGTTGGATGGGGAAAAAACTTCAAGAGCAAGATGCTTATATTAGGGCACAACAGGATGTTCAAAGGCAAGCTATTGAATCCCACGAATTTAATGGATATTTGAACCAGTTTTTAGAAAGTTCTGTAACTTCTATCAAAGATAAATACAGTGACTTTGATGCCGCAGCAGATTTTCTTTATGAGATGCGTGCGAAGCAATTAAGTGCTTGGTCTTCTGTTTATCCAAATTATGCGCAACGGAGCACGATAGATGCGATTATAGGGGATGAATTACGAACGATTGTAGCGACCTGCGCACAAAAGGGGATAAATCCAGCAGAAGAGCTTTATAGGATAGCGCAAAATCTTGGTTATCAAAACCAAGGGATGCAAGCTAATAATCAAGTTGCAGCGCTTCAAAGCCGTCAGAATTCTGCGAGAACCTTAACAGCATCTGGAGGAGGGGGGAGCACAGGTCCTATGACTAAAGAAACTCTTGCGAATATGTCAGAAAAAGAATTTAACACGTGGATATCCAATCCGAAGAATGAAGCCCGTTTTTATGAAATTATGGGTGCAGACCCTGATTAGGTAATAAGTTTTCCAACATAATCCGCCTTAATGCGGGTTTTCCACCGGCTTAAAGCCGGTTTTTTACAGCAAAGAAAGGTGAAATTAATGGCAACAACACATATAGGAACTCATGATCCGCAATCGGTGAAATTGTGGTCCCAGAAATTAAGCAATGAAGTTTTAAAAGCGACAAAAATTGCCCCTCTTATTGGCAAAAGTTCGAACAGCATTATCCAGCTTTATAACGAAACCCATAAGAGCGCAGGGGATAGTGTTACGTTCAGTTTGCTGGTCAATCTTTTTGGAGACGGTGTCACGCAAGGCGAAACCTTAGAGGGCAATGAAGAAGCGCTTCAATTTATGAACGATCGATTGGTGATTAACGAGCTCTTACATGCAGCGCGTGTTGCCAATGATGACTCGATTGATCAACAGAGAATCCTTCCGAATTTACGTAAGAAAGCGAAAGAAGGCTTGGTTCGCTGGTATGCCAATCGTTTAAGCATCATGTTTTTTCTTCAAGTGTGTGGTTATACAGCGCGTACGATCAGCGTTGATGGTCGAGAAGTTTACATTAAACCTGTTCATTATGGCTTTAATGAAATCATGGCACCAAGCAGTGAGCGTATTATCCGCCCTGATGGTAAAACCAAGGATGAAGAGCTTACCGATAAAGCCAAACATAGCTTTAGTTTGAAGCTTATTGATGAAGCAGTTAAACAAGCAAAACTTGCCAATCCGCAAATTTCTCCTGTTCATGTTAATGGCGATGATGTTTATGTTTTGTATTTGCATCCAACACAAGTTATGCAATTGCGCACTAATACAGAAGCTGGAGAATGGTTAGATATCCAAAAATCGGTTTATGCAACCTCTCGTGCAAAGAACCCGATTTTTGATGGTTCACTAGGCATGTATAATGGTGTTGTTTTACGTGAAGCTATACATGTCACCCATGGTGTTAAATCGACAGATCATACAGCGTTTAAGGGTGTGCGTCGTGCGGTTTTCTTAGGTGCGCAAAGTGCGATTATAGGTTTTGGGAAAAATCACAGTGCAACGCATTACACACTTAAAGAAGAATATTTTGATTATGAACGTGAATTTGGTGTTGCAGCCAAGACTTTGATAGGGATGAAGAAAACTCGTTTCCAAATGCCGGGTAGTGCACAGAAAGCGCAAGATTTTGGAACGATTGTTATTCCTACCTACAGCGGTGAAGCAGCAGCGTAATCATTGAGGAGACAAGATATGGCAGATTATTTACCACAGCCTTTACAAGGGAGAAATCTTCATACTCAGCAAGTGAGTTTTTTGCGTTTGAATATTTCGCATAAAGAGAAGAATCTTACAACGAAAATCGGGGTATTGCCTCGAGGTGCTTTGATCACTTCCATAAAAGCGTTTGTGAAGACAGCGTTTTCTGAGACGAAATTGAAGATTGGCAGCACTTATGGCGGAAATGAGTTTGGCGAAAAAGATATCAAAAACCAAAATACGCAAGATTTTACGCCAACAGATCAAAAGGTTTTTGCTCCAGAGGATAAAGAGATGATCCTTTATGCTACCAGAGATAAAACCACTGATGCTGGTAAATGTGTTGTGGTTGTGCAATTTGTGACAAATCATTGAGGAGACAAGATATGGCAGATTATTTACCACAGCCTTTACAAGGGAGAAATCTTCATACTCAGCAAGTGAGTTTTTTGCGTCTTAATTTTAGCTATGAAGATAAAGAAAATGTATTGAAGATAGGCACTCTTCCTCGAGGTTCTTTGATTACTTCGATTAAAGTGTATGTCAAGACGGCGTTTTCGGACACGAAGGTTAAAATAGGGAGCACTGCTGGAGGAATTGAATTTGGTGAAGCAGAAATCAAACAACAGGCAGTGAAAGAAGTTAAACCTAGCAATCAAAAAGAATTTGTTCCCTATGATAAAGAGGTCACGCTTTATGCAAAAGCAGATAAAACAGTACAGGCAGGTCAAGCAAGTATAGTTGTTGAGTTTGTAACCAATCACTAAAATTGAGGGGAACGACCTATTAGCTTCCCCTCAGTTTATGAATTAGAAGACTGTACAGAAAGTTGTAGATTAAGAGCAGATAAGACAGCGACAAAGGTAGAAAGCTTAGGGTCACCTGTTTTGCTTAAAGAACGGTATAACCCACTACGTTCGCGATTGGTTGCTTTTGCTAAGGCGCGCATATTTTGTGCACGAGCAACAATACCAAGGGCATCCGCTATATGAGCAGCATCACCAGTTTTGAAGGCTTCATTTAAAAAGAATTCTTGAGATTCTGGAGTTGTGAGGTGTTTTTCAAAGTTAAAGGTTTTCAATTTCATTTTTAAGATCCTCTAAAATAGATAAGGCTTTTTGAATATCATTAGATTGTGTGGATTTATTACCACCCCAAAGCAATATAACGATTTTATCGCCTTTTTTTGTGAAATAAATTCTGTAACCAGTACCATAGTGGATACGTAATTCACCTATGCCATTAAAAAACTTCACATCACCCAAAAGTCCTGAACGAATTCTATGAAGTCTTGTAAGAATTATATCGGCAGCTTTTCTGTCTTTAAGCTTTTCTAACCATTCATCGAATTCATCTGTTGTTTTTATTATCGCTACCATTGGTGCATTATAGTGCACACAGTATGTAATGTCAAGTTAGTTTATAATTTTTGTATCATTGAAAAGGTATTTTGATGACGCGTCATTATATTCGGGTTAAAACAGGGGGAGCAATACCGGCGAGCCAAAATGTTTATCGTCATAGGAGAACGCTTTCGCATTTGGTGTCGGTTATCCAAGATGAGATTGATGACACCACGGATGAGTATGTCGTGCAAATACAAGAAAGTATATTTTCTGCTATTCGTTTTTGTGAGAGAGAAAGTTTTTACTTTAACGAAAGCCGTTATGTTGTGTTTCAGACACGTGCGGGACAGAGTGTTTATGATGCAATGGATAGCCGCGATATTGAAAGTGCTGTTAAAATAAAAACATTGTTTCTTAATTCAGGGCATAAGAAGATTGAATTGGAGCGCAGAATCCATCGTTCCTTAGAATCTTCATTATCCTCAGGACAGCAGGGAACGCCATTTTGTTACAGTTATTTTGATCGGAAATTACATTTTTATCCCACACCGGATAGGGCTTATCAGATTCAACTTCTTCTTTCTCCACAGCGCTTCTCAGAGATAGAGAGTATTGATGAGGAGCATCCATGGTTTATCTATGGGTTTGATTTGATCAAAGCGCGTGCAAAATATGAACTGTACAAGAATATTTTGAAAGACCCCGATTGTACAACGGCAGCTTACAATGACTTTAATGAACAGTTGCATGAATTGCGTGCAGAGACGTCTCAACGTCATAACGTGACCCGAATAATACCAACGGATTTTTAAGATGGTTTATTTTCCAGTAGCCGATTACAGACCGGATGTTGCGGTTGTCAACGGCAGTTTTACGGATACACTTGTGAATGTTTTACCGGCCGATGGCGGTTATATACCCATGCCTAATGCAATGGTTGTTTCTAATCCTTTGGAAGAAAAGCCCTTGGGTTCAATCGCCTTTAGAAGTGGTAATGGTGTTAAGATAATCGTAGGAGGAGCTAAAAAGCTTTATGCTTATGATAGCCAAACGCGTAGTTGGCAAGACATCAGTCAAAATGGTGTGACGTATCAGGCAAATGATGAGAACAAATGGTCGTTTGTGTTGTTCGGTGATGTTGTCATTGCGGTGAATAAAAATGATAAACCGCAAGTTTTAAAGGTTCGCAATTCTCAACAATTTGAAGATTTAGGAGGCAATCCCCCCAAAGCAGGTTTGGTGAAAGTTTGGGGCGATTTTGTTTGTTTGATGCAATTGACAGATAATCCTAATCGTATCCATTGGTCAGGTCTCAATGATGCGACACATTGGACGGTTGGTGTTAAAGATTGTTATTATCATGACTTTAATGATGGTGAACATGTGCAGGGTGCAACAGAATCGAGCAATCCAATTGTTTTTCTACGTTCTGCTGTTTATGCCGGTTCTTTTACGTTAGGGTCTAAGGTTCCATTCATTTTTCAAAAGCTACAAGACAAGCGTGGGGCAAGAAGTGCAGCATCTATAGCCTGTCGTGGTAGTGATGCCTTTTTTGCTGGTGATGGCGGCTTTTATCAAATGAGTACTGATGGTCAACTTTTATCGATAGGCTTTGAAAAGGTCGACCGAACAGTGTTTTCGACCTTTGATAAGCTGGCTCTTGATGAGATGAAAGCGGTGATAGACCCTGTTCATAATCGCGTTTACTGGTCCTTAAAAAGTTACAATAACGAACAAACTACCTTTGTTTACGATTGGGGTTTGCAGAAATGGTCGACGATCCAGGGAGAGCCTTTCATGTTCTTTCCAGTGTTCACGGCAGGCTATACTTTAGACCAATTGGATGAGGTTTCGATCAATCTTGAGGCATTGCCGGCTTCTTTAGACAGCCCCCGTTGGCAAAGTGGCGCTCCAATGCTTGGTGCTTTGGATGAAAACAATCGGCTTGTTATGTTTACAGGAGCCCCGATGGAGGCAACGGTTGTTTCACAAGAGATGGGGGCACCGGATGGAAGTTTTAACTTTATCACGAAAATGTTTGCCGAAGTTGATACGACGCAAGGTTTTGTAAGCATAGGGGAACGTCGTCTTCGCAATAATCAGGCACCGATCACATGGCATAAGGAGAGGGTGTGTTCATATGTCACGGGCGCTTATCACGGTCGTTCGCGCAATCGTTATCACCGGTTTAAATTACGCATTCCTAAGGATGAACCTTGGACAATGATAACGGGTTTTAATGTGGATTTACATCCTTTTGGTAGGGGGTAATGGCAAAAGTCTTTTTGACCAGTTCTTGGGATATGGAGCGTATAACCCCTTATCTTGAAGAAATCGTTGCATCTTTTAATGAGTATGTAGAGCGTTTCAAACATGAAATTACGTTGCAAGAACTCATTGAATCTATTTGCAGTGGTAAGAAACAGTTATGGCTTGTTTTGGATGATGAAGAGCGATTTTTAGCGGTAGTCACGACCCAGATACAACAGACAGTTTTAGGAAGGAAGCGCGCTCTGATTTGTGAGTGTAGTGGCAATGGCGTTCTTGATTTGGTTGACAATTTACAAGTTGCAGAAGATTGGGCGCGTGAGAATGGCGCTTTTGAGATAGAGATCTTGGGGCGTTTAGGTTGGAAGCGCGCATTGGAAAAGCAAGGCTATGGCATAGATATGCTTTATTACAGGAAGGAATTATGAAATGGGGAGCAAAAAACCAACAACAACAGAACAGAAGCAGGTGCAGACAAGCACTCCTCCCGCTTGGATGGAGAATGTATTTAAGCGTGGGGGTAGGGATGCGTATCAAATGTATGACACAGGGATTGGGGGTAATGTGTATAGGGGACCTCGTATTGCCCCGTTAAGTGATCAAACGCGCTATGGTATTAGTGGTTTTGGGAGTATTCCTCATCATTATCAAAATCGCTCTTTGATGAATACAATCTATAATCCAACGTCGGCAGCCATGAATCTTCAACATATGGCTTCTGGTGGTATGATGGGAGAAAATTCGTATTTCAAACGAGCACTTCAAGAAGCGTTAGATGACTCAGATACTCAAATTAACAGATATTTCTCAGGGATTGGTCGTTATGCAACTCCGGATCACAGAGAGGAAGTGCGGAAAGGAAGAGATTCTATATATGCTCGTGCTATGTTAGAGCAATTTAATCGTGATGCGGATCGCATGATGCAAGCCAACGCCATTATAGACCAAGCCAATCAAAATCAGTTGGGAGCATCAAATAACTTCTTACAGGGTTATGGCAATGCTTATTCCAATGCTATACAGGGGGGAGGAGTGCTTGATGCTCACAATCAAAGAGTTATTGATGCCAATCGTGAACATTGGCTGGAACAAGACAATAGTGGCTGGAATAGGTTGAATATGCTTATGAACGCCGGTCATGGCTTTGCAAGAGATTACGGCACGACGATGAATAATCATACAATTTCTAAGATAGAGGGCAATAATCCGTGGAAAAATGCAGGGACTATAGGTTCTTTAGCACTTCAAGCAGCACCGGTGGCTTTTGGTTACATGGCAGGTGGTCCAATGGGAGCAGCGTTGGCAGCAGGAGCCCCCTATGCTTTTTTAGATTACATGAATCAAAAGTGAGCTCTGTAGAATAGTTAAAGAATAGTTTTGTAGGAGAGTGTGATGGCATTTCCATTATTATTTCCATTATCTTTTGCAGGTTTAATGTCTGCGAGAGCTGCACCTCATATTTTTAGGTATTTTGCTCCTAAAGCGGTTACAGGGGCGAATAGATTGGGACAATTAATAATAAATAGCCCCGTGGGGAAATTAGCAAAAAAGTACCCTAAAGCCACTGCATTTACGGTTGGGGGATCAGCTATTGAAAGTATGATTACACCAGAGAAAGCACATGCTCCATCCAACCCCTATTTACAGAATAGTCTGAATCCATATGGACCATTTATGCCCTATACGGCTCCTAGAACAGAAATGCCTCTTGGATTTGATCAACATCCACCCATGCCAAGTGCACTAGAGAATACTCCACAAGAACTAAAACCTCATGTTAATGAACAAACGCAATCATTAGCACCCGCTTTCCCAACATCGCCTCCTGAACCAACAGATGCAGAGAAATTTTTACAGTCCAATACTTATAAGTTTTTTCAATCAGATGCGTATCAGAAACTCAAAGATCTTTTTGCAGGTATGGCAGAATCTTCATCAGACGGTTCTGGGTGGGATGCGCTTGCAAGTGGTGTGAAGCGTCTTAATGAAGGTGATAAACAAAGAGGGCAGGTTAATCAGACCGTCGAATACCTAAAATCTAAAGGCTATAGCGAAGAAGAAGCGCAGTTCATGGCGGGGAATAAAGATGCATTGAATGCTTTTCTATTACAAAAAGTGAACGGTGGTTATGACGCTAGATCTAAAGAAGAATTGGATCGCTTACGAGAAACGATAGAGCTTAAAAATAGTGAAGCTATCAGTAGTAATACACTCCATGACATTGAACGTTTTATGAATTATATAGAAGAGACTGGTGAATGGGCTACAGGTAATTCGGCTGCTTTACAAGCTAAATTAGGTGTTCCTCAACACCGTGATATGAGTTCACTGCTTGATTCCATTAAAAACCGTATAGGTATTGACCGTTTAGAAACGATGAGGCGGTATTCACGTAATGGCGCATCAGGTTTGGGTAACCTCACAGAAAAAGAGCTTGATATATTAAAGAGCTATTTAGGAGAGATAAAGTACAACTTGGGTCATAAAGAGCTGTTGTTTAGATTGAAAAAAATCCATGAGATTTTGGGTAAGATGAAATCAGACGTATTATCCTTGTTAGAAAACGGCAACATTGCATTAACGCAAGAGAATGTTGATAAAGTCACATCCCAATTGCATTCTACAGGTTTTCAGAAAGGATATAACAGTCAGTTACCAAAGATGGGTGTAGAAGAAGCAACAAGAAACGGGAACATAACTTACTTTATTGATAGTTCTAATGGTAAAGTTCTGGTTAAGGAGAAATAGTAATGGACCCTTATAAGACTTCTGGTGTGACTAATTCTCAATATGTATATGCTAAGAATGGAACACGTTTTCGTGTAGTTGAAGATCCTGCTGAGATTGAAAAGATTATAAGATCACATACTAACAATTCTTCTTCATCTTCTCCTCGATATGTATATGCTAAGAACGGAACACGTTTCCGCGTAGTTGAAGATCCTACTGAGATTGCGAAGCTATCTAATTCTTTTTCTGAAGGTCAACAAAATACAGCAGATCAATCAACTACAACAGATGATTTCTCATTTGATGATAAAGATCTTACGTGGTGGGATGCTGTTAGAAGCCATGGTACATCTGGTCTTACAGCAGGGTACAGTGATGAGATACAGGCGGCGAATGAAGCAGGTTTTACAGATTATTGGCGTGGTGATAAGAAAGCAGAAGAGGTTTATAATAGAAGAGTAGCCAAGGAACGTGCTTACCAAAAAGCCTTGCAAGAAAAACATCCATGGTTGTCTTCTGGTGCTTATATTGCTGGTTCGATTTTACCAACATTAGCATCTTTTGGTATCCCCGCATTAAATTTTTTGCGAGCAGGATCAACTTTAGGAAGTTTGGGTAGGGGAGCTCTTGTTGGGGCGGGTTCTGGCGCTTTACATGGTTCTGGTGCAGGAGAGGGGTACAATGATACGGTGAACTCGGCGTTAGCTGGTGCTGCGGGTGGCGCTGTTTTGACACCGGTTGCTACTTTAGGAGGTATGGGAATTTCTAAGGTAGTTCGTGGTGCAGGAAATCTTGTAAAGGATACTCCAATTATAAGGAGAGTTTTTAATCCAGATCGTAAAGAGGTTTCCAATAAAGCTTTGAGAGAAGTTGCTAAACAGCTTTACGATAATAAAACGAAAAACCTCACTGAACGCCTTGAGAAAGAACCTCATGAGGTATTTTTGACAGACATTAATGAAAAACTACGACAGGCTTTGTGGAATTCATCTAAAACCAATGAAGATGTTTATAATATTTTGAAACAAGCGCATAAGAAAAGATTAGGCGGTTCTGTTCAACGTCTTGATGATGTGATGGAGCAGATAATTGCGCCATACCAGCATAGAGATACTTTAAGCAGGACGCTTAAATGGCAAGGAAAAGAAGCGCATGATCATCTCTATGAACAAGCAAGGCAAACTCCAATAGGACAAGAGCATTATCCAGCTCTTAATAAACTTTTTGAAAATAAAGGGTTTCAAAGAGCCCTCAAAGAAGCTGTTAAGACTTTAGAAGAACATCCCCTCAGTATAAATCCTAGACGATTTTATGATAGAAGGTTTAGCAGTATAAACTATAAACCTACGATAGAGTTATTAGATCAAACCAAGAAGTCTCTTGATGATTTAATCAAAAAAAGTGAAAGATTTGGCGATAACCAAAAGATTTTAGGATACGAAATCCTCAAACAGGATTTAGTAAAAATAATGGATGAAATCTCTCCTACTTATAAAGCAGCACGCGATAGTGCAGCAAAGTTCAAAGACTTTGCAGATAGTTTTGAGAAGGGTAGGCAAGCTTTTGGCACGAAACTTGAAAAAAGTGTTGAGAGGGATGCAGTTAAGGAAAATCTCTATAAAGGCAATTGGGCAGATAAAAACAATACCTATAAGATGGGTATGAGAGATGCATTAGATGATTTACTTACCAAAAATGATGACCCTATTAATGAATTTTCTAAACTTTTAAAACAAAATCTTGCATCTGAGAATCTTGAAAAGATCATAGGACCTAAACGGTTTTCTACTTTTAAAAAGGCGGTAGATCAAGAAAAGTTCTATTCCGATGCGTCAAAAAAAGGTTATCAAGAATTTGAAGGCGTTCCTGAGGTTTCTCTTGTTGATGGAGTTCGTGTACCACAGAGTATTCCTGATATCCCAGTTCAAGGCTTTAAATTAGTACGAAATATATTTTTCCACCCGAATGCCCCGGAGGCGCTACGGGCAAGGCAAGAGCTAGAGCGCGGAATAGCAAAGTTAGCAACTTTTGGCGTTAAAGGAATGGAGAGAAATGAAGTTGCACAACTGATTCAAAGCGCTTTGAAGTGGCATCACAGAGGAGTGTTAACAGATGGGGGCTTTAAGCTTGTTTCTAGAGCTATAGCAAAAGGGCTAGGTCCTAGTGCTTCAATAGAGTATGCGAAATGACCCGTTATAGACCTTCCGTAGATCAAGCGATACGTCAGACAGCAGCACGTTATGGCTTGCCAGAGAGTTATTTATACCGTGTTGCACAAGTGGAAAGTGGAGGCAATCCCAATGCAAGGAATTCCCGTTCTTCGGCGGGTGGGTTGTACCAATTTATAGACAGCACAGCCAAACAATATGGCTTGCAAGATCGTTTTGACCCCATGCAAGCGGCAGATGCCATGGGACGGTTGACCCTTGATAATCGCAATCATTTAAGCCGTGTTTTGGGAAGAGCACCCAGTGAAGCAGAATTGTATTTAGCACATCAACAAGGGGCAGGAGGAGCCGCCCGCCTTTTACAAAATCCCCATGCCAATGCAGCGCAAATTGTTGGCAGTAATGCGGTTGGTTTGAATGGTGGCAACAGCAGTATGCGTGCAGGTGATTTTGTCAACCGCGTGCTACAGATGTATGGGAGGAATCCTTATAGAGCAAGTCCTATAGCACAGGGTGGTTTTGGCAATAGAGACAACATGTTAGAGGTTTTACGGGTATTAGTAGCATCACAAGAAGAGTCTTCGGAAGAAGAAGAGAGTGGTGATGATAATCCTTTGATGACGCAATTCATGCAGGCATTTTACGGACCATTTTATCGGAAGTAGGATTCACAGTTATGTCAACGATTTATGATTGGTCGCTTAACGCGTCGGATAATACGCGTTCTGATTCTTTGATTGATTGGTCAGAAGGACAGCATCCTAGCAGTGTTAATAATAGTGCTCGTGTGATGATGCAAAGGGTACGTGAGTATTTATCAGACACGAGTGGAGTGCTTGAAGGGAATGTTACGGTTAATAATGATCAAACGACTTTGATAAGGCTTGAAAGTGCATCACAGTTTTTAGCGTACAAGAATGGGATATCGTTTTGTTTTAAAGCGACGGGTAAGAATGTTGGGGCGACAATGATTGCTTTGAATAACTTAGCTGCTCAACCCGTTTATAAAGCAACAGAAACCGGTTTGTCGGCTTTATCAGGAGGGGAGATTCAACAAGGTTGCATTTATACATTGGTTTACAGGTATGAAGGTTGGCATCTTGTTAATCCTACACCTATTTTTTCAGAATTGGAAAAAATCAGTCTTTATCCCACAGGCTTTATAGGGGCATTTGGGATGCGCAGTATTCCTGAAGGTTGGTTATCCTGTGATGGGAAATCTTATTTGCGCCGCGATTATAGTGATTTGTTTGAGATGATAGGAACGGTTTGGGGTGAAGGGGATGGTGTTGAGACGTTTAATGTTCCTGATTTGCGTGGAGTTTTTTTGCGTGGAGTTGATAATGGACGCAATATAGATCCTAATCGTCTTTTTGGGAGTCTACAGGCAGATTTAGTGCAGTCCCACCAACATAAAGGTCAGTCTATTTCGAGATCTCATTTTACGAGCAATGAAAATTATTGGGATGGAAATACGACCGTTGTATTGGGTTATAGGGCAGGCTTTTTTGAACGTTGGGGGTTATCGAAGTTTACAGGTGTAGATTCTGAGAATATACGTGGCTACATTACAGAGCCCTATAACTTTGATGATAGTAAAGATGTTATTTTGAAAAGTTTTGGCGACAGTGAGACGCGTCCTGTAAATGTTTCTTTACTGTTTGCGATCAAGACATGAGGTTAAGATGTCAACAGTTTATGATTGGTCTTTAACGGCCTCTAAGAATGCCTATAGCGATTCTTTAATTGATTGGTCGGAGGGACAACGTCCTAGCAGTGTTAATAATAGTGCTCGTGTGATGATGCAAAGGGTACGTGAGTATTTATCAGACACGAGTGGAGTGCTTGAAGGGAATGTTACGGTTAATAATGATCAAACGACTTTGATAAGGCTTGAAAGTGCATCACAGTTTTTAGCGTACAAGAATGGGATATCGTTTTGTTTTAAAGCGACGGGTAAGAATGTTGGGGCGACAATGATTGCTTTGAATAACTTAGCTGCTCAACCCGTTTATAAAGCAACAGAAACCGGTTTGTCGGCTTTATCAGGAGGGGAGATTCAACAAGGTTGCATTTATACATTGGTTTACAGGGATGAAGATTGGCAAGTTTTAAATCCTACGCCTGTTTCTTTATTGCAAAGACCGGTTATACCTGTTTGTCCACCAGGGACAATAGTGGCTTTTGGGATGCAAGTTTTACCGAAAGGCTGGTTGTTATGTGATGGAAAGGCTTATTTGCGTAGTGAATATAGGGCTCTTTATGACGCGATAGGGACCAGGTGGGGGAGCAGTGAGAATTATAGTAAGTTTAATGTTCCTGATTTGCGTGGAGTTTTTTTGCGTGGTGTTGATAATGGTGGAGGTTATTCTGACCGCAGGATAGACTACCTGCGTTATTTAGGCACATTACAAAATGATAGTATGAGAAAGCATGATCATTCTGGGGCAAAATTTACTTTTTTAAATAATGATGGCCATACGGATAATTGGTATGGTAATGTAACGGTTTTTTGGGGGTATGAGTTTAATGAACAGCAAAGGTTAAAGTTAGCTGAATATTTGAAGGTGAGTGCAAAGGATATACGTCTTAATCATAAGATGACCTTTCCCATTTCTTATATACATATGCGTGATGTCGCTTTGGAAAGTTCTAGCGACAGTGAAACACGTCCGATTAATATGAGTGTTGTCTTTGGGATTAAGACGTGAGGTTAAGATGTCAACGATTTATGATTGGTCGCTTAACGCGTCGGATAATACGCGTTCTGATTCTTTGATTGATTGGTCAGAAGGACAGCATCCTAGCAGTGTTAATAATAGTGCTCGTGTGATGATGCAAAGGGTACGTGAGTATTTATCAGATACGAGTGGAGTGCTTGAAGGGAATGTTACGGTTAATAATGATCAAACGACTTTGATAAGGCTTGAAAGTGCATCACAGTTTTTAGCGTACAAGAATGGGATATCGTTTTGTTTTAAAGCGACGGGTAAGAATGTTGGGGCGACAATGATTGCTTTGAATAACTTAGCTGCTCAACCCGTTTATAAAGCAACAGAAACCGGTTTGTCGGCTTTATCAGGAGGGGAGATTCAACAGGGATGTGTTTATACAATTATTTATGATGAAGATATAACAGGTTGGCAAGTTCTCAATCCCACAAGAGTGAAAGTTTTTTCTTTGAAACGTTTACCTTCTGGTCTGATAGGTTCATTTGCAATGGAACGGTTGCCGGAAGGTTGGTTATTATGTGATGGGAAATCTTATTCACGGTTTGTTTATTGGGATTTATTTTGTGCGATAGGAACGGTTTGGGGTGAAGGGGATGGTGTTGAGACGTTTAATGTTCCTGATTTTCGAGGGATGTTTTTACGGGGTCTTGATGATGAACGCAATATAGACCCTTGGCGTTCTTTTGCGAGTTTGCAAGGTTATTCTTTAAAATCGCATGAACATTTTATCGGTCCAGCATTTCCCGATGGTGGTTCTTCTCGAAATAAACGCGATGTTTCTTCTACTGAAGCGCTTGTGACAAGGCGCAAGAGAGCTATAGATGAAGAGTGTTTAGGCTTAGACGGGGATGCTTTGAACAAGTGTAATCAAGAATTTGACCAAATAGCAGAAAGTCCACAGGTAGAGACTCCCTTTTGGTTTACAGAAAAAGACAAGCCGCCGCGTTTACCTTGGTTTATGAGGAACCTTCTTTCTGGTTTTTTATATCATTCGACACCTATAATAGAGGGAGTTCATGACCAAGAACATCATGAACATTATCTTATGGCAGAGATATTTGGAGGTGCAGAAACGCGTCCAGTTAATGTGAGTGTAGTTTATGGGATCAAAACATGAGGAGTTGAAATGTCATTAAAACCGTTTGCGATATCAGAGCTTAGCGACCCGTCTCAAGTACGGGTTGTTTTGTATTCAGGAGGCGGATTTGTACATGCGCCGCTTCATGGGGTTTTTGATTTACTGAAAGCAGCTTTGAAAATAGAGCTTGCTGGTTCAGTGAAAGATTTAGAGAAGCGCTTAGATACCTTAAGAGATGTAATATCAAAAAACGAAACAAAGTCAATATGTTGTTTGCAATTATTTTATATGAATCCACTTAAGAATCCATCCTTTTATGTATGATTCATTTGACCATTTTTTATATAAGATTGGCATGTATGAATAGATCCT
>NZ_JACIFE010000019.1 GCF_014197255.1 Bartonella fuyuanensis | reverse complement strand
GTCAATATCATTTTTTACCTTTTTATCATTAAAACGATAATTAAATATTATAATAAACCAAACCATCTCAAAAAATATCACAATTTAAAAATACTAATTTACTTCAAAGACACACGCTTCATCACAAACTTAAGTAGAACCAGCTTATTTTTGCATTGCCACCGACATAGATATTATCACAAATAACAGCATTACTCAGAAATTTGGACATGATCAATTATACGAGCCCTATTTCTAATACCCCTATTAATAAGAGCCCACAAAACTCTGTTCTAGTATCACGATCGCCTTACATATTCTCATTCTCAGGATGATCCATAAGAACCATTTTTACTCCCCTCTTTTTATCCACACACTCATCTCACTTAATGATGTGCAAAAAAATGATTTTGATTGATTAAAAACACACAGGTTTGGAATGAGATAATCCTACAATATCATTCAACATAAAAATAATTAATTATTATAAATCAATATCTTGTATAATAACAGTAGCTCTCAGATTATAATGCCCTCTACCCTCACAAATGTCATAACTCTTCTTCCGGATTACGATAAATATTAAAGACAGGGAACATATTCTACAATCACCATTGCATAAAGATCTTACACGCTTTATGCTTTTTCACGAGAATAAAAGGAAGAAGATGTAAATGTCATCTAAACTGACGCGTAACCAAAAATTGGTTTTAAACACCCTAAAGAATGCAAAAGGGCCTTTAAGTGCTTATGCAATTCTCGACCATTTACGCGAAGAAGGTTTTCGTGCTCCTCTCCAAGTTTATCGTGCATTAGAAAAACTCGTACAGTTAAAGTGTATCCATCGTCTTGAAAGTGTAAATGCCTTTATGATCTGTTTACATCCTGAAAACTGTCAACATGAACTCACAACTTTTATAATTTGCGAAAACTGTGGTAAAGCCAATGAAGTGCAAAATCAAACAATTGTATCTAGTGTCAAACAAATGGTTCAAGCTATTGGTTTCCAAGCACACAAAAGCACCTTAGAAGTACGAGGTCTTTGTAAAAAATGTGCAACAAAACAAGACTTCTAACTTGCAAGTTTATATATTTAGCATTATGCAATAAAGATCGCCTTCTTGTTTGAAAAACTCTTATTGCTCTTGCATGTGGCTCACCTTATCCTAAAGAGAGGTGGGCTTACTATATTTGTTAGTAACGTAAATATTGAAAGTATAAAGTCATGTCCATATCTGAGACAATTTTTTCAATCAAAAATCTCAATAAAACGAAACAAAAAAAAGTAATCAGCGCTCTTCTTATTATCTTTGCACTTTTTGTGCTTTGGTTTAGCTATAAATGGATAACCCATTGGCGTTATATGGTCTCCACTGAAGATGCCTATGTGCAAGGAGATATAGCAGCTATCGCGCCTAAATTAAATGGATACATTGAAAAAATTGCTATTAAAGCAAACCAAGTTGTAAAAAAAAACGATGTCTTATTTTACTTAGACAATGTTGATTATCAAATAGCCTTGAATCAAACAGAAGCACGTCTCAACACACAGAAAAAAACACTTCTATGGATTGATGCACAAATCACAGCGGCGCATAGTGCCTTAGATGACGCAAAAGCACAAAAAGCAGCCGCTTCAGCCATAGCAACCAATGCACAACTCACCTTAAAACGTGTAACAGAACTTAAAGCGAATCATTATGCGTCTCAATCCAATGTTGATGATGCCAAATCAGCTTATGAACAAGCCATTGCAAATGTTAACAGAGCGGATGCACAAATCACCGCAGCCCATGCCCATATCCAAGTGCTAAAAGCACAACGAGATGAAACAGAAAGCCAAACAAAGAGCTTAACACTCTCGCGTGAAAAAGCACAACGTGATTTTGATTCAACCATTATACGAACGCCATTTGATGGAGTTATAGGAAATTTAACAGCAAAAACGGGAGATTTTGTTGTAAATGGCCAACGTCTTGCGGCGTTAGTCCCCATACACGCACTTTATATTGAAGCAAACTATAAAGAAACACAGCTACAAGACATTCATACCGGACAAAAAGCTTATATTTCTGTTGATGCCTTCGAAAATGATGTTTTTACAGGAACAGTGCTTTCTATTTCGCCCGCAACAGGCGCTGTTTTTTCTCTTCTGCCTCCACAAAATGCTACCGGTAACTTTACAAAGATTGTCCAGCGCATTCCCGTACGTATTTCTATTCCAGAAGAAGTCTTAAAAACCGGACATATACGAGCGGGAATGAGTGTTTCAGTGAAAATTGATACACGTACAAATCCACAAGATAAAAGTCTCTTATAAAAAAGTAGAAGATCTTACTATGACATCTTCCATACCAGAGCTCATACAATCTCAAGAGCGTATAGGAATGCGCAAAATTGCAGTTTTTATAGCTATGTCTTTTGGCATGTTTATGGCAATCTTAGATATCCAAATCGTTTCCTCTTCTTTAGCTGAAATTCAAGCGGGTCTTACAGCAAGCTCTGAAGAAATTTCATGGGTTCAAACTTCCTATCTCATCGCTGAAGTCATCATGTTGCCGCTTTCCGGATTTTTGGGAAGATTGCTTTCAACACGTGTTTTCTTCACCATATCAACGATCGGGTTTACGATTACTTCTGTTCTTTGTGCAACAGCAACATCTATTGGAGAGATGATTTTGTATCGCGCACTACAAGGTTTTATTGGTGGAGGAATTATCCCAAGCGTTTTTGTCGCCTCTTATGTTCTTTTTCCTCCTTCCAAACGCCCAATTGTTACCCCTATTGTTGGACTAGTAGCAACATTGGCCCCCACCATTGGTCCAACCGTGGGAGGCTATATTTGTCATCTCTCATCATGGCATTGGCTCTTTCTCATCAATGTACCCTGCGGGATTATCATCTCAATTCTCGCTTGGAAATTAATTGATTTTGATAAAGCTGATCCCTCTTTAATGAAGAAGTTTGATTGGTTAGGATTCATTTCTATGGCTATTTTCTTGGGAACTTTAGAGTATATTCTAGAAGAAGGAGCACGTCATGATTGGCTGAGTGATACGCTGATTCGGGATTTGTTCATTACTATGATTCTTGCTGCAGCCTTATTCTTCTGGCGTGCTTTTACAGTAAAAGAACCCATTGTAGATCTCTCTACTTTTTCTAATTTTAATTTTTCAGCTGCATCCATTTTTTCCTTTTCATTGGGAATAGGCCTTTATGGACTCACGTACCTTTATCCTGTCTATTTAAGCCAAATCCGCCACTTTGATGCCCTCATGATTGGAGAAACATTGTTTCTTTCAGGATTCGTCATGTTATTAACTGCCCCGCTTGCTGGATTTCTTTCAGCACGAATGGATGCACGTTTAATGATGGCAATAGGACTTTTTGGTTTTGCAATAGGTATTTGGATGGCCAGCTCTATCACAGATAACTGGGATTTTTGGCAGCTTTTTTGGCCGCAAGTTTTCCGTGGTGCTTCTGTAATGTTATGTATGGTTCCTATTAATAATATTGCCTTGGGAACACTCCCACCAGAACGGATGCAAAATGCTTCTGGACTCTTTAATCTCACCCGGAATCTAGGTGGGGCTGTAGGGCTTGCCATTATCAACACTCTCATAACAAAACGCACAGACTTCCATCATGAACGAATAGCCGAAACTCTTAACTACGCAAACAAACAAGCAACTGAAATGCTTTCAAAGCTTACTGTATTATTCAAAACAGAAACCTTTGATTCCTATACTCTGGCTCTTTCTCAATTGTTTGGTATGGCACGCATACAAGCAACCACTATGGCTATTAGTGATATTTTCTTTATCATAACCATCATTTTTGGTGTTTTAACATTTATGACCATGTTTCTCAAAAAAATACCACCTCTCATGGATTCACCACCAAATCACTAAGCTTAATTAAAATTGAAAAATATTTTTTATCCTTATCACTTTCCTCGCTTCCTATGCACTTTATCTTGTCTCAAGAGACAGTATAAATAAATATATGATTCTAAATGATTCTTCTGATAAAAACTCTTTTAATGCGGACTCTTTCCGCACTTAAAAACAACTTCTCGCATACAAAAATTGTTCTAGATGATCGGTAAACAAAGAGCTTATCTAAAGTGCTCCACACTATAAAGATAAAGCAGCCATTTCTATAAGATTTTTGATTTATCACCATAGGGCACAAAAGGTTAAAAGATTCTTTGCCCTTCACTCTTTTGATTCTTACAAGAATATTCATAAAAGATTTATGATTCTTGTGATTTTTATTCACGCACATATTTCTCTTATAATGTGTAGGATAACGTTTTTTTGATTCTGAATGCAAAATTTTACATGAAAAAATCATTTTGTATTTGATCCTCTCATGCCAATTGCAAAACGATTTACCTTTATAGCAAAAAAGTAATGATATTTTTTTTCAAAAAAGCTACTTTTGAACATGTAATTTTATTTTTTTACACTCTTTTAAAAAATCTGATACCTATAATTTTGATTCTACTGCTGCATATTTTTCTTTCTTTAGCCCCTTCTCTTTCAACAAGCGCTAAAATTGTATAAAATTTCTCAAAATATCTCTCTATTGAATCAATCAAAACCATTCCCTTGCACATAAAAAGCAAAGAAAAAAACTGTTTAAGAAAAAAGCAAAATATCCAACCGTTTCGATGCAAGATCTACCAACAATATTGAAAACTGGAAAATGTATGATGATACTGGCTTTAAAAGAATACAAAACCACTCAAAAATCCGGTTCCTTTAATATTATAAAATAGGATGCTATTTCAAAAAATGAGCTTAAAATATATTCCTACTCACTGAACTGAAATTATCAAAAATAAGAGACCAGCCATATAATAAAATCGCAATACAACTCCCCAAAAACTTTGTGCCACTAAATACTTTGGCTCTAGCCAAAACAGTATGCTCTCCTCAATGCCAGCTGTTAAAAAACAAATAAACACTATCTTCAAGCCACTTTATGATGCTGAAAACGATTTGAAACTTCTCGTTCTCCACTAGGAACCAAAGTGCCATAACACCCAGAAAGATAATGTGGTATCAGTTCCAACGCTTGAAAGCGATGCTTTTCGTAAGGACCAGGCATTGCCAAATTTTCTGTTAAACTATTTGAAAAACCAAAACGTTGATAAAATTCAAAATCCCCTACCAGCAAAATGGCGCCATATCCTAATTTTTTTGCTGTTTCAATTGCATGGCGGACTAAAATTGATCCTATTCCCATACCAGCACATTCAGATGCAACAGCCAAGGGGCCCAAAAGTAAAGCATGTTGTGTTTTATTTTTTCTTTTAGAAAAAGAAACATGCCAAAGACGGACACTTCCCACAAGCTCTCCAAGCGCATTTTTAACCACAAAAGAAAGCCCTTGAGCAGCTAACCGTCCACGACGTAAAGCCTCTGATGATTTACGTTTACGTCCATACCCCATCGTTGAATCAAGCAAAATTTCTCGATAAGGCTTATCGGCTTCTTGCTCCAATAAAAGTGTAAAACATGCCCCATCTTTTGTTTGAAAGTTCATCATGTCCATCTCTATAACCGCCCTCTTATAGCGCCATGACGAGCATAGCAAAAAGTCTAAAAAAACTATAGTTAAAAGGAAACCTCAGATTACATATGATCGTAAAGGCTCAAAACCATTAAAAGCAACCGATGCGTAAGTTGTTGTGTAAGCACCCGTTCCATGAATCAATATTTCATCTCCTATCGTTAGGGATAGAGGAAGCGGATAAGGTGTTTTTTCATAGAGAACATCTGCCGAATCGCATGTTGGTCCAGCTAAAATACAAGGCTCCATAATCTTATCATCATGAGGAGTCTCAATGGGATAACGAATGGATTCATCCATAGTCTCAGCAAGACCGTTAAATTTCCCGATATCGAGATAAACCCATCGCACATTATCATTGTCAGCTTTTTTAGATATCAGCACAACTTCTGTACGAATAACACCAGCATTACCAACTATCGCACGCCCTGGCTCAATAATAGTCTCAGGAATACGATTACCAAAATGTTTTTTCAATGAATCAAAAACTGCCATACCATAAGCTTGTTCTGTCGGAACATCTTTTAAATAACGCGTTGGAAAACCTCCCCCCATATTCACCAATTTCAACGAAATACCTTTTTGTTCCAAACGCTTAAAAACTGTAGCAGCATCCGATAAAGCACGATCCCACGCACTCAGATCAACCTGCTGAGACCCAACATGAAAAGAAACACCATAGGCTTGCAAACCTAATTGGTTTGCCTGTTTTAGCACATCAACCGCCATGGCAGGAACACAGCCGAATTTGCGTGATAAGGGCCACTCTGCACCTTTTCCATCGGTAAGAACTCGGCAAAAAACACGTGCGCCTGGAGCAACACGTGCAATTTTTTCCACTTCTTCAATACAATCAACAGCATAAAGTGAAACACCAAATGCATATGCTCGTGCAATATCACGCTCTTTTTTAATAGTATTCCCAAAAGAAATACGCTCTGGCGTTGCCCCTGCTTTTAAAGCCATTTCAATTTCTGCAACAGAAGCTGCATCAAAAGAAGACCCTAAAGAACTCAGCAAATGCAAGATTTCCGGTGCAGGATTCGCCTTTATTGCGTAAAAAATACGAGATTGTGGCAGAGCTTTTTCAAAATTTAAATAGTTATCACGAACAACATCAAGGTCAACAATTAAGCATGGACCTTCAGAACGATGTGTTGCAAGAAAATCGCGAATACGTTGCGTTGCCATCTGCAATCCTCCTTGAGGGAATGCTCTCCCCACTCTTTAAACAGCCAAAGCTGCCCAAAACCAAAGGACAAAAAACACACAAAGACTACTCATTCTGATTATAAAAAACCAGAAATTAGTATTGCATGCAGCGAAAGAACAGCGCGAAAACCGCGTTATTCTATTTTATCTGCCTTTTTGATTGGAAAAAAAACACTTCCGCACTGAAGGCAATGAGGTGTGCCTCTATAGTTTATCCCAGCATTAAAAAACTGGAAGACACCAGAAAGGCCCGCACCGTCGTTGCTTCAAGATGTCCTCACTCTTGCAATTGGCTGCAAAAATGACTGGAGCGGTTAGTTCCAGGTACCGTACCGGTTAATCTCACCATTTGAGACCCAGCGGACACCCACAGGCACGTGCGACTTTGGGCAAGGCATCCTATAAAACGAATTCTTTTTCATTTCAACTATTTTTTTTACTTTAAATATTTTTTAATTCTTAAAGATAAAATGATGCGAAAAAACAACACTCTCCTCTACTAAACAAAGCCATCCATCCATTTTACAGGGTCCCCCCCTATACCATCCATGCATCATAAATCTCCGTTTTGGTTTAAAAGCCCCTTGTTACTTTTCTTCCCCATTCGGTCTCCGAATATCCGCTACAGAAAATAACGCAAAATAAATTACTCAACATATTAATTTATAATGATAATTTTTATTTTTCTCTTAAACAAAAATTCCATCACAAAATTCTCTCATTTCGCCACTTCTAATAATGAACCACTAAAAATTATTCTCTTGCACATCACAAATAGAAAATAATCTATAAACAAAAAACGATTTTAAAAGGAATAAAATATCTTCTCATCTATCCTATCAAACGCAAAGACTACCAAGATCAGACTAGGGATGATACTAATTGAAGTACCATCATCTTTTAAAGATAATGATTTCCCTCCCCCAACAAAACACCATTATTTTGCTCATTGACACTCTATACATCCTAAAAAATATCCCTGCTTCCAACATCCATTTTACGACATCGCTTAAAGCACTAGATCCTGCCCCCCCGTATAATTTAACACATATGATATCATTTAAGTAAATATCACTATTTTTCTACTTATGAAATTACATAAATAATACCCCCATTTTATCCATCACCTCCTAAGATTGCAAAAATTCCTACAGGGAGATGTGTTATCTTATTTTTAATCGTTTTTGCCCATACATTTCATTCCTTTGTAACGTACAAGTAAATGAAATTGAGTAACTCGTTCTTATCAAATCTGAAAGGAATAAACTTCACGATATTCAACCTTTTTATTCAAATTGACCTAAATTGTTATTATAAACCAATTTACTCTATTAAATTCTACTTCTCCCACCTTGCAACCACTTTTACATCTTTTCTTATTGATCACACTTTATTCATTCACGCATGTTTCCCTTAAATCTTTTAAGCTACAAATTCCTCTCTCCTGCACTATTGGTAAACGACTTTTTTTATTCTTAAAATGGAAAACATTTGAAATACTCAATCCTATAAAATCAAGGAGAGCGAATGATCTATAATGATTATTTATAAATCAAAAATTTAACTTAGACAATAAAGACTGAACAACATTCAGTCTTATAAAACATTTTTCTACAAAGATTAAAACTTCTTCTCTCTTAAATTTTAAGAGAAAAAAGCAAAATTTAAATTTCTGTACTCCGATATCCTTATGTCTCTTGATGAGAACCAACCGCACGCAACTTCAATAATTGAAACTGCCTATGGCGCTCACGAAAGCGCTGTCTATCAGCTTCACTACGCGTATTATAACAAGCATCACAGGAAACACCTTCCTCATAATAAGGCGATAATTTGCTTTCGGCATTAAGAGGAAAACGACACCCGCGACATAACTCACGTCCACATTCTTCAAGACCATGTTGAACAGAAACACGCTCATCAAAAACGAAACACTCACCCCACCATAAGCTTTGCTCTTTTGGAATTTTTTCTAAATATTTTAGAATTCCTCCTTTTAAATGGTACACTTGCTCATAACCAAGTTTACGAACATAAGCCGTTGATTTTTCACACCGAATACCGCCTGTACAAAACATAGCAATTTTCTTTTTCTTTTTTAAATCACCCTCATGTTTACGCACCCATTCAGGAAATTCGCGAAATGTTTTAATCCTTGGATCAATTGCTCCTTGAAAACTTCCTATCGCATACTCATAATCGTTACGCGTATCAATTAAAATTGTGTCTTCATCTTGAACAAGAGCATTCCAATCTTCAGGATCCACATAAGTACCAACAACTTTTAGAGGATCAATACCTTCAATCCCCATTGTCACAATCTCTTTTTTCAACCGCACTTTCATGCGATGAAAAGGCATTTTTGATGCCCATGAATATTTAATCTCCGGTGTTTGCAATGCTGGCTCAGCCATAATAAAATCCACCAACGCCTCAATCGCATCACAAGCTCCAGCAACAGTTCCATTAATTCCCTCTTGTGCTAAAAGCAGAGTCCCTCTGATATCCTTTGCCTGACATAAATCCTGCAAAGGCTTTTGTAATTGATAATAATGCTTCAAATCTGCAAAGCAATAAAGTGCAGCAACTTTAAATTTTTTTTCCATATCTTTTGCCATAACTCGGGTTTCATTCAATTTCAAGATCTATTCATTTACTCTTTAAGGTATTATGCTTGATTAAACGGTCCAAACAACACCATCTCCAAGAAGGAAGAGTATCATCAGCCCTAAAAGAGAAAAGCTTTTATTCTATCTCCACAGACAAATTGTTCTACTTGTTTTGCTTATTAACAATCTACAAAGTGGTGTACTCTTAGCACGTGCTCTTGTCGAAAGCAGATTAAAAACAATTGAAATCACATTGTGAATATCAATACCCTAGAAACAATTCAAACAATTACACAAGAAGTTCCTGACACAATTGTTAGAGCCGAAACAACTCTCAACACAATATACGACAAAAAAGAAGGAGAAAATTTACCGTAAGACATTGATTATAAATCGAATTAATCAATTATGCAAAAAACAGTAAAACTCCCCTACTTCTCAGTATAATACCCCCAAATGACCTCCTGAAAGCATTAGACAAAATCTACTCATATCTTAAATTTTTCCTTGTTTAAGTCGCTAAAGGTATTGCCTTCATCCACGCTTTAGCATCTCGCTTCTCTGATCTGATATTCAGTGATTTCCCTCGGTCGGTAATATAACATCAAAAAAATGCAATACAACAGCTTCAACTTCCTAACATCTTCTACGTTAGCGGTTTTTGGATAGCGCTTCACTAGCTATTTACAATAAGTGACGTAGAATTTGATTAGTCGCTTAGCGCATACAGCATAATTATCCTCTCTCTTTAAAAAACTCCCTCTATAGTATCAAGTGCGAGAGCATCAGTCTCTGCAACAAAAGCAAAGCTTTCATATATCCTTGCACAATCTTTTAACATGACCATGAAACCACAAATTCTTACCTGATTTTCATCAGGATAAATTTTGGAGAAGCACTTGGAAAGGCCTATTGTTGCAAAGCCGATTGTTTCAAAAAAGCACCAACATTCCCACTTTCATCCCACAAAAGCGCGTTCCACAACATAAGTAGCGGGAGCATTATTGGCCCCTTCAACAAGACCAAAGCTTTCACATATCCTCGCACAATCTTTTAACATTGCCATGGAACCACAAATCATCACCCGATCTTCATCAGGATGAATTTTGGGAAGGCCTGTTGTTTCAAAAAAGCATCCACTCTCCATAACAGTCGTAATACGCCCCATATGTTCAGAAGGTTCACGAGTAGTCATAGGATAAAATTTCAACTGTTGTGCATACATCCCAATGAGTGGGTCTTGTTGCAAAGAAAAAACAAGATCTTTTGCATAAGCCAATTCATTCTGCTCACGCGTCGTTTGAATAAGAACAACTTCTGAAAACTTTTCATAGGTCTCAGGATCACGAATAAGGCTTGCAAAAGGAGCAACCCCCGTACCGGTTGAAATAAGATAAAGGCGTTTTCCAGGAATAAGAGCATCAAGAACCAGTGTTCCTGTAGACTTTTTACGCATTAAAACTGTATCACCAATTTTAATTTTTTGGAGATGCTCAGTTAACGGCCCTCCTGGAACTTTTATTGAAAAAAACTCAAGTTGTTCATCCCAAAAAGGACTTGCAATCGAATAAGCGCGATAAACCGGCTTTTCTGCATTTGGCAAACCGATCATAACAAATTCACCCGAACGAAAACGAAAATTTTCCGGACGATTCAAGCGGAATTTAAATAACCGATCTGTATAGTGGCAAACCCCTTGAACAGTAAGTGCGAACACATTCTCAGAAATCGGAAAACTTGTAACGCTGCTGATGTTTGATGGAACATTAATAGCAGACGTATTCATACTCTTCCCCATATCTTTCTTGCATATTAAATTTCGAATCCTCGACGTGATATAGTACTTGTCTAACCATCTGCCAACAATTTTCTTAAAACAAAAGCCTTCAGATTAACGCTTTTATGTCAAAGTTAATCGAATGAGGAAAATGCAGATACATATCATATTCAAAGAAAAATAAAAACATTGAGTATTAAACTATCACCTCACTTTTTTCCATTTTAATATATAATGTATATCCTACATTTTATACATTGGAATGCTATAATACTTTTTTGTTTTACAAAATTTGACCGAAAATCTTAAAATTAAGCGAGATAAAACTTTTGGTGATTGAACGATAATCGCACGATTGCCTAAAAAATTCTGCCATTATATCTATTATTTTCCTTAGTGAACTTTTCATACTGCTCTCTTCATAAATAAATTGCATCTAATGCACTCTATGTTTGAGACAAAAATTAAGACGTATCAATGCTATCCAGGCAGTTCCAGATTTTATATGCCAGATAGGGGGAAAGAGTATTGCATATCTCTGTTTGTGTAATCTCCGCAACAGGCAGACAGCCCAATTCGGGAAAAATATGAATTTAAAGGTGAAAACCAATTCTCATGCTTAGCATCCCCTTTTAACTCAGCTTTATAACTTTCAAAAGCATCCAAAGCAATATCTTTTAAATAATGGAGATTACGCATTACTTCACGCTTTTGTTTCCTATGTTTTTAATGGAGTCATGTTCCTCATGTAAAACAAAATAGAACGCCATTGAATTGCGCACTCATGGACTTTTTTCAACGAAACATATTTAAGACACCCAAGCCTATTTCGCGACAACACCCGTGAATAGTGTACCATAAAATCCATTGGGCAGCTCCATATTTACGCTTATGGAGTAGCAAACCGACACCATCATTATAATTTTCCAGCCCCAATATTGCGACAACCATTGGCATTTAAAACGGTTCATAAGAGACATTTTTACTCCTTTCTTTTACCCATTTTTACCCACACACCCCTCTCCGCTTATGATGTGCAAACAAGGATATTAATTGATTCAATATGAGACGATTTAAAACAAAAAAATCTTAATATATTCAAGGTTATGATTTCAAGTTGAAAATGATAATTTATCTTTGTAAATCAATATATTATATATTTTATAAAACTAATCTCACTTAAAACCAAGAAAAAGATAGAACGTAAATATCATACACCCTCTTCATCTTGAAAAGAGATCATATCCAACTCAACGGTTTTAACGTATCAGAAAGTGTTTACACACTCTTTCCCATTTAACAAAAATAACTTTAATAGTAGAAATTTTTTAATTTATTGATTTAGGTAAGCAAACCACGCATATTTAATAAAAACAATCTCATCAGAAACACAGCATAACATTGCACACTTTAAAATGATACAATACAATCAAATTATACTTTCTTTTTTTAAGCTACCTCAACCAGAAAAAATGATTCAAAAACAAAAATCTATATTTCACAAATTATCAGAAGACTACTTGGTTGATAACAAACACAAATAAAACTAAAATACCTCTTATATCGAGAATACCATTTTACATAAAACGGCTTTCATAATGTATAATCCAGTCTAGGCTCCTTATGATTTTGACCATAGCAACAAACAGCATTTTTCCGTATATCATAAAGAATCTTTATGCAATAATCAAAGAAAACGCTGTCTTTCGCGAATACAGATAAGATTTTAAAATGAACAAATCCGTTAATGATGAAATAAATACACCACTCTATGCAGCTGTAGCAACCATCGATGTCAGTGCCATCGTTGCCAATTATATCACTTTAGCCAAACGTGTAGCTCCAACGGAATGTTCAGCAGTTATAAAAGCAAATGCCTATGGATTAGGGGCTCACAAAATTGCCCCTGCCCTTTATCAAGCTGGTTGTCGTACTTTTTTTGTCGCACAAATCAGAGAAGCACTTCAATTAAAAAGTATTTTATCATCAAATGTTACGATTGCCCTTCTGAATGGACTTCCACACTTAGGAGAAGAGTTTGTAGCACAATCTGGTATTGTTCCTGTTCTCAACTCTTGGAATGCCATTGAAAATTGGCAAAAAATTTGTCAAAAAAAGGATAAAAAATTGCCAGCAATTGTTCAAATCGATACCTATATGAACCGATTAGGACTTGACCAAAAAGACTTACAAAAACTCATTAAACAACCTACAATTTTCGAAAAAGCAGAAGTAAAATATATTCTCAGTCACCTTGCTAACGGAGAAAATGATACCCACCCATCAAATTATGCCCAATTAACTTCTTTCAAAACCACTCTTGCACAACTGCCAACCTGCAAAGCTTCCTTTGCTAATTCTGGAGGCATTTTTCTGGGATCAGATTTTTATTTTGATCTTGTTCGTCCGGGAATTGCACTTTACGGAATCGAACCCCAAGGAAAACACACATCACTTCTGAAACCTGTTTTAAAACTTGAAGCCCAAGTCATTCAAAGCCGCGTTGTCGATGCAGGAGAATCTGTTGGTTATGGAGAAAGCTTTATCACCAACAGATCAAGTACTCTTGCAACCATTTCTATTGGCTATGCAGACGGTTGGTTCCGTACTCTTTCAAATAAAGGAGCGGTTTATTTCAATGGACACAAACTTCCCATGGTTGGCCGCGTTTCTATGGATTCCATTATTGTAGATACAACAGATCTTGCTCAAAAACCTCAAACAGGTGACTGGGTAGAACTCATTGGCCCCCATCAAACACTTGAAAAAATATCCATCGATGCCAACACCCTTCCCAATGAAATTCTAACGTCTCTTGGACCACGCTACAAATACATTTATATATAAAGACTCTTTAAAGAATAAACTGATAAAATCATCATTTCAGAAAATTAAAGGCTTTTATGAAAAGCTTTATAACAATCAATTGCATAGAATAATCATAACCGCAGATTCACAAAAACCTCAAAATTGACAAGTTTATGACCTGTTTTATGGAAGTGTCTTTCACAACAAATAGCAAAACTCAATTTTTCCTATATAATTTAACGAAAAAGAATTTAACGCTAAGTTTTAAAAATTAATTGCCAAATTAAGTAAAAATATTAATTTATAATTCTGAATAACAGCAGAAAATATCGTAATTTTTGCTTAATTTCAGTCTTATTCATAGTGAAGCAATCAAAATCATCACTTTTACAATCTGGGCTGCATATAGCTAAAAATAATTTAGAAAAAGAATAGAAACGCCTCTTATAAACCATCTAACTGCAAGAACTATTACATTATTGGAGATTGGCAGATAGTGTCTTATTTAAACTTTTCTGACCTAAGTAGGAATGCACTATAGACTTTATATCATCACGAGGAATTTCATACCATTCATGCGCATTATTATGAAACGAGTGTAAGAAGTATTTCTTTAAAACAGATATGGTAAATGGATAACATAAGTATATTCTATTTTACATAAGAAAGCATAAATCCCATTAAAGCTATAGAGCAGCTATAACATTAGAGATAACTCATAAAAAGATTTTTATTTCTTTTTCTTAATTTTTCATCCCCACACCACTTTTCCCTTATAACATGCAAAAAACCCTCATGATTCATCACGAGCAGACTTGCAATTAAAAAAAACGCATAATATTTTCAGATCTCCTTCAATAGGAAAAATTTATAAACTCTTACTATAATTCATATATTTTTTACAAAACACAGTTTTTTTGTCTCCTTTTTTAATTCTGCTCATGTTATAAAAGGCAACATGAAATTCTAGAAAACAAAAAATAACTCCATAGAAACATGATCAATAAGCACAAAGCTGCTACAAAATGTATGAGCTTTTTCATTCATGTAAACAAATAAATTGAATGCATATTGTTTGTTTAATCAGTATTTTCTAATGGTGGACACGAACAAATGAGCATTCTGTCTCCTGCAACATTATCAATACGCGATACAGGAGGCCAATATTTATTGGCTGGATCAAGAAAATTATTGGGAAAAGCAGCTTCTTGTCGTAAATATGGCCGTTCCCAAGAATCATCTAAAGTATCTGCCAATGTATGAGGCGCATTCACCAATGGATTATTGTCTTTTGGCCAAACTCCACGACCAACTTTTTTCGCTTCTTCAGCAATAGAGAGTAAAGCATCACAAAAACGGTCAATCTCTGCTTTTGGTTCTGATTCTGTTGGTTCAATCATCAAAGTTCCCGGAACAGGAAACGACATTGTGGGCGCGTGGAATCCATAATCAATAAGACGTTTTGCAATATCATCAACACTAACTCCATACTGCTCTTTCAACACGCGTGTATCCACAATACATTCATGAGCAACACGTCCATGCTTGCCCCGATAAAGAACGGAATAAGCTGATGAAAGACGTGCAGCAATATAATTAGCATTTAAAATGGCTATTTGTGTTGCATATTTTAATCCATCAGCCCCCATCATTCGAATATACATCCATGTAATCGCAAGAATAGACGCACTTCCATAGGGAGAAGACGAAACCGCATAAGTTGCCCCATCCTGTTCACACCCAGGCAAAAATGGCTTAAGATGCATTGCGACACCAATCGGTCCCATACCAGGACCACCACCACCGTGGGGAATGGCAAATGTTTTATGAAGATTCATATGACAAACATCAGCGCCAATATCTGCAGGACGAGCAAGCCCTACAAGTGCATTGAGATTAGCACCATCAAAATAAACTTGTCCATTATTTTCATGAATAATAGAACAAATTTCCTTAATGCTTTCTTCATAAACTCCATGAGTTGAAGGATAAGTAATCATGAGGGCTGCCAATTTATCCTTATGCAATTGCACTTTCATTTTGAGATCGTCCACATCAACATCGCCATCGCTTAAACAATTTACCACAACGACTTCCATGCCTGCCATATGCGCCGAAGCTGGATTAGTACCATGCGCAGACGCAGGAATAAGACAAACTGTACGTTGATATTCTCCCAGTGATTGATAATATCGTCGGATAGCCAAGAGCCCTGCATATTCTCCTTGAGCACCAGAGTTTGGCTGAAAAGAAACTTGTGCAAATCCTGTAATTTCGCACAACCACGCATTTAACTGATTGATCATCTCCAAATAACCCGCTGCATCCCCTTGTGAAACAAAGGGGTGTATATTGGCCATGCTAGCCCAACTCACAGGCATCAATTCAGCCGCTGCATTAAGCTTCATTGTACAAGAACCAAGAGGGATCATAGCACGATCCAGCGCCAAATCCTTATCTGCCAAACGACGCAAAAAGCGCATCATATCTGTCTCTGAATGAACAGCATGAAAAAAAGGCTGAGAAAGAAAAGCAGCATCCCGTCTTTGACCAAAGAGTCGTGGAGAAACCTGATCAGCTAACCGTGCACCAAAAAGCTGTGCTAAAATACAAGCATCTTCTTCTGTCGATAATTCATCAAAATTGATTGCAAGAGTATCCTCATCAAGCACACGAACAAGGCGCCCCCCCATTTTCGCTTGATATGCAATCTCTTGAGCTTTTCCCTTAACAGGAATAGTCACACAATCAAAAAAGCTTTCCCCTTCAACATGAATTCCTGAAACCTCTAAACCAGCAACAAAACGACATGTTAAATGATGAATCCGCTGCGCAATTTTTTGTAAGCCTTTAGGCCCATGCCAAACAGCATAAGCTGTTGCCATATTAGCTAACAAAGCTTGTGCTGTACAAATATTTGACGTCGCTTTATCACGCCGAATATGCTGTTCACGTGTTTGTAAAGCTAAACGAAAACCAACGCGCCCTTTGGTATCTACAGTTTGACCCACAATACGCCCTGGAACAAGACGCTTTAGCGGCTCACTAACCGCAAGATAACCAGCATGCGGCCCACCAAATCCCATTGGGACTCCATACCGCTGCATAGAGCCAACAACAATATCAGCCCCCCATCGAGCAGGTGGTTCCATAAGGGTAAGCGCTAAAGGATCAGCCACAACAATCACCAGCGCCCTTTTTTCCTTTGCCTCTTTTATGACCTCACGGTAATCATGAAAAGAACCTTTTGTATCTGGCCAAGATAAAACAATTGCCGCTGTATCAGAACAAATCTTTTTCTCTTGGCAGATATAAATACCTTGTGTTTCAGCACGCGTTTGCGCAACACTTAAAATCTGAGGGTGTAAAAGACTGTGAAGAGAAATTTTTGTTTTTTTCTCACGTGCAAAGCGAAAAGCGAGAGCATTTGCTTCAGCCAAAGCTGTTGCTTCATCAAGCAGGGAAGCAGCGGCAATAGGCAAACCTGTTAATTCACTAATCAATGTCTGAAAATAAAACAAAAGCTCTAAACGACCTTGACTAATTTCTGCTTGATAAGGTGTATAAGCAGTATACCAAGCTGGATTTTCAAACAGATTTCGTAAAATAACTGGAGGCACATACGTTCCATGATATCCTTGCCCAATAAAACTTTTGTGCACACAGTTACGCTCCATCATTTTGGAGAGTTCTTCCAAAGCTTGTCCTTCACTAGCAGCCTCTGGAAGATCAAGTGAACGCGCAAAATGGATAGAGTTAGGAACCGCTTGAGAAATGAGTGTATCAACACTATCAAGCTCTAAAACATCAAGCATTTTTTGTATTTCATCAGGACGCAGCCCAATATGTCGAGAAGAAAAAGAACGTTCAATCATGAGACTCACCCAATCAAAGCCTTATAAGCATCTTCATCCAACAACTCTTCTAACTGTGTTTCATCCTGTAACGTCATTTTCCATAACCAGCCTTCTTTTTCAGCTTTCTGATTCACCAGTTCAGGCTTATCAGCTAATATTTCATTAATTTCGACCACTTCACCATCAAGAGGTGCATAAACATCTGAGGCTGCTTTTACCGATTCTACAACAACGACCGCCTCCCCCTTGGAAAGTTTTGTCCCATTTTGTGGTAAATCAACAAAAACCAAATCTCCTAATTGTTCTTGTGCATAATGCGTAATTCCAACAGTCACCACTTGCCCCTCAACGCTAAGCCATTCGTGGTCTTGTGTAAAATAAGTTTTTGACATAAAAATCATCCTTTAAAATAACGTTGTTTAACAAAGGGAAGTGAATGAACCGATAGTGCAATTCTTTTGCCTCGCAGTTCTGTAAAGACTTGTGTTCCTTCAACTTTACAATCAACCGGAACATAACCCATCGCAATAGGACCATCAAAAGAAGGACCAAAACCGCCTGATGTTACAGCTCCAATCTCATTGCCTTGATTATTGAGAAGTACTGCGCCGGCACGAATAGGTTGGCGCGTTTGTGGTTTTAAACCAACCCGACACCGAGTAGGTCCTTTTTGCAACGCTTCAAGAAACGCTTTCGCACCGTAAAATTGTGCTTTTTCTCGAACACTTTTAGGAACAGCCCATGTCAGAGCTGCATCAATAGGGGTTGTTTCAGGAGTAATATCATTTCCATGTAAACACAATCCTGCTTCCAACCGCAAACTATCGCGTGCAGCAAGTCCAACCCACTCAACACGAGAATCGCTCAGCAATTTTTCAGCCAACGCATGCGCATGTCCTATAGGTAAAGCAATTTCAAAACCATCTTCTCCAGTATAACCAGAACGCGTTATAAACCAATCTTGTTGAGACTCGAATCCTTGCATAAAAAACAACTCACTCCCTGGTAAATTCGCATCAGCAAGAACAGCTGCCGCTTCAGGGCCTTGAAGAGCAAGCAATACCCTTTCAAGTGCAATAACTTGACATTTAAAATCAACAGCCCGCTTTCCCAATTCTACGAAATCGGCCTCTGCATTCCCAGCATTAGCAACCAACACAAAACGGCATTCTGTCAAACGGGTGATGATAAGATCATCAAGAATACCAGCCTGCTCATTAAGCAAATAATTATACCGTGATTGCCCAATCTTTAAAGCTGCTGCATCAATAGGAAAAGCATAGGATAAAAATTCTACTGCTTGCGCTCCTTCAACAGCAATCAATTTCATATGCGAAATATCAAAAAGTCCTGCATGCGCGCGCGTATGAAGATGCTCTTTCAAAACCCCAAGAGGATAAGTTAAAGGCATATTCCACCCCGCAAAAGCGCCAAATTTTGCTCCTGCTTTTTCATGCAAATCATATAAAGGAAGTATTTTTAAAAAAGATGTCTCTTGTGTTGTGCCCATAATAACTCCAAAGCTGCGCTAACACCCATGCAATATGAACGTTTCTACACCCCTCTGTCATCAACCTGAGAGACTCGCGAAAAAATCCTTCGCTTACACCTTCGGCACGGGCTTTCCCGACTTTCCAGATCTGCCTTCCTCCTCTTACGGTCCTTTAAAGCCTGAGAGATTATGGGCTATTTCCCCTTCGGCGGCAACGCAAAAATTTGCAATTTGCACTCTCCCGCAAAAGAATGAAAGAAACGATAACGCTCTTTCTAGCATATTTTAATCTATAACCTATCTTTACCGCACTGTCATTAGTAAAGTGATGAAAATGCTCTCATTTTTAAAACTTGCATAAGCTACTTCAAAAGTCTTATAATAACATTTGTTTGTGAACTTTGTAAAAATTGTAAGGAACCTACTTTAGAAATTTAATACAAAAATCAAAAGCTATAAACAAAAAGACCCCTTGAAAATCATGCAAAACGTTACACACTAAAAAGATCGCAAAGCAATATTTTTTCTTGCCCGATTCAACCTTAACGATAGGGTTTTATATTCTTCTAAGAATAAGGACTTCAAATATCTTATAAGTATGATTTTAATGCACAAAAAGTTAATTTTCTGCGTTCTAAATAGTGTCATAAATTACGACTATTTATCTACCAAAATTACCGAACAAAGGTCACAAAATACTCATGAAAGCTGGTAATATTTTTTACAATTGTGAAAATGATCTTCCAAAGCAAATTGCTCTTTTTCCTTTAGAAGGGGCGCTCTTACTGCCAGGTGGTTTTTTATCACTCAACATTTTTGAACCAGAATCGCTTGAAATGGTTGAAAACGTTATGGTCACCGATCGTCTATTGGGAATCATTCAACCACTTTCATCGGCCACAGACTGCCTCTCTAAACAACTTTATAAAACAGGCTGTATAGGACGCATTACAAACTATAGTGAAACAGGAAATGGACAACTCTTCATTATATTACAAGGTATTTGCCGCTTCACCTTAGAAAAAGAATTGACAAACACAAAATCTTATCGAACAGCTCTCATCCAATCAAACATAAAAGACTTACAAGAATTCGATATTGAAGAAAGCATTAATCGGGAAATCTTACTCGATGTCGTTGAAAAATATCTCACCATCCATGAAATGGAATATAACTGGAGCAGTATCATAGAAGCCCCTACGCCTATATTAGTTAATGCTTTTTCAGCTCTTATTCCCTTTACACCAGCAGAAAAACAAGCTCTACTTGAAGCTCCAGATATCAGAAGCCGTGCTCAAACTCTTCTTGCATTAACAGAACGCTCACTCATGAAACAAACAGGAACAGATTACCGCTTAAACTAATAAACGTCCAAACATGAAAAAAATGACCACAGATCCCAAAATGCTCGAATTGCTTGTCTGCCCGATAACGAAAAGCACGCTCTCTTTCAATCGAAAAACACAAGAGCTCATTTCTCTCAAAGCCAAACTTGCCTATCCTATTCGTGATGGTGTTCCCATTATGCTTGCTTCAGAAGCGCGCCCTTTGCAAAACAATGAAGAACGTACGCATAAAAAATAAAAAATCTTCATGCAATTCCCCTTCAAAACCCGCTGTTATCAAGCCTCTATCCATAGATATCTCAATATTCACAAGCTCTGAAAAGAGTTTTACCCTATAGCAATACAGTGGTTTATAAAGATATTTATATCGCTTTATTTCGTACAATAAAAGACCCCAATACATCAGATTCTCTTATTCCAACCTGTTCATCCTAAAACAATCAAAATCATTCGCTTAGCATAACACAAGCACCTAAATGAAATCGATTAAAAAGAAATAAAAATGGCTCTTCTGACTCCATTAAATGCAAGAATTCTAATAATATTTTGAACTACCCCAAATCAATGAAGTGGCTTAAATATAAAGATGGTTATATTTCATGAATTTTAATTTATACTATTCACGAGCAACGTGTTTAAGCTACCCCTATCGCAATAAATAAAAAAGGCAAATTATATCATCTTTTGTGTGTCATATCAGGAACAAGAATTTTTATCTGTTTGCGTTATCTTTAAAACAAAAATCCAGCTTTATTTTTGCAGAAAACATAAATGTTGTAAAACTAAAAAGCAGTTCCTAGCCTTGCCATCATCAGTCTTTCATTCAACTTTACAGCTTTTACAAAGTATCTCAAACAATATTTTATATGTAATGGACGCCTTGATAAAGAAAAACAAGAAAAACTGTTGTAATTTCAATTGATGATTGAAAATAATTCCCTTATGAATGAGATTTATATTTTTGATCGTGGACGCGGCGATTAATAGGGTCTGAAAACCCGAAACCAAGCATAAAAATTAACCCGCTTTTTGCGGATATCAAAGCAAGAGGCTAATTCAGTTTCAACACTTCAGACTCCGGAAACGCTTGTTTCACAAACATATAATAGATTCAGTGTATTATATGAAATTATTTTAAAGAAAGAAAATGCAGAAGCTGCTAATCATTCTCTTGTTGCAAAGGCTCTTCTCGGCGAGATAGAAGCTTTAAGGAGTTATGAGTCTACGTCCAAAATAAACGTATCAGAATTTTCTGATTATAAAATGATAACGTGGAATGAACGCTTGCTTCTTTTTGCACAGGCCTATAAAAATGGGGAATTAGATGATATTCTAACGCGCAATAAGCCCAAACAGCGCTCGATAAATCTCATCGCAGCAAGTAACATCCTCAAAACGGGAGGATGGATTGCTATGGAACCTGAGAGAATGTTTCTCTCTTTGCCAGACCGTTTTATTCAATTTGATTTTGGCTTTATACGTCTTCATGATAATTACAATGTTCGTCTTGAAGCTGAAATATCTAATGAAGAGATTTCTGTAGCTTGCAAATATATTCACTATAGGAGAGAATATAATTGGATACGACCTACGGATATTTATCAGTCTTTTAACACGATTGGAGGGGGTTTTTTTAGTGGTTTTGGCAAGGAAATTGATATTTGTGTGGGAACATTAAATGATCACGAGCTTATCAAAATCTCTGAACGGATAATACAATGGGCACGCGCCCAAGATTTACAAGCATCGATCGAAAGCAAAACACTTGTTCAAAAATAAAGATTGTCCACAATTTGATAGCGCCTGTTTGACTAGCACAGGCATTTTGGCTTGTGCTTGCAAATTCATTGATCCTATCCACACAGAAGATATTCCAGATATACAACTTAATTTTGAAGCCAAGGGACTGGAAATCTTTGAACCAGAAGTCACTGCGGATCGCTTAAAGCAAGCACTTGATGATGCGCTAGAATGGTCAGTAACTGCTATTGATCTTTCTGAAAGACTTCGCTCTGATTATGGCACTGCTCCTTGGGAAAAAGGCGCCACGTCTAAAGCAAACGATACGGATTATGCTTTACTTCATCTTGGCGCTCTTGCTTTATTGGGCAATATTGAGACCTTACAATCTTATCAGCAAAGCTTTACGGCAGGTGATCACCTAGGCTTTGACGAAAGCATCAACAAAACCCACCTTGAACGTGCATTA
>NZ_JACIFE010000018.1:10759-31358 GCF_014197255.1 Bartonella fuyuanensis | reverse complement strand
TTCTCAAATAATACGATTCCAACTCAATGATTGATCATCAAAAATTGCGATTTTGAGCAGAAAAGAAAAAGAGGCTTTAAATGATCTTTGAAAGGTCTTTGAAGACCCTTTGAGAACCCCTTAAAAACTCTTTGAATGTAGTTTGACACTAGGTTTTATACTAAGTGGGAAAAGGTGGGATTAGGTAGGAATACGTGATAATTTGTTGTTTTTATGTATAAAATTTAGCATTAAATGCGCGTTTTGTCAAAATAGATTTTGACACCTAAAATTGTAAAAAAGAGCGAAAATCAGAAAAAAGTGCGTTTTCATGGTAAAAATGAGAGAAGGCTTTGAAAGGTCTTTGAAAACCCTGTGAAAAATTTTGAAAAGTCTGTGAAAGCCCAGAAAACAGCCTTTGAAGACCCCGTGAAAAAAATTCGGTAAATTGTGAAGCTTACTCCAAAATCAGCCAAAAATGACCAAAAAAGCAAAAAAGATATGCGCCATATGGCGCGTTTCTATTTTTTGTAAATATAATTATTTAAAAACAATGTGTTATTTAAGTTTCTTAATGTAAAGAGAAACGCGCCTGTATTTTTCATTTTAGAGAGGCATTAAGCTGTATCTTATGTAGTTTCTGGATGTGCATTTTTAGCCTCTATTTGACGCTTTAAATGCAGTTTTAGAAGAGGTAAAATAAGCTCTACTTCTTCCGTGTCGTTGATGTCTTGAACAAGCTCTTGCAGTTTTCCATAAAGTTCCGCCGCGAGTTCCGCTATATCTTCAGGGGGGAGTTTTATTTTAGCATCGCGATAGGTTGTATAAGCTATACGACCAAGCTTTTTCATGAGACCAGCAGGGATGGTAGGTGGAGATATATTGAAAGACTGAGTTTTCATCATGTTTATGAACATTTCATCTTCACCAGTCAAAAGCCAATTTAGGTTGACCCCAAATTTTTCTCCATATGATGTTAAAACGGTTGCGTCTGGGGTTCTATCACCGCGTTCGTAATTGCCAAGCCCTTGAATACTAATGCCAATTTTAAGAGAAAATATATCACGAGATAAGCCTACAAGCTTTCTTACCTCTATGAGGCGTCTTGCTAATGGGGTTTTGGGTTCATTTCTTTGTCGTGTCATATTAAAGGGGCATTAAGCCGTATTTTGTGTAGTTTCTAGATGTACTCTTTCAGCCTCTATTTGACGCTTTAAATGCAATTTTAGAAGAGGCAAAGTAAGCTCTATTTCTTCGCTATCGTTGATGTCTTGAACAAGCTCTTGCAATTTTTTATAAAGTTCCGCCGCGAGTTCCGCTATATCTTCAGGGGGGAGTTTTATTTTAGCATCGCGATAGGTTGTATAAGCTATGCGACCAAGCTTTTTCATGAGACCAGCAGGGATGGTTTGTGGTTTAAAACCAGCTGCTTTCGCTTTTGCCATGTCACTAAACATTTCGCCGTTGCCAGTTACAAGCCAATCTAGTGAAATACCGCAAACTTCTTGGTATTTAGAGAGAACAGAAGCGGTAGGTTCACTTATACCAGTTTCATAAGTTCCGATGGAGCCGGCAGTAATGCCAAGGTGTTTGGCAAATTGTTTGCGCTCCGCGAAACCAAGGGCGCGTCGTATTTCACGAAAACGTTTTGCCAGTTCTGTTTTGGGTTCTGCTTCTGGACGTGCCAAAAAAATCACTCCAAAATCAATATAATGATTGACTAAACAATTATATTGATTTATACCTCTAATTACCGCCCGCTATTGAGGGCAGATATTTTACAATTAACCCCACAAAAAACGGATGTGGGAGCATCCGTTTGAAGCAGGAGCGAAGTTTATGACTATCACACAAGTATGGGATCGCCATAGTATTTTAGCCGAGCTACGCCGCCGTAATATGACCTTGGCGGAGCTCGCGAAAGCTTATCAACTATCGTCATCCAGTGTTCAACATATCTGGACACGGTCTAACGAGAAAGCTGAACGTGCTATTGCCGATTTTATCGGTTTGCCCGTCGAGCAAGTGTTTAGTGACCGCTACCCCAAAAGTCGCCGTCGCATTTTTAAAGCAGCAAAACATGCCAACACAGATTCGCGTGCGCATTCTGCTTTGCGCGGTAATGCTGCTTGAACTTCGTTACACGGCTTTGCGTTTTTGCGCATTTGCCATGAATTTAAATACCATAAGATAAAAAGGTTTATCAATGTCTAAAGATCAATACGAAATGGGCAAGATAAATTGCAGAGAGTTGCATCATAGAACAGCCGTTTGGGTAGTTTTGTTTTCCATAGGTGGTAAGCGGATTTTACTAATGGGGGATGGTTATGGTTGCTGCTTATAATTTATGGATGCCAGAGGCAAAAAGAGAAATTTTTAATCCTTATTCAGAAGCTGAGCGATTACAAATGATGCTTTCCTGTTCTTTAAAAGCAGTGAGTGGAGGCTTTCGACATATACCGATACGGTATATTATTGACCCCCCGCATGGCTTATTTGATGCGATATTAGCACGGCAGATTGCTATTCATATTTTGCATTATCAATTTGAGGTGCCGCGGCGGCGTATTGTTGCCATGCAAGTACGGAAGCAGACTGCTATCTTTCTTGCTTTGCAGGTGATTAACCGGCGTTTGGAAGAACCCGTTTTTGCGAAAGCCTATCGAAGATGGGCGGGGCGTGCGATGGATTTATTCTTTAAAGAGATCAGAAAGGCGGGGGCGTGATGGCACAGTTTCAAAAGCTTGCTCTTGATGTGATTGTGGTGCCGGAGCGTATACGCCCTGTGGATGATGAGCATGCCAAGGCACTTGCGCAATCAATGGCGCGGGAGGGATTGATGAATCCGATTACGGTGCGCCATACCCCCAATGCTAAGGAAGGCAATTATACGCTTATTGCTGGTGCGCATCGGCTTCGTGCTGCTGAGCTTTTGGGCTATAGTGACATTGATGCGGTTGTGGTGCAGGCTGATAAGGACAATGCCGCGCTTTTAGAAGTGGCAGAAAACCTCTTTCGCAATGAATTGTCTGTTATTGACCGTGCGCTTTTTGTCCAGACTTACCGCGAATTGTGGGAAAAGAAGTATGGGGAGATTAAGCGTGGTGGGGACGGTAGTAATCAATATACAAAGGACAAAGTGGCAAAGGGTAAAGTTTACCCTTTGATCGGTGAGGATGCAAATTTTGAGCAATTGGTGCAAGTTGCACCAATTGCTCATGCGAGTGGAGAAAATGACAAAAGGACAGTTTTATCTTTTGCCAAACATGTGGCGGACCGCATTGGTTTTTCTCAAGATGTTGTAAAACGTCTTAACTGTATTGCCCAACATCTACAGCCGGAGTTGCGGTCTGTTTTGCGGGGGACGGCATTGGCGGATAACCAAGCGCAGTTGTTGAAGTTGGCGAAGATGGAGCCGGTTGCGCAACGGCGTGTGGCGATTGCTTTGCAACAGGTTGATGGGGATTTGAGGCGGGCTGTTGATTTGGTCAATGGGATTAATACGCCGCCGCAAATTAATGAACAAGAGCGGGTTTTTGCTCAGTTATTGGGTGTTTGGCAGAGGGCGGATGCGCAGACAAAGGCGCGGTTTTATGATTATTTGAACAAGCAATCGGGGGAGGTGCTGTCATGAAGAGGCATGGTTGCGGGCAGCTTGATTTTTTCCAAAAGCCGGTTTTTCCTTGTCGTGAACCCGTTGCACAGATTGATTTAGGGCGGTTTCGCTCGCGCATTAAGCGTGCGATGGCGCGGGCTTTGAGAGAATGCCGGCATGAGCGCAGTGTGATTGCGGAGCGTATGGCGCATTATTTAGGGATTGGGTGTTTAAGTAAGGCGAGTTTGGATGCTTATGTGGCAGAAAGTAAGCAGGTGGATATTTCCCTGCCGCGGTTTAAGGCATTTGTGCGGGCGACAGAGGCATTTTGGCTCTGGGATGAGGTGGTGAGTGAAGATGGATTGTTGCTGTTGCAAGGGGATGAGGCGCGGCTAGCAGAAATTGCGCGGCTTCAGCAGGAACAGCGGGAGATTGCAGCGCAATTGAAAGCCATGCGCGCAACGCCGGTTCGCATTAAAAGGGGGCAGCCATGAAGGAATGGTTTACTATTGCCGAATTGGCTGAGGCAGCTTTGCCAGGGTTGCCTAAGAGTAAGGGCGGATTGCGTAAGATTTTGGCGACCACATGGCGTCATCAAAGTGGTTTGACACGTAAAGTTAAAGGGGTTTCTCGACCTATTGTAGAAGTTCACATTTCCTTATTGCCGGAGGGGGCGCGGGCGGCATTGTTGGTGCGGTTTGGTGGGGCTGTTGATGTGAAACAAACGCAAGGGGAGCAAAAGACAAGTATTTGGGTGCGTTATGAGGGGCTTTCCAAGGCGCATAAAAGGCGCTGTGAAGAGCGTTTGAAGGCACTTTGCTTTTGGGAAGATTTGCTCCATGCCGGTATGGGTGTGCATGATGCGGCAAGTTTGTGTGCTGTGCACTTTGGTGTGAGCCGGATGTCGCTTTTTAATTGGCGGCAGATGGTTGAAGGGTATGAGCGCCCTGATTGGTTGGCAGCGCTTGCACCTTGTTATGGTGAGGAGAATGTTTCGCAATTTGCGCCGTGTCATGAGGGGGCGTGGGAGGTTTTTTGTTCGGATTATTTGCGCCCGTCTAAACCTGCTTTTTCGGCGTGTTATCGGCGGATGGTTTCGGTTGCGCAGGAGCGGGGTTTTGAGCCCATTCCTTCTGAGCGGGCTTTGCGGCGTCGTTTTAAGGCGGAAGTTTCCAAGGCAGTTGTGGTTTTAGCACGTGAGGGAGAAGAAAAGGCAAAAAAGCTTTATCCAGCACAACGGCGTGATCGCTCGAGCTTGCATGCTTTGCAAGCAGTGAATATGGACGGACATAAGCTGGATGTCTTTGTGAATGTTCCGTGGGCAGAAAAGCCCGTGCGGCTTTATTTGATAGCGATACAAGATCTTTATTCGGGCAAGATTTTATCGTGGCGCTTGTCGGATGCTGAGACTTGGGAAATCGTTCGTTTGGTGATTGGGGATATGGTGGAAGCTTATGGCATACCGGAGCGTATGACCTTGGATAATGGGCGTGCCTTTACCAGCAAATGGATTTCTGGTGGTGTGCAAAATCGTTTTCGTTTTAAGATTAAGCCGGATGATCCGCAAGGGCTTTTGACGAGTTTGGGTGTGCAATTGCAATGGACCACCCCTTATAGCGGACAGTCTAAACCGATAGAGCGGGCATGGCGTGATCTGGCAGAAGCGATTTCGAAACATCCCTTTTGTGCAGGGGCTTATACGGGTAATAAACCGGATGCCAAGCCTGAAGATTATGGCAAGCGCGCGATAGGATTTGAAGCGTTTAAAGCCCATGTTGGTGCGCAAATTGTGGCGCATAATGCGCAAGCGGGGCGTAAGGCGGTTAATTGTGCGGGGCGCAGTTTTGATGAGACCTTTGCTGAGAGTTTGCAAGCAGAGGGGACGATTATTCGGCAAGCGAGTGCAGCACAACGGGCTTTATGGCTTTTAACCTCTGAGGCGTTGCGTGCGCAAAAGGGTACGGGCGAGATCCATTTTTATGGCAATCGTTATTGGGCGCGGGCGTTGAATGAGCATGCGGGGAAAAAGGTGATTGTACGCTTTGATCCGGATAATTTGCATCAAGATTTACGGGTTTATGATTTGAACAATCGGTTGCTTTGTTTGGCACCATGCCTTTGTGATGTGGGTTTTTATGACCAGCAGGCGGCGCGCTTGAATGGGCGTTTGCGTAAAGAATATGTGAAGGCTGTTAAAGCAGAAAAACAGCTAGCGGCAAAGCTTGCACCTGATCACTTGGCAGATGTTTATGGGCGCCTTGAGAAAAAGGATGAAGCGTTCAAATCTAAGCTTCCGATAAAGCCAAAGGTGAGCCGCTTGATGCCGAACAATGTGGGGAATTTAGCTTTGACAGCAGACGATGATGAGGCTTTGGGGGAGGAAGAATTTAGTACGCACTTGCATAAAGCTTTGAGAAAGCTTTCCGCCTCTGATGAGGGGCGTGAGGTGATCAAGTTTCCCAAGCAATAGAATAAGGAACTAGGAAAAGAGAGGGGGGATTTAAGGGGACCGGTTGAGGTCCATGTGCGGGGTTGAAGCGTTAACAAAGAAAGGGGGGAGGAATCTTATCCTTTAAAAGTCTAATCAATACATGAAGTTTCTAGGTATCTTTGCCTGATCGGGTGAGATGCGTGGAGTTAGCAAGTTTCCTGATGTGTGAGAAAGAGAGGGGATTTGCAAGGTTAGCCGTTTTAGTATCGCGTACGGCTTAGAGAGCAAAAAGAATGGGTAGGTTTGAGCTACCCATTCCCTAATCTAAATCAATAAAAATCTAGATCAATACGATAGAGGGAGATTATAGATGAAAAACGCGGTAAATGCAACGGTCGATAAAAATATTTGGGCACGACCTAAAATCCAGCCCAGTGTAACAGCCCCAAATCGCAATAGTGATGACGTTGCTTTGTGGAATGAACTTGTGGATGCGGTGAGAGCATTGGGGCAAATGAATGATTGGACCAAGGCAGAGGTAGCACGGCGCATTGGCATGCCGGATGGGACGTTTTCGCAATGGTATGCGGGCAGTTATGCGGGGCAATTGGGCAAGCAAAATGTGAAGGTTCAACAATGGGTTGAGACTTTAAAAGAGACGGAGGGGTTTTTGGAGCGCATTCCTGAAAAGCCTGCGTTTCAGAGGAATCGAATTGCCAGCGAGATTATTGATACTTTGACGTTGGCGCAAAGCACGGGCGATATGGTGATGATTACGCTTGATGCGGGCAGTGGTAAGACCGAAACTTGCCGCCATTATCGCTCTACCCGCCCGCATGTTTATCTGGTAACAGCCAGCCCGCATACGCGCAGTGTTCACGGTATTTTGAATGATATGGCAGCAGAATTGGAAGTGGTGGAATATAATCCCACCCGCTTAACGCGTGCGATTGGCAAAAAGTTAGAGCGTGTTGGTGGCGGAACATTGTTGATTGTTGATGAGGCGCAAAATTTAACGGATGAAGCGATTAATCAGTTGCGCCACTTTGTTGATATCAACGGTACGGGGTTGGCTTTGGTTGGCAATGATGAGATCTCGGGGCGGTTGGTTCATCGTCAAAATGGTCCCTCTTATGCGCAGATTAAAAGCCGATTGGCGATGCATTTGAAACGTCGCAAGCCCTATAGCGAAGATATTGCCGCGCGTATTCACGATTGGGGGATTGAGGATGCTGGTGCGATAAAGTTTTTGACGGGAATTGGTTTCAAGGCTGGTGCATTTCGGCAAATTGATAAGACGATGATGTTGGCACGCATGGCGGCGCTTGGGGATGGGTGTGATGTGACACTTAAACATGTCAAAGCGGCGTGGAAAAACCGTGATGTGGAGGAATTGGCATGATCCCTTTATGTGACAAAGAATTATCCAATACGCTTGTTGGTCTTTATGATGATTATCAACGTGGTTTTGACATTGGTGAACCACTTAAGCTGTGTGTTGATTTGGCTTTAGCCCTTGAATTGGAATTGAGCGTTCACCGCTTAAGTGAGGCCGATGCGGTTTTAGAGGGGCAAGTCGTGGAAGCATTACGTCGTAGCCAAGCCTCTTGTCTCAAGAGTGATGAGACAATTGATGAGAGAGGAAGAGTTATTCATATGGATTTTGGAGGAGAAAAATAATGGAACGCAACCCTTATATGGTGAGAGAGTGCTTGATTGCTTTGCGCTCTGCCTTTTTGAAGTATGAGGTGAATGGCATTTTTATGAGTGCGCAAGATGTTCGAGAATTGACGGAGTATTTGCGTCGTCTTTCGGGTTATAGCCACATTTTAGGTCATGAGCTTATGCGGTGTCGTTGGCAATTAAAAGCGGGATGTGTGCCTCATCGAGGTGAAGTTGTGCCGTTTCGCCGGTTTCAAGAAACACAGGAGGAGTTTTGCGATGAATAAACAAATTGAGCTTGAAGGTGTGCATTATATGAGAGATGCAAAAGGGGCTTTGGTGCCGGTAAGTCTGATCCGCCCTGCGGATTTGCTTGAGGATGAAACGGTGCGTAAGGTTATGGGATATGCGAAGGAATTATCGGCAAGGATTGCGCGTTTTAACAACCATACGCTTGCGGATTTGAGTGCTTTTGATGGCTTGCTTGCGCAGGAATATGGTGTGGAGCGGCGTGGTAAAAAGGGCAATTGTACGTACACCAGTTTTGATGGTTTGCAGCGTATTAAGGTGCAGGTACAAGAAAGCTTTGATTTTGGTCCGCAATTGCAAATTGCCAAAAGCCTTCTTGATGAGTGTTTGAATGAATGGTCTGCGGATGCGCGCCCTGAAATCCGTGCGATTATTACGCGTGCTTTCAATACGGATAAGGAAGGCAAGGTGAATCGGGGGGAAATCTTTATGCTGTTGCGTTTGGATATTGATGATCCCCGTTGGAATGAGGCGATGCGGGCGATCCGTGAAGCCATTCGTGTGACAACCTCTAAAGAATATGTGCGTTTTTATGAGCGTGATACGTTGGAAAGCCCTTGGCGGGCTGTGACGCTTGATTTGGCGAAGACTTAAAAGAGGAGAAATTAAGGGGATACCATGTCTTTAGCGGCTATTCATATGGGCAAACGTGCGTTAGGTCTTGATGATGAGACCTATCGCATCCTGCTTTTTCGATTGACGGGCAAGCAATCGGCAAAAGATTTGAGTGTTTCAGAACAGCGTTTGGTGATGCAAGAAATGCGCGCCTATGGTGGTGGGGTCAATGGCAAGCTTTTGAGAGGCAAATATGCCAAAAAGCTTCAAGGCTTATGGATTGCAGGGTGGAATCTTGGCATTATCCGTGATCGTTCAGATAAGGCATTGCTTGCCTTTGTCAAAAGACAGACAGGGATTGATCATATTCGTTTTGTACGCGATAGCGATGATGCTGCAAAAGCCATTGAGGCGTTGAAAAGCTGGTTGCAGCGAGAGGGTGGGGTTGACTGGAGAGGAAAAAGCCGCCAAGATTTATGGGGAATACACCCAAGCATTGCCATTTTGTGTGCCCAGTGGAAGTGTTTGCATCAGGGTTGCTTGTTTGATGAGGCAGCTTTTCAACAAAGTGTTATGGCGGTGAGTGGCAAAGCTTTTTGCGAGATGAGTGGGGGCGATTTTATGCGTGTTATGAATATTTGGGGGCAGAAAATCCGTAAAGGTTTTCAAAGCGAGGGGTAAGCTCTTGATGCAGAATAAAACCTATAACCATTTTCCCCTTATACTGCGCGAAATAGCTGATGTTGCGGGTATAGATGCGGCATGGAATATGGTGCGGGCTTTTGGAGGACGACAGATTTATCTTCCAGGTCGTCTTGAAAATGCTGATTGGTTGATTGAGATTGTTGGTTTTGAAGAAGCTGGGCAACTGATTGCCCATTTTTGTTTTAATGGTGCTGGTGTGCGCCTTCTTATTCCTCTTGGCAGAGATGTTGAACGGCGGCAAAGAATGGTCAAAGCGTTGCAAAAAGGCTGGTCTGTGGATACCGCGGCTGCTGTTTCTGGTATGCATGTGCGCACGGCTTATCGCTTGAAGAAGAAGCTTTCTTTACAAGAGCCACAAGGTTTATTATTTCCAGAGTTTAATGACCCCAGAGTTTAATGACTTTAAGTTTCACCATAGTGTTTAGGTTGTCTTGTTATGCTGTAAAACAGTGTCATGAGATTGGTGAGGACATCAATGACTGACAGTGTCAGACTTATATGAGAGGGATGAAATCCAATAAACTGCGAATGGATTTATTCATTTGATGGTTTGTTATGATTTCAATAGATGCTTCTTTTCTTTATCGTCTTGCGCCTAAACTGGCGCATCATGCGCGCCAAGATTTTATTATTGTTGAAATGGCACGCGTATTGCCTAAAGCTTTATCTTATGGCGGGATAACGACGCGTTTACGTATTGCACATTTTTTAAGCCAATGTGCCCATGAGAGTGATGGCTTTTTTACCGTTTGTGAATATGCTTCAGGGCGCGCTTATGAGGGGCGGCGTGATTTAGGCAATGTCAACCCTGGGGATGGGGTGCGCTTTAAGGGGCGTGGTTTGATCCAATTGACGGGGCGCAATAATTATCGCCGTTTTACGAGGTTTTGGCGCTTAGTCGATGAACAAGCGGTTGATTGTGAAGCATTTCCGCAAGTGCTGGAAAAGTTTCCCGCTGCTCTTTGGTCTGCTGTTTGGTTTTGGCAAATGAAAGGCTTGAATAAGCTTGCTGATCAAGATGATTGTCTCAGGATTACTAAGGCAATTAATGGGGGAAGAAATGGACTTGTGCAACGTTTGACCTATTTGGATCGAGCCAAAAAGCTTTTGGGAATTGGAGGCGAGGTGGAAGCATGAAGCCGTCTTATCGTGGTTCTCGACGTTATTTATGGTGGTCTTTTTGGTTTGCTTGGGGGGTTATTTTTTTGCTTGTTTCTGGTGGTTTGTGGGGGGCTCCGCATATTGTTGATATGGCGAGCATTTCTATCCCTTCGATGGTAGCGATTATTGTTGGCAATCTGGGGGTGCATCGTGGTTTTGGTTCTGTAGATTTTTCCAATAGGAAGCATTCTCGTAAGCGGCATATCAGCTCCTATGATGGCGTGGAGATAACGGGGTGGGGGAATAAGCGCAATGTTTAGCTCTGTTTCAAAACTCTCTTTAGGGATGCTTTTTTCTGCAATTATAATATTGGCAGCTTTTGGCTTTATGAAAGCGCAAGTTTTAAAGGCAGAAAAGGCGCGTGATTTATATTGGCAGTTTGAGATTGCCAAAGCTTCTGCACGTGCGCAATTTGAGCAGGAGCGGCAAAGGCAAGCAGCATGGAAAGCGGAACATCAAGCTCAAGGAGCGATTTCTGCTTTAAGACAAGAGCTTATCACCATGGAGGAAGCAAATGGGAAGTTGCCGGTTCATCGCTGTGGCATTGAGCTTGAGCGTGTGCGCTTGCTCAACAAACAAGCCGATGGGTAACCTTTTCAATCACTCTTTATCGGTTGCTTTACCGGCAAGTGCAAGGGAGGCTTGTGAGCGCCCGTCTTTGTTGCCTGGACGTGCTTTGAATGAGCAAGAAGTGGTGCATTATTGGGGGCGTGATCGTGCTGCTTTATTGATCTGTGAACAACGTCGAAAAGCTGTGGTGAGAGCAGTTTTGATGAAATGAGGAGGGGTTTCGTGAACTTGGATATTAGTGTGGCAAATGGTTGGTTATCTTTGTTGTTATCGCTTGTTGCCATTTGTGGTGTTTTGAAAGCTTATTTTTCTTCTGGTGCGCGGGAAATGCTGAAAGATGTCACGGCGCTTAAAGAACGGGTGCAAAAGTTAGAAACGGAGATGGATTTTTTGCCTGATCGTGATGCGTTGCAAAGATTGGAAGTAAATATGGAGAAATTGAATGGTCGTCTCAACACGCTTTCTGCGCAATTACAACCGGTTGCAGCGATTAGTGAACGTTTGCAAGAGTTTTTACTGGAGAATGCCAAGAAATGAAAGCAGATATGGATAAAATCATCCGAGAAGAAGCGCGGTTGATTATTTTAAAAGGGCTCCTTTGTGAGCGTAGCGAAACCTTATCGAGTGCAATGATCGAGCGGCTTTTATACAGTTACGGCATCAGGCGTGATGGTGATTTTGTCCGTAATGAACTGGCTTGGATGGAAGATCAAGGGGCTGTTACGTTAAAATGTATGGGTTCTGTTTTAATTGCGGCTTTAACGGAACGAGGAGCGCGTCATTTAGATCGTAGCTTTTCGATTGAGGGGATTAAGCGCCCCAAACGTTCATCAATAAAAGACGAGGTGAAGGATGCGCAGGGTCGGTCGTGGACGGTTAACAGCGATTGATTTATTGCCGCAAGCTTGTGATCATATTATTGCAGTGGCGGCTGAGGCTTTAAATGGGCGCGAAAAGACGCAAATGGCTATTTATGGTGAGTTTAAAGCGTCTTTGAAGGCTTTACAAAAAGAAACGGGTTTAAATTTTTCTATTCCCTCCTTTTCCAGTTTTAATCGTTATTCTTTACGTTTAGCGGTGATGTCACGGCGTCTAGAACAGACAAGAGAAATTGCGGCAAGCCTTTCTCAGCGCTTTGATGCCAAAGCTTCTGACAATATTACTCTGTTGACGGCAGCAGCGATTAAAGAGCTTATTTTTTCGACGTTAAGCAGTGGAAAGAACCTTTCGCCAAAAGCGGCACAAGAGTTGGCGAATGCGCTCAAAGGGGTTTTGGCGGCTGAACATTTATCCACCACCAGACGACAAAAGTTAGAACAGGATTTTGTCGCAAAAGCAAGCAAAGCGGTTGATGTAGCGGCAGCAGCAGCGGGGCTTTCAGAAGAAACAGCGCGAGCTATTCGTGCGCAGGTGTTGGGGATGAGGCATGGCTGAAGGGCATGAATCTTTTGAACAGATTACTTTTAAAAGTCATGCCTATGCGCATCAAAATGCCTATAATATTTGGCAGGCAAGCATTTTTCCCAAAGAGAATGATCCCTTAGCGGATGGCGTTTTGATGGCGCATCAACGGGTATGGATTGAAGATAAGTCCCCGTTAAAACTGGTTGAAAAGGGGCGGCGGACCGGCATTACTTTTGCAGAAGCTTTGGATGATACACTGATTGCTGCGGCGGCGCGTGAAGCGGGGGGCGATAATGTTTTTTATATTGGCGATACCAAAGAAAAGGGTCGTGAGTTTATTAGCTATGTGAGCAATTTTGCCAGAGCAATTACGAGCCACAGTGGGGATGTAGAGGAATTTTTATTTTCTGATCAAAGGGAGGATGGTTCCACGAAATATATCTCTGCTTATCGAGTGCGTTTTGCTTCAGGTTTTCGGATTGAGGCGCTTTCTAGCCGCCCTGAAAATATCCGTGGGTTACAAGGTATTGTAGTGATTGACGAGGCGGCGTTTCATCAAGATGTGCGCGCTGTTTTGGATGCGGTGAATGCTTTGCTTATTTGGGGGGGAAAAATCCGTGTGATCTCCACCCATAATGGTGTGCTCAATCCTTTCAATGAACTGATCCGTGAGGCGCGAGCAGGTAAGGTTCCTTTTTCGGTGCATTGTTACCCCTTTGGTGTTGCTGTTAAAAATGGTTTGTTTAAACGGGTGTGTGCTATGAAGGGGGCGGTGTGGAGTAGGGGAGCAGAACAACAATGGGAAGAGCAAATTCGTGCCTCTTATGGGGTGCGTTTGAGTGCGATGCGGCAAGAATTAGATGCCATACCAGCCGATCAAGAAGGGGCGGCTTTAACGCGTTTGCAAATTGAAAGTTGTTGTGCACCAGATATTGCGGTGTTGCGTTTTGCCTGTGTGGATGATTTTAAAAATCAATCGGATGATCAGAGAAGTCAAACTGCTTTTGCTTGGTGTGAGAGGTACGTAAAGCCCCTTCATGCTGGACTTGATCGGCGGCGCCAACATGTTTTTGGCGTTGATTTTGCGCGCAGTGGGGATGCGACATCCATTGTGGTGATGGAAGTGGGACAAGATTTGGTGCGCCGTGTACGGTTTATGGTGGAATTGCGCAATATGCCCTTTGACCAACAAAGAGAGATTTTATTTTATGGGGTGAATGGTTTGCCGCGTTTGTTGGGAGGTGCGCTAGATGCACGGGGGAATGGGGCTTATTTAGCAGAAAAAGCGGCGCAACGTTATGGGGCTTGTGTGAGGGAAGTGCAATTGTCGCAAAGTTGGTATAGCAAAGAAATGCCAGCTTATTTAGAAGCTTTTGGGGATGGGACAATTGTTTTGCCGCGTGATTTTGATATTGTTGCGGATCATCAAGCGCTTGCTTATGTTAATGGCATTGTGAAAATTCCAGACAATCACCGTTTTAAAGGCAGTGATGGTTTTATGCGCCATGGTGATAGTGCGATAGCTTGTGCATTGGCTTATTTTGCCAGTCGCCAAACCCCTGAAATTTATGATTATACACCTGTGAGAGAGGTCTATGGTTTTGAGGAAAGCCCGCTCTTTTCAACGCCTTTTTTTTCAGGACCAAGATCAAAGATTTATTGATGGGATGATGAGATGGTAAAACTTGTGGATCAATGGGGTAGGACGCTTAATATCAAAGGGTTAGAGCGTGAAGTCGCAAGCCCTACCATTGGCGGTGTTCGTGATGTTTGGTCACAAACTATTGTGAGTGGTCTCACCCCTGCGCAACTTGCTGATATTTTGCAACAGGCGGCAAAGGGAGCGCCAGAACAGTTTTTCCAGCTTGCCGATGATATGGAGGAGCGTGATTTGCATTATCGCGCTGTGCTTGGCATGCGCAAAAATGCACTTACCGGCGTGGAACCTGGTGTGATTGCCGCAAGCAATAGTGCATTGGACAAAAAGATAGCGGATGCTGTTCGGGAAGTGATTAGTGCACCGACCTTTGTTGATGATTATGTCACGGATTTATTGGATGCTTTGGGGAAAGGTTATGCGGTTGTAGAAACCTTGTGGGACAAGAGTGCTAAGGAATGGTGGCCGATTGCATGGAAATGGCGTGACCAGCGGTTTTTTCAATTGGATAGGCGGGATGGTTTTCATTTACGTTTAAAAGAAGAGGGGTCTCACTATGGTATTGAACTGCCTGCTTATAAATTTTCTATTCACAGACCCAAGCTTAAAAGTGGTTTACCCATTCGCACGGGGCTTGCGCGGCTTTCTGCTTGGGCATTTTTGTTTAAGTCTTATACGCTGAAAGATTGGATGGCATTTTTAGAAGTTTATGGTATGCCGTTGCGTGTGGGCAAATATGGGGCGAGCTCTTCTCATGAGGAGCGGCGGGTTCTCATTCAAGCGGTGCGTGATTTATCCAGTGATGCGGCGGCGATTATTCCCAAGGAGATGGAGATTGAATTTATTGAAGCGGCGGGGGGCAGTGGCAATGCGGTTTTTGCCTCTAAGGCGGAATATTTAGATCGACAGATTTCAAAGGGTGTGTTGGGACAAACGATGACGACGGATGATGGTTCGTCTTTTTCGCAAGCGCGTATTCATGAAAATGTACGTCATGATATTGCTAGAGCTGATGCACGCCAATTGGCTTTGACGGCTAATCGTGATTTGATCGTGCCCTTTGTTGAGATTAATTTTGGGCGCCAAGAGCGCTACCCCATTGTTTATTGGCCGATTTCTGAAAATGAAGATATTAAAGCCATTAGTGATGCGCTGGAAAAACTTGTTCCCCTTGGATTATCGGTTGGAGCCCAAGAAGTGCGCAATAAGATTGGCTTTTCGCAACCAACAAAAGAAGAAGAGATTTTAAAGGTTCCTGAGAGTGTTCCTTATGATGAGAGGGGAGAAAAAAGCCGTGAGGCAAGACAAAAGGCTGGTATTTGTGCTGATTGTGGTGGTGCTTTTGATGTTTCTGTGACAAGAGAGCGCCAAGGGGAACATAAGGGTGGAAAAGAGCAGGGTGGAAAACATTACGACGAATTGGAGCGGCTTTCTGAAGTGGCTTTAAGTGATTGGGAAGAGGATTTAGAACCCCTTTTAGAACCTTTTAAAAGGCTTGTGAGAGAGGCAAAAAGTTATGAGGATATCCTCAAAGGCTTAGATGAATTGCTTGGTGAGATGGATCATCACGCATTAGCAGCACGCTTGGCAAAAGTACAAATGATTGCACGTGGGCTGGGTTATCATGGATGAGGAACTTTTTAAAACGGCACCCAAAGAGGTGACCCGTTATTTTGAAGCTAAGAATATGATTCCAAGCTTTGATTGGCGAGATGTTGCACCGGAGGAACATGCTTTTTCTTTTACGGTGGCAAAATCGGTAGGCTATGATATTTTAGAGGATTTTAAGCGAGCGGTTGGAGACGCCATAAAGCATCAAGTTCCTTTGCAAGAGTTTCAAAAAAATTTGATGCCGATTTTGCAAAAAAAGGGTTGGTGGGGAAAAAAGACAGCCATTGATCCGCTCACGGGTGATAAGAGTTTGGTGCAATTGGGCAGTCCACGACGTTTAGAGGCGGTCTATTGGGCAAATACCATGAGTGCGCACGCTGCTGGGGAATGGAAGCGCACACAAAATAATAAAGAATTTTTGCCCTATCTCACTTATGCTTTATCCAGTTCAGAACACAAACGTTTAGAGCATGAAAGTTGGGTGGGGTTTACCGCACCCGTTGATGATCCGGTTTGGGATTGGCTTTATCCACCCAATGGTTGGCGGTGTAAATGCAGTGTGCGACAGGTAAGCCGTTATGAAGCAGAAGATTTAGGCTATGAAGAGGATTCGCCTCCACTTCAAGTGGAGCAGAAGGTTTGGCACAATAAGCGAACGGGGAAAATTGAGAAGATACCAAAGGGGATTGATCCTGGTTGGCATTCTAATCCTGGGAAACATCGCGCGCAAAACTTAAGCAATTTTTTGAGTGATAAAATTTCCACCATGGGGGACAATCGAAAGCGCATTGCCATTGAAGATATTGTGGGTTCGCCAATTTTGGAAGCTATGTTTGAAGGACGTATGCCTCGTGGATTTATTCCCATTGCCCCTATACCACAAAAGGTGGGTGATGTTTTTGCAGCGGAAAATTCTCTTATTCGCTTATCTTCAGACAGTGTGAAACATATTTTGTTAGAGCATCAGGGGCGCGCTCTTCATTTAAATGATTTTCGTAGTGCTATTCAAACACTTATAAAACCCCATGGCGTTATCAGACGCAAAAATACGCAGGGTGTTATGTTTTTTGGTGAAAGTGGTGGGGCATGGTGGCGCTTTGCGGTCAAATGGGTAGCAAGCAAACAAGAATGGTGGCTTATCTCTATGCATAAAAAGAGTTTTAGAGAAATTAAACGTTTGCTAAATGCGGCTGAAAAAAAGGGCGAACGATTATTATAAAGAGAATGCCGCAAAGCCCTGCTGGCTTTTGTAAAAAGATTTGTTGTGGGGAGAATGAGAAGGCGTGGAGGGCGGTCAACTCCTCGCAGATCCGGTAAAACCGTCCTGGCAAAACTGGCTCACGCCGCGTGAGAAATGTATAACAGTTTAAAAGTTCAAAAGCAAATTTAAAAAACGGTTCGAGAGAGGTTGTTATAAAGAGAACGCCGTAAAGTCCTGTTTGGCTTTTGTGAAAAGAGTTGTTGTGAGGGAAAATGAGAAGGCGTGGAGGGCGGTCAACTCCTCGCAGATCCGGTAAAACCGTCCTGGTATAACTGGCTCACGCCTCGCGGATAATGTAACAGTTTAAAAGTTCAAAAGCAATCTTTGAAAAAACGCTCTAGGAGCAGCGTTGTTATGTGGAGTGATAAATCGTACCTCTTACTTCACGACGGCGCTCTATCGCCTTTGAAGTGCCTTTGAAAACGATTTTATGAGAAGGTTTGGAGGGAGGTTTTCTCTCACAAGTGATAAGAGGAGAAAAGAGTGCTTTTAAGGTGCTTTGAGAAATATTCTTTTGACTGACAGTGTCAGACTTATAGTGGGAGTAAGTTTCATGCATTGTATTGCCAATGATAATTGTAAAGCAAGAGGCAATGCATGGGGAAAGAATATGGGGGGCAAGAATTTTCTGAAGATCAGAAAGATGCGCATGCTCAGACATGCCATGATGAGACATTTCATGCCGAGACATTTCATGCTGCGTTGATTGACCTTTGCCCAGACGTTTTATGCCAAGACATTTCATGCCAAGACGTCACCGTTAGCCAAGCACCTGAATGGGTGCAGTTGTTGCCCAAGGCACCCCATGTGAAGGCGCGTGATGGACGGCAATGGCATTATAATCCAAAAACCATTTTAAAAGCTTTTGCAGCCAATAAAGGACCGCTTGTGATTGATTATGAGCATGGGCAACATCACCGTGCGAGAAAAGGTTTAGAAGCGCCGGCAAGCGGTTGGATTGAAGAATTAACAGAGCGTGATGGTGCGATTTGGGGGCGGGTTAAATGGACTGATATGGCAAGCAAAAAGATTGTTGCCCAAGAATATCGCTATCTTTCGCCTGAGTTTCGTCATTCAAAGACTGGTGAAATTTTAAATTTAGCCGGTGCTGGACTGGTCAATCGTCCAGCCCTTGTCATGACGGCTTTAAGCCGAGAACAGCCTTTAACAACTTTTGTGGAGAAAATGATGGATTTGACAGCCATAGCCAGTGCACTGTCGCTGGCAGAAGATGCTAAAGCGGATGAGGTTTTAGCAACGCTTAAAGCGCGCGAAAAGGAACGCGTGGAACTTTGTGCGCAATTAAAAAAAGCGCAAGAAGATTTAGCACTTTTGCGAGAAGAGCAAAAAAAGACAGCCATTGAGAGTCTTTTAGATAAAGCCATTGAAGAGGGCAAGATTTTCCCTGCTGCGCGTGAAGAATATCGTGCGCTGTGCATGCTTGAAGGGGGTATAGAGCATTTTAAAAGTTTGGTCGAGAAGTTGCCGGTGCTTGCAGAAGCAAGTCCTTTGGGGGCGTCTTGTTCCATGCAAGAACAAAAGCTTGCACCCGAAGAGATTGCTGTTGCGGCACGCCATTATAAGGAAGAGCAGAAGAAAAAAGGGTGGGACATCACTATTAGCCAAGCGGTCGATCATATTTGCGAACAAAAGGAGCGCCAATCATGAGTACGATGATTTTAATTAAATCTTTTCGCGCTGGAGATGTGATTTCACCTTATTGCATTGTTGCGGCACGCACTGATGGAATGGTGGCAACGGCTTCAGGAAAGGGTGATAAATTATTAGGCACTGCGGGCTCTTGTGGAGCAAAGGCTGGTGAGATGATTGATGTTGCTCAATGCGGCTGGGGCGAAGTGGTTTGTGGGGGCAATGTTTCCTTTGGTGATTTTTTGACCTCTGACCCCAAAGGGCACGCCATAAAGGCAGAAGCTGCAGACCGCACCATTGGTATTGCCATGAGTGATGGTTCTGCTGGTGATGTTATTCCTTTTAAAATTAATTAATCGAGGCTTATTATGAACAGACCTTTTCCATTTGATCCAACACTCACGGCTATTGCTATTGGATATCGTAATCCAGCAGGTTCTCTTATTGGCGAGAAAGTTTTGCCCCGTGTTTGTGTTTTAAGTGAAGTGTTTAAATATAGTGAATTTCCCTTGGCGGAAAATTTTACGGTGCCTGAGCTTGAGATAGGGCGGAAAGGACGCCCGAATGTGGTGGAATTTTCTGCCTTTGAACGGGAAGCCAGTGTTAAAGATTATGGGCTTGATGATCTCATCCCCAATTCAGATATTGAGGCGGCGGCACAGGCACGGGCAGAAAAGCGCTCTCGTTATAACCCCGAAAAGACAGCAGTAGAAGGTCTTGCCAATTTGCTGGAATTGGGGCGTGAAGTGCGTGTTGCAACTCTTGTGCAAAAAAGTGAAAATTATGCACCAGAGCGGGTGATTACGCTTAAAGGCGAGAATAAGTTTAGTGATTATGAGAAATCCGATCCTTACGCCACCTTAGATGAGGCGATGGATAAAAGCCTCATCTATACGCCCAATACCATTGTGATGGGTAAAGTCGTTTGGTCAAAACTCAAACGTCACCCAAAAATTATCAAAGCCGTTAAAGGGGGTGGCACTGCTGATGGTTTTGTGACCAAGGCGCAATTTGCGGATCTGATGGAAATACACCCTGAACGTTTACTCATAGGGGAATCGCAAGTGAATTTGGCACGCAAAGGACGCACGGCACAATTGGCACGCGTGTGGGGCAATAAGATTGCGCTGCTTTATATTGATCCTAGCAAACAACAGGCGGATGGTTCTGTGATTAGTTGGGGCTTTAGTGCTCAGTTGGGTGAGCGTGTGTCTGGAGTGATCAATGATCCAGATATCGGTTTGTCTGGCGGCAGACGGGTGCGTGTGGGGGAACGTATGTGCGAATTGGTGGCAGCGAAAGATGCTGGTGTGTTGTTGCAAGATGTCGTCTAAGGGAATCTTTGGAACATGGCTTACGCAAACAAAATATTGATTGAAGAGCTCTGGGGTCAAGATTTCTTAGATGATTTATGCGGAATGGCTGAGAATTCTGATCGTGGTGTTTTAGATCAGGCAATTGCCCGTGCGCTCGAACAGGCAAGTGGTGAGATTGATGTGCATCTTTCTCATCGCTACTGTGTCCCCATTGCTGGACAGCCAGCGGCTTTGGGTATGATTTGTGTCAATATTGCTGTTTATAATTTAGCCATACGCCATACGGCACTGACCACCACCATTGAAGATCGTTATAAACAGGCGGTTGATTTGCTTAAACGCATTGCCGAAGGCAAGGCGGGTTTGGGATCTGATGAGCCTAAAATTATGAGTGAAGATGGCCCTGTGCGTGATGGGGCTTTTTTTACTGCCAAACCGCGTGTGATGGGAAGGTAATATGTCTGTTGCAACCCATATTGAGATTAAAGAGACAGGGCTTGAAGCGGCTTTATCCTTTTTGCAAAAGGGGGCTGATAGCTCGATGGGAACTTTAGCACAAGGGGTTGGTCGTCTCATCCAAGAGAGTACCAGGCGGCGGATTCAAAGTGAAAAAACCTCTGCCCAAGGAGAGAAGAAGGTAATATGTCTGTTGCAACCCATATTGAGATTAAAGAGACAGGGCTTGAAGCGGCTTTATCCTTTTTGCAAAAGGGGGCTGATAGCTCGATGGGAC
>NZ_JACIFE010000018.1:0-10666 GCF_014197255.1 Bartonella fuyuanensis | reverse complement strand
ATGGGAACTTTAGCACAAGGGGTTGGTCGTCTCATCCAAGAGAGTACCAGGCGGCGGATTCAAAGTGAAAAAACCTCTGCCCAAGGAGAGAAGTGGAAAAACAATTATGCTCGCACCTCCATTCTTTTTGCCAGTGGGGCGCTTTCACGCTCCATTGATATGAAAGCTTCACCAGAAAAGGTGATTATTGGTTCTGGATTGGTTTATGCGCGGATTCATCAATTGGGTGGGGTTATTCGCCCGAAAAATGGCAAGACACTGCGCTTTTTTCTGAAAAGCAGCAAAGCACACCGCTTTATTTGTGTACATCAGGTAACCATGCCTGCACGCCCTTATTTGGGGCTTTCAGAAGACAATAAAGTGGAAATCATCAAAGCAGCGGAAGATTGGCTTGGAAGGATGTTTTCATGAGTCAAACGATCAAAAACGCTGGACGGATTAATGCCTTTCGTGAGGCGGTGATAAAAAGCCTTAAAAGGGCTTTGCCGGATGTGCGTGATTGCGCCTGTCAATTTGGGCGCTTTAATTTAGAAGAATTGGAAACACAAATGCTTGTGGCACCAGCTGTGCGTGTTGCAGTGTTAGAGAGCCGCTTACATTGTGTAGCTTCTGGACAGATGCGTGCAGATCTTCATTTAGGGGCTTTTATTGTGACGGCGGGCAAAGAGCGTGATATCCAAAGTTGGCTTTTGGCAGAAGCTATTGCGGTTTTATGCCATAGCGGGCAATTGTGGGGATTGACACATTTGAGTGCTCCGCGTGATGTCCAGATTGAACCAATTATCTCTGCGGCAATTAAGCAGCGTGGTGTGTCGATAAGCGTGGTGGAATGGCACCAAGATTTGCATCATTTGGGATACGATATTTTTTGTGATGCGGGACAACTTAAAGCTGGGTTGATCTCATGGGACAATGAGGTGGGGGTATGAATGACGCACATCTCTTAAGTGATACCTTTCGACAAATCATGAAGCGTCTTGATGCCCTTGAACGCTGTCTTGCCAACCAGCATATGCTTGGACGGGTTGCACAAGTTGATGGTCATAGGGTGCGGGTGAAACTTTTCTCTGAGAGTGCCAATGGACAAGCGGTTTTATCGCCTTGGCTACAAGCGCAAGAAGCGGCGGGGGCTGTTTCCAGCAATATGCCCCTCCATGTTGGTGACCCGGTGCGGTTGTTAAACCCCCATGGTGAGATTGGCTCTGCCTCTCTGGTTGTACGCGATAGCTATAGTGAGGATATGCTTAATCCAGCCCGTCACGCCGAAGAGTTGGCGCTCTGTTATGCCGGTGGAGCTTTGCGGATGACAAAAGATGAACTTATTCTCTCCCATGGGGAAAACCAAATTCATTTGAGTGCACAAGGTTTGGTGCTTTCTCATCAAGCAACCCGTGTTGAATTAACGGGCAGTGTGCAGATTGAAGCAAAAGATTTACAGCACAATCAAAAATCTGTTGGTGCAGGCCATGTTCACGGTGGAGTCCAAATAGGTCCTTCCACAACCTCTTCCCCCCTTTAAAGGAGTTTTATCATGCGTGAGAACACTTATGTTATTTTAACCAATGCCGATTTTGTTGCTGGTCAACGTTCACCGGGCAAGGGTGAGGAAATTTGTTTAAGTGAAGAGGCAGCAAAATACCCTTTGCTGCTTGGTCAGATTGCTGAAAAACCAGCCCTTGTTGTTGCGGCGACCCCAACGGTTTCTACCACAAAGACAAGCAAAGGGGCTTAAAGCATGCGGTGCGGGATGAGCGAAAAGGATGGCTCTCTCTTGTATGGCTTTGCGCATTGCCAACAATCACTCCATAAATGTTTAATGACAAGGGTAGGAACACGGGTTTTGCGTCGCCATTATGGGTGTGATGTCAGAGAATTCCAAGACGCCAATGCTGATCCTGCAACGATTTTACGTCTTTATCAAGCTATTGCCTGCGCACTCGATGATCCAGAATGCGGAGAGCCTGGATTTTCACTGCAGAGGATTGATCTGACCAAAGCAACGCGCGAGGGGACATTCCACTTTGTTTTAAGGGGCATTTTTTACCCCGATGGGCATTTGGGGGATTGGTCCCATGGGCAAGAGAGGCAATTTCCGCTAGAGGTCTGCTATGACAGAGTTTGAACATTTATCCCTTTCACAGCTTCCGCTACCACAAGTGATTGAAGAGCTTTCTGTTGAAAGGCTTTTAGAGCAAAAGATTAAGCGTTTAATGGATGTTTTTGCCGCTCATCATATTCCCTATAATGTGGAAAAGACCGCTTATGATCCGGTGGTCATTCAATTACAAGCGGCTGCTTATGAAGAGTTGCTGTTGCGCCAACGGATCAATGAAGTAGCGCGAGACAATTTACTCACATTTGCCCATGGAACAAGTTTAGATCATTTGGGGGATTTTCATGGGGTCACGCGCCTTTTGGATGAAGATGATGAGCGGTTTCGCCGCCGCATTCGCTTAAATAGACAAGGACATTCCACAGGGGGCACAGCGCCACGTTATCAATATTTTGCCCTCTCAAGCGATATCCATGTCAAAGATGCTTTTGTTTATCGTGAGGGTAAAAGTCCGCTTATTCATGTTGCGCTTTTTAGTGACGCTCCTTCAGGGGTGGCTGATGAGGCTTTAATTGCAAAGGTGCAAGCAGCCCTTGATGCTCCCCATGTTAAAATGACCAATGACCACATCTTTGTGAAAAGCGCGGTACAGCGGATGATCAATGTTTCTGCTGATTTTTGGTTGTTACCGGATGAAGGCTCCTTTGTTTTGGAAAGAGCGGAGCAGAATTTAAGAGCAGAATGGGCGCGTGCGCAAAGGCTTGGGCGTGATTTGTCTTTAAGTTGGATACTAAGCCGCTTGATGGTTGAGGGCGTTCACCATGTGAACATAACGCACCCCTTTGAGGATATTTTGGTCGCACCGGATGAAGCCGTCGCACTAGGGGATATTGTCTTGTCTGAACGGGGGCGTGCTTATTGATGCTTTCCTCACTTTTGCCCCCAAATTCGAGCTTGTTTGAACGTTGTTTTGCAGAAGCAATGGCTCTTGACCCTCACGTTAAAATGGCACTCGAAGAAATACCCCGCGCGAAATTTATTACGCGTCCGCCTTCTTGGTTGCCCTTTTTAATAGACGAATATGGCTTACAAGAATTAAACCCTTATTTCTCTAACCTTTATGATTTAATTGATCAGGGTCTTGCATGGCAAAATATTCGCGGCTCCCTTGCGGCAATAGAGATAGGGCTTGAATGGCTAGGGATTTCGGCACGCTTTCAACCCGCCTGGACGGGGCGAGCATGGTGGAATTCCTTTCAACTTGATTTTGATCAATTGCCTGAACAGAATTCTCTTGAAGCCATTGAAGCGATTGTGGGACGTTCCAAAAGCTTGCGCTCTGATTTTCGCCGTGGGACCTATGGTTATGATGTGGAAGCCATAGAGGGTGATATGTCACAGCTTGATAACAGTATGCTGGATTTTGAGAGTGGCATCCGCTTAACAGCTGGAGAAACATTGTTTTCTTTTGGACGCACAACACAAATCAATCATGTTCTCACAAAAGAAGAAGGCACATTGATTGGTAACTGGATTGATGATGGTGACGAAGAGTTAAGCTGGGACCAAATTGATTACCCTTGGGAGTTGGCAAATTTTCCTTGGTGTTCGATCAAAAAGCACGAACGCGATATATTGATGGCAGAATGGTTCCAAAACCGTCCCCTTTATCTGGCTTTAAGAGATCTCGATAATGCTCTGATTGGGTTTCGCAGATGCTATGCTGTAGCGCCTGTCGAACAGGTTTTAGAGGGTGTTTACAGCCATTGTGGCAACAGATTTAATCCTTCCCCAACAGGCACCATGCTGTTTCTTGCAGCACGCACAGATTTTGGGAATGTTGATGGCAAACAAGCCGCCTCTGTTTCCCTTCTCGTTCATGCCACTCCAGCAGAACAGATACCTCCTGGCAAACTTTGGTGTGACGAGGGTGAACTAAATGGGGGTGTGGAGATTCTTAAAGCACCCGTCAATATTCCTTTGCGTGCTGATGTTCGCGAACAATTCAAGATTTTATTGAGGTTTTAACATGAAGCATGAAAGTGGTTTACCCTTTGCAATTGACAGATCAATCGGCAAAGAAGAGCAACAAAGCGTGGTGTTTTATGGACAGCGCTCTTTTCTTCAAGCGGGTGAACTCAATGAAGTTCAAACCATCATCAGGGGGCGTCATGACCGTTTGGGACGCCTTGTGGCCAAAGAAGGAGACCGGGTTGAACGGGCTGATGCTTTTGTCAATAAAGACACAAAGACTGTGACGCTGACAGAGGGAAAGATTTATATAGCAGGTGATATTTTCCCTGTTTCAAAAGCTATTCTCAAGAATGTTTCCATGGTTGGGCGCTTGGAAATTGGTGTCAAATTGCAAAAGAAATGGGTGACTCATGAGGATGATCCAGAACTCTTAGGACAAGTGCCAGGATCCTTGGCAGAAGGAGAGCCCGGAGCGGCACGCGAAGTCGCAAAACTTGTCTGGGCTCTCAAAGATGATGACCAGCAAGGGACTTTTTTCCCGGTCTATATCTTACAAGATGGCGTTTTGATTGATCAAAAATCCCCCTCTCTGCTTGAACCAGCCATGCAGGCCATTGCGACGTACGACCGCGCCCATGGGCATTATATCGTCAAAGGTTGCCGTGTAACAGCTTTGGGAGCAAATAACGGTTGCCAAGTGTTTAGCATCCAAGAAGGAGAAGCCAATATCAATGGCTTTAAACGCAAACGCCTTGCCGCCTTGCGCCATGAAGAGATGGAAGATTTTTCGACAAGCGTTGTTCCTAGCGAAACGCATATTTTTTCGCCCCCAAAAGGGAAAACAAGTTTCACCTTTAAACCCTATTATTTTCCTATTGCTGATATTCAGTCTCTTTTGTTGACAAAAGAAAAAACCGTTACCGTCACCCGCGGTGCGGTTGCCGCAGGGCGTGATGGTGTTCCTGATAAAAGCATCACCGCGTTTATCAAAATTGTTCAAGGTGGAAAAGAATTTAAAGAAGGCACAGACTTCAAAAAAAACGGAGACACCATTGATTGGGCGCCGGTGGGCGACGAACCCTTACCAGGAAGCAGCTATACGGTGACCTACCGTTACCGCGCAAAAATCGTGGCTGATAAAGTAACAGCGCAGGAAATCACTGTCTCAAGGGGGGCTGAAGGCGGTGATATCATTGTTAGTTACACTTACAAACTCCCCCGCATTGACCGTATTGGTTTCAATACAGCGGGCAATGTGGTCTATATCAAAGGCATCTCAGCAGATCATCCCATGGCGCCTAGTGTTCCCGATGATGTGTTATCCCTTGCAACCATTACCAACAATTGGCTCGAAACACCACAGGTGGTCAATGATGGGATATGTGTTGCTCCCTATGATGAGATGTGGCGCTATTTTCAACGGGTGCTTTCGCTTGACCGGTTGATGCAATTAGAGCGTATTAAAAGCAATGTTGATGCAAAAGAACCCGTTGCTAAAAAAGGCATATTTGTCGATCCCTTTCTGGATGATTCTTACCGCGATGAAGGTTTTTTCCAAACAGGCGCTGTTGGCAATGGTATTTTACAGCTTGCCATTGACCCAACATTCTATACTGCTCCTTTAAAAGCACCTGTCACCCTTGACTGGACAAATGAAGTGATCATTGCACAAGAATTGACAACGGCTTGCGAAAAGATCAATCCTTATCAAAATTTTGCCTCTCTCCCCGGCACGGTTACATTAATCCCTGCAACAGATTTTTGGCATGTTGAGCGCACCGATTGGCTCTCTGGTGTCACCAATCAACTCACTATGGGCTGGAACCGTGGGAGAAGAATCCGTCAGACAGAAGTACGTGATGATTTGGTCAATGCAACCCAAGAACAAATCGATTTTTTAAGGCAAATTACGTTGAATTTTAAAATTGAAGGCTTTGGTAAAGGCGAAATCTTAGAAAGCTTTACCTTTGATGGCGTGAATGTCTTGCCAACAAGCCGCCTTGTTGCCGATAGCAAAGGCACCCTTGAAGGCACTTTCACGATTCCACAAAATATCACTGCTGGGACAAAAAGCGTTGTGGCACGGGGGAAAGGTGGAACAATGGCGACAGGTCTTTTTACCGGTCAAGGTGTGATTGATGTGAAAGTCATGCGGCGTACCACAACGGTAAAGATATGGACGAAATTTGATCCGCAAGCACAAGTTTTTACCCCCGATGAAACACGACAAATAACCGGTATTGACTTTCATCTTTGTAAAATCGGTAATCAAAACCATGATCTGGTGATTGATTTGGTCACCACCGAAAATGGCTATCCCACCGCTGATATCCAAGCACAAAGTTTTTATTCCATGAAGGACGCAAAGGTAGGATGGGCTGAGGCACGCTACGAAGTTCCCCTGTTAATCCCTAATGATCGTCTCACGGCTTTTGTGATTAAAACCGATGATGCTAATCATTCCGTCTCATTGGCAAAGCTTGGAGATTTTGATAAAGAACACCAAAGATACGTCTCAAGCCACCCTTACGTGACGGGACCACGCTTTTCTTCTGTCAATGCGCAAAGCTGGACTGCTCATCAAGATGAGGCATTGGCTTTTCGTGTGTTAGCGGCGCGCTATACACAAACGGAAAAACTTGTCGATTTAGGCAGCTTTGATCTTGTTGATTGTTCTGATCTACAAGTGCGTGCAGCCATTGAATTGCCTTCGAGCGCGTGTTCTGTCATCTTTGAAATTGAAAGAAACAATGGCACAATTTATCAACTGCTCCCCTTTCAGTTGCTAAGCCTTACCGAATATATCAGTGAAAAGGTAAAGCTTCGCGCCATTCTTAAAGGCACCGAAAAGCTCTCACCTATCTTGTTTGCTCCCGTTCAGTTGATTGCGGGGAAAATCCATAAGGAAGCCACCTATGTCACGCGTGCTTTTGCCTTTGGTGAAAAGGCAAGACTGACCAGCTATATCAAAACATTTTTGCCGGGCGGTTCAACTCTTTCACTGGAGATGCAGCTGGATGACGGCGCTTTTAGTCCTCTCACCTTAGACGAAACAGAACAATTATCCGAGCCCCTTTGGACAGAGCAAAAATTTATGAGCAGTGACAAAACAGCCAAACAAGCACGTTTAAAACTCACGCTTACGGGTGGTCCATCCGCGCGTTCCATGGCGAGTGATTTTGGCGCTGGCATATTATGAGAGGAAAACAGACATGACAAAAACAAAGAAACTCAACATGGAATTGCCAAAAGAAGGACGCTTTATCAGTTCTGAGTTCCCCATCTTGCGGGAAAATTTGTGCAAGATTGATCAGGCACTAGCGGATGTTGAGGAAAAGGTAGACGAAAAGGCGCCTACAAAGCATATGCATAGCATAGGTGATGTTGCAGAACTTGAAGCAGCTCTTGATGCCAAGATGGCAGCGGATAAAACCTTCACTTTTGCCGATTTGCGTGATGTCGAAGGCGCACAGGATGCAGCCAACAATTACATTCTCTATAAATCAAGCAATAATAATTTTACCTTTGGTAGCGCGATATCATTGTTAGGTAAGCATCAACATAAAACGGAAGATATTGTTGGTCTTGACGATTTTAGAGCCAAGATCAATGAAGATCTCACAGCCTATTATACGAAAAGTGAAATAGATCAATTAATAGCTTTATTAACCAAAAAACCTATCGAAATTCTTATGAAAGAAAGTGGGCCCATTCCATTTCCTGAAGGTGTCACTGATGACACAGAGGTAGAAATATGGGCATGGGGAGGCGGCGGCGGAGGAGGCGGTGATGGTGGCAATAATAAAAACGGAGGAGGAGGTGGTGGTGGAGGTCAACACGCGCGTGTTAAAATTAAAGTGTCTGATCTAAAAAAATCGCAAACAGTTCAAATTGGTCGTGGTGGATCTGGTGGCAGAAGCAACGGAAATTGGGGTGGAGATACAATTATCAAAGGTATTATTTGCGCAGGTGGAGGTGGCTATGGTGGTGGCAATGACAACACTCCTGGTGGCTACGTGAATGCCTATGGCAATCGCGGTAATGGAGGGATAGGCGGATTAGGAGGTAAAGGAGGAGGCACTTGGAAAAATAATCAACAAGATGGTCCGAAAAATGAGAGTTTTATTTTTTCCGGTGGCGATGGTGGTGCCGGTGGCGGTACAAACGGTAATGATCATGGAGGCCATGGTGGAAACAGTATTTATGGCGGTGGCGGCGGTGGCGGCGGTGGCAAAAAGAATAGCAAAGGCGGTTACGGTGGCAATAATGGGGGAGGTAATGGTGGTGATTACGGTGCTAACGGCGGTGGTGGCGGCGGCGGATATTTTCGTGGAAAAGATGGGAGTAAAATTGGCGGTGACGGTGGAGACGGAGCTATCTTGTTGAAATTTTTTATATAGGAGTTTTTTATGGAATATGCAGTTGTTGAAAATGGTGTGGTAACGAACATTATCGTAGCCTCAGAAGATTATGTTCACGGCTTTGACGGGGAAGCTATTCCTTCACATGAAGCACAAATTGGCTGGACTTATAAGGACGGAGTGTTCTCTCCTCCCGTATTGGATAAAAACAAAAAACAATCCGCATCTGGGCAACCAGCAGAGAAAGACGCAATCATAGAGCTACCTATAGGGGAGCCACAAAAAAGGTAAATAAGCTAAGTTATAGGAATGCTTGTTGTATAAGCGGACTTTGTATGATTTGTCCTTTTATTGCTCTTTTAAAGCCCTTTTAAAGGACTTTTTTTGACTGACACTGTCAGGCTTATGGAACATGGTGATGGTTGTTATGGTCTCTCCATTGATTTGGAGAGCAAAATGGCAACAGAATTTAATCATGGTATTCGCCTCATTGAGGATGGTCAAGCTTCTCGCCTTTTAGAGATGTTTAGCCAAACCGCCCTTGGGGCGGTTGTTACAGCGCCTGATGCGGATACACAAACCTATCCCCTTAATGAGCCCGTGTTGGTCTTTACCCATGAGACAGAGAAAATCCAAAAGCTTGGGACAAGAGGAACAGCCCTTGATGTTATCAATGCCGTGCGCGCGCAAGGGATTGAGGCACAAGTGATCCTTGTGCGGGTAGAAGAAAAGTCAACCATTGCTGAGACACAAGCCGAAATGGTAGGGTCAAGTGTTGCTTTAACCGGTGTTCATGCGCTAAAACATGCTAGAGGGCATTTAGGTGTGGAAGCTGGAATTCTCTTAGCGCCAGCTTATAGTGCAGGGCGCCTTGATAATGCTAAAAATCCGCTAGCAGATGCTTTAGAACAGGTTGCTGAAAAGCTACAAGCCATTGCAGTGTTCGATACGGGGGGCAAAAATACGGAAGAAAGCCTTGCCTTTCGCGCGGATTTTTCCTCACGCTTTTGTTATCTGATTGATCCCTTTGTGCGGGTAGCAGATAGTGATGGTGGTGTTAGTGTTAAACCAGCAAGTCCTTTTGCAGCCGCCATGTTTATCAAACGGGACAAACAAAAGGGGGGTGTTTTTTGGTCTCCTTCCAACCAAGATGTCAAAGGTATTTTAGGCACAGCGCGCCCCATTAGCTATTTTGATGGGGAAATTGATCATGAGGCTAATCGTCTCAATCAAGCTGATATTGCCACCTTTATTCCCGCCCGCCTTAGCCAAAATGCTCATGGGAAAACTGCTGCCAATGGGCGCATTTTATGGGGCAACCATACCACCTCGAGTGATCCACTCTGGCGTTTTGTCAATGTGGTGCGTACCCGCGCAGCCTTGGAAAAAACCATTATTAACAATTTACGTCCTTGGGCCAATGACGAGAATCTGACCGGTCAACATGTCATTGCCATTACCCGCAGCCTTACACAGTTTCTTGATGATATGATTGCGCGCGGTGCGCTTTTAGGGGGGCGCGTTTGGTTTGACCGTGATTTGAATTCAAACAGCAATTTGCAATTGGGAAAATTGCGGGTGGAATTTGATGCAGAAGAAGTGCCCCCTCTCGAAGACTTAAGCTTTGGAAGCCGGCGCAATGGTGCTTACTTTAATCGGCTCTCTGAAGATATCCAAAATAAAATGACCTATGCATTTGGCGATACGCTTGACACCTATCGCAAGGCAGCAAGGAGTGATGTATGACTTTAAGAATTGTTCGTGGTTTTACCCTGATTGTTGATGATGATGTCAATCTTCATCTTGATCTTGAGACGCTCAAACTTCCCACGTTGGAAGAAATCACCGAAACCTATCAACCAGGGGGCTCTGACATGCAAATTGATGTGAGTGGTCTTGGTGTGAAAGCTTTGAGCTTGCAAATGAAAATCCGCAGTCACACCCCAGAAATCATCGGTATCTTTGGTGGTCCTCCTGGTCTTCGTCATAAATTTACCGGCAAAAAACATGTGGTGTCTGAAGAAGATGGGCGCGAGCATGAACATTCCATTGATGTTACAGGGCGCTTGGTCAAAGTCGATAGCGAAAGCTTAACGGCTGGAAAAGCTACAGGCTATGATTGCGAGATCAAGAATGTTTGGGATTACACAGAATTTTGGGATGGCTCTGTTTTACATCGTTTCTCGTTTAAACGGGGTGGTTGGCTCGTGCGCAATGGGCAAGATATTGGTGGGCGTCGCCGTTCTATACTTAATTTATAGGAATTGATCATGACAAG
>NZ_JACIFE010000017.1 GCF_014197255.1 Bartonella fuyuanensis | reverse complement strand
AATTCAGGGGCAACTGTATCACAACTCAAAGCAATTTTTGGCTGGACAGAAGATCAAATGGCATCTCTTTATACAAAGAGCGCAGATCGTAAAAACTGGCTCTTGAAGCCATAAAAAAACTTCAAAAAAATTAGGGATAGAATTAAAAAAACATAATAGAATTAATAATTATAAAATTCCTTAAGCTTATAATATAATAGGTTGTTGGCCTTAATTGCCTTTTCTATGCTTTAGTGGTGCAAAACTATAACGATGTAATCCTACAATTGGACCATATTTATCAAGAGCTGTACGATGAGCTAACGTTGCATAACCTACATGCTTTTCTAAACCATAACCCTTATAAACTTGTCCCGCACACTCCATCATCCGGTCACGTGTTACTTTTGCAACAATAGATGCAGCTGCAATTGAAACAGAACGCTGATCGCCCTTAATCAATGCCGTTGCTGGATAGGGTAGCTTGGAAGGGATATCACATCCATCAACAAGTACATAGTGAACTGAAACAGCTAATCCTGTAAGACAGCGACGCATTGATTCTAAAGTTGCTTTTCTAATATTAGATTGATCAATTGTACGGGCGCAAAGACTAGAAACTGAAACCGCTAATGCACTTTGCAAGATTTCATGGTAAAGTCTACTCCGCTGAAGAGAAGAGAGTTTTTTTGAATCATTTAATCCATCAGGAATATGATCTCTATCCAAAATAACTGCCGCTGTTACCACAGGCCCAGCAAGGGGTCCGCGTCCTACTTCATCAACACCTGCTATATGAAAAAAACCCTGTTTCTGCAAATCCAATTCGCACGAAAAATTTGGCCGAAGCGGAAAATTAAACATTTTGATAAATCACAAATACAACAAACATATATTTCTTTCTGCCACCTGCTTATTTCTACAAGCATTACAGTTTTAAATAACTCTCCAAATATTTTGTGAATTGTCCACACAAGAAATAGAAACAAAACACGAGATAAAAAGAGTAGCGTCTTATCTATTTTCCTTTCTAAGGGATTATTATAGCATATGTTCGTTTTAACTAAAAAACAAAAAAATACATTTCTTTGGTTATTCCCTTCATTATTATGTATAGAAAAATCATTATAAAATAAAATTTTATCTTTATTTCTCAAATATTTCCTAAAGTTATGATAGATTTTACAAACCAATTTGGGTGCATCAATTTTATAAAAAGAGCTGCTTGTTGCGCTGCTTGCTGATTTTTAAAAATACCAAAGCAAGTTGCCCCTGCTCCAGACATACGAGAAAAAAGAGACCCACATTCATCCAATATAGATAAAACTTCTGCTAACTGAGGGACCATTTTTAATGCCGGGAAAAACAAATCATTACGCGTCTCCTGTAAAGCTTCAACCAATGAATCAACAGTCTTTAAAGAGACTGGATCAATTTTTAAAGGAGGATGATGACGCTTCTCTAATGCTTTAAAAACAGCTTGTGTTGAAATCTCTTGTCCATGATTAACCAAGACCATTGCCAGTGGACAAGCCTCTTCTAGTCGTATAATCTTTTGGCCAATCCCTTTAACAAAGAGTGGCTGCTGATATTCCAATGCAAAAAGACACATGGGGACATCAGCACCAAGAACTAAGCTCATTTTTGCTAATTTTTCATAAGGAAAATCAAGATTCCACTGTCGACGCAATATGCTTATAACCCCAGCTGCATCACCTGATCCACCACCAATACCTGAAGCAACAGGTAATGTTTTTACAAGTCGAAAAAAAGAAGGTTGAGCACTCTCAGGAAAACTCTTATGCATAAAATTGCGTGCGCGAATAACCAAATTGTCCGAATGAGAAACGAGACCTTTTGCAAACAGCCCCGTTAAAACAAACTCGTTACTTTCACAAGGCACGTAGTGTAGATAATCACCACTAAGACTAAAATAAACCAAACTTTCTATTAAATGATAACCATCAGCACGTTGCCCTACAACATGTAGAGCTAAATTCAATTTAATGGGTGTAAACACATAAGAATGTTTTTGAAACGAAGCTTGTGCATTTGATATCATATGATGTAATATTAACCTGTCGAGAGTTCTTTTACAAACATCTCTCTTTTATCCATAGTTTTAGCATCGATTCCATAAACAGTTCCGAATATTTCTAATGATTTTCTACACAACGAAGAAATGTGAAGGGTTCTTTACAAAAAATAAACGACACACTCTCATCCGTATCACTTCAAATCTTTTTTCTTCTAGCATCTTCTTTTAGATACTCCCCTCCTGTTTAAATGTTCCTTTCCATCACAAACCGTAACGCTGCCAAAGTGCCCGCTCTTCTACTGCCACCAATGCACTATCAACTGCAGTATAAATTGTATGGGCTGTCACTCCTGAAGGCGTTTTGGGTCCTAAAAAACTTTTTGGAGGCGTAATAAGCCGAAGTTTTGCATCATCACCAAAACGTTCCTTAATAACAGAACGTACATCATTTAATCCATCAATTAGACCAAGTTCAACGCTTTTTTTCCCACTCCAAAACATTCCTGTAAAGAGATTCAAATCATCTGTTAATTTTTCAGCACGCCGCTCTTTAACCAAATCGATAAAAGTTTGATGCACTTCAAGTTGGAGAGATTTCAAATGCTCAATATCCGCCTTTTTTTCTGGTTGAAATGGATCCAATGTAACCTTGTTCTTTCCTGCTGTGTACACACGCCTCTCGACACCAATTTTTTTCAAAAGTTCCGGAAAACCAAAGGAAGCTGAAACCACTCCAATAGAACCAACAATCGAAGAAGGATCTGCAAAAATTTCATCGCCTGCACAAGCAATCATATAACCACCGGATGCTGCTATATCTTCAATAAACACAAGAACCTTTTTGTTTTTTTCTTCTGCCAAGTCACGAATACGTTTGAAGATAAAACGCGATTGTACAGGTGAACCACCAGGAGAATTAATAATAAGTGCAACAACAGGTGATTTTTTTTGCGCGAAAGCCTTTTCTAAAAGATTTGCACACCTGCTTAATGAAAGCGTACGAGATATAGATGTTGATGAATCTATAATCGCCCCTTGAAGGCGCACAACAGGAACCTCCAATTTATTGGAAGAAAAACGGTGTGGAATAAAATTTCTGATAATATCCATCAAAACAAAATCTCCTTATAAATTAAGAACAATTAAATAGGCAAGGACAACAAAAAGAAAAAATGCGACAATACCCAAAAACACCAATTAATCCCTATATTACACTAGAAATATAATTTCACCCAAAATTAAAGCTCCCTAAAACAAAGTTTAGACTTTAAATAATAAACTTAAAAACACAAGATACCATTACAAAAGTTCCCACAAGCTTATATATCCATTATTAATTGCATCAATCCGTGGTGAAAAAGTATGGTCATTACCTTCATGTATAACCAATGCCGGCAAAATAGATAGAGCTGCTCTACTTCCTCGTTTTGCGTAAAATAAAAGGCGAATTGCTGCTGTTTTCGCACGTGCATGCACAGGAATTACACAAATACCACCAAAGCGCCCCTCTAAAGCACGCAAAATATCTATCAATGATTGTGGACGTGCAATTAATCCTAGACACCCACCTGGTTTAACAATTGCTGCTGCACTCCGCAACCAGTTATCAAACATCGCTTCAGGCATAACATGTGCTTCAGATTTGTATTTATCAGTTGACTTCCGATCGGTAGGATTATTAAAAGGTGGATTCATAATCGCAAAATCGAAGCTATTATTTATCAAACCCGCTTTTATACGAGCGTTCCCTCTGAAGGTAACATCCGCTTCTAGTAAACAAATTCGACCGGTAAACTGTTTATTTTGTTTTAGCATAAGCGTTTTTTGAGCGTAAGATGCCATAAAAGCTGAACGTTCAACTAAGGTAACATGAACTTTTAGACAACGAGAAGCAACAGCTAACCCTGCGGCTCCAGCACCTGCACCTAAATCAACAACCTTACCTTTTAAATTACTTGGAACCAAACTGGCTAATAACATAGCATCCATCCCAGAGCGATGGCCATAGTTACGGGGTTGAACTAAATAAAATTTCCCGCGATGAAAACTGTCAATTGTTTCGTTACTCTGATTCGCTACTTTATCCATTTAAAAGCCTAACTTCTCACCCTTGGAAGCTGTACTTTGCTATTCAGCTGCTGTTTTAATTTTTTTATCATTTCATAACAACAACATTACACTTGCTCAAAAACATTTCTTGCCAATATCATTCAAATCTTACACTTTAAAACGATATCAAAAGCTTGAGTCAAAACAAAACGCTCTTTATGCTAGTGAATAAAATAGAATTTACATAGGTCCATTACAATACTCTAGGAGTCAATATATTGAGTGCAGTCATTAAACCAAAACAAATAAGAAATAATCAAATTTCTCTTCAACCTCTTATTGATCTTACACAACGAGATATGGAGCGCGTAAATCAATTTATTCTCTCTATGGCAAAATCAGAGGTTGAGATGATCCCTGAAATTTCTAATCATCTTATTTCATCAGGTGGAAAACAGTTACGCCCAATGATTACGCTCGCTTCTGCTCATATGTTCAGGTATCAAAGTGACGGACATATAAAACTTGCAACAGCTGTTGAATTTATGCATACAGCAACCCTATTGCACGATGATGTAATTGATGAAAGTAATTTACGACGTGGGAAATCTACAGCACGGATGATTTGGGGGAATCAAGCAAGTGTACTTGTTGGTGACTTCTTGTTGGGACAAGCTTTTAAAATGATGGTTGATGTTGGCTCTATAGAAGCACTCTCTGTCTTAGCAAACGCTGCTGCAATTATTGCCGAAGGAGAAGTTATGCAACTTTCTGCTGCAAAAAAGATTAAAACCAGCCCTTTAGACTATCTCAAAATCATCAATGCAAAAACAGCAGCACTTTTTTCAGCTGCCGCTGAAGTAGGACCCATTGTTGCTGGATGTGGAAATAAAGAGCGTTCTGCATTACGGGAATATGGAACATCTTTAGGTTTAGCTTTCCAATTGATTGACGATGCACTTGACTATAGTGGTAATGCCCAAAACTTAGGAAAAAATATAGGGGATGATTTTAGAGAAGGAAAAATCACAATGCCTGTTATTCTTGCATATGAGCGTGGGAATATGGTAGAAAAAGCTTTCTGGAAACAAGCGCTTGAAGACGGAAATAATGATGATGAATCCTTCGCACACGCACAACACTTAATGGAAAAGTATAACAGTATCACAGATACAATAGAACAAGCGCGTATCTATGGAAAACATGCAATTAATGCTCTTATTCCCATGAACAAAAATCTTGCTTATAATGCTCTCATTGAAACCGTTAAATTTTGTATTGCACGTGTAAACTGACTTTTTGCAAGAATTTTAATATTTTTCAGTAAAATAATGAAATATGATTTATAAACTACACAATCGATTGATTATCTTGAAAAGGATTAGCTCTATGTGCTCTGCAACGGTATCCCGACTTTTTACCCTCTTTATCGTGGGTATCATGCTGATACCATTCCCTATCTACAGCAAAATAAACGCTGCAATTCATACAAGCTCCTTTACAGGTGCTTATTTAGCTGGAAGAGTTGCAAATCATGAAAATAAAACAAATCTCGCTATCAATTATTTTAAACAGGCTCTTGTTTATCAACCTGATAATATTGAAACACAAAAAGAACTCCTTGAAGCTATGCTCTCCGTAGGGAACTTTAAAGAAGCTGTCCAACAGGCAAAAAAACTCAAAGAACAAGGTGTTATAACACCCTTTGTATCCTTAACATTGTCAATAGAAAGTCTGATCAAAAAAGACTACAAAAATGCCAAGCTTCTTCTGCAATTAAAAGACCTCCCTACATCCAATAACCCAATACCTGAATTAATCGGTGCTTGGACTACATTTGGATCTGGACAAAAATCTCAGGCAATTGCTGATCTTAAAAAGATAAAAGGTCCTGTCTGGTATGACCTTTTTATATCTTATCATCTAGCACTTATGAGCGACCTTGCAGAAAAACCACAGGATACGAAAAAGTATTTTATTAAGGCGCTTAGTAATAAACAGGGACCTCTTATCGCGCCTCATACATATGAACGTATTATCATAGCCTACGCCTCATTCCAATTGCGCCACAATATGCGCAATCAAGCCCTTCAAACAATCCAGCATGGCGAACAAATGTTATCTGGTCGAGAAATCCTCAAAAACTTTCGAGAAAAAATTGAAAAAAACGCTTTCTTAGAGAAAATTGTTAAAACACCTCAACAAGGTGCAGCCGAGGTATTATATAATTTTGGAACAGCTCTTAACCACAAAAACTCAGGGATAATTGCACGTATTTTTAAACAATTATCTCTCGCTTTATACCCTCAAAATGACACAACACTGTTTCAGCTTGCACACATTTCTGCTAAATTGAATGATCCTCATCAAGCAATTAAACTTTATCGTGCTTTATCCCCTAAATCGCCTCATTATAAAGATGGACAACTTCATCTTGCATTCCTTCTTGCCAATAACAATAATTACAAAGAAGCAATAAAATTACTCACATTGTTAAATAAAAAATTTCCCAATGATCGCAACATTTTGATAACAATCGCTGCTTTTTATATGCAAGATAATAAATTTCTTAAAGCCGCAAAAACTTTAGACCATGCTATTGCTCAGATAAAAAACTTTCGGCAGGACGACTGGAAACTCTTTTATCAGCGTGGTATTGCTTTTGAACGTTTAAAACAATGGCAAAAAGCAGAAATTGACTTGCGAAAAGCACTTGAATTTTTTCCAAACCAACCACAGGTTCTTAATTATTTAGCCTATTCCCTTGTGGAACGTGGAGAGAAACTTGAAGAATCCCTCCACATGCTGCAAAAAGCTTCTACTTTGCAAGCTCACAACAGTCATATCCTCGACTCTTTAGGATGGGCTTATTATAAACTAAAAGAATACAACAAAGCAGTCCCAATATTAGAAAATGCTGTTAGATTACAGCCTGAGGATCCAACATTGAATGATCATTTAGGAGATGCCTATTGGAAAGTGGGACGTAAACGTGAAGCAATATTTCAATGGAATCATGCAATTGACGGAAAACCAGAAAATCCTAAACAAATTCAAGAAAAGTTGAAATTTGGTTTGCAATAAATGATGCTTAACCGTAAACCACATGAAATAATAAACAGTCATGGGAACTAAAATTTCTTTGATCGTTAGCTATGTCATTCAATGTTTAAAGAGTATAAAGCGTGAAACTACCTGAACATCTTAACCCTACACGTTCTTTTCAAGGACTTATATTAACCTTGCAATACTATTGGGCTAACTATGGATGTGCGATTTTGCAACCTTATGACATGGAAGTCGGCGCTGGAACTTTTCATCCAGCAACAACGCTGCGTTCCCTAGGTCCACGCCCTTGGAAAGTTGCCTATGTTCAACCTTCTCGACGTCCAACAGATGGTAGATATGGTAAGAATCCAAATCGTTTACAACACTATTATCAATTTCAAGTGCTTATCAAACCCTCTCCGCCTAATCTTCAAGAACTTTATATCAAATCTCTACAAGCTATCGGACTTGATACAAAACTGCATGATATTCGCTTTGTTGAAGATGATTGGGAAAGTCCAACTCTTGGCGCTTGGGGGCTCGGCTGGGAATGTTGGTGTGATGGAATGGAAATTTCTCAATTTACTTATTTTCAACAAATTTGCGGTATTGAATGCGCCCCAGTTTCAGGAGAGCTTACATATGGTCTTGAGCGTCTAGCAATGTATAGCCAAGGGGTTGATAACGTCTATGAGCTTAACTTTAATGGTTTAGAGAAAGAAAATAAAATCAGTTATAGAGATATTTTTTTACAAGCAGAACAGGAGTACTCATATTATAACTTCGAATTTGCTGATACCAAACTACTGCATCAGCATTTTATCGATGCAGAATATGAATGCAGCGCTCTTCTTGATGCTGGAAAACCAAATGAAAAAAATGCATTACATCGCTGTGTTTTTCCTGCCTATGATCAATGTATTAAAGCGAGCCATATCTTTAATCTTTTGCAAGCACGTGGCGTTCTTTCTGTAACCGAACGACAAAGTCATATTCTTCGCGTTCGTGATCTCGCGCGCCGTTGTGGAGAAGCCTTCTTACTCACAGAAGCTGGACAAATATACACTGGAGAAGCCTAATGTCTGATCTTCTTCTTGAACTTTTCAGTGAAGAAATTCCTGCACGTATGCAACAAAAAGCTGCGGTTGATCTAAAAAAAGCTGTTACAAATCAACTCGTGAAAGCTGGGTTGACTTATAAAGCTGCTCGTGAATATTGGACACCTCGTCGGCTAACATTGGACATACGCGGACTTTCTATACGCTCAAAAGATATCCATGAAGAACGCAAAGGTCCTAGTACAAAATCACCACAGCATGCAATTGACGGTTTCCTGCGTGCAATAGGGTTGAATGATATTTCTGAAGCACATATTGGACATGATGATAAAAAAGGAGATTTTTATATTGCTAAAATTGTTAAAAAAGGTCAAGCGGCAGAAAAAATTATCGCTGATATTTTACCAGATATTATCCGTAACTTTCCATGGACAAAATCTATGCGTTGGGGAAAAGACTCAGAAAAAAGTGGAGCTCTAAAGTGGATTCGACCTTTACAAAATATTCTTTGCATTTTCGGACCAGAAATCGGCGAAACACATGTTATTCCGTTTACAATTGGATCTCTTAAAAGCAATAATCTAACTTATGGTCATCGTTTCCTAAGTGACGGGAAACCATTCCAAGTGCATCGCTTTGATGACTATGTCACTCAACTTGAAACCCATAAAGTCATTCTGGATGCTGAAAGACGAAAAAATATTATTTTAGCTGATGCCCAAAATCTTTGCTTTGCAAATGGTTTAGAACTAGTTAAAGATGATGCCCTTCTAGAAGAGGTTTCTGGGCTTGTTGAATGGCCTGTTGTGCTTATGGGTGATTTTGACAAATCATTTCTCAGTATTCCTCCAGAAATTATTCGCCTAACCATTCGAGCCAATCAAAAATGTTTCGTCACTCGTAAACAAGGGGAGCAGATAAAACTCTCTCATCATTTTATTCTCGTTTCTAATCTTCTCGCAAATGATGAAGGAAAGGAAATTTCTAAAGGAAATAGTAAGGTTATCCATGCCCGTCTTTCTGATGCACTCTATTTTTGGCAAACAGATCAGCGTAATTTGCCTGATATTAAACAATTGGAATCTTCTATAAAAAAATTTGATCTTGATATAAAAAAAACTCTTGATCAAAGGATGGCACAACTTGATCACTTGAATGTAACTTTTCACGCCAAATTAGGTACGCAAGGTGCAAGAGTAGAACGCATCGCTACACTCGCACAAAAAATCGCGCCTTTGATACAAGCAGATCCTCTCTTAGCGAAACGTGCAGCAATTCTTGCAAAAGCTGATTTGCAAACAAAAATTGTCGGAGAATTTCCTGAACTGCAAGGAGTAATGGGGCACAAATATGCCCTTCTTCAAGGGGAAAATCCTCACGTAGCAGTAGCAATCGAAGACCACTATAAACCTCAAGGACCAACAGATCATCTGCCACAAGAACCGCTTGCTATAACAGTTATGCTAGCCGACAAAATTGATATGCTTGTTGGCTTTTGGCTTATTAATGAAAAACCAACTGGTTCAAAAGATCCTTATGCATTAAGACGAGCAGCACTAGGAATTATTAGGCTTGTACTTTCACGAGATTGGAAAATTAATCTCATGCCACTGTTTCTGTTGGCAAAAAATCTGCTCTTGCAACAAAAAAATAAATATAAAATCTCTCAACGAAAAAAACCACAATTGCAGAATTTGCTTTCAGAAAAAACAGAATATATTTTATCAGATCTATTATGCTTTTTTCATGACCGTTTAAAAATCTACCTAAAAGAGAAAGGAGCTCGTTATGACGTGCTTGAAGCAGTTTTAAAAAAAGAGTCTGATGATTTTTTATTGGTTGCACGTCAGGTTGAATCGCTTGTTTCTTTTATCAATACAAATGATGGAATGAGCTTTGCAACCTCTGTAAAACGTACTGCCAATATTCTTGAAAATGAATTTCAAAAAAATACAACAATAGCGAATGAAATCAATCCAGAGCTCTTTGTTGAGGAAGAAGAAAAGAAACTCTATTATGCAATCTGTGATGCAGAAAAAAAGATTCTTGATTACATCAATGCAACAAATTTATCGTTCGCACTCAGTGTAATAGCGCCACTTGGAAAATTAATTGATATATTTTTTGAAAAAGTATTAGTGAATGATAAAAAACTTGATGTTCGTGCTAACCGTCTTGTTCTTCTCAAACGTACTCATGCTATTACACAAGCAGTTGCAGACTTTTCAAAGCTTGCTATTTAAAACTAAAACGTTTTATCAACTGATAAAAATAAATTTTTTTTAGTACTTTTATTAATTAATATTTCAAAATATCGTAGTGGATTTCTCTCGAGATTCGAGAATCTCCTAAAAGAAGGAGATTTTTTAGTGTTAGAGATATTTTATACTAACTTCGTCTACACATTTTAAAGCGCGAAGACCCCTATCAGATTAGGCTTAATCTGGATCCCTATCAAGAAGACTCTACTGAGCTTCACACACTATGGGATTCACTTCCACAAAACTCGATAAGAAAGCTTAAATATTCAACCACACCTTTTTTAAATATGTAAGAATTAAAAAAATTATGGACCTAAAAAAGTAGTCCTTTATCTTCAAGACACCATTAATTAAAATATGTTTTCATTTTGATCAGAGACTCTTTTGCAAGAGACTCTTTAATGAATTCATTTACCTTATTGGAATCCAATTCCTTTGCAATAAGAATACGCGCCGCAGAAATTGCCAAATCGATAGCAGACGAAGAAACCATGCGGATTGCATCCGCTTCTGCCTGAGCAATTTTTTGTTCTGCCAATTTATTGCGGTTTTTTACATACTCTTCTGCTTTTATACGAGCCTCAGCAAGAACAGATTCAACTTCATGCTTTGCTGCAGTAATAATTTCTTGCGCATCTTTTTCCGCTTCTGCATGTTTTCGTTGATATTCAGCCAATATCTCCTGTGCCTCTTCACGAAGACGTAGAGCTTCATCGAGCTCATCTTTAATACGTTTCGCACGCATATCAAGATGATGAATAATTCTCTGTGGAATTTGAAAATAAACTAAAAGGACTAAAAAAAGAATTAACCCAACAAAAGCCCAAAAAGTATCAGTCATCTTTGCCTTCCTCAATAATCCGCAGCTTTAACAACTGAACGAACAGTCTCTTTGCTGATATCAACATTAATCAATTTTTTCACAATTTCAAGAGATAATTCTTCAGCGATAGAATCAACATTTTGCATTGCTTTATCTCGAATTTTTGCTATCTGTTTTTCAGCATTTGCGAGCTTTTTCTCTAAACTTTCCTCGATTTCCTTCCGTTCAAGCTCCGCCTTTTCTTTTAACTCTTCACCAGCTACCTGTGCTATAGCATGAGCTTTCAAACGCGCTTCTGTTAATTTCCGCTCATAAGTTTCAACAACAGTATCTGCTTCCTGCTTCATGCGCATCGCCTGATCTAAATCAGATGCAATGCGATCTCGACGCGTTTCAATAACACCACCAATACGTGGAACAATCACACGAGAGATAAAAAGATAAAAAAGTCCGAAAGAAACTGCCAACCAGAAAAAATGCGAACTAAAATGCGCAAAATCAAAAGGTGGAAACACACGATTTACTTGCTCTGCCGTTTTCTTAATATGCGCTATCGACGTTTCAGTATTTTGTGCATAAGCGCTGGGAAAAAACATCTTCTTTCATCCTTTAAATAGCTTATTAAAGCCCTTTATAACCGGTGATAATCAACTAACATCTCTCTGCTTAAGAACTTAAAAGGGTAAATCCTTCTCCTACAAAGAACAGATATACCCTTTAATGATGATCAAACCCCAAAAAGAAGTAATAAAGCAATGAGCAATGAAAAAATTCCCAATGCTTCTGTTACAGCAAAACCAAAGACAAGACGCCCAAACTGACTATCTGCTGCTGATGGATTTCGTAATGCACCAGAAAGATAACTACCAAAAATATTACCAAGCCCTAAAGCTGTTCCTGCCATACCAAAGCATGCAAGACCAGCGCCAATATATTTTGCTGCAAGCACTAATTCCATATTATTCTCCTTTAAAGAAAAATTGCATTATTCGATGGGAAACCGCCAGTTTTGTTAATGTCCTGGATGAATCGCATCATTAAGATACATACAAGTTAAAACTGTAAAAACATAAGCCTGAAGAAATGCGACCAAAAACTCAAGAGCAGTAATCGCTACGGTCATAATAAGAGGTAAAATCGAACCACCTATACCTATAAATCCTATCCCAATCATTGAAACAACAAACCCAGAAAACACTTTGAGCGTAATATGACCAGCAAGCATATTCGCAAAAAGACGAAGCGAAAGACTGATTGGACGGGAGAAAAAAGAAATAACCTCAATCATTGTCACTAGAGGCAAAACCACAACAGGAACCCCACTGGGAACGAACAGTTTCAAAAAACCGATCCTATGTTTATAAAAACCATAACCAATCACCGTTAAAATCACTACCATTGCTAGCGAAAATGTAATCATGATTTGAGATGTAACCGTATAAAAATAAGGGAAAAGACCAATAAAGTTAGCAACCAAAATAAAAGTAAATAGGGAAAATACTAAAGGAAAAAACTGCATTCCCTGCACACCAGATGATTCGCGCAGAGTCGATGCTACGAACTCATATGCCATTTCTGAAAGAGACTGCATTCGCGTTGGAATCAATCCTCGACTTGATGAGGAAATAAAAAGAAAAATGGAAGTTATAACAACCGTGATGACTGTAAACAATGATACATTTGTAAAAGATAAATCCATATTACCTATGGAAATCTTAATCAGCCGTGAAACTTCAAACTGATGGATAGGATCTGGAGTGTGCGCTGTCACTTCAACCTCATTTATTGGACCTCTCATTGGCCTCTTTGATTTTGCTTATCTTGGCGTAATACGCCGTTTTTCCCTAACTGACTGAAAGGAACATACCCTACAGACCGAAGAATACTCAATACACCCGCTGCAAACCCAAGGAAGAGAAAAAACACCAATCCCCATGGATACGAGCCTACTAATTCATCAAACCCTAACCCAAAAACAATACCAACTATAATGCTTGCCAAAAACTCACTAGAAAGTCCAATTGCATCTGCCATCCTCCCTTGCGATTTTTCCCGCTTATACTTACACTTCCGATTCTTTAATGCCTGCTTGTGCATTAAGGCTCTGCCTAAATTCTTACTACGACATTTCAAATCCTCTAAATGAAAACATTCCTCTTGCTTTTTCTCTTCAGTCTCCTTGAGGCTTATAAGGTTTTTTTCGCCCATCGCCATCATTGGCTCCTTAATTAAAAAGCAGAGTAAGAACGCATCTCATAAAACCATGCGCATCATATTGTTCCCGAATTTATTCGTCAAGACACTAAAAGAAATCTATCACAATTTATCGGATAAATTTTAAATCGCATAAAGAACGTAATTTTCTATTGATATGCTTAAAAAAAAGAGATTTCTGGGGGTCTAAACTAATTTCACGACAATACCCATGACTAAACAACCAAAAGTTCCCATGAGTAATATAAAACTCCATAAAGATACTATCTTTATGCTTAACAAAAGATGTAAACTGATACGATCATATTATCATTTTCCGGCTGACAATGCCGTACTTAATTTTGAAAGAGAGCATAAAAAGCAATTTTTTTCAATTGTTTTTACTCATAAATCAATCCTGCTTGTGATAGACAACAAATAGCTTTGATTAATTCAATATGAACAAATTTGAAATGTTAAATAATCTTACGATATTCAGCGTATGCTTCTTTTCAAACTGGTATCATACTTATATTCCCCTACCTTTATATGGCATTTATTCTTGCATTAAAATAACCCATGAAGAAGATTGTGGGCTCTTACTTAAATACTCTCTATTAAATTTTTCACAAAACATGTGAATAAATGATCATTGATAATTAATATCTTAGAAAAGAAATATTTTTCACTTTTATAAGAGAAATTATTATCTGTTAAGATAATCAATTCATTTTCATATTGAAAACAATAAAAAGCTTATTTTAAAGATTCTTAAGTGTAACTTTCATTCTCTTATAAAAATTAAAGAGCTATCATTTTTTTTTAGAATGTACTGCAAAAGGATTATCAGAAGCTCGTAATGATATGCGAACTGGTATACCAAACATATCAAATGTTTCACGTAACCCTTTGACAAGATAACGTAAATACGATTTGGGCATTGCTTTGGGCCGCGAACAAGAAATCATAAATTCAGGAGGACGAGTCTTAATTTGCGTGATATATTTAACCTTAAGTCGCCGTCCTAAAACCGCAGGAGGTGGATGATGTGTTACAACCGCTTCAAGCCATTTGTTCAATTTAGCCGTTGCAATACGACGATTCCATACACAGTGCATCATCATGATATTTTCCATGAGTTTATCAATTCCTTGAGCATATTGCCCTGATAAAGTAACGGCTCTTAAACCACGAACTTGAGGAAGAAATTGCGCACACTTTTCATGCAAATCAATCAATGTAGCCTGACTATTTTTAATAAGATCCCACTTATTGAAAGCAATAATTGGAACACGCCCTTCACGAATCACAAGATCAACAATTTGTAAATCCTGTTTTTCAAAAGGCATTGTTGCATCAAAAACAATAACCACCACTTCTGCAAAACAAATGGCACGCAAAGTATCCGCAACAGATAATTTTTCTAATTTTTCTTGAATTTTCGATTTTCTACGTAAACCTGCAGTATCAAAAAGTTTAATATGACGACCACGCCATTCCCAATCGACAGAAATAGAATCACGCGTGAGCCCTGATTCTGGGCCTGTTAACAACCGGTCTTGTTTCAGCATGCTATTGATAAGAGTGGATTTTCCTGTATTGGGACGCCCCGCAATTGCAATCCGAATAGGCTTATTTTCATCGTAAATAAGCTCCTCCTCTTCCAAATTGTTTACATCATTACCAACAGATGCAGGTCGGATTATAATATCTTCTTCTTTGTTGTTGCAAAAAGCGCGCTCAGCCCCAATAACATCGATAATTGCATCACGAAGATCACTAAGTCCCAAACCATGTTCAGCTGATATTGAGCACGGTTCCCCCAAACCTAATGACCACGCCTCATACTCTCCTCCTATTGTTGCTCTTGACTCGGACTTATTAGCAACAAGTACAATTGGCTTCCCTGACTTGCGAACCAGTGAAGCAGAGTATAAATCACTTGGGGTTATTCCACTCTTTGCATCAAATACGAATAACATAAGATCCGCTTCATCGATCGCAGCTTTCGTATGAGAACGCATACGCCCTTCAAGTGTATAATCATCTGCTTCTTCCAGCCCAGCCGTATCAATCACATCAAAACATAGATCCTGAAGTTTTGCCGCATGAATACGCCGATCACGTGTCACACCTGGTTTATCATCAACCAAAGCTAATTTTCGCCCAACCAAACGATTAAAAAGCGTTGATTTTCCGACATTAGGACGACCAACTATAGCAATGGTAAGGCTCATCAATTTATTCCTTATTTGCCTTGCCCTCAGCTTGTATAAGCTCGAGCATTATTCGAGCCCGATCTGTTATTTTTGAACCCAAAGCACCTTCTTCAGAAATTTTCTTAAAATAATAAACCGCCTCATCCATTTTATTCGCTTTATAAGCCGCTAAACCCAAAGCTTCTCTTGCAGACATACGCATAGCATCGATATCACTTGCCATATCTTTGACGCGCTTCTTGACATCATCTAAAGTCCCTGTATCAACTAAAATATAGGCTGCCCGAATTTTTGCAACTTTCTGTAAAATCTGCGGTGCTTGATTATTCGCTGCAACAGAATCAAAGATCTCCACTGCCTTAATCATATCACCTTTCCCCATGAATAAAGAAGCCTCCCGCAAATGAGCAAGAAAAGGATATCCTCCAAGCTTAGAATCTTTAACATTCTCCAATTGCTTTATCGCCTTATCAAAATGATGTGTATCCGCAAAATTAAGGCTTTTTACAAATGCGTCACTAATACGGTTTGCTTTCTCTATTTGTGCATGATAATGAATTTGATAGATAATTATCATGAGAATGAAAAAAAGACCTGCTACAATAATTGAAAAACCGTAACGTCTCCAAAATACAAGTGCCTTTTCCTGACGAAATTCAGCATTAACCTCAGCAATAAAACTATCATGCGACATATCTTATACCTTGTAAAAAATTTACTCCCGGCGCTTTTATGCATAAATGGATAAAGATGGGAGCTCTAAATCAACTAAAAGTCCTTAGGATACTCGTTTATTTATTTCAAATCAACATGTAACCAAATCAATTAGATTTTTGCAACTGTGACTTCATCAAAAATGATGTAAATGCCTTTTTGGTTCACATTGCAGCTTTTACATAAACTTGCGCCTTATAGAAAAATTCACTACGTTAAGACTTAATAATTGCCTATTATCTTAAAGCATCCCTTCTTCCATTAACGGAAAGAGATAATCTTTTAAAGTCTTCAATACAATCGTTATATTGTATTCAATCGTAGGAATTACAATGAAAAACCAATTTTTTAAACTTGAACAAACGGTAATTTTCTATGAAGTTTCCTTAAAACCAAAGAAATAAATTTTTATCTGTGTAAAAAATACCAAAGCGCTATGATAAAACTGTGATCTATTTCCAAATTTCAATCAAAGTTCTTTATACTAAAGTGGACCCCTTCAATTTATCTTTATACGGTTAATAACCCTTGTAATTGATATCCAAAGTTTCTGAAAATATCCTATTGTAATGGCCAAATCCACATAAGCATTGGAACAGCAACAATAACTATCAATACCGCTAACGGAACCCCTAAACGTGGATAATCACTAAAACGATATCCTCCTGGTGCCATGACGAGCATATTACTTTGATGGCCAATAGGTGTAAGGAACTCACAACCTGCACCAATTGCAACAGCCATCAAAAAAGCTTCAGGCTTATAATGAAGAGAATGAGCAAAACTTGATGCGATTGGTGCTACCATCATCACCGTCGCTGCATTATTCAAAAATGGCGTGACCAACATAGCTGTTACCAACATAAGTGCTAAAGCGCCAAATGGCGGGAAAAATATTGCCAATTGGCTCAACCATTGACCAATGAGATCGGTACATCCTGTTTTTTCTAACGCTTCACTCACTGGAATAAGAGCCGCTAATAGTACTAAGATGGGGCCATCTAATGCCTGATACAGATCACGCGCAGGCAAAACGCGTAAGATAACCATTGCAGCAGCAGCAGCAAAGAAAGAAAAAGCGACTGGAACAATATGAAAAGCTGTAAAAATAATTGCTATAAATAAAATAGTTAAAGCTATAAAACCATGCCGTAAATTTCCAAACACAATATTTCGTTTTGCTAGGGGCAAGCATTTCAATTCCCTTAATAAATTTGGAATAACTGCATCCTGTCCCTGTAAAACAACGACATCTCCAAGATGGAAGATAATATCATCAAGTCTCCCCCGCACCCTTTCATGTTGACGACTCAATGCAAGAAAATTTATATTATAGCGTTCAAATAAGGAAAACTCTTTCGCACTAATACCAATAAGCGGAGAATTATGGGTGATGACTGCTTCGATAATATCAATGTCACTGTCCTTATCACCTGTAGAAATAGTTCGTCCCTTAGAAAATTCTAAACGAGCAGAGCTTATCACGCTATCTAGCCCTGTATGCGACCCTTCTAGCAAAACAATATCGTTTTCAGACAAAACAAAATCTGGCAATGGTGAAATAGATACTTTGTTTCTGATGATTTGAATCACCATAACATCACCACTTGATGACTTAATCAAATCAACAATATTTTTCCCCACAATCGGTGAATTTATTGGAATATGCACTTCTGCAACATAATTACGAATATCAATGGCATCATCAAACGATACACCTGAACGCACACGTACAGGCAAAAACCAATAAAAAAAGACCAAATATAAAACACCAACCGTCGCAAGAACCACACCAACTGGCATAAAATCAAACATAGTAAAAGGTGTTCCTGCTAAACGTTCTTGCATCGCTGAAATAACAACATTGGGAGATGTTCCTATCTGTGTCATAAGCCCTCCTAATAAAGAACCAAAGGCCATAGGCATCAAAAAGACAGAAGGAGAAACCTGAGAACGACGAGCAAACTGAAAAGCTATTGGAAGCATAATAGCTAAAGCACCAATATTTTTAACAAACATTGCTAATACAACAACGGAAAGAACCAAAAAAGCTAATTGAAGACGCACCGATTTTACATCTGGCCAGATTCGTTGAATAATAAATTCCATTATGCCAGAGCGAGATACAGCAGTACTAACAATAAACACACTCCCCACAATAATAACGATATCATTGCTAAAACCGTTAAACGCTTCCTTTGGGCTAACAAGGCCAATAGCACAAGCTATTAATAATGTGCAAATAGCGACAAGATCATAACGAAATCGATCCCAAATAAAAACAACCATCATGAAACCAATAATCAAAAAAGCTATGATTTGATTTTCTGTCATAATACTCACCTCTCCCCATTAAATGATAATGAATAAAAACATATTTTTTATATGTTTTAAATATTCCTATAAACAGCAGCAAGATAAAAGCCGCTAGAAGAATATTTTATAATGATTTTAAAGTGATAAAAATTATGATGCGCATAAACTTACTCTTCATTACTTATGCATTATTTTCTATAAGATATTGAATCCAAATAAAATTAACAAAAATTGATAAAGCTATATTGCAAAAGAGATAAGAACAAATCTAAATATAGAGCGTAGATGACTGTTGAAACTGAAATGTGCTATATTTTAACCTTTGTTGTTACTTAAAAGAATTTGTCTTCACGCTCAATTCGAAGAATGATAAAAATGAAAGAAAGAAAAATGGTCAATCTTAATAGTGGGTATCAAAGTAACCTGAAATATTGGCTCACTTGTATTATTGGAATTGTTGCTATCTTGGCAATTATAGTTGTTGGTGGATTTTACAGCGCAAAACCCTATCTTGACAATTTTGTAAGACAAGAGATAGCACATCGCTCCATAAAAGCGGAAACATCTGAAGTGAGCATTCTAGGTAAAGTCAATTTGAAGAATGTTATTTTACCCGTTCAAGCCGGAACATCACTTAAAATTGGTGCTATTTCAGCCCGTCCTCCTCTTTCTTTTATTCCTGGAACTTTTACACTTTATAATGTAGATTTAAAGCATAATAATCTTCATTTGCAAATTCCCCAAATATCTCTTAGGCGTGTATTCTTAAAAAAACAAGATAAAACGATCGCATCACATCTTTTACAAACAATGATGCGTATTGAGCTTTCCTCAATTATTGCTCCCAATATAAAATTTTCTATAGAAAATAAAAATAAACGAATAGAAACAATTGAAGTCACGAATTTCCAGCTTTCTGATTTGAGGAATGGTCATATCCGTTCAGTTAGTATCAAAAATATGGATCTTAAAACAAACGTAGTAAATGGTGCCAAACAGATGCAGCTTATGGCTAAAAGTGATATAATAAAAGCCCATGATATCGACATCAATTATGCCTATTCTATTATTTTTGGAAAAAACAACGCTCTCAATCAAGCTAAAGCCGTTACTGGCCCCATTTCTCTGAATAATCTAAGGGTTGATATTTTTGAAGAAGCAGAAAAAAATAGCTCTTTATTCCTCGGACAATTTAAAACATCTGGTTTAAAGATGAAGCTACTTGAACAAACTCCTGAAAAATTGATCAAAGCTTACTTTAATGCAAAAAAAGAGAAGAATAAAATCGCTGAAAAAATAGCACAAAATGGGTCACTTTTAAATATACTGCTCGCCATTGCCTCAGCTGATGCCAAAGTTAATAATATCACCATTGATAGCCCGCAGTTGAAAGCCACCCTCGAATCATTCCAATTAAAACCAAGCTTGTGGAAACAACCTATTCCTAAAAAGCTTTTTGTTTCACTCAAGAACCTTTCCATTTTACCTAAAAAAATGCATGAAAAAAACTTAGAGTTCTTCAAAAATCTGAACCTTGAGCACTTTAATATTTCAGGAAAAATTGATATTTCTTACGATGAAAAAAAGCGTATACTCTTTCTTGATGCAATGTCTTTCAATATGAAAGACGTTGGATCTGCCAACATCTCAGCTAAGATTATTGATGTCGATGAAAAGCTTTTTTCTGGTCAGAAAGATGTAATGATTGCTGCTTCTCAAAACCTTGGCATCAATGAAATTGATATACAATATAGGGATGCAGGTTTCATTGATAAGCTTTTTTCCTATCTTGCGCAAAATCTTAATGACAGCAAACATGATCTTAAAAAAGAACTCTATGATGATTTCTATCTAATGATGACGCAAAGCCCGAAAATCTTGCTAAAAAATTATGACGCAGCAGAAAAAATTTCAAAATCCTTAGGTGAATTTGCTAAAAACCCACAAACATTGATCATCAAAATTAAAGCAAAAGATCAGAAAGGTCTTACAATGATTAATCTCGAATCTGCTCTACAAAATGATCTATCCAAGGCTTTAAGCAACGTAGATCTTATTATTAAAAATGAAGTATCATCCTAAACATTTTGTATTTTAAACACGATGATCTTGCCTATAAATTAAAAACTTTAATTCCTCTTTTAGCTTTTATATGGTACAGAGAATATTGTACAGAGTCCTTTATACTAAAGAATGTAGAACCAAAATTGTCGATACTTGGAGTTATTTATGTCTGATTTATCTTCAAATCGCCTGCCTAACCGTGCTTCTCGTGTCACCAATCAAGCGCTTTCTGCTATTGAGCGTTTTCTTCATATTGAAGCTCTTAGTGGTATTGTTCTTTTATTAGCTGCTGCTTCTGCACTCATTTTTGCTAATTCTAAATATGCTGCTCTCTATGAATCTTTTTGGCATACTCCTCTTGGTTTTAATTTGGGTCACTTCACCCTTTCATGGAGTTTGCATTTCTGGGTTAATGATGCCCTTATGACTGTTTTCTTTCTCGTAGCAGGAATGGAAATTCGACGTGAAATTCACGAAGGTATTCTTGCCGATTTTAGACAAGCGATCTTACCAATTGTTGCTGCAATAGGGGGAGTTTGTTTCCCTGCAATTATTTATTTTATCTTCAACTTTAATGATGGGCATATAAACGGTTGGGCTGTGCCAACAGCAACAGATATTGCTTTTGCTCTAGGTATTCTTGCTCTTCTTGGAAAAAAAATTCCTTCTAATCTTCATATCATTCTTCTGTCGCTAGCCATTATTGATGATATTATTGCTGTTCTTATTATTGCCTTTTTCTACTCAACAAATATTGATCTTAATGGTTTACTGATTGCAGGAACAGGTATTGCTCTGGTGCTATTTTTTCAATGGATCGGACTTGCATCAGCATGGCTTTATATTTTTCCTGGTGCGATCATCTGGTGGGGGTTAATGGTTACAGGCGTTCATCCATCACTTGCCGGCGTAATTTTAGGTATGATGACTCCCGTTTTGCCTACCCGTACACTTGTTGCGCCACTTACCATGCTCAGTAGCGCCATGAAAATTCTTCAAGAAAAAAATACAAAAATGGATCTACATCATATTTCAGCTGCATTAAAAAAAATGCGCAAAGGACAACGTGCCATAATTGCTCCGGTAACACGTGTTCAGAAAGCACTACATCCATGGGTTGCATACGGTGTAATGCCGATTTTTGCCTTTGCAAATGCAGGAGTCAGTTTTGCAAATTTTAATCTTTCTTCCGACAAGTCATTTTTAATTGTTTTCGGTGTTATCATTGGTCTTTTTGTCGGTAAGCCTTTTGGCATTATCACTGCCAGTTACCTAGCCGTAAAAACAGGGTTATGCCGCCTACCCCCCTATATGACATGGACAGGTATTTTACTCATTGGTTTTTTAGCAGGAATTGGCTTTACAATGTCTATTTTTATTTCAATGCTCGCTTTTAAAAATATTATTTTGCTTGATGCTGCAAAAATTGGAGTACTTTGTGGCTCTGGTTTATCAGCTCTTATCGGTCTAGGATATGGATTTATTTATATTAAGCGCAACAAAGAAGTTTCTCAATAGTTCCCTATAAATTAACTGAAAATAGGTTGTATGCGGGCCTTTTCAAAAATGGTTTTTTCATTTTTTGGATTTGGGCAACGTTTAACATAAAAGCAATTATTTTATCCCACCTTTATATCTATGAAGGAGAAAATTAATATCATTCCCCTAATATCGTAAAAACTCTTGACACTCGAAAAGGATGATAAGAGATATTTTTATTCCTTCCTTCAATAATTTTTTACTTATACTAACCCCACTCACGACGTGCGCAAAAATGATTTTTATTGATTTAAGTATGGTGAAGCTGTCTTTCTGTTAAATCCACCATTAAGTTCTTGGCTGCTCAATGCAACTGAACCACATATATCGAGATAATTAAGATAAAAAAACAAAATAACTTTCTCACCCTAACTGTTTGTACCAGAATCATAGAGGGACGTTCAAAATCTTAACTCCATCATTACAATTCTTATGAATTACAGTTTTTATAACAAAGTGTGTAGATGTTAGTTGAAAAATGATTTTTTACCGTGCGTTATACTCCCTAACAGCTCTTCCATCTTCACTTATCCGTTAATAAAAACAGCATAGAAAACAGAACTTCTATAATCAGTTAAGTAATCCTATCGCTTATTTTTTCAACAAACAAACCTCCTCGTTACTGATTTTATTGCCGATATTCTCAATAGCTTTAATCCTAGCTTTCTTTACAAGACATCTTATCTTTTGGGCAAATATATTTTCCAGGATGCTTTATTATTCAATAGCTTGAACGAAAAAGTAAAACATCGCAGTATTCTCCTATTTCAAAGCAAAAAATATCGCAACATTGGAAATTTAAAATAGCCTTAATATTTCTCGCTTGCATCTTTATAAGTATAAAGATGAATATCGGTTTTTACCTTTATGATTTTATATTCTCCCAAATTTAGATTATCTTTCCGTTTCAAAAACCATGAATAAATTTAAAATAAGATAATTTTTCTGTATTGAGAATTCTCATTTAAGTTCAAAATACAAATCAGCCTTAAGAAAAACTATTAATATACATTAAAGATTTATACTATTACAATTTTGCTGGAGTTTAAAAATGCTTACCCCTTATCAAGTGCATAAACAGCATGTAATGTTCTAACTGCAAGTTCAGTGTAAGCACTATCAATCAAAATAGAAATCTTAATTTCTGAGGTTGTGATTGCTTGAATATTAATACCTTTTTCAGCCAACGCCCTAAACGCTGTCGCGGCAACACCTGCATGGCTACGCATTCCAATACCAATCACAGATACCTTGGCAAGATCGCTTTCAAATTGGAGAACATCAAATCCAATTTTTTTGCGATCTTTCTCAAGAAGTGCAACGGCTTTTTCTACATCTGCTGATGGGACAGTAAAAGTCATATCAGTTTTTGAACCATCTTCAGAAATATTTTGCACAATCATATCAACATTAATACCTTCTTCAGCCAAGGGACCAAAAATTGCTGCAGAAATTCCTGGGCGATCGGCAAGTCGACGAAGGGAAATTTGTGCTTCATCCTTAGCAAAAGCAATACCAGTCACATTTTGTTGTTCCATGATTTCATCCTCATCGCAAATAAGTGTTCCAGAAGAATTCATTGGATCCTCTCTGCTTAACGCATCAGGATCCTCAAAACTTGAACGCACAAAGGTACGAACCTTATGAACCATTGCCAATTCAACAGAACGAACCTGTAAAACTTTTGCACCAAGAGAAGCCATCTCCAGCATTTCTTCAAAAGCTACTTTTGGTAAACAACGAGCTTTCGGTTCTATACGTGGATCTGTTGTATAAACACCATCCACATCCGTATAAATATCACAACGATCAGCTTGCACAGCCGCCGCTATAGCAACAGCACTTGTATCTGATCCCCCCCGTCCTAAGGTAGAAATCCGATTATCCGAAGTCACCCCCTGAAAACCAGCAATAACAGCAACCTGACCGTCTTGAAAAGACTCTATTAAAAAAGAGCCATCAATATCAATAATACGCGCACGGCCATGCACATTATCTGTATGAATAGGAATTTGCCAACCAAGCCATGAACGTGCATTCACGCCCATTGTCTGAAGTATCAAAGCTAGCAAACCTGAAGTGACCTGTTCACCAGAAGAAACCACAACATCATATTCACGAACATCTCTATGTATAGGCGCAGCGTCACACGTCCACTGAACAAGCTCATTGGTTTTACCAGCCATCGCAGATACGACAACTGCAACCTCATTGCCTGCATCAACCTCTCTTTTAACATGCCGTGCAACATTATGAATACATTCAATGTTTGCTACAGATGTTCCACCAAATTTCATCACAATACGCGCCATTAATAACACTCTTACTTTTACACCTCTTATCTCAAGCAATAATGAAAATAAGATGCTGTATTAACCAACCATTTTCTCGACATAGCGAATATCTATCATTTGTGCAAGTTGCATTATGATTATATAAATTTCTCTTGACTTTAGTATAAAATCTACTTGCTTCGATCATTAAAAACAAAAGGAAAGAAAAATGATAGATGAAACACGAACAACTATTGATCAAAGCGAAATTGATCATTTTGCACGTATTGCTAAAGAATGGTGGGATCCAAAAGGAAAATTTCAACCTCTTCACCAGTTTAACCCAACACGCCTTGCTTATATCAGAAAAAAAATCTGTTTAGAATTTAATCGCGATCCTGTTTCACTTACGCCCTTTGACAATTTGAAAATTCTTGATATTGGCTGTGGAGGAGGTTTGTTATGTGAACCAATGGCACGTCTTGGTGCTATAGTTGTAGGTGTTGATGCTGCACAAACGAATATTGAAGTTGCAAAAACCCATGCAATCCAAAATGGTCTTTCAATTGATTACCGCACAACGACCGCAGAATCACTCGCCAATGAGGGAGAAAAATTTGATATCATTCTTAATATGGAAGTTGTTGAACATGTTGCTAACGTTAATCTCTTCATAGCAGCAACAGCAAAAATGCTCAAACCAAAAGGCGTGATGTTTATCTCAACAATCAACCGCACGTGGAAAGCATGGGGGCTTGCTATTGTAGGCGCTGAATATATCTTACGTTGGCTTCCTAAAGGAACACATGATTATAAAAAATTTCTAAAACCTCGAGAACTTAAAAATTTCTTATCAAAAAACGCTCTGACGGTCATTGATGAGATAGGTATTACTTATAATCCATTAAACGACAGCTGGAATCTCTCAAAAGATATGGACGTTAACTATCTCTTTCTCACCAAACGGTCTTAAGGATATATAAGTTACAACTATTATATACCTTGTAATAAAGAATCGAGCTTTCCCTCAGCTTCTAAAACATAAAGATCATCACAACCGCCAACGTGATAATCACCTATAAAAATTTGTGGAAATGTATTACGTCCATTTGCGCGCTTTACCATTTCTTGTCGAAGGGATGTGGAAGCATCAATATCCGTATATTCTACGCCCTTTTTATCAAGCAAATCACGTGCTTTTGTGCAATAAGGACAGTTAGGGCGTGTATAAATTATTATTTCTTTCATAGTATTATTGCTCCAATATTTTTTAATAATATTCATTTTACATTCTTTTTAAAAGGAGGGAAAAATAGAATCTTCTTTGAGAACACGTGAAAATGTTAGCACATCCACCTGTCGTGCCCCAGCATATTTTAATGCAGAAGCTGCTGCTGTAACCGTTGCACCCGTAGTAAAGACATCATCAATGAGCAAAACAGAACATCCCTTGAGGTATTTTTTAACCTTCTGCGAAACCTTAAAAGCATTTTTTACATTAAGTTTTCTCGCTCTCGAAGAAAGACTAACCTGCGGACGAGTATGCCGACAACGAACAAGCCACCCCGGTTTTAAAAGCTTTTTTTGGGATGCTGCAATATAACGTGCAAGCTCAGCAGATTGATTATAACGCCTCTCCCAAAAACGACGAAAATGCAATGGAATAGGAATAATAACATCACAATCATCAATAACCTCGCGCCCAGCAAACATCATCCAATTGGCCATAAATGACGCCAATTCTAAATGGTCACCATATTTCAAGCGTGTTACTAAAGTTCGTGCGAGCCCTTTATGAACAATAGCTGAACGAACACGTGAAAAAGGGAGAGAATTACGAAATGCTTCACCACTGAGAAAACCTTTCCCCATATCACAAACAAAAGGAGTCCCCATAACAGGACAATAAGGTTTCGTGATAAATTGAAGATCTTTCCAACATTCAGAGCAAATTGTGCCATAAGTCGAAACATCTTGCTTACAACCAGGACATATTGGTGGATAAAATATAGTTTTCAAGCGTTCAATGCACTTATTTAGTATGTCTCCGCTACTTAACGCCGCTTTTCGAAAGTAAAACATTATAAATCTAGGCTTTTACAAGTTCCCTGTAGAACAAAAATTCCTTTGTATTTCCTCAATTTATAATTTTAATTCCTTTAAAAACTCTTACCTTCTATAAGCTTATTTTTTTTCATATTGTAAACTCAGTAGTGTTTGCACAAAAATGACTTTAAAATATATTCTTTCATAAATCGAAAGTGTTCCACAATATGTCGTGTCCTTTAATTTTTGATCATAACCGCATTGAACAATTCCGCAAACGCGCTTTCCAAAAAGCAAAAAAAGGATATGACTTTTTACTCTCTCACATGGCAGAAGATCTCTATAAACGTCTTATCACTGTTGATCGCCTCTTTACATTAGCTCTTGATGTACACAGCCATACAGACCTTGCTGCTCAAGCTTTAATGAAATCTGGAAAAGTTATTTCCATAGAACGAATGGAAACCAATAGGCTTTATCAAAGCCATGATAAAAAATTTCATTTACGTCATCGAGAATTTCTTAATTTACCTCAAAGTTACTGTGATCTTATTGTTTCACTTCTTTCATTACAATTGACAAATGATACCCCTGGTGTTCTAAGCCAGATAAAAAACACCCTTAAACCAGATGGCTTATTTCTGGCTGTTATGACAGGAGCTGGAACGCTCATAGAATTACGTGAATGCCTCCTACAGGCCGAAATTGAAATCTATGGAGGTGCAAGCCCTCGGATCTATCCTTTTGCCGATATTCGTGATGCAGGTGCTCTTTTACAGCGTGTTGGCTTTGCTCTACCTGTAGCAGATGTGGAAGATATCACGATACGTTATAATACAATGTTTGACCTTATGCACGATCTTAAAGCTATGGGAATGCAAAATGCACTTATCAGTCGTTCACGACGCCCTGTATCTAAACGCTTTTTTATTCGCGCAGCTGAAATCTATGAACAACGATTTAGTGATCCTGATGGACGTGTTCGTGCACATTTTTCTTTCATTTGGCTCTCCGGTTGGGCTCCTCACCCCAAGCAACAAAAACCCCTACAACCTGGTTCAGCACAAACATCTCTTACGAATATTTTACAACCCTCAAAAACATAATCTAAAATTATTTTTTAAAAATACTTTTATCCGTTGTCTGTAAAATTTGACTGGTGATCATTCCAGCTATCATTGAATCGCTCACATTTAGAGCGGTACGTCCCATATCAATTAACGGTTCAATCGAAATAAGTACAGCAACCAAAGCTACAGGAAATCCCATAATTGGCAAGACAATCAATGCAGCGAAAATAGCACCCCCACCCACACCAGCAACCCCAATAGAACTCAGTGTAACAACCCCAACAAGTGTAGCAATCCAAGTAGGATCAAGAGAATTAATACCCATAGATGATGCAATCATGGTTGCAAGCATCGCTGGATAAAGGCCTGCACAACCATTTTGTCCAATTGTTGCCCCAAAAGAAGCTGCAAAACTTGCAATGGATTGCGGTACACCTATCCACTGCGTTTGCGCTTCAATATTCAGAGGAATACTTGCCGCGCTTGAACGGCTGCTAAAAGCAAATGTTAAAACTGGTAAAACTTTTTTGAAGAAACGAAAGGGATTAACCCCAGAAAGGCTAAGCAATACACCATGTATTCCAAAAATCAAAAGAATACCAGTATAAGAAGCAATGATAAAAACCAGTAAATTAAAAATATCTGTAATACGCGATATCGCTCCTACCTTCGTCATAAGAGCAAAAATACCATAAGGTGTCAAAGTAATCACAATACGGACTAATCGCATAATCCAAGCTTGTGCCACTTGAATAAATAAAAGCGCTTTTTCTCCTTTTTCTGACTCATCTTTCTTTAAAAGAAGAACTGATGCACCTAAAAATGCCGCAAAAATAACAACACTAATAATTGATGTACGTTTAGCCCCACCCAACTCAGCGAATGGATTTCTAGGAATCATCGACAAAATCATCTTTGGTATATTTATATCTCCAAGTTTAGAAATATGACCTTCAAGAATAGCAGAAACATTTTGCCCTTCATACACCAAGCCATTGGCTGTTAATCCAAAGAAATTAACCACAAGCACACCAACTAACGCCGAAAGAGCCGTTGTAAAAAGCAATATTGAAATTGTTATTATACTCATCTTTCCAACAGCATAAACAGAATGTAAATGAGCAACCGCTGAAACGATAGAAATAAAAACCAATGGCATAACAATCATTTGCAACAATAAGATATAGCCTTCACCAACAATATTAAACCATTCAACGGATTTCAATAAAGTTCCTTCACCCTCTCCATAAACAACCTGCAAAACACTTCCAAAAATTAAGCCAAGAATAAGCCCTAGCATAACACGTAGTGAAAGACTCCATTGCATTCTCTTACTTTGGGCAATCCACAATAAAAAAACAACAAATAGAAATAAATTGATGAAAAAATTAAATGTCATTGTCTATGCCCACTATTGTTATGATTGACGTAAATAATATGCATAACTCAAAATTAATGCATGAGATTTGAAATTAAAGTATAAAGCTTACAAGGCTTTTACAAGATCATTATTTTTTCAATTCATAGATTAAAAGACTTTTTTATCTACTAATAAATGTTTATCGAATATTCATAATTTTTCTGCATTTTTCTGCAAAATACAAGATCAAGCTACTCTTGCCAATTTTTATGAACTACACTATCAACAGCTTTGATCAGTACTTCAAATATAATTATTTTATTGAAAATACCTTTGATACATTCTTTTTCTGCTCTCAATAGAATTTTTTTGTTTTTCGAAATTATCCTTATAGCCATAAAAATATGCCCTTTCAATAATAAAAAATTGTAAATGTGAGAGCTTTGAAAGTCATAATTCTTACTGAAATGTAATCCCTTTCAAAATACACATATTACTCAATTAATTTGGAACACCATACCAACAAAAATATCATATATTTCAATGAGATAATAAAATTAGCTGATATTAACCGTAATAATAGCTGTATTTAATATCCAACTATTTATCAAAAATAAGAAATTAAATTTCTCATGAAGCGTACTGTATTTAGCCACTCAACACTTTTTGTGCTAAATTAATCTCATTGGAATAAACTAAAGTGTACAGCCTGAATCTATAGAATGAACTTTATCCGTTCGACATCAATAAAAACTATAGGATCTCAGAACATCGCGAAAAAAAAGAAGAAGAATCCTCATGAGATCTAGCTAATAAAAAATGGAAACAAAGAAAAATTAAGAAGCGCACATTATGTTTTCAACTAACAAAAGAAACTTTTGTGGCTTACCAGCGCATTCATAATAAAAACAGTATATTGAAGTATAACAATTTACTATTATAATAATGAGTAAAAATATCTAAGAACACGGTAAATATATTTCTTATAAACTATTTTTAACACAAAGATACAACATTATTAAAGTTACGCAAATATCGTGATGATATTAATCTGAGTAAAAGATACAAGGTATTTATTTATAATGCTAATTCACTGTTTTTCATATTAAATTAGAACCCCGAATAACATAAGGCGCTCTCATTTCAAATCTGTTTATGTTGAATCAATCAAAATCACTTGATTGCACACCACAAGCGAGGCTGGCATGTGGGTGAAAACTGTATAGGAAAGAACTAAAATGGTTCTTATGAATCAGCTTAATGCCAGATCTGTCGCAACATTGGGGGCTGAGAAATATAATGATGATGCTGGCTTATTACTTCATAAGTGTCAAGATGGAGGCGCCCAATGGCTTTATCGTTATACCATTCATGGGCGCCGTCCTGAAATGAGCTTGCGAGCGTTGCGAGATGTCTTTTAAAAACAAGCCGGAGAAAGTGCAAAATTGCTTCATATGAGTGTCTCAACATTCCGCCGTCATGTTACCAATAGCTCTTTACCAAAACCCTTAAAATTTGGTTTTTTATCCCGTTGGTTACAATCGGATCTCTTGAATGTCATCGAGCAAGCAAAACAGCAACGTCAAAGTGACGCGGCATAAAAAAAACCTTGTCACGTAAGGACGGACAAGGCTTTCTCAAACCTATTATCCTAGAGCTTTATTTGGTGTAAATTCAAGGCTTTCTCTGCTGAAGCAAGATTTAAGGTTTGCATTCAAGTTGTTCTGAATGCTTTTTACAATAAGGGCTATTTAAGCGTCTCTCAACACTTCGCTGAGGCATGACAGCACCAGGACGACATATGGGAAGATTATCCGATTTATGGTTCTCACACCAATCTTGTATTGTAAAGCTAGGGCGAAAACCTGATTGCGCCATACACATTTCAATACTGGCAAATTGATTCAAATCTAGCGCCACAACCTTATTAAGGTCCGGTACGCCACATTCTAAAAGTATTTTATTTCTCCATAATGCTGGAGAAAGTGAGGGAATTGAGTTAACACATCCAGTGATACTTAACAGAGCTATGCCGCTCAATAATTGCAAGACTTTCTTCATTTTCGCCTCTTTCAGCGGGTTTCTTTACAATAAAAAAGCTCGTAAGCTTGTTGATATTTTCTGTCACCGCTGCTTAAAACAACAGTGAACAATATTGAGATGGTGGATTGAGAAAACAATCCCGCCATTCCAAGCGAAAGCAAGGATAGGGGATTGTTGATCATTACAAACAGCAAGACTTAAGGCTGGCATTCGCGACTATTTTTATATTTTTTACAAAACGGGCTGTTTAAGCGCTTCTTGACACTGCGCTGTGGAACAACAGCGCCTGGTCGACAAATCGGGAGATTTTCGGCTTTATGGTTTACACACCATCCCCCCCCCTT
>NZ_JACIFE010000016.1 GCF_014197255.1 Bartonella fuyuanensis | reverse complement strand
TTTTATCCCGTTGGTTACAATCAGATCTCTTGAATGTCATCGAGCAAGCAAAACAGCAACGTCAAAGTGACGCGGCATAAAAAAAACCTTGTCACGTAAGAACGGACAAGGCTTTCTCAAAAAACACACTAGGTTAAAGATAGCACAATCCGTCCTGTGATGCAACGTTATAGGATTTAAAATGATGTGTTCTTTTAAGAATGCGCAAGGTATCACACGTGCCTTGCGTGGTACTTGGCATGGGCGTTATGGAACAGCCCGTTGCCCTGCTCATGATGATAGGCTGCCTAGCTTATCCCTTGCCAATGGGCATGATGGGCGTCTCTTGCTCTATTGTTATGCTGGCTGCTCTTTTAGAGAGATCATACAAGCGCTCATAAGAATTGGGTTGCCTAGAAAACAAACTTATGATCATACGCTTTCTTTCTCCAAACAGTTTTGTGCTGATCTCAAATGAGCAAAACAGAAAGCAGAGAGAGCAAAAGCATTTTGGCAATAAAGCAAACCAATCAAAAACACTTTAGCTGATTTTACCTTTGCTATGGGTGCCTATAGCCAAGCCTTTGAGGTCCTTATGAGGCAAGCTACGCATAACGCATATTTTAACGATCTTCTCTCTTTTCTAAGGAAAAAAACATGACACAAAATAATAAAAATATTTTAGAGAATAATACCCCTTTAAATGATAACTACCCATCTCCGTACATAGCAGAACAGATCTTACATCTCCAGATAACACCTTATAAAACTCTAAAAACAACCACAAAAAAACCTGACTGAAGAAACCCTCAGTCAGGCCAGACAATCTAGGGGATCCACGCGGGGGGGGGGGAGGAGGTTCCCCGATCGTCTTCTCACATCAACCACTAAGATAGCTGGTGCGATACTTCTGCTATGGAATAAAATTCTTAAAACAACAAGAAATTCTTATCATCTTCGACGTAAAAAAACATAAAAGAATGATAAATTGTTTAAAAATGGTTATATTTAGGCAAAAAAGTTCAAATTGATCCAATTTGAAGCAATTTTATTTCAAGAAGCATCAATTAAAATCCACGACCATTGTAATTTTTTCACAACTCTGATAGTCATAATTAAAAAAACCAGTAATTTTTATGCATTCACCCTATAAAAAGCAAAGTACATAAAAGCAGAATCACTTATCCTACAACGGTTATCATCATAAAAAGAAAAAACATCGGCTCTAAAGAAGATATGGATTGTTTAAACAAAAAAATAAATTAGATAAACTAAATCTAGCTATCTTCATAAAAAGTTCTGCAAATGATCTTTTAAAATATGTTGAAACCGCTTACACAACAATATAAACGAAAAATTTAAACAGCTTAATTTTACGAAAAAATAAAAACCCCAAAGGTATTTGTTTCGAATCACATCGAATGATCATTCCAAAAAATGATAAACCATTTTACAATAGCCAACAGATTTCAATGCATTTTAACATAACGAATAAAAATCAGTGCAAACTTTTCTCTTAATTCCTATCATTTATTAATTAACCCATGAAATAATAAATAAAGCATGGGAATAGAGACCATCATTAAATGACATAACAACACCTTCTAGGAACTATTTTCAGCAGATCTGAAGCAATATGAGAAACTGAAAAACAGAATAATGATACCAGCTTACAGCTTTTACTTAAACTAAAATGGCAGTGCCTTATGAATTTACGTGATATCATCCGCGAGATGTGCCATAAGATGAGCGTACAAACATGAAAAAAAGAAGAAATTCACTTTTGAAAAGATAACGGACTTATTCAATTTTAATACCTTAATTGCTTCTAAATTTCTTCTAATGATAAAGATACATGAAATTATGGTATAATATTGCACTTTTCTTTCACCTCCTCTGAAGAAACCTATCTCAATTTGACTTTATAAAGATAATGAAAAGAATTTGCATGAATACTTGTACGCATCATAACGCTAAATGTATTATGATTGTAATTAGTAAAATGTTTTATAAAATCCAGAATTCGCTCCAATCCACTACTGGTCTATAAGTATTTTCACGGCTTTATTTACATTATTTTGCTGTTATTTAGCATCAATACCAACTCTTAACACATCAGCTATATTTGCATAAAAATCAAGATGAATGCCCCTACGAACTGTTCTGCTTTTAAACTCAATTAGAGTAAAAATATTTATGTCTATTTGAAGAATCTTAAAAGAAAAAACCATCGTTCATTTGGAAAGAAATATAAAAATCTAAAAATAACAACTTATTACCCATCCCTTTCATTTAGCTTTACGCCTTTCAAAAATGCTCATAACCGTACGTTTTAAATAATGAACGTTACGCATTGTCTTACGCTTTTACTTTTTTCATTCTTTTCAGCATCTATCCACCTTCCTCACGAAAAACTCTAAGGTACTTCTCAGCTAGGTCTTGTTTTAAAGAGATATCTTAGCCTGTTTCGTGACGTCTCGTTGTATCATTTAAAATACAACTTAAAATCTATTGGGCACCACCATCTTTGATATTTATGAAGATACGAATCATCACCACATTATATTGCAATTACTTTTACATTTAGAAAACGTATGAGAGGTAGATTTCCTTTTCTACACGATGTTATTTACACAAAAATCTGCTCTTGTAACAGTCAAACAAATACCTTTGGATTCTAAAACAGAAGAGTTGAAATGAAAAAACTTTCTTGTATTCGATCCTATTATTGAAGTTAAAAAATGAAATATTTTTTTAAATCAATTTATTGTCTAATAAAACAAATATGGTAGCAAAACACCTTAAATGACTATCTTCATAGCTTACTCTATAAAAGGTGCTTTCATTACATAACCTCCATGCCCTTATGAAATACCAATACTTGCATGTAAAAAATAATAACTCTTCAATGATTGAATAAATTTTTATCTCTGCGTTATTTCTTGATAAAAATCAGAAACTAAAACCATTAATAAATACAATTTATGCAAATTCTACTTGTTTATCTTTGAGATCATCAACCAATAAACGCGGATCACGAGCAAGCCAAAGTGTAACCATGCCCTCCTTGCTGCTTTTATTTTGTGGAGGAGTAAGACAAACCGTTTTCTCTAGAATAAGTCCTGCATTTTTAAGCCATTGTTCTATTTGTAAAATTGAAAATCCAAAATGCACATGCGCTTGATCAGAATGTAAAGACTCAATTTTATGATAACCAAAATCCACAATCAACAAACGCCCATGAGGACGCAACCTCCCTGATATCTCATGAAGAAATATTTCAGGACTTTCAAGAAAATGTAAAACCCAATGAAGAATGATTAAATCAAAAATTGTATCTCCAACAGAAAAGTGAAAAACATTGCTATCAAGGACGACTTCATCCGCATGCGTATAAAGATTAGAAAACAATTTTAAGACAGAGTCTCCACCCATTCCAATATTCAACAGCGTCTCAAATGGTTTATTGCCAACGATTTCAAGTAAAGCATTTCCCACAGCAGGATCCGCCATATAGGATAATCGTAATACATCCCATTGCAATGTATTTTGTAAAAAATGCTGCTGCCTTGTTTTTTGACGCTGCTTTTTAACATCCTTCAAACGTTCTAAATCGTGCTCTAACATCACATCATGCTTTGACAAAGCCGAAAGGACACCCATTACAATGTCTTTGCCCCAAAAATCATGACAAAGCTTAAAATAAAGGCGATTTCCCTTCTGATAACGCTCAATCAATCGTGCTTCGGACAATAAACGTATATGTTGAGATATACGCTTTTGCGACTGATCAAGAATAAAAATAAAATCAGGAACTGTTAAATCTTCATGTTTCAAAAGCATAAGAACACGTAAATGGCTCACTACTGCTACCGTTTTCAGCAGTACAATCATTCCATCTAAACTTGCACTTTTTTTCATAACCATTCCTTAAATATTCTTATAAACATTTGTTCATAGGAAAAAAAGTCAAGCATAAAGCACATATTCTCATCTATTTTGTTCCCGCTATTTTATCATAATATGAAAAAAATAGGCTACCGTAAAAACTAATAGATCTCATCCCGTTGCTTCTCTCTATAATGATAATAGACTAATTTATAGTAATTCGTCATTTCTAACTTGAGTGAAAAAATAAAATATCGTGTTTTTTGATTTCGAATCTATTTATGCTAAACTAGCCAAAATTATTCTCTTATACTTTATACACAGGGAAAAATAGGATGAATAAGAAATCATAGAACTAAATGAAAATACCTCTTATGGCCATCTCACAATAAGCATTACGCAACATTGGAAGAGAGCAAATAACATAACAATTCTAGCTTACATTTTTATTAAGTAAAAATGGCAATGCGTAATGATCAGAACATTCGTAGAATAGCCTTATTTACATCATGATCTCATAAAAAATCTTGAATCTCTCCAATGAATAAAAACTTCTACGATGTAGATACACTTTATTTTTGAAAGAATGAACACAAAAATATACTATTTTTTCAACAAAGGGATCAATAAAATAAGAAATTTTAGCGTGTAAGAGGCTTATAATTTACACGCTTAAGATTAAGGGATTCTGCACCAAGACGACGAGCTTTATCAGCCTCATATTCCGCAAAATTACCTTCAAACCATTCCACATGACCATCACCTTCAAAGGCTAAAATATGCGTTGCCAATCGATCAAGAAACATACGATCATGCGATATGATAACCGCACAACCAGCGAAATTTTCCAATGCATCTTCCAATGCACCCAATGTTTCAGTATCAAGATCATTCGTCGGTTCATCAAGAAGAAGCACATTCCCACCCTCCTTTAGAAGTTTCGCCAAATGTACACGATTTCGCTGCCCTCCCGATAAATTTTCCACCTTCTGCTGCTGATCTGCCCCCCTGAAATTAAAAGCCCCGCAATAAGCGCGGCTATTCATCTCATATTTGCCTAACTTAATAATATCATTTCCACCAGAAATTTCCTCCCAAACAGTTTTATTACTCGACAAGGAATCGCGACTCTGATCCACATAACTTATAGAAACTGTTTCACCAATGCGTATTTGACCTGAATCGGGCTGTTCCTGTCCCGTCAACATTTTAAATAAAGTAGACTTTCCCATTCCATTAGCCCCAATAACCCCGACAATGCCACCAGCAGGAAGTTTAAAAGAAAGAGAATCAATCAACACACGTCCACCATAAGCTTTAGAGAGATTATCAACTTCAATGACAACTTGTCCTAATCTTTCTCCAATAGGAATAATGATTTGCGCCTCTCCAGGACGACGCTCATGTGCCGCCTGAACCAACTCATCATAAGCTTTAATCCGAGCTTTTGACTTCACTTGTCGCCCTTTGGGACTAGAAGCGATCCATTCTTGCTCACGTGATAAAGCACGTTGACGTGCAGCCTCTTCACGACCTTCTTGAGCCAAACGTTTGGCTTTAGCCTCCAAATAAGCAGAATAATTCCCCTTATAAGGTATACCTCTACCACGATCTAACTCTAAAATCCAACCCGTGACATTGTCGAGAAAATAACGATCATGGGTTATCAAAAGCACAGCTCCAGGATATTCACGTAGATGCCTTTCAAGCCAAGCCGTAGTTTCAGCATCTAAATGGTTTGTCGGCTCATCCAAAAGCAACAAATCAGGTTTTGACAAAAGCAATTTACAAAGTGCAACACGCCGTTTCTCACCACCTGAAAGCTTTGTTACATCCCCATAGGCTGGCGGACAACCAAGAGCAGACATAGCCATTTCCACTTGACTTTCTAAATCCCAAAGATTCTGACTATCAATAATATCTTGAAGTTGTGCACTTTCATCAGCCGTTTCCTCGCTATAATTCATCATCAATTGGTTATAACGCTCAAGAATCTTCTGTTTATCCGCAACACCTTCCATCACATTGCCACGCACATCTTTGCTTGCATCAAGCAAAGGTTCTTGTGGTAGATAGCCACAGCGTGCTCCTTCAGAAAGCCATGCATCTCCCGTATATTCCTTATCTAACCCAGCCATAATACGTAAAATAGTTGATTTACCTGCACCATTTGGCCCTAAAATGCCGATCTTCGCATCTGGATAAAAAGACAAATAAATATTTTCTAAAATTTTTTTATTTCCGTAAGACTTGTTGAGCCCGGCCATATGATAGATAAACTGACGTACCATAAATTTCTCTTTGTATTGTATTTAGGTGATATTAAAAATTATAATTTTGAAAAAAATGCTTCCGCTTTTTGAAACTGTACAGTAAATAACTCTTACACCGTATCAAAAACTCTTCATTTTATATTGGTACATTTTTTCTAATCTCTCAAGCCCTAGTACGGTTCTGAATGCAAAAAAACAACCTTCAAAAAGCAAAAAGCAAAAAGCAAATCCTTTTAGCTGTACCTGATACATGTTATCAAACATTCCCTCTCTTTTCTATACCAGCTATAATTCTGCGTTTTTATCGTATTAAACCAACTTATCAATGTAATATAGAACCAGGAAGAAAAGCAATTCTCTATGCACCTTCTTTTTTTGTTTTATGGGCTTTGTATTACGCAGTAAAAAATCCTTCCCTTTTTTCATCGATTTTTTGTTATGGAAAACAATGGTCTTCACCCCTTGCCTTGATGTGGCTTAAACTACGGTTACAAAACGACCGACGCCTTATGGGATCTGATGTCCCAAGCCCAATGATCATGAAGGCTTTACTTCAACATATAGCAACAAATGATTATAGCGCACTTCCCATTGGGACGTGGTTACAATTCGTAAAAAACTATAGAACGAATTATAAAAACTTATCCATTCCCCTCTTTTGGCTTGATAATTATAAAAATAATAACAATATCCGACAAATCATTTCAAAACTTCAAGACGAAATATAGCTTTTTTAAATACAATAAAAGCTCATCTCCTGATAGGAATACATCCATGGAAAAAAAAGCCTTAATCGTCATTGATGTTCAAAATGATTTCTTACCAGGTGGAGCACTTGCAGTACCACAAAGTGATGCTGTTTTACCCACCATCAATAATCTCATAAATCGTTTTGACCATGTTATCTTAACCCAGGACTGGCACCCCAAAAACCATTGCAGCTTTGCTTCCTGCCACCCTGGGAAAAGGCCTTATGATACCATCAATCTTGACTATGGTCCTCAAATACTTTGGCCTGATCATTGTATACAGGGAACACAAGGAGCAGAATTCCATACATCTCTTAGAATGGAAAAGGCACAACTTATTCTTAGAAAAGGCTACAATCAAAAAATGGATAGTTATTCTGCTTTTCTTGAAAATGATCAAAAAACGCCAACAGGTTTACAAGTTTATCTCAAAGAACACGGTTTTACCAAGCTCATCATGTGTGGCTTAGCAACTGATTTTTGCGTAGGATTTTCTGCTCTTCACGCCGTACAATGCGGTTTTAAAGTCAGTGTTTCATTAAATGCCTGTGCTGGTATTGATGTAAACGGCTCACTAAACACTATGCTTAAAACGATGAACGAAGCTGGTATAGAACTATTAATGGTCTCTTAAAACATTCTTTTCCAACCTATCATTACATTACACTAAATTTATATAAATTATTTTTACATATTTTAAATTAAGAAGCTAAAATACCATGAAATTCTCTCATTGCAGACCTATCTTAAAACTATACTCTTTCTATGTTATAAATAGAGCCGATATATGGATAAAAATCATTCAAAACAACAGAAAAAATGCTTCTTATGAACCGTTAAGTGCAAGAACTGTCATTGGATTGAAAGTTGGCAAAAATATGCACTTTGTTTTGAAGCCCAAAAATATCGCAAGATTATACATTATTCTCTTCATGAACGGAATCATGCAATGAATTCAACTAAAAAAGAATAAAAACAAGCAATAAAATAGTATTTCTTTTGCATGCAATACTATTCTCTATTCAAAGACATGCGATAAACAAGAACGTGAGAAAATACGAAGTTTTCATGATTTAGATACAACATGTTTATCCAATTGACAACGCTTATAACGAATTGAAGAGTACAATGCTATACCAATAATACAGACTCCTACAAGTCCTATGAATACTTCAGGAACAGATATAATTGTTTGCAGATACATCATCACAGCAAGAACTAAAATTGCATAAAAAGCACCATGCTCCAAATAGCGATAATGCAATAATGTCTCTGATTCGACCAACATAATTGTCATAGAACGAACATAAAATGCACCAATACCAAGCCCTATTACGATAATAAAAAGATTGTGTGAAAAGGCAAAAGCACCAACCACACCATCGAAAGAAAAACTAGCATCCAGAACTTCTAAATAAAGAAACGCCCCTAATCCCCTTTGAGCTACTGTCTTTAAGGCCTTTTTATGAGTATCCAAGAGATGGCCAACAGCTTCAACACCTATAAAAGCCAAAAGCCCATAAAAAGCCACCAATAAAAAAGTTACTTTATCTTCTGCGCCAAGCTGAGCTGAAACAAATAATACCAAAATCAAAACAATTGCAATATCAATCCCAACAAATTCCCCAAACTTTTGAGCATGTTTCTCTATAGCATTAAGCCAATGCACCTCTTTTTCAGAATCAAAAAAATATCTTAAACTAACCATCATAAGGAAAGTCCCTCCAAAAGCAGCAATCCCCACATGCGCATCGGTTAAAACTTCAGCATATCGATGCGGTTCCCATATTGCTAATTTGACTGCTGCAATTGGATTAATCCCGACAGCAACAACAACCACCAATAACGGAAAAATAACCCGCATCCCAAATACAGCTATCAAAATGCCCCATATAAGAAAACGACGACGCCATAACGGACCCATTCGACTAAGAACACGTGCATTGATAATAGAATTATCAAAAGATAAAGAAATTTCCAAGATTCCTAAAACACAGCAAATAAAAAAATATTTAAGAAAACCAGTAATGCTTCCTGTTTCAACCCAACCAATAATTCCTCCTAAAAAGACACCAATAATCGTGAAAAAAAAAGCATACCCAAAATAGCGAAAAAGGACCATGATCATTCCTCAAAGTTTATTTTCTAGTTCAACTACAGCACATACAGTATAAATCCAAAGCTTGCATGTCTTTAAAGTTGCATCTATTAATCCAAAAGTGTATAGAAACACATGGTAAAGTTACATGAATTTTTTTTCAACAAAACAAGAAACAATGTGCGGTAAACACAATTTTTTTTGGCGTGAATAGTTAATTCTTATATATAAATTAGAGATTGCTTTCTATCCGCTAAAATAAAAAAATAAAGAGAAATTAAAACTATAATATTGACATTACGTCACAGAATATTAATACATAGTGTGCTTTTATTGCTTAAAATTTATACCATGATGATTTACTGAGGGAGATAATTCGTGGCACGTCCTGAAACTGAATCAAAAACCATATTTGGAAAACGTTTACGTTATATACGCCTTGCTTTAGGTGATCCGTCACGTGAAACTTTAGCTAAAAATTTTAGCATGACAAAAAATTCCATTGCTTTTTATGAGCGCGGCGAGAGAGAACCTAATCTTAGTGTTTTACAGACATACCGTACGTTATATGGTGTCAATATTAATTGGCTTTTAACTGGACAAGGAAAAATGTTTGACACCGAATATACGAAGGGTGATTTTGATTGGAATTATTTTATTAAAAAAATCGAAGGGCTTGAAAAAACACTTGCTAACAGCGATCGTAATGAAAAGCTAGATCAAGAAAAAATCGATCGCTCTTATGAAAAGTTGCAACAATATTTATCAAAGCAAGGTTTAGCAAATGGCCTTAACCCTAAAACTGCAACCTCCTTGATCGATATGAAAGCCAAAATAGCTAATTCTTATACCTTGAGCTTATTTATTGATTTACTCATACGAAGCATATCTCAAAAAGAGATTATAGCAAACCAATAAATGTCTATTTCAAAAGAAAAAGTAAGAAGTGATGATTAAGCTCTACCAGTATGGAGAAAAGTGTTTTTTACTTTGTCCATACTGGTGGGATTTTGTATATTTTTTTCTGTAACAATAATAAAGACATTTGCATAGTAAATGAAGGTGTAGTGTTATTAAATTTAAAAAAATAATTTTATAGTATAAAATTCTCACTTATATCTTATTGACAAGAAATTTTTTCTTGTTAAAAGAATAATAGCTCTCATAGAAATTATTTTTAAAAGTCAGAAAATTTAAGGGGAATATATTGACGGCTTCCTATAGAGACATACATTAATGTTCACAAATGGGTTAGTTGAATATTTATCCTGAAAATTATCAGCTATTTTATGAGGTGGGAAACATGTATTTTGAAGTGTTTCAAGGAGTTCACAATCAATGGTACTGGCGTTTAATCTCAGGAGATGCACAAAAAATTGCTTTTTCTAGTAAAGGTTATCCAACAAAACAAGACATTTTAATAAACATTGAACAAATCAAAGAAATTACGCATAAGGCTCTTATTAGAGAACTGCAGTCCTGATATTCTTTAACCATTAAGACAAGTATTTATTCTGTATAATGAGGTTTTAGATTATTTTTGTGGTAAATGAAAAATGATTGATTTTTCCTCAATAGAAGAAAATTTTTATGTTATTTCTAGCACTTATGAATGATAGTTAAATTTTCATAGGTTGTATGTTTGTTTTCAAATAAATCAGATCTCTATAGCATCTATCAAACAATAAATCTTTCAGATCTTGTATTTTTCATAAAAAATACACATGAAGAAAAGATGGGTTAAAAATGTAATTTCTCTACCAGATATCGATATCTCTTACGTTCATCTTTCTCTTCCTGATAATCATAACTGATTTATCTACTTCCTTTTCATAAAAAGCAAATATCCCTTTCTTCCATTATCAGGGAATTTTCTACGCCTATTGGTTGAAACTATGTAATATTCTATTTCTCATATCTAAAAGGAACATGCAAAATGGTTTTCAGCAATAAGATAACATCATCATAACCATGACTGAATTTTATATATAGGATTTGCAATAGCTTAGCATATCTATGAACTAGTATATTACCATAACCTCTTATTTTATGATCAATGACACTCCCTCTTAGAAAATTACACCTTTTTATAAACCAAAGTAAACCTGAAAACTTCGTGCCAATACAATCCCACACTAGATCCATAATTGACTTCATTAAATTTATCTCTCTCATTTATTCCCAATCCTTCTAACCCATTCTCAGACCTTTTAATGCATAAATTCGATGCAAAATATGAAGACAATCACTCTTTATCATCTTCAGATTTAAGCACTTTTTGAGATTTCTTTTCATTTTCTTCATATTGTTTAATTTGTTTTTTCAGTTTTTCAATCGCTTGATCGCGTCTTTTAATCACCATACTTTGCTCTCGAATAGCTCTATCTCGTTCTTCAGTCATCTTCATAGAATCCCTTAAAAATTCATGCTTTATCCTTCTGGATTCCTTTTTTAGAGCTTTAACTTGCCCGCGATAATATAAAGTAAATCGAAATATAATCCCACTGAACAACAAAACAACAACCATTAATCCTGATAAAATTTCATTTATACTCATTTAGATCTCCTTTATTCGCTCAAGTAATTAACTTGACTAATTGTTTGTTCATCCTCAATCAAAAAAGAATGCAATAAATCTCCTCTTCCAAGTATGAAGAATCACACTCGGAATTCTTATTTTTGCCTTTCCGCCATTAAAAACATTGATCAATGATGCAAAAAAATACTCTGAAAGCAGCTAAAACCACATGCTCACACCAATTATTTGCGATACATTTATTGACACAAAATATATAAAAATAAGGAACTTCAAAAAAACTAACGACGCAATAAAATCAATACACGCTTTTCGAACCGTTCCGATCTTTCTCTTTTACGCTATGTAGAATGCGGCTCCACATCAAAAACTTTTCATTATTATAAAAATCTTTAGTATCACAAAGCATAGCATTTCTGTAAAATTTTATCTTCCCACAAATCCTTACATCCCTACAAACTAAAGCATTATTATAAACTCGATCCTTTCTACAACCACGAGCATCACTATAAACTTCAAGACATTGAGCGCTCAAAACTTGACAAAAAAACCACATTAGCGTAGATATACGGACCCTGCGTATATTCAAATAACTATAAAGTCTTTCCCTTTCATAACCATGTGAGCTCGCGCAAACCTCCATACAACCATAAATTAATGCATTGTTATAAATAATATCTTATTGTAAACACAGACTTCATTATAAACTGTAGAATCATAAAAGATACATCCATCCTCATAGAAGCATTGATTGATTGTATACCCTACCAAATAACTACCTTTGTGCATTAGACTATCTTCATACACAATAAAATATCCAAAATCATTTTTTGATATTTCCCAATTTTTAACGTACACAGGCAATATACCATTTGGTAGTAATCTAATTTATTACAAAAAAGGAAAAATCAGCATTCTTTGCCCATGAATTTATATCTTTTCTACAGCTATTGCCCTATTATTTTAAGGCTATAAAGTTTCGTTATACTCACCCATCAACTTAATGCAGAATTTTTTACAAATACCGATGTAGGGGGATATCTTGATTTATAATACCGCTGCGTATACTATTACGATAAAATCTCTTAAACACGCGAAAGTGTATTGCCGTTTCTGGTATATGCACTAATTTCGTCACAACCGTAGAACTTAAGCAACCATTTTTTATTGATTCGAATCTAAAAGTGTATGGGGACATTTTGTTATTAGTTAAGAACAACTCTATATGCTTCATAAGCTATGCATGGATATTTTCACGCTCCTTGTATCGTATATTCTGGATTCGCAATGCAATATTAACGCTATAGCGTAAATATGTAAAGGTCTAAAAATGACAAAGACTGAAAAAGATTGGTTCCAACGCTTAGTTGAATTGATAAAAAGTGACGGACGAACAATGATTGAAATAAGCAGAGCTGCAGGATGTGGGCAAAATTACGTGCAACAAATGATAAACGGAGGAAAGAGACCTTCAGTAGATAAACTCATGGCTATTTTAAACACACTAGGAAATGCGAGTGCCATATATGTAATAACTGGTTTCAACATCTCTGATGAAGACTTAAAACTCATAACTTTGATTTCGTCTGGAGATAAAAAGAAGATTGAAGCCTTAAATGTTCTGCTGAATGAGCAGCATCTGTAGAATTTTCTACTCTATCCAATATCGCTTGCTTTTGAGCTGTCGACAAAGACTCCCATTTCACAATAATATCGGATAAAGTTGTCTCAAATTTTTTATTATTCTTCATAGTCATACTCCAGGATAATCAAACTATATAACGCTAAAGCGTTTAAAATATATCTCATACCTTAGAAAAAAATATTTGCAATAGGCAGTATGGAAGCAATTGTGTACAAATTTATTTTATAAAATCAGATAAAGTTCTGCTAGTCATGTACCATGGTGAAACAGAAAGTATCGCACGATCCAGACCTTCTTATGAAAATTGGTATGATCACTTCTATCAACAATGCGAATAATGTTACGCAAATCTTATGATTCGAACCAATAATAAATTAATGCGAAAATAGCTCTGAAAATACTTCTGAGATCTAATATTAAAAGAACATGAAAAATCTTATTGTGAAGAAAAATATATCACACTTTTATTCTACATAGCATCATCTATGTTTTTTAAATAATATTGCAAAGAAAGAATATAACAACGTTATAGAAATAAGTTATTATAAATAACTGTATCGCTTAACACTCTGCAATACTTTTACAGGCAACCTCCCCTCTGAATGCACCTTGTAAATACTGATCTAAATGTTTATCATGAATAGAAATAGTAGTACTAAAAAACAAAGAATCAGTTTTACTGAAATCCTGCCAATATATTTTAAGAATAAAATCAAAAAAACTTCTGCTCTTCAATCATAATTCGAATCACACGAAAACACTATAATTTGAGCATTAAGCAGTAAATACAAAAAAGCAAAAAACGGCATTTTAACGAATTTTCCAATATCATAAAAAACATCTTACAGAATAATAAGCTGCTTATTACAATAATAATTTGAAGGACGCAAGCTAAAGTCGACACTCTTTCAATTGGCTTTTAAAATAAAAATTTGATCAAATTCTTTTCAGAAAACATTCTACCGTTATTATAAACAACATCTCTTAAAAATCAGAAAGAACTCCTCTCTTGGGAAAAAGAATATATTAACAAATATTATCATTGTTACCCCCATAATACATATAAGTGCTTATGGATCATATTCTTTTATATACAAACTTTCATCATGATAATTCTGTTCAAACGCCGAAAAAACATTAACATCACTCAGAAAAAAGCAAATTTGCACCTAAATGTTTTTCAAGCCAATTGTTCTAAACAAGCATAAGCTTTAAAATTAGTTTTTTGATATCAGTTCATTTGCAGAACAAGCGTAAATAAATGCACCTAATAAAGATTTTGGCTACCTGTTTTATGAAAAACATCATACAGAAAAAATAAAAAACAGCGTATGAGTTAAGAAAGTAACCAGTGAACACATATAAACTACTCTAAATGTTGCAAGTGAAAGCATTTCTTGGGTGAAGCTGAAAAATACACCTTCACTCTATATTTAAACAACTGATAGAAAAAACTGCAATAAAAAATGACAAAGAAATTTAAAACAAACAGGAAAACAAATCAAAAAAAGAAAACGTTAAAATCTTAAAACTTCATACATAAGCTACCTATTTTCCTATTGGTGGGCCCGGAGGGACTCGAACCCCCAACCAAGCGGTTATGAGCCGCTGGCTCTAACCAATTGAGCTACAGGCCCTACATAGGTTGTCCCTCTCTAAACTAAAATGCTCTAGGATACAAGAGCTGCTTTGAATTATAACCTATCTTTTTCTCTTTATCTATTGGTTTTTTTTCTAGTGCTCTAGTTTCTTTAACAAGAACTCTTTAAAATGAGAGAGTAGTTAACTGGCAAATATAAAGGAATGAATATGATAGAAAAAAAAATTCAATCACTAAAGGATTCTCTAGTTAAAATCGTTATATTAGCATTTACGCTCTTAAGCGCTTCATTGACTGTACATGCTGAAGAAAATAAAATAAAAAATGCAACGATTACAGTAACTGCAATCGGAGAAAGTCAAGCTGCACCAGATATGGCAATTATTAATCTAGCCGTTGTTACCCATGACAAAACTGCCCAAAAAGCATTAGCTGCCAATAATCAATCTATCAACGATATTATAAAAGCCTTTAAAAACAATGGTATTCAGGAAAATGATTTGCAAACATCAGGCTTATCTATTTATCAATCGAATCCTGATAAACCCTACGAAAAAAAGAATAATGAAAAACTCTATCATGTTTCAAATTCTTTAACCGTACGCATTCGTGATCTTCCCAATGCTGGTAAAATCTTTGATCAAGCAATGACACTGGGCGTTAATTCAGTTAATGGCATTACTTTTACCAATGCAGAGACGAAACCATTTTATCAAAAAGCACGGGAAAAAGCCATTACTGAAGCTATTGAAAAAGCGCAAACGATAGCGCAAGCAGCTAATTTAAAATTAGGAAAAATTATTGAAATCAATGAAAAAGATGACTATTATCATCTCACGCCACGTCTCATGAGCAGAGAAGCAGCAGGCTACGCAGATACAAATTTTACAGGTGGCGAATTAAGTTATAATGTGAGTGTTACAGTAGTCTTTGCGATCGATTAAATTACCAATCTTTGCATCAAAAAATCATATCACTGGCCTTCACACCGAAGTCCAGTAATGTGATCGAGATAATCTACTTCAGTATAATAATTTGTCTTCATAAACCTTTATGTGCCCACATGCAAAATCCGTTCTTTATGCACGTATAAGAATCCCCTAATCTCATTGGATGCTACCACAGGAGATCTTTCCCTTCATAAATTAATCTATAAGCATAACTTTTCTGGAAACCAACGCACTATTTTAACTGTTGTAATATCTGATGATAGATAATCTGATATAATTGATACGATGAACACAGCCTCGATACCTGTAAGTCCCCCATCTAAAAGACGACAAGCAAGGCTGATTACACAGTATCCCCTCTCACCCTTAACTTTGTGTAGACAACAAAAACCACCGCCGTCACAAAGACTCTTCCACTCAGAAATGGAACTCTCTTCTAATTTCCCTTACTTTTCAAAAGAGAATCTCCCCACTCATAAATTTAAGTATACTTTTTTAACTAAAACAATCTATAAAAAACGAAAAAATTAAAAGTTGAATTTCATATATTTCTATCTCTTAAAAAGATTTAACTCAATGCAAACTTTAAACCATTTTCTTAAAATCTGCCTGGATAAAAAGAGAATATTCGTAAAATATCTCATATAAATGAAGACAACCTATTGAAATATCGCTTTATAAACTGGCGAAGAATAAAATGTGCAACCTAAAATAATAGAATAATTTTATAAAGAATACACTTTTCTCATCAAAACTCAGTATGCTATACTGCGGGTTCTTGCCAATATAACCCATCTTTTGAGAAACAAACTGTTACACGCAAAATAATATTCTATCCTTTATTCTTGAAAGATTACCACACCACTCTTTGGTTTATATCTATTATTCTTAGAAAGAGAAGTATAAAATCCCAAAATCAAGAAAACACTAAACCTCAGAAACCCTCTAAATTATTTAAAATCTTCCCATATCTCCTCAAAAAAGCATCCACGCATAATACATACATCCCCTCCTCATTAAGAAGAAAGAGGAACTATTAAACAAATGAATTTCCTTATTTAAGAATCGAGAAAACTGCGCAATTTCCGCGAACGGCTAGGATGTTTTAATTTACGGAGCGCTTTTGCTTCAATCTGACGAATACGTTCTCTTGTAACTGAAAACTGTTGTCCCACTTCTTCCAATGTATGATCAGTATTCATTCCTATCCCAAAACGCATCCGTAAAACACGTTCTTCTCGTGGTGTTAACGAAGCAAGGACACGTGTTGTCGTATCTCGAAGATTAGCTTGAATAGCTGCATCAATTGGTAATAAGGCATTCCTATCCTCAATAAAATCGCCCAAATGAGAATCATCTTCATCACCTACAGGAGTTTCAAGTGAAATAGGTTCTTTTGCAATTTTAAGAACTTTTCGCACTTTTTCTAACGGCATAGAAAGTTTGCTAGATAATTCTTCTGGTGTTGGCTCTCGTCCAATTTCATGGAGAATCTGACGCGAAGTACGAACAATTTTGTTGATTGTTTCAATCATATGAACAGGGATACGAATAGTGCGTGCCTGATCAGCAATTGAACGCGTAATGGCCTGACGAATCCACCATGTCGCATAAGTTGAAAACTTGTATCCGCGCCGATATTCAAACTTATCCACAGCCTTCATCAAACCAATATTGCCCTCTTGAATAAGATCAAGAAACTGCAAACCACGATTAGTGTATTTTTTTGCAATTGAAATTACAAGACGTAAATTAGATTCTACCATCTCTTTTTTAGCAATTGTTGATTCGCGTTCACCTTTTTGCACCTGCATAACAATCCGACGAAATTCACCAATCGAAATTGCCGTTTCTTGTGCAAGATTTTGTATTTCACTTCGTAACTTTTGAATTTCTTTTGCTTCCCGCAGCGAAAATTCTCTCCAACCAGGTGTAGACAAAGTAGCAATATAATTCATCCAATCTGCATCTAATTCACGTCCTTGGTATTCTTTTAAAAAATCCTCATGGCCAATGCCATAGCTATTGGCAATCCGTTTTAGCTTACCTTCATTATGAATCAACCTCTTATTGATGTCATAAAGCTGCTCAACTAAAGCCTCGATACGATTTTGATTCAAAGAAAGAGATTTTACAGCTTGAATCAACTCACCCTTTAATTGAATATATTTCCTCTTCTGAGAAGATGTGAGAGCCCCTTCTTTACGCTCTGCTAAACTGCTTTCAACATGCTGATCTTGTAATTTACGTAATTTTACATAGGTTTGAGCAATAAAATCCAATGTTTCCATAACTTGAGGACACAGTTCATTTTCCATCGCAGCAAGTGATAAGTTAACATCATCATCGTCTTCTTCATCATCTTCTTCAATGTGTCTTTCTCCTGCACTCTCCCCCATATTATGTATAGAAGACATTTTTTCTTCTTTTGTTTTATCCACTTCAATTCTCTCGATAACAGGAGTTTGCTTTGCTTCCGGACCAGCATAAGTCGTTTCAAGATCAATAATTTCGCGAAGAAGAATACGCTGTTCTTTTAGCTCATCACGCCAGATAATGAGGGCCTGAAAAGTCAAAGGACTCTCACAAAGACCTGCAATCATTGTCTCACGCCCTGCTTCAATACGCTTAGCAATAGCAATTTCTCCTTCCCGCGAAAGAAGCTCAACAGCTCCCATCTCACGCAAATACATACGTACCGGATCATCCGTACGATCTGTTGCTTCACGCTTATTTGTCGTCGTTGCAATTGCGTGGCTAGAGGCCTCTACTAAATCACCACCTTCTACAGTAACTTCTTCTTCATAATTTTCAGACTCAGCTTCATCCTCATCATCCACAACATTAATCCCCATTTCGGAAAACATTGCTAGAATATCTTCAATTTGTTCGGATGTAACCTCGTCGGAAGGAAGAACTGCATTGAGTTCATCCATCGTTACGTAACTATTTTTTTTTGCAAGTTTAATCATTTTCTTGATGGCATCATCAGAAAAATCAAGAAGAGGACCATCCAAACTCGCTTGGCTTGTTACTTCCGTATTATCTTTCTGTTTAACCTTTGTTGCCATACCATTACTCCACTCGATCACTCCATAATTTTCATGTGACCAGCTTTTTTGTTCTCACTTAAAATCCACCAATAGGCTCTCATATACTTCCTTTTAATAGATTACTATTGGAAAGAATACATTTTTTATACACCTTGTCATCCAGACAAAAACGCGGGAAAACTCCAGAAGTTTCCCCGACACCTCTCAGCCCTTCTGAGATAATCTCTGTACCCTACTGTAAGAACCAATTGCCCGCTTTTCCTAAAATTTAATTGTCATCTTTATGAAAATGTCACTCCACATAAACTTCCTCATCTCAAACTTAAGTGACTGATTCGCATTAAAAAAGCGAATCATTTTATCGTATCTTGTGTATTCCCGTCTATTTTTTTATCTAATACACTTCCAAACCCTTCAATTAACGCTTCTGTTGCTTGCATCTGTTCTAGCTCATTTTTTACCTCACAAAGCAGATCAAAAACCTCACTCTTAGGATTTTCCACAAGCAGCTCTTCAATATCCTGTAATCTCTTATGTAGGTGGTGTTCTTGAAGATGCAAGTAGACAGCTTGTTTTAATATAGCACGTGCATCTTCGATAGAAGCTCCACCAAAGATAATACGCATACCAATATTTTGCACAAGGTGTTTCAGATGTTCTAATAGAGCTTGTTGCCCTCTTTTTTCTAAGAATGCAACCATCGTTTCTTTATCACGAAGCTGCTGATTTCCAAGAATTTCCAACATAACTTGATGAAAATACATCAATTGAGTATTTTTTAATTCTAACTTAGAAAGAATCTCAAAATTTTCATACCACAGTTCAGGATAATAAGCTAAAGTGAGTAAAATCACTGCTTCACGCAAAGGGATAGATTGTGAGGAATTTCGTACTATTTCAGAGTTGGCTAACAGAGAAAAGGATCGATCTTTAAAGATTCCATTTGGCGAGGATTGATCATACCACCTTGTCCCTTTGTTTTTCGAAAACGAGGGACGAAAAAAATCAAAAAGGCGTTTTTTTACATCTTGCAAATAATAACGACGGACATTTTCATCTTTAATCATAAAAATTTGTTGTTTTAGTTGTTTTTCTAATGCTGCTCGTTCTTCTGGAGTTTCAAAATGCTTTCCATAAGTAGCACGCCACCATAAAAGCTCAATCAAGGGAATTGCTTTTTGCAAAAAAGAAGAAAAAAGTTGTGCACCACCAACACAAATAATTTCATCAGGATCTTTTCCTTTTGGCAACAAAACAAAGCGAACACAAACCCCAACCTTTAAAAGAGGCAACACACGATCAGCAACACGAAAGGCAGCTTTTAAACCAGCATCATCACCATCAAAACACAAAATGGGCTCCTTCCCCATCTGCCATAAAAGTTCAATTTGTGCTTCCGTTAATGCTGTACCCAAAGACGCTACGACTCCTTCAAAACCAGCTTTAGTCAATGCAATAACATCCATATACCCCTCGACGACAAGGAGTGAATGATTTTTTTTATCGCCAACAAAGCGACTATTTTTGCGAGCAGCTACCGCATTATAAAGTATATTTCCTTTACGAAACAGCACTGTTTCAGGACTATTTAGATATTTTGCTCGTGTCGTTTTCTCTAATGCACGTCCGCCGAAAGCCACCACGTGTCCGCGCAAATCTTCAATAGGAAACATAATACGATTTCTAAATCGATCATAAGAATCTGCACTCTCCTCATGCGATGTGAGAAGTCCACATTCTTCCATTTGCTTTATTGAAATGCCACGTGCACTCAAAGCTTCTCTCAAAGCTGTACGCCTTACCGGTGCAAAACCAATTCGGAAGCGCTCTACAAGCTCTGATGTAACACCACGTGCCTCTAGATAACTTCGTGCTTGCATACCTCCTTTAGCGCGTAAATTATCTTGAAAAAAATCTGTAGTAATTTTCATTACGTTATAAAGATCAGATTTTTCCATTTGACGTCGATGCCTTTGTGGATCCCAAATAGGTAATTTTATGCCCGCAAAATCAGCCAAACGCTCTACACTTTCTGAAAAGTGCAATCCATCAAGATCGCAAAGGAAAGTAAAAATATCCCCGCTTACACCACAACCAAAACAATAATAGCGCCCTTTATGGTCATCACAATGAAAACTAGGAGTTTTCTCACCATGAAATGGACAACAACACCAAAAATCTCCCCGTGAAGGCCTACTTTTTCGAGGGTCAAAATCTACCCGTTGACCAATCACTGTTGAAATGGGGAGTCGAATACGCAGTTCATTAAGAAAATCAGCCGGAAAACGCATTATCTCTCACAGAATTTGAAAATTCTTTTTTGCATATTTAACGACTTTAGAGCATAATTCCAATACTTCCTTTTAAGTAGTTGCAAAATTTTAAACTCTCAACTGCATATAATTTCAAAATGGAGAGTAAAAAATGATCGAATTTATTGTTCAATATCCATGGTTAGAGTCTATTTCTTGGCTTATTACTCTTACTCTAGCTGCCCTTTTAGTCAACTTTCTAGGACGAAAATTACTCATTCATGGTGCAAAGAAACTCTCGTCTTTTCTGCCAAACACAACAATCGAACTTAAAAATGCTATTCAATACATGGCGAATACCATTTCAGTTTTTATTCTTTCAATCGGTATTAATTTTATCCCAACATTGCCCGATGCATTCGGCACTGTCATCAATAATGTTGCCAATGCCTTCATTATCTTTTTTGTTGTTCTAACAATTTCTGCCTGCCTCAATATCATTAATATCCTTTACGAACAACGACCAGCAGCACGCTTAAAACCAATAAAAGGTTATATTCAAATTGCTAAAATTGCACTTTTTGCTGTTGCGACAGTTTTAATGGTCGCCACATTGATTGACCGCTCCCCGCTTATTCTATTCTCCGGTCTTGGTGCAATGGCAGCGGTTCTCATGTTAATTTTTCAAGATACACTTCTCTCCCTCGTCGCCGGTATTCAAATTTCATCCACCGATATGGTTCGTGTTGGTGATTGGATTGAAATTCCCAATCTCGCTGCCGATGGTGATGTTATTGAAATTGCACTTCATACTGTTAAAGTTCAAAATTTCGACAAAACTATTATCTCAGTCCCTATCCGTAAACTTGTCACTGATCCTTTTAAAAATTGGCGAGGAATGCAAGAATCTGGTGGAAGACGCATAAAACGCTCCCTTTTTATCGATCAATCAAGTATCCGTTTTCTCACAGAAGAAGAAAAGAAATATCTTTCCCGGTTTAATTTATTAGAAAATTATTTCACACAAAAAATAGCAGAACTTGATCAATGGAATGCTCAAATAGATAAAAATCATGATATCTTAGCTAATACGCGCCGTTTAACCAACATTGGAACTTTTCGTGCTTATGTTTTTTCTTATCTGCAACAGCATCGAAACATCAACCCTAATATGACTCTCATGGCGCGACAATTACCTCCTACAGAAAATGGTTTGCCCTTGGAAATCTATTGCTTTACTAACACCACCATTTGGAGAGAATATGAACAAATTCAAGGAGATATTTTTGATCACCTTTATTCCATTCTTCCCTGTTTTGGTCTAAGGGTTTTTCAAAATCCAAATGGTTATGATTTTAAGCAAGCCTTAAAAGCAAAATAAAAAAGATAAACCTCAATTTATTAATTTTGAGGCAACCACACTTATAACGACAGAAAAAGAATAAAATATCATGAATGGTTCATTGGTACTCCTTCATCTTACCAGCGCTATTTCTTTACTTCTCTAAGCCACATACATGGTGCGCACAGAAATGAATACGCCGATGGTGACCAACTTAAATAATAAAATGTGTTACATTATTTTAAAATCATTGTTTGCTGTAAATTGAGGCTTTTTACAGCAATGATTTTATAAAACTCTACAGCCATAATGCTTCTCTTTGGGTCTTTCAATAAATCGAGTTTTATCTTTGAAATAATAGAACTGATAGTTGTTCGCAAAAGCGAATTAGGATCAGCAGTTGTTGTTAAAGTCCTCACCTAGGATTTCGCCCTTGTTATGCGCCTTTGCCTTTTAACTGGCATTTGTAGTTTATAACAATAGAAAAACGTGAATAGCATCAAATAGAATATTTTATCATTGTTATGGGTCTTTTGATTTTGTCTTTACAAGCTAACTAAGGGCAGCTACAGAACCTCTACGTGATAGCAAAATTTTGCCTAGCGTCATTCATTATCTTTCAATCAATCCTGTTTTCTACTTTTTATTGATTGCTGCCTTAATCTATTTCTTCCATTCATCCACAATAGAAATCATTTTATTGATCAAGTTTTTCCAACTACAATCTTATCCATACAGAACTCTGCCTTGTAATAGGCAATGGCGTGCGAATTGCTCCAAAACAACATGATGATTGGATCGTTGTCCCTAAGCTTTTGGGCGCCATTGTTGGCAGATCTTCTGCATTAAATTCACCTGCCATGCAAGCCGCTTTAACACCTATCCTTGCTTACAAGTGATATTTTTGTCGATTGTTTTTGCCACAAGCTACGCTGTCACAAAAACTCCACACGACCACTTAATTCCATGGCTTGAGGCAAACCGTCGTATTTCACAGGTTTCAACACTATATAATCGGATATTGCGAACAATTCTCTTTCTCCACACCTCATCCGTAGGTGTAATCTTTTAAAAGTAACACCACTTGTCACCTGTATGGCACCTGAATAAACTAGTACATCTCTCCTGTAAAAATTTAACTACCGTTTGAAACTTATTTATAAGCTTCTTATCATGAACATGAGAATGTTGTTTAATATAGCTTTTGACAAGTTAAAGTCTTGTTTATGAATGGCATTCCTGTTCAAAACGTTTATTAAAAGCACTTTAAAAATTTGAAATTAGTAATATTTTTGTATTATTTCTAATGAAGTAGTGACTTTATAGCTAATTGGCTGGTGATAACATTTTTAAAGGATTATCAAGTGTTATTGTTTGTATTTGAGAAGGAGAAAGTTTTGCTTCTTGGAACCAGTTTGCACTGTCTTTCAACCATGTTGGAATATCAGTTCCCCCCAATTGTCCGAGATCTGAACTATAAATCACATTATTAACTTTAGATAGTACAGAAAACATGTCTTCTTTTGTTTGATATCCTAGATAAAAAGTTAAAGCGCATTGCTCTATATAAAGCCAATCATGTTCTCCCAGAGCTTGTAATTGTTCTGCAGAAAAACCTGTCATTGGATTAGCCGGTTGATTTAAGAGGAGTCTACAATTGCTTTTTTTCGCTACAGCATCTAGCAAACGTAAAGTTGCCTCTTTAGAGGCATGCCCAGAAGAGAGAACAATTTCATTGTCAGCAGCAAAAGTTATGAGTTCGTAAATCTCTGATTTTAGATATCCTTTCTCATCGGTAATAGCTGTTGGCTGCTGAGCAAGAAAAGCAGCATAATTATTAGAAAAATTTCGCTTGAGACGGCTACGATGATGTGTTGGCACAATAGTGGGAAAATGTACAAGCAATTTTGATTTTGAAACAAATTGATAATGTGCTAAAGCGTGTTTAACTGAAAGTAAACTTAAACCACCTGAAGCATAATTAAGAACAATAGAACCAAAAACAGGTAAATTTTGTTCTTGTAAAGCTGTGGCAAGTGCAGCTGTACTGCCTAAGTGATTTTTTAAAATAACTCCACCTTTGTGTTTAGCATAAATTTGTGCAGCTTCATAAGCTGAATATGTTCTATTAAATAAATCTGGACGCGCATGATAATGAATATCTAAAAATTTTAATCGCTTCCGCCAGAACTGTATAAAGCATGTACTCACAACTTTTCCTTCCAAGGAATTTCATAGCCTTCTTGAATCCGTATATTTTCAAGCCGCTCTCCGCCTTTAAGCGCAGCCAAAATACGCGCTTCTGTTTTATCAACATTTTCAGCACGACGAATAATCTCAGATAACTCTGAATTAGGAAGAATTAAAACACCATTATCATCAGCAAAAACCCAATCTCCAGGAACAATTTTTATTCCTTCAATGATTAAAGGCACCTGCACGGCTTGTATGCGTGCACGGTTTTTACCAGAAACCATATAAATATTTTTTGTAAAAAGAGGATAATGTAGAGCCTTAATTTCAGCAATATCTCGGGCAGAACCATGAATAACAGTCCCTACAATTTTTTGCTGTAGTGCCTTATGGGTCAATATATTTCCCCAACTAGTACAATCACATCGACCATTATTATCAATCACCACGACAGATCCGGCAGGTACATCATCAATATAATTACCAGCATTCGTAAATGTTTTATTTTCTGGTCTAAAAGCCTCATATTGTACCGTAAATACAGGACCAGCTATTTTGATATTATTTAAGCGTGGTTTAATATTCGGTAAAGCTGCTTGCAAATATAAACTATCTAGAGCATCAGAAACAGCTGCTGTATCTAATGCCAGTAATCGTTTTTTGAGCATTTCTACATTTTCATCAAGTATCATTTTTTTTCCTCTGATTTCAAATATCTTTTTAAAACTAACCAAGCTGCATATTCCTGTAAGACTACGCTTAAAAGTGGTCGCGTATAGGGAAAAGTTACACGATCATCGTCATAACCTTTCATCCGTATAGTCATCGTGGCATGTCCAAGGCTTTCTTCTTGATTTTCTAATGTCTCGATGGAAGGTGATAAGCTCACTTCAACCTCAAACAAAGGAATATCTTGTTTACCTTTTTCTATGGGCTGAAAATATTTTAAAAGGCATGGGTCATTGGCAGACCAATGGACTTCAACGTGCACTGCCAATTGTTCACAAGCAGTGGTAATTCCTGCTCCAACCAAATATGGATGAAAATGATTTTCAAATTGTTCGATTAAATGCTGTGCTAAGAGCGCTGATGACTGACCAACCAATTGTACTAGAACATAAGGGCTTTTCCATAAAAAATGCCGTTCGAATGGTTCATTAGCGAAATGATCATCAACCCACTGCGCAATAGTGCTTTCATCAATTCCAATCAAAGTCCACGCATATTGAGCCTGTAGTGTAAAAGAATACTTCTTCTCACCATGTTCTAAGTAATTTTCTAAAAGCGCAAGAGCTTGTGAAGGCGGACCAGGCAAAACAACAAGGAAACTTCCACAACAAGAAAGATAAAAGCCAGGTGCTGTACCAGTAGGATTATCAAGCACCTTTGCTGTTTCTGGAAACAATGCTTGACGTGCATTACTCTTATCTGGTGCAATACCTAACCGTTGTAATTGCCCTTTTATCGTTTGCCAAACAGCTTCATGATGAACCAAAGGCTGCTGTACAGCTTGAGCAATCGCATCGCGTGTTTTGTCATCGGATGTTGGTCCCAATCCTCCACTGATAATGATAAGATCTTCTTGCCCAAGACAAGCAATCACTGTCTCACTTATTTTCTGTAATTGATCAGCACAAACAAAATGACGTGTGACTTGGATATTTCTCTTGTTTAAGCTTTGACTCAAATCTTGCAAATTCGTATTCAAATATTGTCCTGAAAGGAGTTCATCACCAATCGTAATAATTGCGGCACGACAAACAGAGACAGGATTCACAAGAGAATTGAGAACAGCTTCAGCCATTTGACGTGTAGAGGCTTTTCCTCCTAAATCATAGGTGATCGTTTTTCCAGCACGAATAACCTGATCAACACTCTCAGACAATTGTTGCGCAGCATCCTGAAAGCCTAAATGGTCTAAAAGTAAAGCAGTGGTATAAAGCATGGCAGAAGGATTTGCTTTATTCTGTCCAGCAATGCGTGGTGCACTGCCATGAACAGGCTCGAAATAAGCAATCTTGCTTCCCACATTTGCACTAGGTGCAAGTCCCAATCCCCCCATTACCCCAGCAGCAAGATCAGAGAGAATATCGCCAAACATGTTTTCAGCAACAATCACACCAAACTGCTCTGGCTTCGTTGCAATCCACAAAGCAACCGCATCAACATTATGAATATCTGCTTCAATTTCCGGATAGTTTTGCGCAATTTTCTCAAAAATTTTCTGAGCAAATTGACCACTTTCCCGCATAACATTTGGCTTATCAGCAAAAGTAACCCGCCTCAAACCATGTTCCCCTGCATAAGAAAAAGCGTATTCGAATATCCGCTCTAAACCAAAGCGTGTCTGCAAACGAACTGTCTACGCAGCTTCCTCAAGCCCATATTTTGTCAAATTGGGATGTCTTAACCAAGCGGCTGTTTCAGGAGTGATACCCCGAAAATCCAATCCAGCATAAAGGCCTTCACTATTTTCTCTGATAACACAAAAATGAAAAGGTTTTCTCGGACCAAAGATATATCTTATAGGGCGTATATTCGCAAACAGGCCTAACTTTTGACGAAGCTGAATAACAGGAGAAACATAAGAAAGTCCTTTCTCCCTTAAATATGGTGCAAGCTCTTTTAAAGCAGCTTCTTTTCCTTTACTGGTCACAGCCCCAAGTAAAACAGCATCACTTTCAGCAATTTTTTGCCAGGTCACTTTTGGAATAGGATCTCCTTCCTGTTTCCAACATTCCCAACCAATATCGCCATAAGTTAATTCAATCGGCAACTTAAATTGCTCCAAGACCATCAATGCAGCATCACAGACCTCTGACCCCACCCCATCACCAGGTAACACAAGAACTTTCTTCTTCATAACTTATCAATCCATTCATCAATAACTGCATCTGTCATAGTAGGATTATCCTCCCACAAACGCATACCAGCACCAGATACAATCTTGTATTCATGATTCATACAATGACTTCTCGTTTGATTTTCTACGGTTGCAAGTTGTGACTTTTCACCTACCAAAGCTAAAAACTTTCCAGTGTATTTGATAATCTCATTCCTCGCATCCATCTCCAATAACAATTTAAATCCTCTTGTCATACGTTCAATTGCCATGCTTTTTTGTTCATCAGAAATCTCCAATAAGGTTCTTTTTTTAATTGCCCCAATAGGCTGCACGAAAGCATCTAATATTTCTAGAGCTCCTGATAAATCACCGCTTTTCAATAAAGTAAGAAGATATCCAAGTCGTTGTTGTAAAAGCTTATCTGGATAACCTGGCGCGTTCACTGCAAGTACGGCTTGAGCATGTGGAAGTTTTGCTGCCAACATTTGTACCAATGTCCCAGCCATAGCAAATCCTACCAGTATAAAAGGCTCCCGAAAGCTATTTTGGAGTTCTGCTATAAGTGAAGGAATAACTTCTATCGTAGAGTTACTAGAAAAAAGAGATAACGTATCTAATAGCGTAACCCTAAATCCTCTTTCTAAAAATAGGCTTTTAAGTGAAGAACAAAAGGCTCCTTTATCCCAAACTGACATTACAGGCGCAAGAATAACACTATGAAAATTCATATCATTTAAATCTCCTGCGCCTTTTGTTTCAAAGTTTGGATAGTAACCAGGACCTCTTCCATACCTAAAGGCATTTTAGTCTCTAGCAAAGTTTGATATTCAATACTTAAATTACTTAGTCCTAAAAGAAAATCAACAGAGCTTCGATGCACAGGTGAAAAAAAGGAGTGGCTCTTTAGATTTTCTGTCTGTTGCAAAACTTTACCCGTATTGTAATACGCTTCCTTTTTATGAAAATTCAAAAGAGCTAACCATAACTCTAAAGTAAGATTCCCTGCTCCTTTGCCCATCCCCATTAACGAACTATCAATAAAGCTTGCACCGGCTTCTACGGCTACTATGCTATTTGTCATAGCCATACCTAAATTATCGTGTGCATGAAAACCAATTTCTAAAGATGAGATATCTTTTATTTTTTGCACGAAGTGCGTTACAGTCTCAGGTAAAAGGCTTCCATTAGAATCGGCTAAATATAAAATGCTAGCTCCACAATTAACCGCTTCTATTGCTATGCTTTGTAAATAATTTTCATCTACTTGACTCACTCTCGTAACATTAATACTGGTAGATAGTCCCAAAGAACTGGCATAGTGGCAAAGTGAAAATGTAGACTTAATATCATTTTTATTGAGACAGAGTCTTAAGAGTGTAATCCCTATTTTTTTAGTTCTCGAATATCCGAGTGGTTAATATTATGTGGATGTGCAATAACGGCAAGCTTAGCGTTCGGAATAGCATCATGTAATAGCTGAATATAATCATTAGAGCACAAAGCCGTTTGACCCACATTGTTCATAGGCTTAAACGAACCGTTACGATAACCGATCTCAATATATTCTACTCGAGAATCTGTCAGATTTTTAATATGCTCAATAACGTAATCTAATGAAAAAGAAAATTGATTCCTATATCCTCCGTCACGCAAAGTAACATCAAGATTTTTAAGCATAGCCCCCCCAATTTGGTTGTTTATTTTGATTGTTTTTCTAAATTAATAAAATAATTTGCTTTTCGAATGTAAATTATAAAACCCACGATACAGCATGTCGCTAATAAAATGGCAACGTTCCATGGATTATGTTGGGACATTTTCCCAATAACCGCAGCACTCAGTGCAGCACTTCCTAATTGCAAAGCTCCCATAACACCAGATGCCGCTCCAGCAGCTTGTGGATGAGATGAAATTGCCAAAGCTGTTCCTAATGGCAACAAAAAACCATTGCCAAAAGTAAGAAGAGAAACGGTTATTAAACTTGTTGCAAGTGGCCATGGACTTATATACATTTGCAGGGCAAATAACACCCCTCCCAAGACAAAAATAACATATCCACGCCGAATAGTATGTTCCATGGATTCTCGTTTGAGAAATCTTCGCGCTACCAAGTTCCCTAAGACATAAGTTAAAGAAACACCAATGTAACTATAACCAATATAGAAAGTTGATAAGCCCAAGGCTGTGAGGAAAAAAGGTGACTCTACAATGTAAGCAAAATAAGTCGCATATGCAAAACAGGGAATCAGAGCATAAAAGATAAACTGTTTGTTTCTAAAAACACCTAAACTGCCCTTCATGATTCCTACAGAAGTGAAAGATTGACGTTTTGTGGGAGGAAGAGTCTCCATTAATACAAAACAACAGAGCAAAATGGTAAAAAGTATAAAAAGGCTTAAAAAAATAAAAGTGGCTTGCCAATTGAAAACTTGTAATAAGATACCCCCAATGAATGGAGCAATTGCGGGTGAGATACCAACAAAGGGAAAAATAACCAAATAAAACTTTCCTGCAGCTTTTTTATCCATCAAATCGTTGATAATGGCGCGACTTAAGACAATACCTGAACAGGCTCCAAGACCTTGTAAAAAACGTAGTGTGAAAAAAGCTTGAAGATTGACTGTGTAAATTATACCCATTGTAGTACAAAGCCATAAAAACAAGCCAAACAAAAGTGTTTTTTTACGTCCAAAATTATCACTGAGCGGCCCATAAATGAGTTGTCCGATAGCTAATGCCAGTAAAAAAATTGCCACTGCATTTTGAATCTGGGATTCCGTCACTTGATAGTATTGGCGCATATTTCCAAGCGCCGGAAGAAAAATATCAGTAGAAATCAAACCTCCCACTGACAAACAGATAATAAGTAGCATAAATAATAACGTAGGTTTATAATACATAAAAAAAATTTAATAGATATTCTTTAATAATTAAATATTGCCATATTTTTAAAACATATTAAAATATAATTGTTTCATATTTCATCTTTATATACGAAAATAAGTAACTGCTTACTAATATAATATTATTATATCACTAAAATAAAATCCTATATTAATGATAATGTAAATCTTCAACCTTCTCAAAAATATTTTAGCAAGAATTTTAAAATTTACTTTCTAAGCTATATTACGACCTTATAAATATATTATACAAATCTGAACGCATTCTTGTACGTTCAAATCGTAATTGTTTACCGCTCATCTTGTAAATTAATAACAAATCTTGTTCTTTATACGAAGTCAACATATTGATTTATAATGATAATTCACTGTTTTGTATGTTGAATGAGAGTCTCGAATAACGTAAGATTCTCTCATTTCAAACCTGCTTATCTTGAATCAATCAAAACCACTCATTCGCACATCACAAGTAGGATGAGTGTGTGGATCAAATTTGTATAAGAAAGGAGTAAAAAATGGTCCTTATGAACCGTCTTAATGCAAGATCTGTCGCAACATTGGGGGCTGGCAAATATAATGATGGTGCCGGCTTGCTTCTTCATAAGCGTAAAGATGGAGGTGCTCAATGGATTTTACGGTATACCCTTCATGGGTGCCGTCGTGAAATGGGATTGGGTGCTTTAAGAGATGTTTCTTTAAAACAAGCCCATGAATTGGCAACAGGATGGCGCTCTGTTCTACGTGAAGGGCGTGACCCTATTAAAGAACGTGAAAAACAAAAGCGTGAAGCAATAAGCAATCTCCATTATTTAAAAGATATTGCTTTAGAAGCTTTTGAAAGTCGTAAAGCTGAATTAAAAAATGATGGTAAGAATGGAAGTTGGTTTTTACCATTACGCCTTCATATTCTTCCCAAATTAGGCTGTATGCCCGTTTCTGAGATTACACAAACAGAGATACGCAATACCCTTGCTCCTATCTGGCATACAAAAGCTGATACTGCTCGTAAAGCACTGAACCGTCTTAATCTTTGTCTCAAACATGCGGCTGCATTAGGTTTGGATGTTGATTTACAAGCAACAACAAAAGCACGCGCGCTCTTAGGAAAACAACTCCATAAAACGAAAAACATGCCGGCAATGAATTGGAGAGACATTCCCGCTTTTTATAAAACACTTTGCGAAACAACAGCTATAACACAATTGGCTTTGCGTTTGCTTATTCTGACAGGTGCTCGTACCAATCCCGTACGCCATATTCGTGAAAATCAAATTGATGGGGATATATGGACTATTCCTGCTGAGAATATGAAAGGAAGATGCGATGCTACAACAGAATTTCGCGTCCCCTTATCATCTGAAGCATTAGACATTTTAAAACAAGCACGCGGGCTTTCTCGCAATGATTTCTTTTTTTCTCCTAGAGGTCGTGGTCCCCTCGCTGATAATTGTATGTCACAATATATGAAACGTATTGGACTTGAAGCCTGCCCCCATGGTTTTCGTTCTAGTTTACGCAATTGGCTCGCTGAAACAACCAATGCCCCCTATGAGGTCGCTGAAACTATTCTAAGTCATACAGTCGGGGGGCAAGTAGAACG
>NZ_JACIFE010000015.1 GCF_014197255.1 Bartonella fuyuanensis | reverse complement strand
GGATAGCAGGTAGGGTAAAAAACACTCCGAAAAGAACTCTTGATTCGCAATAATGACGAGATGTGTTAAAAAATCCTATTCCCAAACTTTTATCCACATATCCCATACCTTAAAAATGGCTATATAAAATCAATATGTTATTTATCTTATAGGAGTTAAATGGTGGGCGTGACAGGGATTGAACCTGTGACCCCTACGATGTCAACGTAGTGCTCTCCCGCTGAGCTACACGCCCATTCATTGATGTTGCATACACCATATAGGATCATAAACGTCAATATTTAATTTCATTTTCTCTTTTACTATATACGAATAATTTGAAAAAATATTCTTTCAAGCAGCTATAAGAATTTTTTCAACTTCATTTACAAGCTCGCGTAAGTGAAATGGTTTAGAGAGCACTTTTGCATCAGGAAGGGCATTATTATTTGAATTAAGCGCAACTGCTGCAAAACCTGTAATAAACATTATTCGTAAATCAGGATCAATTTCAGTAGCACGTCGTGCGAGTTCGATTCCGTCCATCTCAGGCATCACAATGTCAGTAAGGAGAAGGGAAAATGGTTCTTCCTGTAAACGTTCATATGCGCTAATACCATTGTCGAAATCAGCAACTTCGTAGCCTGCACGTTCTAAGGCCTTTACTAGAAAGCGACGCATATCGTTATCATCTTCTGCGAGCAGGATTCGTTTCATGATTATGTTCCAATCGCTCCATTTGTCAGGGTTTTTGTAGCATCAATTATACAATATAGAGTATTTACAAAAAAGGTGGTAAAATACTCATAATTGAAATGAATGGCAAAATGGTTAATTTTTAAGCTTTTAATTCAGAATACAGCATATTTGTTGTGAGTTGGTTAAATTTGAAATGTATGTGATTTTAAAAAGGAGGGATTAACAAAATATTTTAAGTTGATTCAGCATTATTTTTTATCAGAATTTTATTAAAAACTTATAAAAATCATTACTATAGAGAATATTTGGAGTGGAAAATTAAAATAATATTATGAATTATACTGTAAATTAGAATTTTTATATTCTATTTACAAATATTAATTATCTTAAGGCGATTTAATCATATCTATTTTTATTAAATAATATTATTTGCCTATTTAAGTGTTTTTGTTAGAGGATGTAATAAATATTTAGATTATGTCTTGCATTGTGCATATTAGAGTCTCTAAAACGAATCATATGAATGATTTAAAAATAAGCATTGACTCCGTAGGAAGTATTTATAGACTGGTGTTTTTAGTATAAAAATCTTTGTTTTGGATAGGGTGGAGTAGAAATTAAAGCCGAGCGCTATTTTACAATACATTATTGGGGATAAATGCGTCAAATGCAGCCCAAAATTGCTTTTTATAATCTTCTTTATCCATAATTGTATCAAGTTCAGCACCTGTAATAGTGATATTTTCTGTCAAACGTGTGTGTTGGCATAGTTTCCGTACTTCAATATTATTTGCGATATTGTTTTGATTGGCAAGAATAAATAGTATTGGGATTTGTAAATGCCTATGGAATAGGTTTTTCTTCACAGACTCAATTGCATTAAATACCGATGCTATCCATTGGGATGTTAGAGGGGGAATAAAAGGAGATGGCGCTTTACGATTGTGTCTCAATTGTGTATTTTTTTTCTCTATTTTTTTTAATTTTTTCCCATTTTTCACTGGTATGAAGCCAAGACCTATATCAGAAAAAAATTGGGTTAATTTATGTTGAAAGCCATTCGTTTTGTTGCCGAATGGAGCAAAAAGAGGAGAAACACAGAGCAATCTATTAAACTTATAGTTAATGAAATCTAATCCACTAAGTGCTATCAGTCCACCTATGCCATAAGCTAACAAAGAGTAAGGTGGTGGGCAATTAGGATAAACAACATTTTTAAGAAATTCATATAAGTCATTAATATCATTATTTATATCAAAATAATAACGTCGGTTTAGTTTTCTTGTCTTGAAGGATATTTTTTCTTGATTAAACCAATCAAATATTGCCGTATGGAAACCACGTTTAGAAATTTCATTTATTGGTAAAAAATATTTTTCTAAAGTACTTGCATAGTTTTCGAGAATAACAATTGTTCCCTTAGATTTTTTCACTTCAGGATATGTTATTGCAAAACGAATTTCGCGATCTATTGCTATTTTAAAAGAGCTATAATGAATATTCGAAGGAGTAGACTCCCAGTCTATGCGATAAAGTGGTGGTTTCAATTGATACCCTTTACAGTATATTTACAACTTAGTGCAACATGAGGTCATGAGAGAACTATTGATATTTATGTAATAAGGAAGAAGAATTAAGAAAGGGGTATATTTCTTTTTAAATAGTTTTTGTCAATTCAAAGACAAAAGAGTTGAAATGAGGAAAAACGATTACCAAATAATATAATGTGGTTGCCATTATGGGACTACGGGTTCACAAGTAAGTTTGCCGGTTGGAAACTTTGTGAATCAATTATAAATTTCAGTCGCTCTAGAGGAGGGCAATATTATGCGTCAAGTAGATTTTTCACCATTTTATCGTTCTACAGTAGGTTTTGATCATCTTTTAAACTGGTTTGATTCTAGAACACAACCAGATGAGTTGTCTTCTTATCCCCCCTATAATATTGAGCGTTTAACTGAAGATTCTTATAGAATTTCTATGGCTGTTGCTGGTTTTTCTCAAGATGAAATTGATATTGAAACACATTGTAACCAGCTGATTGTGAAAGGGGACAGAAAACCTGAAAATGACAATGAAGAACGAGAATTTCTTTATCGAGGTATTGCTTCGCGTGCTTTTGAACGGCGTTTTCATTTGGCTGATCATGTTAAGGTTATTGGAGCAGAACTTGGAGATGGGCTTCTTCATATTCAGCTTAAAAGGGAAATGCCAGCTGAATTAAAACCCAAAAAGATAACTGTGCAGACATCACAATCCAATACAAAAAATAATAACAGCGATGTTATTGAGTAAAGAAAATTTAGAAAATATGAGCACAAAATAATTATAAATTTTTTTAAAAATAAAATAACGCGAGGCAAAAAGTCTCGCGTTTCATTTGTGCTATTGTAAAAAAGAAAATTATTTTAACGGAACAACTTACATGTGTAATTGAAATGCATAATAATTTTATTTCAAAGTAAGCTTGTTTTTTTATTTTAAGAACATTTCAAAAATGGTCGGAGCGGCGGGATTTGAACCCACGACCCCTTGACCCCCAGTCAAGTGCGCTACCAAACTGCGCTACGCTCCGAGTTGTATAAAACGATTAAATGACTGTTGCTTTAAAGGCAAGAAAAAAATAAACAGGATAAAATCCAAAACGCTCCTACGCTCTGCGTGTTAATATTTTGTTGTTAATTTAAGATAAGTAACGAATTTGTAAAGTTCTTTGATATCATCAAAATTTTAACTCTATAATGAATAAATCTATACATTTAACTTCTTTTGCAGATTGTGAAGGGGTAAGATTTGTGATCTTAGGGCTATGGATTGAGGAAGGAGGGAAGCATATAAATGTGAGAGGTTTATTTTCTTTATCTAATTGGTAGTTTTTTTTAAAGATGAATCTTTTCAAAAAGAGGTATTTTATATTTTATGTGGACAAAAAATTTTAAATTCTAAATTGCACGATTATAAATCTTATTTTAACGGTATGGATTTTGTTCTAATAAAAAGATTAAGGTATTTTAATTTATGTCTTGTTATTTTTTTCTAAAATATCAGATAGAATAAGAATGCTTAAAGGGTCTATAGAGTCAAGAAAAGAGTAAATGATGAGCCGTTTTTCGGTAATAAATTTAACGCAAGCAGCAGTGGATCGTATTAAAGCAATTATGGCTGCAAACAATGCGCGAGGTATTCTTATTGGTATCAAAAAGGGCGGTTGTGCGGGAATGGAGTATACAATTACTCTTGTCAAAGAAGAGAAGATAGATGGGGATGTTGTTGAAGTAAATGGAGCTCGTGTTTTTATAGCACATGATGCGGTATTGTTTTTATTAGGAACACAGCTAGATTATGAAGTGACAGTGCTTCGTTCTGGTTTTGTCTTTAAAAATCCTAATCAGGTTTCAGCATGTGGGTGTGGTGAATCTGTAGAACTTCGTCCTGCTATACAGGAGCAATATAAAACAAATTGAATTTATAGTAAAATTGTAATTGAGTAATTTTAAAAAGGGCTTGTTTTCTTGGCATAAGGGATTCAAAAATCTGTTTTATACCAGATATAATTATTATCATGATTTCGTAATGTAGCAGTAATTGCAATGAAATCGTTGATATCTTTTGAGGTTAACGCTTGCACTTCTTCTATCGGAAATAGAGCTTATGTTAAATGTCCCAACGTCTATGTAACCACATCCATTGTCCAGGATATTCACGGACCCAAGCTTCGACAATATCATTTAATTTTTGCGTAGAAGCAGCTATATCAATATCATTTTTTTCATTACGTGGAAGTTCTACACGTTCATATAATTCTAAACGATGACGTCCCCCAGGCAAACGAATGCAACGTGCTGGATAAATATCACAGTTATATTGTCGAGCGAGCTTTATAATTAAGGGGTTTGTTTTAAGTTGTCGGTTAAAAAATGTTCCCATGATACCGCGATGAAATTTTTGATCAACAAGCATGCCAATATTTTCTCCTTCTGCTAATTTAGCTGCTAATGCCCATGCCGCACCGGCTTTGGAGGGAATAAGATGTCCCATAGAAGTTTGTCGTATTTTAAGAATGCATTTAGCAATATAAGGATTGTTGGGTGGTCTATATAAAACTGTAATACTCAAACCAAAACTTTGAGCACAAATAGGAAGAAGTTCAAAATTTCCAGTATGCGCTGTGAAAAAAATATGGGGTTTTTTTTCACTTTTTAACTGTTCAAAGATTTCAGTTCCTTTAACTTCAATGAAACCTGGTTCGTCCGAATGAGGATCAAAGTCAAAGATTTTATCAAGGAAAATATATTCAGCCAAGAAACGTCCTACATTTTCCCACATTTCTATTGCAATCGCATGAAGTTCTTTCTCTGTTTTTTCTGGATAGGCCCTCCTAAGGTTTGCAAGTGTGATTTGATGACGATATACATGCGGGCCGATTTTCTTTGCCAACCAAGAAAAAAAAGAAATTCCTAGGTTTGCTGGAAAGCATTTTAGAATAAATAAAGAACCAATGAGCAAATATGCCCATAACCAATAAGATATTTTTTTAGTTATAACTTTAATATGATATACAAAATTTTTAAGAGAACGTTTCATCATGATTTAATCTATTTTAAGAATAATTTTGCCCAAAACATTACGATTCTCCATTCGTTTTAGGGCGACATCGATTTCATCAAGACCAACAATTGTATCAATGACAGGATATACGATTTTTTGTGCCATTTTTTGCATGGCATTTTTCATATTTTCAATCCGACAGCCAAATGAACCGAATATTTTAAGTTGTTGCTGGAATAATTGCATGAGATTTAGTGGTGCAGAAACACCAGAGGTAGAACCGCACGTAACTAAACGAGCTCCTTTTTTCATACACAACAGAGAACCGTTCCATGTATCCACACCAACATGCTCAAAAACAACATCGACACCTTTTTTTTGAGTTAATTTACGCACTACACCTTCAAAACGATTTTTACGATAATTAATCACATGATCTGCTCCAAGAGCGTGTACTTTTGCAATTTTTTCATCTGAACCTACAGTCGTGATAACTGTACACCCCATCTGTTTTGCAAGTTGAATGGCTGCAGAGCCAATACCTGAACCACCGGCCTGGATTAGGATTGTTTCTCCTGCTTGTAGTTTTGCGTTATCGAAAAGCATATGTTCTACGGTACCAAAAGTAATTGGAGCAACAGCTGCTTGCAATTCATTGCATTGGGGAGGTGATGGAACCAATAAACGTGCTGGCAAATTAACAAGCTCACAAGCAAATCCATCAAGATGAAAACCGTAAACTCCCTTTACATGATGGCAAAGATTGTCTCGTCCTTCTTGGCAAGCTTGACAGACTCCGCAGGTTTGTGCACCATAAATTGAGACAATCTGTCCGAGTTGGAGATGTTCAACGCTATCTCCTAGTTGGATAACCTCACCAGAAGCTTCTGCACCAATGATAAGTGGCATTTTTCTTTTTGCAAAGGCCATGCCACGCCATCCCCAAACATCAATATGATTAAGAGCAACAGCTTTTATCCGCACAGTGACTTCACCTGGATACGGTGAGGATGGCGGAGAAATATTGGTGATTTTAAGCTGACGATTATTGAAGAGTTGCAGGGCACGCATTATCATCCCTTTTTAAATATGTTATTAGATTAGCGTTAAAATTTTATATAGAAAAGATTATCCTTTATATGCTGTGATAACAAGACTCATATTTTGACCACCAAATCCAAATGAGTTTGATAAAACCGCATTGACATAGGCTTTACGGCTATGATGAGGGACAACATCTAAAGGAATAGCAGGGTCAGGATTATCATAATTTATTGTAGGTGGAAGGATTCCCGATTGAATGGTTAAAAGCGAAAAAACAGCTTCTATTGCACCAGCAGCAGTTAATGTATGCCCAATCATTGATTTATTGGAAGAAACTGGAATATGCTCTAAAAGATCACCGAAAACTGTTGATAATGCAAGATATTCCATTTTCTCATTTTCAGGTGTTGAGGTTCCATGTGCGTTAATATAATCAATTTCATGGATGGTGATTTCCGCATCATTTAAGGCTTTACGAACGGATTCAATTGCTGGTGAGGCATCAGGTTTTGAACGTGTACGGTGAAAATCATCGGCAGTTTCTCCGCAACCAGCTAAAATTCCTAAAACTGTAGCATTACGGCTTAATGCGCTTTGAAGAGATTCAAGAACAAGAGCGCCTGAACCTTCTGCCATAACAAATCCATTTCGATCACGACTAAAAGGTTTTGCTGCTTTTTCTGCAGGATCATTCTGAGTTGAAAGAGCAGAGAGTAACGAAAAGCGGATCAAAGATTCTGCTGAAACTGATCCATCTGTCGCAATTGTGAGAGCACGATTTGTCTCTCCGCGTCGAATAGACTCAACACCTAATTGAATTGCTGTTGCACCAGATGCGCAAGCAGTGGAAAGTGTAACAGGAAGTCCTTTTGTGCCAAATGTTTTTTGAAGTTTTTCTGCAATTGCGCCAAATTGTGTCGTTTCAAAAAGTGCTTCATGGAGTTTATGCTTACAGATTTTAAGAAGTTGTGCATAAGAAGACTCACCATTGAATTTTTCTTCTTGATCGAGATTGAAACGTGCTTTCCACTCAAGTTCAACAGGAGGAGCAGCTAGAAAAAGTGGTCCATTAAAATTTGTTTTATCAATAGCAGCTTGTTCTAAAGCTTCTTCAGCTGCGAGATGTGCAAGCTTTTCAGAGAGAGCTGAAGCTCCAAGCGTGCTTTCCGTAAGAAAATCAATTGTTCCAGCAATATATGTATTTAATCCCTCAATAGGAAAACGTGTTATTTTGTGGATTCCGCTTACACCACTTACTAATTTTTGCCAATTATCATGTTTTCCTTGTCCTAGTGATGTAACAATGCCTGCTCCAGTTATGGCTACAAGTGGACGCCCAAAATGATCATAATATTTCACTATAGAAATTCCCCTTTAAACAGCTGTAAGACGGACGATACCTTCAGCTCTTTTTATACCAATAGTTGTAACAAATATTTCACGTACTTCTTTAGAAAAAGGTTTTTCATGAGGACTTAACACTGGAAAACAGTATCTTTTTTCGATTGAAAGTGCTGCAAGGGCAAGTGCCAGAGGAAGTTGTGCTTCTCGCATATAGCCAAATAATGTTGTAATACCTCGGTAAGATAAATCAGCATCATCAAGAGCATTTCGTTCTGCTTTTGTTACTTCGTGAGCACCAGAGGCTGCTGAAATGGCTAAGGAAGATTTAGCGTTCACAGTTTTTAACATTGTTGCAATTGACTCCTTAAGTGGAGTTTTGGTTCTATCTGTTTGGTCTGTAACGATTTGGTTAATTTCAGCATAAGCACGTGCTTTACGCTCTCTCGCATGTTCTCCACTTTCAAGAACCAAGAAAATACCACCCGAGCCGGTTATAAGACCACCACCAGGGTGAATTTTACGATCCCACACTGGACTCCAACCATTATGGGTTAAAAGACCACCAAGCTCATGCGTCAACAACATATCATAACTTTGTGCATTATAGGAACTTCCTACAAGAGCATGGGTGCTTTGTCCTGATTTAATACGGGCTACAGCAATTTGAAGTGCAGAGAGCCCACTACCTTCTTCTCCCATAAATGTGCGAGATGATCCAGTAACTTTATGAACAATTGAAATGTTTCCTGCTAGAAGGTTTGAAAGTTGTGCCAAAAATAATGTTGGACGAAGTTCTGTTGAAAGGGCAATATTTAGCATAGAAGCATGGTCGGTGACTGTGCGCGCTTTAGAAAGAATCTGTGTATCAACAGTAATATCACGCTCTCCTCCACTTGCTGCTACTATCATATCCATTGTCGAAGTGAATTGTTTATTATTTTTCATTCCAGCATCATCAAGAGCAAGGCCAGCCGCATAGGTACCAAGACGTTGCCATGTTCCCATTTGTCGTTGATCACTTTTTTTAGGAATTTGTAAACTCCAATCAACTTTAGGTAATTTATGAACCGTATATGGAGAAAAAGTTGTACAATCTAGATTTGGTGTGCGGATTGGATCATTTAAGAGATTCCAATGTTGATCAGTCCCCTCTCCCAGAGAGCTTATAAGACCTATACCAGTGATGAATACAGATTGATCATGCATGCTTAGAAAAATTACTCCGCCTGTTTTAAGGCTACGAGATCATCAATTTTTGCACAAAGGTTTTTAAGAACGAAGTACTCTTCCGTTGTTACGGTACCTTCATTGACTTCTTGAGTCCATTGTTCTAGTGGAACTTTTATTCCGAAGGCTTTATCAATAGCGAAAACAATATCAAGAAAATCAAGACTATCGATTCCCAAATCGTCAATTGTATGACTTTCAGGTGTAATTATATTGCGGTCAATTTCGCTGATTTCTGCAATAATATCAGCAACTTTATCAAATGTGGAAGGCAATGTGTAGATTCCTTATTATAGAGTTAGTAAATTAAAAATACATTTAATACTTCTCTTCTAGCGTTTTTTCTCTTTAAAAAAAAGATTTAATCTAGAATATAGTTGTCTTTTCTATAGAAAAAAGAAGTTTACAGTATATGAAATACTATAACTCAATATTTAAAAAAAATTGAAATTTTATTGCGCATTTATTTTACGAGGATACTTTTCTATTTGCAGCGAGAACGGAAAGGGCTGTTATATTCACAACTCCTCTTGAAGTTACTGAAGGCGTTAAGATATGGGCCGGACGTGCAGCTCCGATCAAGATAGGACCAACATGGAGTGCATTTGTGAGGCTTTTAACAGTGTTGAGTGTGATATTGGCTGAATCAAGTGTTGGAAAGACAAGTAAATTGGCTTCGCTTTTAAGACGAGAATCAGGAAAAACACGATCACGAAAAACTTTGGAAAGAGCAGCATCTCCATGCATTTCACCATCTGCTTCTAAATTAGGATGTAATTTGGCAAGAATTTCTGTTGCACGTCGCATCTTACGTGCACTTTTTGTGTTTTTAGAACCAAAGTTTGAGTGTGATAATAAGGCTGCTTTTGGTGTTATTCCAAATGCTTCAACTTCTCGAGCTGCTAAGACAGTCATTTCAGCGATTTCTTCGGCAGAAGGATTTTCATTGACGTAAGTATCGGTGAGAAAAAGAGTACGCTGTTGAGAGATAAGTAAACTCATAGCAGAAAAACGGTGAACATTAGGATCAAGTCCAATAATTTGTTCAATCAATTCAAGTTGACGTTCAAAACGCCCTTCTAAGCCACAAATCATTGCATCTGCTTCTTCACGCATGACGGCAAGCGCAGCAATAGCTGTTGTTGATGTTCTTACTATTGTTTTTGCCATTTCAGGTGTAACGCCACGTCTTCCTGTATAATGAAAAAATAAATTAACATAATCACGGAAACGTGGATCATCTTCAGGGTTTGTCAATTCAAAATCTATACCAGGACGAATTCTTAACCCAAAGCGTTTTAATCTTGCTTCTATGACATGTGGACGGCCGATAAGAAGAGGTGTTGCTGTTTGTTCTTCAATAACAATTTGTGCAGCACGAAGGATGCGTTCATCTTCACCATTGGCATAGATAACACGTTTACGTTTTGCTGTTTTTGCTGCAGCAAAAACGGGTTTCATTGTTAAACCAGAGAGAAAGACAAATCGATTGAGACTATCATAGTAGGTTTCCATATCTTCAATGGGACGAATAGCAACACCAGTTGCCATTGCTGCTTTAGCAACAGCGGGAGCAATGCGCAGTATTAAGCGTGGATCAAAAGGGGAGGGAATCAGATAATCTGGTCCAAAACTGGACGGTTCTTTTGAATATGCACGTGCTACAACATCTGAAGTTTCTTCACGTGCAAGGGCAGCAATTGCATGGACAGCTGCCATTTTCATTTCTTCATTAATTGCAGTAGCACCTACGTCTAGTGCACCACGGAAAATATAAGGAAAACAAAGTACATTATTAACTTGATTGGGATAATCAGAGCGCCCTGTGCAGATCATTGCATCTGGTCGTACAGAGTATGCATCTTCGGGCATAATTTCTGGTATTGGATTGGCCAAAGCTAAAATTAATGGATTTTGAGCCATTTTTTTAAGATCTTCAGGCTTTAAAACACCACCAGCAGATAGGCCTAAAAAAATATCTGCATTATCAATAATATCAGATAAAATTCGTGCATCAGTTTTTTGCGCGTAATTGATTTTCCAACGATCCATAAGGAGTTGGCGACCTTCATAAACAACCCCCTCTAAATCACTAAGCCAAATATTTTCAACTTTTGCCCCAAGACGGACCAAAAGATTAACACAAGCTAGAGCAGCAGCGCCTGCACCTGAGGTAACTATTTTTGCATTTTCAATTTTTTTTCCTGAAAGATTTAAGGCATTTAATACAGCCGCAGAAACAATAATGGCAGTCCCATGTTGATCGTCATGAAAAACTGGAATATTCATCTTAGTGCGCAGTTTTTCTTCGATTTCAAAACATTCAGGAGCTTTAATATCTTCGAGATTAATACCACCAAATGTAGGTTCTAAAGTCGAAACCGTTTGTACCATTTGTTCTATATCAGATGCATCAATTTCAATATCAAAAACATCAATATTCGCAAATTTTTTGAATAAAATGGCTTTGCCTTCCATAACTGGCTTTGAAGCGAGGGGGCCTATGTTTCCTAAACCAAGAACAGCAGTTCCATTTGATATAACAGCAACTAAATTAGAACGGGAGGTATATTGAGCAGCAAGATTGGGGTTTTTATGAATTGCAAGACATGGTGCTGCAACGCCTGGAGAATAGGCAAGAGCTAAATCACGTTGATTATCAAGAAGCTTTGTTGCTTGAACTTCCAGTTTTCCAGGTTTAGGGTGTTGGTGATAAAAAAGTGCGGCACTGTCAAGTTCAGCTTTTGATGAACTGAAATCATTATTTCGTTCTCTAGACATTTTTATGATATCCAAGTTTAAGTATATGTTTATATGAGTGTTTCATTTACGATAAGGTTTTGCTCCTAATAGATCCTCATTTCTCTAAATACCAAAATACGTGAATATGAGCAAATTCTCTTGGATCGGGAAGTTAGTTTGATGTTTTTTTGTTTGTGTGCATGAATAATTTTATTGGTAGCAGCACGTTTGTTTTTTCTCCTTAATAAAACGCATTAAAAATTGATTAGTTTATAAAAAGTAAAATATTTCCTAAATATTACATTACTGAGCTATTATTTTTTGCAATGCTTACAAAATAAGGAAATAACAGAAGGGCTTTTTCTATTAGTTTTATCCGTTTTTTATAAATATATTTATTAAAGCTCTATGTGGAGGTCAAAGAATGTTTAAAAACAATTTGAAATTTATAATTTAATCAGCTATTTAAAAAGAGATTGGAATGTTAAAAATGGAAATTTTGTGATTAATCATTCATATATTTCGTAGAGCGCTTCGCTTTGCAATTTATAATAAATTATCTCTATGTTGAATGGAAAATTTGAACATAATAAAGATTCGTTCATTTCAAATTCACTTAATAAAATAAAAGAATTGCTTACATATTTCAAGTAGGCGTATATCATTCTAAGTGCTTCTTTTAGGATTATTGCTTAGGATACAAAAGAAAACCACAGGCCAATAATCTCAGTAAAGCTACAATTGGCAAATGAAACGCCCTATACTCTATGATGAATAATTAAGGTACTTCGGAGAGAAAAATTTGTTTATTGAATTCGGCCACTTGCGTGAGCAAGCATAGTATAAACTTTCCCGGTATCTGATCTCAGGTATTTGCGAACCGAGTTGGAAGAACCAGAGCTACGTGATATATCACGTAAGAGCTTTTCGAAATCTGCAACGTATTGATTTACTGAACATTTAAACTCAAAATCATTCATATATTTTCTCTTAATCATTTCAAATATTTTTTTTCCATTCAAGGTATAAAGGCGTTCTGTTACGATGTTTTTTTGTCCTCGTTGATAATGATCCCATAGCTCAACAATGGCATTGTGATTAATAGCTTGTACTATACCAGATGCCAATGAATTAAGAGAGCTGTTTGTAGAACGCGGTTTTGTTTGTACTGATGTTAAAATAGCATCAGTAGGGATTTCGTCATAAAACGTTTCATCACGTGAAGCTCTTTCTAAGAGATTCGATACCCATTTATTTGGTCTTTTTTTGCTTGGATCTTGTTGTAAAATAGGTTTAGGTGGTACGATCTTTTTTATAGACTCAAGGGAACTATCGCTTTTTTTATTAAGCATTGATGATGTAGGAAATGCTGATATTAATTGTTCTTTTGTCCCCTTTTGATCGTTTTGTAGAAAACTGACTAGATCTTTTAATACTGTAATTTGTTCATTTAAAGCTGTGCGAATTGTTTGCGTTGTTTCTTTTGTCTTTTCTGGAAGTTTTTTAACATTTTCATTAATATCATTATTAATTTTTGAAAGTTCTAAACGAACTTCATCAGCAGAGCGACGTATTTCTTCTGCTGCTTCTGAAAAACGCGTCGATGATTCGCTAATAAGCCTATTAAGTGATTGTTGGAATGAATTGGTGGAGTTACGTGCATTCTTATCAGAGCGTTCAAGTGCTAAGCTGAAGATCTTTTCATAATGCTCAATCAATTGATGAATTTCATGAGACTTTGAAACAAGAGCATCGCTTAATACAGAAAGCGTATTATGTTTTTCTTCAAGCGTTGCACTAAGTGAATTTTCAGACTGTTCAAGAACATGAATAGTTTGAGAAAGTGTTTTTGCATGTTCACCGAAACTGTTCGTTATATGATTAATTTGTTCAAAGGTATTTTTTGAGAGTCCTTGCAGAATTTCAACATTATTATTGAGTGCTTGATTTGAGGCTGATAAACGCTCTGCTACTTGGTTTGTATTGTGGAAAAAATTATTTGTACTCTCATTAAACTGACCATCAATATTTTGAACTGCTGATAATAAAACATTACTATTTTCGTGGAAGTTGTAAATTGATTGATTCAACTGTTTTAAGATGGATGAGACATTATGAACAAGCTCTTCTTTCATAGTCGTTACTGTTTGAAGTGTTTCAGAGTTAGCTCTGGTTAAGCTATTCACTAAAGATTCATTATGTGCATAAATTCTTTGTGCAGCATCTTCTGTAGAGAGAGAGAGCTGTTCACTGATATGCCGTGTTAAAGAATCGATTGATTCCGTCGTATTTTGCGCTGCTTGATTTAAGTGATCTGTTAGCTCTGTTATTTTTCCAACATGTTCTGAAATTTGTGTCGCTGTGTGATTTTTTGCATCTTCCAGACGGTTAGTTACATCTGAGAGCTCGTATCCTAAATTATTTTTTAGATTTTGCATAGAGTGATGAAAAATATCATAGCGTTGATTAAGGACCTGCTCGATTGCTGTTGCTGATGTGTGAATAGTTTCATTCAATAATACTTGTGCATTCTGACTGGCTGTTGTGAAAGCTTCGATAGTATGAGCTGTTTGTTCAGATAGAACGGACAGAACTTTTTCACTGGCATCGTAAACTGTTTTTTTAACGTTCGATACAATGCGATCACTTGATTCTGAGAGAATGTTTTCTGTTTGCTCAGTAATATTTGTAACAGATGAAAGAATTTGTTCATTTGTAGAAGAAAGAATATTAGAAGCTTTTATAAGCTGATTATGTAGATTATCTGTAACTGTATTAACAGAATCTTCTAAGGTGACACGTATATTGTTAACATTGCTTTCCAAAGCTTGTTGAATTATCTGATTTTGCTCATTATTAAGCATGAGAGATGTTTGCAATGCATTAGAATGTTCCTCAATAACGGATTTTTGCACATCAATGGCTTCACAGACTTGGCTAAATTTTTCAGATAGTGTTTTTTCTAGTGTTGTTGTACGTTCAAAAATTTTGTGTGCTCGAACTTCGAGATTTGTATCGAACGATTCCATACGTGTTTCAAGAGTTTCAAAGAAAACACCACTCGATTGAGAGAGAGTATTCTTTAAAATTTCGGCGTGGCTTTCAAGGTTTCTGATATGGTCTTGAACCGTTTCAGTAATATTTTTGTTGTTGGCAAGAATTGCATTCTCAACTAAATCTATTTGTTGTTTCAATGCAACATCGACACGTATATCACTTTTTGCAATGAGATTATGAATTATTTCCATGCGTTGTTCGAGTGTGCGTGCTTGATCAGCAAGAACTTCATTGAGAGAAAAACTATTAATTGCTAAAGAATCACGCAAAGCATCAGCACGGATATCAATATTTCTCGCTTGCGCTTCTAAAGCATCTTGTGTTGTATTGCAGCTTTGTACAATGACCTCTTGTAATTTTTCAGTGCATTGAACGATATTTGCAATATGATTTTCAGCTTTTTTATCAACGGCTTGAACATTATCAGTCAAAACTTTTTCAATATAAGAAGTATTTTGAGCTAAGAGATCAATCTGACTTCTTAATGTATCAGCAATTTTATTCTTCTCGTTATCGAGCATATCTGCTATGAGAGCTCGTTGATCAGAAAGTTGTAATTTAAAATCTTGTGAGCGCTCTTGTATGATGTCAACAATGGCATCGTCAATATGTTGGAATTCTTCTTTCAGATTTTCTGTACTTTTATCAATTGCAGAAAGAATAACTCCGCGTCCATGTGTAAACGCGTGAGTAATGTCTGCCGTTCTTTCTTGGAGATTTTCATTTATTTTTAAGATATGAGATGCCAAGAAATTATCAAGTTTTTCAGCATTATCCTCTAAAATTTTACTGCGTTCTATGAAGGATTCGATGATAGAGCTGCTGTGGTTTTTAAGAGAAAGATCAACAGTTGCTAAACGCTGTTCAAAAGCTCCAATTGCTTCCGTAGTTACGTTATCAAATTTAGAAGAGAGTTTATATGCCTGTTCATCGAGCTTTAAGATCTTTTCATCAAAATTCTGTAAAGACTGATTATTACGATCCATAATAGCTTTATCCAGTGCTTTAAATTTTTCATCAACAATGTGCAAAGTTTGATCTGTTACGGCTTGTATATCTGTTGCAATTTTAGCAGCACGCGCTTCCGCTTTTGCAGCTGTTTCATTAAAGATTTTTTCTATTTGTTTTTCATTATGATCAAAACGTTTTGCAAAACCATCAAAGTTTTTTCCTAATTCATAAAAAAAATCTGTATTTTTCTGCTGAATTTGTGTGGCGGTTTCGTTAAATTTTTCAACAAGCTGATTTGTTACGCCATTACCGGCATAGGAAAGTTTTTCAACAAGGTCTTCACTTTGCTTTTGTAAAGTTTGAGAAAGAGTTTGCGCAAGCTTTTCAACATTAGTTACAATTTTGGAAGTAACTAAGCCAAATTCGTCATTCAGTTGTTCTTGGGTTCCTTTAATTGTTGATTGTACACGATCTGCGTGATTCAAAATGGCTATGCGTTCATTACTCAATTCTTTGATTAATGTATGAATACGTGATTCATTTTCGGCATAGGCTTGTTCTAGGTTATGAACTTCACCTTGAATGATTGCTTCAAGTTCAACAGCACGTCCGAGGGTACGTTCAATGCCTTCATTCATTGCTGCGACTTCTTCACGAATAGTTTGCCCTATAGCGATAGCTTGTTTTTCAGATAGATGCTGTGGTTCGCTAAAGCGTTGTGCAGCATTTGCCATGAGAAGGGCAATATTATGCAATTCGTTTGAACGTTTTGCTAATTGAGCAACGCCCCAAGATATAAAAATAGGAATTGCCGTTCCGGCTGCTACAGCGAGTCCTATTGGGGATGTAACAAAAGTGCTGATATTAGATAAGGAGCTAAGTCCCGTAGGTGCAAGTTTATGCGCAATAAAAGCTCCTCCCGTAACCCATAAAGCACTAAGCGCTGTTGTATACCAGTAGATTCGAGAGGAAGAACGCTGCTTTAATAGGCTAAAATTTCCAGGAGTTGTTATATCATCATTTGCAGGAAGAAGTTTCGTCGACAATAATGTATTGTCAACAGTTCCACCTGAAATATCAGGGGACGGTTTAGGAGCAAAAAGCTGATCGACAACGGATTTATCAATAACAGCGTCATCATGAATATTAGAGACAAAAGTTGAAGCATCGTTTTCAGCAAAAAATTCTTCTTCTGCCATCGCAATTTTTTGAATCAAATCATCAACATTAACAACATTTTTAGAGTTATTAGATGATATCGTTTCAAGTTCTGTGTTATTGAAATCAAAATTCATAGCTTTTGTGAGGGCTTCTTCAACTTCAACTTCAAATGTTTGCAATTCGGTTTTGCGTGCCATACTCGCCTCGTACTCTTACAGACGGAAAAGGGATACGTCCTCTTCCACATAATTTTTGCATACTAGCTGTTAATTATTTAGAAAGAAATATGCTTAGGGAAAAATTTTGAAAACTTATCAAGATAAAGTTAACATAGTTTCTTATACCTTATATAAATAGGCTATAAAATATAATAAAAACAAATATTTATTTGATTTTAATAAAAATAAAAATATTGTTTACAACTTGTGCTTATAAAAAGCTTTTTAAAGCTATTGTCTTTGAGATAAGGGTAATTATATAAATGTCAAAAAATAGTGAAGTGCGAATACGTCTTTTAAATATTGATATTTGTTAATAAATGTTGTTGTCCACTCACTTTTCTTAGTTCTAAATGAAAGTGATTCATTATTGTGGATATAGTTTATAATAACTTAGAATGTACAAAAAATTGCCTTTATAATTATAAGCTCATAAAAAAGTAAACATAGAAAAATTTTGAATTTTAGAGAGCTTTTTCATAAGTTGTGCTTTGTTCTTACTTTAAGGAGTTGTTTTTTCTCTGATTTCAGTTGTTTGTTGCTAAATTTTGAAGCTTCTACGTTGACAATTGAATATTTTTCAGTCGATATGCATGCACGAATATTTTATGCAATCAATATGAAGGTGTAAGAATAATGGCAGAGCGATCACAACACCTGCAAGATGTGTTTTTAAATACGGTGCGTAAACAAAAAATTTCTCTTACAATTTTTCTTGTTAATGGTGTTAAACTCACGGGTATTGTAACTTCATTTGATAATTTTTGTGTCCTTTTGCGCCGAGATGGACATGCGCAATTAGTTTATAAGCATGCGATTTCTACAATTATGCCCGGACAGCCTGTACAGATGTTTGAAGGAGAAAGTTCTGAATAAGTACATTAAAGATAGGTTTTTATTCCATTTTAAAAGTACTTAGATTACTATGATAAATGACAATCAGAGATTAGGCGAAGTATTTTCGCAGAAGGTGAAACAGGTGCGCGCACTTGTTCTGGTTCCTATTTTCCAAGAGAATAGAAGTAAAAATTCTCTAAGAGAGCGTTCTATATCTTCTTGTGTTAAAGAATCATTGGGGTTAGCACATGCTATAAAGTTAGAAGTCATTAATTGTGAAACAGTTAATATTACAACGCTTCATCCTGCGACTTTCTTTGGAAAAGGTAAAGTGGGTGCTTTAGCTCATTATATAAATGGGTATTCTATTGAGCTTGTAATTGTAAATCACTTTTTAACGCCAGTACAACAGCGTAATTTAGAAAAATTATGGAATTGCAAAGTTATCGACAGAACTGCTTTGATTCTTGAAATTTTTGGTGATCGTGCACGAACAAAGGAAGGAGTTTTGCAAGTAGAATTGGCCCATTTGTCCTATCAAAAAGGACGGCTTGTGCGCAGTTGGACACACTTGGAAAGGCAGCGAGGGGGAGGTGGTTTTTTAGGTGGACCTGGTGAGACACAAATTGAAGCAGACAGACGCCTTTTACAGGGAAAAATTATTCGTATTCGCCGAGAATTAGAAACAGTTATTAAAACACGTGCACTTCATAGGGCCAAAAGAAAAAAAATATCTTATCCTGTTGTTGCTTTGATAGGATATACGAATACAGGAAAATCAACTCTTTTCAATCGTTTAAGCGGCGCAGATGTTTTAGCAAAGAATATGTTATTTGCAACGCTTGATCCGATTTTGCGCAAAGTTGTTCTCCCCCATGGAAAAGCTATTCTTTTGTCTGATACTGTAGGTTTTATCTCTGATTTGCCAACAAATTTGATTGCAGCTTTTAGAGCAACCCTTGAAGAAGTGGTTGAAGCGGATCTTATTCTTCATGTAAGAGATATGTCAGATCTTGATCATCATGCTCATGCTCAAGATGTCTTAGAAGTACTTTCAAGTCTTGATATCGATATTAATGATACAGAACATATCATAGAAGTTTGGAATAAGATTGATATGTTGGATGAGCAGACATTAAATATTTTACAAACAAGCGCAAAAACACAGTTAAATCCTGTTTTTATGATATCAGCGCTTAAGGGGGATGGATTAGATCAATTATTAACAACCATTGAAAAACAAATTTTTGGAGAGGTGCAAAACATTGAATATCTTCTAAAGCCTCATGAAATGTCGCTTATTGGTTGGTTTTATGAAAACTCTGCAGAAATAATGCAAGAAGGACATGATGATGGATCTGTTACTATTAGAGCCGTTGTTACGTCTGAAGCAAAAAAACAATTGGAGAACATCAAAAAAAATATGAATTAAGTTCTTTAAAGCTATTGTTGAATATTTTTGCTTAAATTTTACGTTTTTCTTATCCCCAAATAATATAACAGCAAATTAAGAGGATAGTTACTACTTTCTCTTAATAAAACAGTATGAAAAAGTATTTTGCTGGTTAAAATAAAGATGAGTCTTAAATGTAATAAAAGACTGTTCATAGATATAGCATGGCGAAACATTTTAATTGTTTTGCTGTTGCAAACGCTATGTGTATCTTTGATTTGGTTATATTATTTTGTTCAGCCTCGTGGTTACCAAGCAACTTTAACGTTTTCATTATCTGATTCTGTAGGAAAGCCATTACCAATTGAAAAGCAAAACAATGTTATTGTCTTTTTATTTTCACAGTTTAGATTTTCAGGTAATTTGCGTTTTTCTTTAAGTGCTTCTGATAAGAAAAAAAATCAGAAAAATATTTATTTATCGCGTCATGGTGATCTCATCGATCTTACTTTTGAAGCTGAGACACCTGAAGCAGCTCGACATGGGTTGGAAACTTGCTTTTCTAGCTTTTCACAAGCAATCATAACACAGAAACAATTTTTGTTAAATGATAAATCAGAAAACAAACAATATGATAATAGAGCTATCAATAATATTATACAGGGATTTCGTGCATCCATTGATTCTTTTATTCAGCATGGTGTAAAACAAACAGAGCTTCATGATCTTTCTGTACAATTAACGGAAGCAACTTTAAAGCGTATTCATTTGACAAGTTTGAATTCAACAATTAAGATGATGCGTGAAAGTGGGCAATCTTTATTGTCCTTATCGTTTATTGCAGAAAATTCAGCAATTGTTTCTCTTGAATCTAAACGTGATCTCTTGGAAACGCAAAGAGCACATATGGCTGTGCAATTAGGGTGGGTTCATCCTCAAATTAAAGCTATGACTGCGGAATTAGAAGCGATTTCTCATCAATTAAAAAATAAAATTTTACAGATTGTTTATCAAGTTCAGTCAGATGAGGTTATTGCAACAGAATTGGAAAAACAGCTCAAAAAAAGAGTGAGCCTTTTTGTAAAAGATCAATCCCAATCTTTGAATGAAATATTTAACGAGTTTGAAAATAAAATAAAAACAGCAATTGATGCACAAGATAAAGCAATGAGAAAGTCTGATCACTGGAGAGAAAAAGCAATTGGTTCATATGAGAAATTGAGTGATAATTTTCTTCTCTTGCAAAATACCAAAATTCACGTGGTTATACCAACAACGTTAACACAAGTTTCTTTTATGGCGCTTTATGGAAAAAATATTCTTGTGAGCACATTGGCCAGTTTTCTTACTCTTTTGCTAGGAATATTGTTCTTGTATCTGTGCTTTAGAAGCAAAAAAGACCAACTATCAGCAGGGGATATGAGATTAGAAAAAAATGATTTCAAGAAGAATGAGAATATTTTAGTCTCTCAAAACATAAAAAATCTTGAAGCTTTTGTTACGATGGAGGGATTGTCTGATGTTTTGAAATGGCGTGCTTCAACTGTTATTTCAATCATTGGACCAGAAGCTGCACGGACAGCAGCAAAACTTTCGCTTCATCTTATAAAAGAAAACAAAACAATTTTGTTGATAGATATTTCTGGTCAACAAATAGAGAAAATCATTGGTCCACATCGTGGGCTAAGTGATATTTTAACTGGCAATGCTCAGTTGCATGATGTTATTTACCGGGACTATGATACAGGAGTTGATATCCTTCCTCAGGGGCTAACAAGCGCTGTTTCTGCACAAGATTTTTCAAATGATATTTCTCATATATTACAAGAACTTCAAAAAGAGTATGATTTCATCATTTTAGAGATGGCAAGCGAACCTAAATATGGCTTTGAGCAATTTGCAGAGCTAACAGACTATTATATTTGCAATACTGTGCTTAATAAACAGGCTTGGATGATGCGAATGGTAAGCAACTTTCCAAAGATTGTTTATCGCGTTGTTACATCATAAACTTCGTAAAAGAGAAATATATATAATGGTAAGGTTGTTTTTTCTTAAAGTTGTAGTACATACTAAAATACGAGGGTTTAGTGTTTAAATTTTAAAAGACATTGTAATTGAAGAGAAGCGTGGGGCAATTAGAGATGATAGGAAAGAAATTAAACGATAGCATTTTAATGCCCGTGCAAAAAAAAAATAAAAAACAAATACAGGTATGGCTTTACTCTATTTTATTACTTTGTTTAGCAATTGTTTTAGTAGGTGGAGCTACGCGTTTGACAGGATCAGGATTATCGATAACGGAATGGAAGCCGATACACGGTATTATTCCACCGATAAGTGTTGAGCAATGGCAAGAGGAATTTTTAAAATATCAACAGATAGCACAATATAAACTGCTTAATCGTGATATGACCTTAAGTGCTTTTAAACTCATTTTTTGGTGGGAATGGGTACATCGTATTCTCGGGCGTCTTGTTGGTCTTGTTGCCTTATTCGGGTTAATTTGGTTTTGGGCAACTAAGCGTATTGAAAAAAATATTTTACTCCAGCTTATCATTGTCCCAATCCTTATCGCATTTCAAGGCTTTGTTGGTTGGTGGATGGTAGCTTCAGGGATTGGGCAAAGTAATTTAACAAGTGTAAGTCAATATCGTTTAGCATTTCATCTTATAACAGCATGTTTCGTTATTATTTTTGTTACTTATTTATCTCGAGGACTTGCAGAAGATTCAGAAAAACCAACAAATCAAAAGATACAATATTTCGCAGCTTGGCTTGTTATGCTCATCTTGATAGAGATTTATCTAGGTGCTTTGGTTGCAGGGCTTCATGCTGGAAAAGTTTATAATACATGGCCCCTTATGGATGATCAGATTATTCCTGATGGATTGTTGCAGCAAAGTCCTGTTTGGCTCAATTTATTCGAAAATCCCTTAACGGTTCAATTTATTCATCGATTTTTTGCTTATTTTTTATTTATTGTTTCAGTTCTTCATGCGTTCTATGTGCAAAAAAATATTCCACATTCAGCCCACTCTCGTCGTGCATTTCTTATCTGTATTATGATTATTATCCAAGCACTTTTAGGTATTTTGACCTTGCTATATGAGGTGCCGATAAGTTTGGGGCTCATTCATCAAAGTTTAGCATTAATAATGTTGTGTTTTGCGGTTACGCACTGGCGAGCAACAAAGGGAGCATATCACTCTGTTGAATAAAACTTGTATCCAAATAAAGTTTAGTTGCCTGAAAGCATTAAATCAAGGTTTTGGACTGCAGAGGCGGATGCACCTTTTCCTAAATTGTCAAATATGGCACACAAATTGAAAATGCCTTCGCGATTATTTCCAAATACGAATAGTTTCATACCATCTTTATTAGCTAAATATTCTGGATTAAGTCTTTGAAGTGAAGAAGTTTCTTCTTGTGACGCAACTGAAATAATGTTTTGTCCATCGTAATGATTTGAAAGAATTTCGCGCAAATCAGAGCAGTTTGCTGATTTTGTGAATAAACAGCGATGTAATGGAAGATTCACAATCATTCCCTGAGGAAAACGGCCAACACTTGGTATAAAAATAGGGGTTTGATTGATTTGTCCATGAAGTTTAATTTCTGATACATGTTTGTGTTCAAGATTAAGACCATAAATAAAATAATTTTCCCGAATATTTTGTTGAGACTGATTTTCCATTTGTGTAATTAATTGTTTTCCTCCTCCGGTATAGCCGGAGATTGCATTAATTGAGATAGGATAATAAGCGTCTAGTAAGCCTGCTTCGCGGAGTGGGCGAATCAAACTAATAGCACCAGTAGGGTAACATCCAGGATTGGTGACATAATGTGCTTCTTGGATACGCTTTTTTTGCCCTGCTGTCATTTCAGGGAAACCGTAGACCCAATTTGAAGTAATACGGTGGGCTGTTGAACTATCAATAATCCTAATATTTTTATTCTTTTTAAGCCAATGAACTGCTTCGCGTGCAGCAGCATCTGGAAGACACAAAATAGCAATATCAGTTTGATTAAGATAGTCTTGTCGCAGATAAACATTATGGCGATCTTTATAAGCAAGAGAAAGTAGTTGTAAATCTGAACGTTGCTCTAAGCGTTTTTGTATTTGTAGTCCGGTTGTACCATGTTCACCATCAATAAAAACTTTGGTTACCATTCTTACTTGCCTTATCTTAACTTTACCTACTATATCCATATTCTATAAGATATTTTAAATTGTTACTAACTTAAATGATAGTCATTAAATTATTGAATTTATTTAGATTGTAGGTATCCTTTGTAAAAGATGCAAACAAATTAAAAACGTAACAGGGAAAACTTAATCTTATTTTTTGCCATTCTTGGGAGAGAAGTTTTTTCTGTTTCTATTGACAAGGAATAAGATAAATATTTGCATCATTATTTTTGAATGTAAGTAGTTTAAAATGTTTGGTTTGCATGATTTGCTGTGTTATCGTTTGAGTGGCTTTATTTTTTAATGTTAGGAAAGTATTTTATGACTCAGCAAAAAAATGACACACAAAAACGCTTTTTTAATGATAGTTTACAAACTGTTGATGGTACGATTTTTGAAGCAATTAAGGGGGAATTTGAACGTCAACAACACGAAATTGAGTTGATTGCTTCAGAAAATATTGTTTCAAGAGCGGTTCTTGAAGCGCAGGGGTCTGTTTTAACCAATAAATACGCAGAAGGTTATCCAGGAAAGCGCTACTATGGCGGGTGCCAATTTGTTGATGTCGTTGAAGATTTAGCCATTGAAAGGGCAAAGCAGCTTTTTGGCGCTGCTTTTGCAAATGTACAACCTAATTCTGGTAGCCAAATGAATCAAGCTGTCTTTTTAGCTTTACTTCAACCTAATGATACATTAATGGGATTAGATTTAAATGCTGGTGGTCACTTGACACATGGTTCATCTGTCAATATGTCAGGAAAATGGTTTGATGTTGTTTCCTATGGTGTACGTCAAGAAGATCAGATTATTAATATGGAAGAGGTTGATCGACTTGCAAAAAAACGTAAACCTAAACTTATTATAGCGGGGGGGTCATCTTATCCTCGCTTTTGGGATTGGAAACGATTTCGTGAAATTGCCGATGAGATTGGTGCTCATCTACTCGTTGATATGTCTCATATTGCCGGTCTTGTTGCTGGTGGTGTGCATCCTTCACCTGTTCCACATGCACATATTGTAACAACAACAACACATAAATCTCTTCGAGGTCCTCGTGGTGGTTTGATATTAACAAATGATGAAGTTTTATCCAGAAAAATTAATTCTGCAATTTTTCCTGGCCTTCAAGGTGGTCCTTTAATGCATGTAATTGCAGCAAAGGCTGTTGCATTTGAGGAAGCCTTGCATCCCTCTTTTAAGAGTTACAGTGCTAATGTGGTTGCTAATGCAAAAATTTTAGCAAAAACATTGCAGAGTGATGGTTTTAATATTGTTTCTGGTGGTACCGACAATCATTTATTGTTGGTTGATTTACGTTCCAAAAATCTAACAGGAATACGGGCCGAATTAGCTTTGGGACGCTCTCATATTACCTGCAATAAAAATGGTATTCCTTTTGATCCTGAAACGCCAGCTGTAACATCAGGAATTCGTTTGGGATCACCTGCTGCAACAACGCGTGGTTTTTCAGAACAAGAGTTCATTCAAGTCGGTCATTTGATTGCGGAAGTTCTTGATGGTCTTCGGGCGGCAAAAAGCGATGAAGATAATTATTCCGTTGAAATGGCTGTTAAGAAAAAGGTGGAAGATATAACGAATCATTTTCCTCTTTACTCTTATCTTAGCACTCGGTAAGGATGCAAAAGAGATGCGCTGTCCTTACTGTCAATATGAGGATACACAGGTTAGGGATTCACGTCCTGCAGAAGAGGGAGCGGTGATTCGACGCCGCCGTGTGTGTTCCGTTTGTGCTGGTCGTTTTACAACTTTTGAACGTATTCAGCTGCGTGAGCTCCTGGTTGCTAAAAAAAGTGGACGATATGAACCTTTCGATCGCGATAAGTTAATGCGATCAGTTGATGTGGCTGTGCGTAAACGCAATATTGATCCTGATCATATTGAACGAGCAATTTCTGGTATTGTGCGTCAACTTGAAAGTTTTGGAGAGCCAGAGATTGCTTCAGAAAAAATTGGCCATCTTGTGATGGAAGCATTGAAAAGAATTGATGATATTGCTTATATCCGTTTCGCTTCTGTGTATCGAGATTTTCGTAATGCAAGCGATTTTCACGATGTTATAGATGAGTTGTCAAAGGGTATAGCGGATTTAGAATCTCGTTTTGATGAATAAAAAAGTGCAAGATGAACGGTTTATGGCCGCAGCTATCCGTTTAGCCGAGCGTCATGTCGGTCTTACAGGTGAGAATCCTTCGGTTGGTACGTTAATTGTGCGAAATGATAGCGTTGGGGGAGCGTTTATTGTTGGCTATGGCGTAACGGCTATCCATGGTAAACCTCATGCTGAAGTGCAAGCTTTACGTATGGCTGGTTCTTTAGCTCGAGGAGCTACTGCTTATGTTACTTTAGAACCTTGCGCACATTATGGAAAAACTTCTCCATGTGTCAATGCACTTATTGATTCAGGTATTTCCCGTGTTGTTGTTGCTCTTATTGATTGTGACAAGCGTGTTAACGGTCATGGTATTGCTCTTTTACGTGCAGCCGGTATTGAAGTAGTTGAGGGAATTTTAGCTGAAGAAGCTTTTGAATCCTTATGTACACATTGGTGTATAAAGAAGATGCAACGCTGTGCTGTCACTTTTAAAATGGCAATTTCTGCTGATAATGGTGTGGGAAAAAGGGAGCAGGGTAAAATAAAAATTAGTGGAGCACTTTCTCATATCCAGACGCATATTCTACGAGCTCAAAATAATGCTATCCTCGTTGGTATTGGTACTATACTAGCAGATGATCCGCAATTAAATTGCCGCTTACCTGGGATGGAAATGCGCTCACCAATTCGTATTATTTTGGATGCAGATTTATCTATCCCACTTGATGCGAAAATTGTCCAAACGGCAACAATAATTCCTACATGGGTTATTTGTGATGCGAATCTTTCAAAGACGAGCAAAAAAAATGTATTGGAGCAATATGGTGTGTTTGTATATTCAATAGAAATGGACAGTAGTGGTGTAGAACCCTTTCCTCTTTTACAGATGCTTTATAAACATGGGATTAATAGTGTTTTACTTGAAGGTGGTGTAAAGACAGGAGAAAAGTTTTTGAATGCTGAGTGTGTTGATCATTTGATATGTTTTTATGCTCCTGTTGTTTTAGGAAAAAATCGTATTGAAGCTCCTCATTTTGGTAGTTATCTTTCACAGTTTCATAAAGTTGAGACTAAAATGTTTGGAAATGACCGTTTTTATAAATGGAGACGTAAGACATTATGTTTACGGGAATTATAACAGATATCGGTTGTGTTGAGGATATCCAATCTTTAAAGCAAGAGGTGCGTTTAAAGATTTCTACACGCTATCCTATAGAATATTTAACAATTGGTGCATCAATTGCGTGTTCAGGTATTTGTTTGACAATAGTCGAGCAAGGCTTAAAACAAGATAATTCTAATTGGTTTGTTGTTGAAGCGTGGGAAGAAACATTGCGTTTAACAAATCTTGCACAATGGACAAAAGGAACTTTTGTTAATTTAGAACGTTCTCTTCGATTAGGTGATGAAATGGGAGGGCATTTGGTTTCTGGTCACATTGATGGTTTGGCTGAAATCATTGATCAAAAAAATGAAGGAGATGCAATTCGTTTTTATTTAAAAGTTTCAAAACAATTTATGCCGTTCATTGTGAATAAGGGATCTCTTGCACTTAATGGAACATCTTTGACTGTTAATGGTGTTGAAGATTGTATTTTTGATGTTCTTATTATTCGCCACACACTTGAAATGACAACGTGGGGACAAACTAAAATTGGAGATTGGGTCAATTTGGAAATTGATCAATTTGCTCGTTATGTTGCTAAGCTTTTTGCTTTAAAAATGAAAGATGATAAGCCAAGACTCTAGTGATCATTTTTAGAATTTTATATTTTATAGCTCTGAATTTTTTGATTCGTTTTTTGGAAATCCATTATGGTGAAAGAGATACGCAAAAAGCCTCACGTATTGATTGTTGAAGCGCGTTTTTATGAGAAGATTTCTGATGCACTTTTGAAAGGTGCTGTAACTACTTTGCAAAAAGCTGAAGTAAGTTATGATATTGTAACGGTTCCTGGAGCATTAGAAATACCAAGTGCAATAGTTTTTGCTGAACAAAATAAAATATTTTATGATGGTTATGTTGCACTTGGTTGTGTTATTCGGGGTGAAACATATCACTTTGAAATTGTTGCCAATGATTCTTGTCGTGCGTTGATGGATTTAGCTGTTCAGAAGTATTTGGCTATTGGAAATGGTATTTTGACTGTTGAAAACAAAGAGCAAGCATGGGTGCGCGCAAAACAAGGTAAAAAAAACAAAGGAAGTTTTGCGGCTGAAGCTGCTTTATGTATGATCGCTCTAAAAGAGAGATTTGGAGTTAATCGTTAAATATGGCTGATACAAAAAGCAGACATTTCTCGCGTTCAGCTAATAAGCGTGGAGTAGCCAGACTTGCGGCAGTTCAAGCACTCTATCAAATGGATATCGTGGGTTCAGGGGTGATGGAAACTGCAGCTGAGTATGAGGCTTATCACTTGGGAAAAGATATTGATGGATACCAGTATCTTGAAGCTGATTTTCAATGGTTTTTAGCTATTATAACGGGTGTTGTAAAAGATCAAAAACAGCTTGATCCTCTGCTTCATCAACAGCTTTCTTCAGAGTGGTCTCTTTCACGTCTTGATTCCATATTGCGAGCAATTTTACGGGCAGGTCTATGGGAGCTGATCAATCGCAAAGATATCCCTATTGCAGTTGTCATGAATGAATATGTCGATATAGCAAAGGCGTTTTTTGAAGGTGATGAGCCAAAACTTGTTAATGCAGTCCTTGACAATATGGCAAAAAAAATCCGTTTCTAAAATTTATAACCCCCCATGTTCGTAGGTCTGATAATATCCGACCTAATAATATCGAAGCGATACGCAGACTATATATAATTTAGTTATGAGTTTGTAGATTTGCAGGGCCTTTTATAATTTGAATTAAAAAAGGGTGTTCTTTTGTTACCGTTGGTGTTGTTTTCGCAATAAAATCAAATACTTGACCGTCTTGTAGACCGTAGTTAGCAACCTTTGTAACCTGATTATTTTCATTGAAGTAAATAGCTAAAACTTTTCGATCTATGATCTTTGTTTTCATAAACTGCATCCCACGGTAACGTGTCTGTGAGATGTAATAAAAAACTTCATTATCATATTTTGTTTTTAACGAAGGAGTTCCTAAGGTCAAAAGAACTTGTTCTTGGCTTGAACCAATAGAAATAGCATCCAGCGCATTTTTATCAAGAACATAGCCCTCTCTATAAATTTGGCTTGAACCTGAAGAATCAAAAAAACTACAGGCAGCAAGTGTTAATATGTTTGCTATTGATAGACCAACCAATAATTTACGTTTGGTTAAGGCCATTATGTGAGACATTTGGAACAATGATATCTCCTTTTTATGCTTAGATGTATTAATAAGAAGGCAACCTCAAGTTTTTTCCCACTTTAGCTTAATCTAGCATAGCTTACATTGAGCTTCCCTGTTATAAAACAAATTATGCCATATAGAATTTCTTTAGAAAAGAAAAAAATAAATGAAATATACTTAAGATAAACAAAAGCACAGTGCTTTATATGTTTTTATAGGTAGGAATTTTCAATGAATGTTCAAAATTTTTCTCAAATGACATTTGCTTTGGTTTATCCAATATCTGTACGTTCTCTACCTGCTAAAGGTGTAAGAATTCAGCTTTGTGCAAATAAAAGCGAATGTATACATTTAGCTCAGAACCATGATTTAATTGAAGTAAAATCTTGTGAGGGAAAATTTCATATTTTTCCGTGGAAAAAACGCGGGGTGCTTATAAAAGGTCTATTGCAGGCGCGCATACTACAGTTATGTGTTGTTACATTAGAACCATTAGAAAATATTCTCCGTGAAAATATTGAAGTTGTTTTGGTTCCTGAAGGTTCAAATTTGATAAAACCCAAAATATCAGAGGTTACAGAAGAATTGTTTTTAAATGTGGAAGGATTTGATACTCCAGAAGTGTTTTATGATGATAAAATTGATATTGGTGCAATCATGGAAGAATTTTTTGAGTTGTCTATTAATCATTATCCACGTAAAGAGGGGACAAAGATGCATGTAATTGAAAATTTAGAAGAGGCAGAAAAAAAGCTCTCGCCATTTTTTGTTTTAAAAGATTGGAAGTAATTGTAAAAACATAAAAAAATTATCTATTGCATGCTATGATAAAAACAGTATTTTCTGCGGAGCTGTTTTCGCAAGATGTGCTTTGTGGGGGACAAAAGCCCAAAATCATAATATGCGTTTAGAGATGTAAATGAGAAGATGTGGGATATGTAAGCGTGATTAGAATTTCTGTGGATGTCATGGGTGGTGATTATGGTCCAGAAGCAGCTATTGCAGGAGCAGCAATTGTACAAAAATATTTGTCAAATATTTGTTTTCTGTTTTATGGTATAGAAGAGGTTGTTCGACCGGTTTTAAAAAAATATCCCTGTTTGGATTCTGTGTCGCGCTTTTTTCCTACAGAAAGTTACACACGCATGGATGAAAAGCCAAGCCAAGCTCTTCGAAATGGGCGTGGTAAATCATCAATGTGGTATGCCATTGAAGCAATAAAAAATGGTGAAGCTGATGCTTGTGTTTCTGCTGGGAATACGGGTGCACTCATGGCTATGTCTTATTTTTGTTTAAAAATGCTAGCAGAGGCTGAACGTCCTGGTATTGCAGGTATCTGGCCAACACTTCGCAATGAGAGCATCGTTTTAGATATTGGAGCAACGATTGGAGCATCTGCGAGTCAGTTGGTTGATTTGGCAGTTATGGGAGCGGGTATGTTTCGCGCTTTATATCACATTAAAAAACCAAGTGTTGGGCTTTTAAATGTGGGGGTAGAAGAGGTTAAAGGACTTTATGAAATAAAAAAAGCAGGAATGATATTACGTGAAGTGCAATTAGAAGGATTAGAATATAAAGGATTTGTTGAAGGCAATGACATTGGAAGGGGAGCAGTGGATGTTGTTGTAACAGAAGGCTTTTCTGGTAATATTGCTTTAAAAACCGCAGAAGGAACTGCGCGACAGATAGGAGAGATTTTAAATTCGGCATTGCGTAGTTCTTTTTTAACATCTCTTGGTTATTTTTTATCGCGGGGCGCTTTTCGTACACTGAAACATAAAATGGATCCTGATAGAGTGAATGGGGGAGTGCTTTTAGGCTTAAATGGTGTTGTCATAAAAAGTCATGGCAGTGCTAATGCTAATGGTTTTTCTTCTGCTATTCGTGTTGGTTATGAAATGGTTAATAATGGACTTTTACAAAAAATAACTGATGATTTACGAAGATTTCATGGAAATAAAGAAGCACTTTTTGATCAAGAAGCTGAAGCGGTAATGAACGGAGAGCCCTTATGATAAGCTCTTATATTATAAATAAAAAATTTGAAGAAAAGGTGAGAGCTGAATGATTCGGTCAATTATACGTGGTGTAGGAAGTGCTTTGCCGAAAAGAATTTTATCAAATGATGAGATTGCTAAGTTGGTTGAAACATCAGATTCATGGATTGTCCAGCGTACAGGAATACATCAACGTTATATTGCCAATGAAAATGAAACAACGGTTTCCTTAGGTGTTGAAGCTGCGCAAGCAGCTCTTATAAATGCCGGCCTTACAGTAAAGGATATTGATTGTATTATTTTAGCGACCTCAACACCAAATCATACTTTTCCCGCTTCTGCTGTCGAAATTCAGTATGCTTTGGGAATGAGCCATGGATTTGCTTTTGATATTCAAGCTGTTTGCTCTGGTTTTATTTTTGCTTTAACAACAGGAGATGCTTATTTACGGTGTGGAGCGGCTAAAAGAATTTTAATTATTGGATCTGATACATTTTCTCGAATTTTAGATTGGGAAGATCGTACGACATGTGTTTTGTTTGGCGATGGTGCAGGTGCTGCTATTTTGGAAGTCCAAGAAATTAAGGGGAATAATATTACTTTTGAGCGTGGTATATTATCTGCGAAACTGCGTTCTGATGGTGCTTATATAGATAAACTATATGTTGATGGTGGACCTTCAACAACCCAAACGACAGGCTGTTTGCGTATGGAAGGACGAGAAGTTTTTAAATATGCAGTTGGGATGATAACGGATGTGATTGATGATTGTTTTGCAGCTGTTGGTATGAATCCTTCACAACTAGATTGGTTTGTACCTCATCAAGCTAATAGGCGCATTATTGAAGCATCGGCCAAAAAACTGGGAATTTCTATAGATAAAGTTGTGATTACTATTGATCAACATGGTAATACGTCTGCAGGATCAGTTCCGTTGGCATTAACAACAGCTATTGACGATGGAAGAATAAAAAAAGGAGATCTTATTATGTTAGAAGCCATGGGAGGTGGTTTTACATGGGGAGCAATTCTTATTCGTTGGTAAATTATGGTTACTTGACCATATTGAAATAAAACGTATAAGTCATTTTGTAATTTTTAATATTTTAATAGGTGATTATAATGACAAGTAAGACAGTAACGCGTGCAGATCTAGCGAGCGTAGTTTGTAAAAGAGTGGGCTTGTCACATACTGAATCAGCAGCTTTGGTCGAATTGGTTTTGGACGAGATTTGCAACTCACTTATAAGAGGTGAGGCTGTTAAACTCTCTTCTTTTGCGACATTTCAGGTTCGCAGTAAAAATGAACGTATTGGGCGCAATCCCAAAACGGGTGTCGAAGCACCTATTCCTCCGCGACGTGTTGTAACATTTAAGGCTGCAAATGTACTTAAACAGAGAATTTTAGATTCGCATCGTGCAAGACGGAAAAGTAATATCTCATAAATAAACGCATAATAATATTTGGTATTCATTTAAAAAGTGTATAAAATATAAAATAAAGTCCTGTGTTTTTTAGAAAAAACTGTTTAGTAAGTAGTCAATTATGGTCCTATTTTTGACTAATCTTGTTGAGAAATTGAGACATAATGAATCATTATAAAATCATTTGTCGTGTTTTAGATAAGGTGTTGAAAAATGGATAAAAGCTCTGATGCTTTTCGCACAATTAGCGAAGTAGCTGAGCTGTTAGAGCTTCCGCAGCATGTCTTGAGATTCTGGGAAACACGTTTTAGGCAGATTAAACCAATGAAACGTGGAGGAGGAAGGCGTTATTATCGTCCGATCGATATTGATTTACTCAATGGTATTAAGCAGTTATTGTATGAGCAGGGTTATACAATAAAAGGTGTGCAGCGTCTTTTGAAAGAAAATGGAATTGCTTTTGTGATTGCATTTGGTAATGGCAATCTTGATGCCATGAATGTTGTCATAGAGAAAAAGCATGTAGGACAAACTTTTGAAAGTACTAGCAATAAACCTAAGAAATCTTCTTTTGGGCTTTTGAGTTTTATGAAGAATGAAGGAGAAATTTCTGTTGGTTCTGTAAATCTTTACAAAGATAAAACCGATAAAGCACTGTTGCAAGAAATACTGTTTGAACTGATTGAATGTAAGCGTGTTCTTGATAGAGCACGATAATAATGGTATGTTTATTGTGCTTCTTTTTTAGAAAAATGTGCTTTTTGAAAGTTTTTTTATAATTCAAGATAGATATGTGACTAGTTTTTAATTTAGAAAAATATGAAGAGGGGAAAGAATTAATGTCGAATTTTACCATTCTTCTTTGACTTAGCTCTATAAATCTCAGAGAGATTAAAGCGATATCTAGTCAGTTGAAATTGCAGGGTAAGAATGTTATTAAGTTTCTTCTTTATGCGCTTGTTTTGAAATGGATAGTTTCTTAAAATACCTAAGACCATTTCATGACAGTGTTCGTGAATAGGTATAATGGTAAATTTTTATTGATCACCACCATTTTTATACTTGTAAAGGAGAAAGCTGAAATCACTGTTATAATTTATCCTCTTTCCAATGTTTGAGGAAATTTTCGATACTTAAAATATCTCGCTATAGGCATTTTTAGTCCTTTTTCAATAGTTTTTTATATACACACTCATCCTGTTTGTTATGTGTAAGTAAGTGATATTGCTAAATATAAATAGATTTGAAATAACAAGACCCTGTGGTATTCGAAACTCTTGTTAAATATGAATAATGTTATATTATCATTTAAATCAATGTGCTACTTATCCTTGATAAAGCATATCTTACGTATTAAGATACATTATCATTCGGATAATTTATATATTTATTCACAAATATAATCTCATTTTCTATTTTCTCTCTTGATGTTGCTGTGATCAAGTACCTCCTTCTGATGATGATAAGCATGTATAAAACCCGAAAACACACAACAGCATCAAATCATTTAATCTTATACAAAAACTGATATTTTATCATCTACTGTGATGTGATGCATTTATAACACGCTGTAAATCTGGAGGTGTTGCCTCATTTGAGAGTTGCTTAATCACATCTTTTACAGATAAAAAGATTTGGTCCATACTTCCTAAGCGACGCATATTTACGCTGTTTGTCTCAGCCTCACGTTTACCGCATACTAAAATTACTGGGATCTTTTGTAAAGAATGTTCTCGTATTTTATAGCTAATTTTTTCATTGCGGAGATCTGTTGTTGCAGAAAGCCCAATAGCTTTAAGTTTTGCTGTTATTTTTTTGGCATATTCATTTGCTTCAGATGTAATTGTTGCGACAACAACTTGTTCAGGAGCTAGCCAAAGTGGCATGTGTCCAGAAAAGTTTTCGATTAATATACCAAGAAAACGTTCCATTGATCCAAAAATAGCGCGATGAATCATAACAGGTTGACGTTTTTCTGAATTTTTATCAATATAGAATGCGCCAAAACGTTCAGGAAGATTAAAGTCTATTTGTGTTGTTCCACATTGCCACTCACGACCAATAGCATCTTTTAGTGTATATTCAAATTTGGGACCATAAAATGCGCCCTCACCTGGAAGAATACTCGTTTTGATTTGACCTGCAAATTTTGTTTCAATCGTTTTAAGTACAGATTCCATGATACTTTCCGCATGATCCCATAATGCATCGGATCCAACTCGTTTTTCTGGACGGGTTGAAAGCTTAAGACTAATTTCTTTAAAACCAAAATCAGCATAAGTTGATAAAATAAGATCATTAATACTGAGACATTCATCGGCTAATTGTTCATCAAGACAAAAAATATGCGCATCATCTTGTGTAAAACCACGCACACGCATAAGACCATGTAAAGAGCCCGAAGATTCATAACGATGAACAAGACCAAACTCAGCAAGTCTAATAGGCAGATCACGATAAGATTTTAAACCATGTTTAAAAATTTGCACATGACCAGGGCAACTCATTGGTTTAAGGGCATAAACATTTTCATGATCTGAATCTTCTATGGCCGGAATTGCTTTAAACATGTTTTCCTTATACCAACCCCAATGGCCTGATATTTCCCAAAGTGATCTATCGAGAACTTGGGGTGCATTAACTTCAGCATATTGATGATCATCAAGACGTCTACGCATATAGTTGATCAAATTTTGAAACATTTTCCAGCCTTTTTTGTGCCAAAAAATCATTCCTGGCCCTTCTTCTTGAAAATGAAATAAGTCCATTTCACGTCCCAAGCGGCGATGATCACGTTTTTCAGCTTCTTCTAGCATATGTAGGTAGGCTTTTAGGTCATTTTCATTCGCAAATGCTGTTCCATAAATTCTCGTAAGCATTGGCTTATTGGCATCGCCACGCCAATAAGCTCCTGCAACTTTCATTAATTTGAAAGCATTTCCTATCTGCCCTGTAGATTGCATGTGCGGTCCACGGCAAAGATCAAACCACTCCCCTTGATAATAAATTTTTAAATCTTGATTTTCAGGAATGCTATCAATAAGCTCAACTTTATAAAATTCCTTTTTCTCAGAAAATATTTTTCTTGCTTTTTTACGAGACCAAATCTCTTTTCTAAAAGGTTTATTGCGTTGAATAATTTCACGCATTTTTTTTTCAATTACAGTGAGATCATCGAATGTAAAAGGTTGTTGGCGTGCAAAATCATAATAGAATCCATTTTCAATAACAGGACCTATAGCTACTTGCGTTTCAGGAAAGAGTTCCTGCACTGCTTCAGCAAGAACATGCGCGCAATCATGCCTTATAAGCTCAAGAGCACGTGAATCTTCTCGAGTGATAATCTCTACTTGACCAGATTGTTCCAATGGATCCGATAAGTCTCGTGTGATGCCATCAAGTCTATAAGCGACTGCTTTTTTTGCTAGTGATTTAGAAATTGATTCTGCTAATTCCAAACCTGTTGTTTTGGCGGAATAATTACGTTTTGAACCATCGAGAAAAGAAAGAGAAATAGAGCAAGACATAAAAACACCCTTTTAATCCAATTCAGCTAACGATTGCGGATGGTTTCGTGAAAACTGAGTAAAAAGCCTATAGATCAATTGTTCTATCAATGCATATGAAAAAAGAAAAGGATTATTTGTCGAGTTTGTCAGAAATTTTCCAGTATCGCCAAGGTTTATAAAAACAACAAAAATTCCCAAGCGAAGTAGGAACTGGATCTAAGCCATTTGACCCAAAGGGTCCACAACGTATGAGACGAAAAAATCCCATCCATGCACCAGCCCAAAGTCCATGACGTGCAATCGCTTCATATGTATATTCTGAACAAGTTGGGGCATAACGACACTGATTGCCTATAAGACTTGAAAGTGTGATTTGATAGAACCGAACGAACAAAATACCCAATAATCGTCCAGGTGTTTTTTGCCAAGCGCCTGTGTAATTTCGAGTCAATTTTTCTTGTCGAGATTGTGATTTGAACATTTATTTTCCTTCAATTTTTTGAATGCAGTCTATCGTTGCATCAAAAGGTAGGAGTGTTGCTGCATGGCGCATTTTATAGCTTTTAATGGGCTGTAAGCAAGAAAAATCTTCAAATGGTGCTTGAGGAGGGGAGCCATCCTGCGTTAGCATTTGATGGATAACTTCACGCAATATTTTAAGATCTTGTGTTGTCTGTCCAATGATGTGAGAAGCTAAAAGTGAAGCTGCAGCTTGCCCCAGCACACATGCATATATTTCATGGGCAAAATCAATAATAATGCCATTTTCCACTTTTAAATCTACAGTGATTGTTGAACCGCAAAGATGTGCATGCTTTCTTGATGTTGCATCAGGCTTATTAAGACGCCCAATTCTGCTTATATGTGCTGCATATTCAAGTATTTTATCATTATAGATATGATCAATCATACGCTATTGCCTGAATTTTTTGAGAGTCGTAATTGTTTAAACTTTTAATTCGCTTATATAAGAGATTATAAAAAATAAAATAGGTATTTAACAAATGCTTTGTAGAGAGTAGACTTGGGGTTTTTGAATGCGTAATATTGTGAAAGAAGGTGCAGAAAATTCTTTTTTATTTGAAGAAAAGCGTCCGAGTCTTGAAGAGGTGGAAGAATCGATTCGTACATTGCTTTTATGGATAGGAGAAAATCCGAGCAGAGAAGGGCTTTTAGATACTCCAAATCGTATAGCTAAGGCATATCGCGAACTTTTTAATGGTTATAGTCAATCGGTTGAAGAAACTTTAGGCACAGTTTTTGAAGAAGTTTCAGGGTATAATGAATCGATAATCGTGAAAAATATACCTTTTTATTCACATTGCGAGCATCATATGATACCAATTATTGGGAAAGCGCATATAGCGTATCTTCCTAATGCAAAGATTGTTGGTCTTTCAAAAATTGCGCGTGTTGTAGATATTTTTTCTCGTCGTTTACAAACGCAAGAAGCTATGACAGCGCAAGTAGCTCACGCTTTGAAAACGTATTTAAAGCCTCGTGGTGTAGCAGTATTGATTGAGGCTGAGCACATGTGCATGGTTATGAGAGGAATCCAAAAACAGGGTTCTACAACAATTACAAAAAAATTTTATGGTTATTATAAAAAAGATCAAGCGGCACAAACACATTTTATGATGATGGTTCAAAGATCGTAGTAAAGTCAATATTTCTTAGTAATCTCTATTAAATTATAAATCATCCGAATAAAATAAATTATGAGAAAAAGAAAATAGGCTTGTACCTTTCTTTATGATTTGTTAAAGGCTGGAAATTAAAATGCTTTTCTTCACTATGTGCGGTCGTGGCGGAATTGGTAGACGCGCAGCGTTGAGGTCGCTGTGGGGTAACCCGTGGAAGTTCGAGTCTTCTCGACCGCACCACTTATAGGTTTTCCACAATATTACTTGACATCGTTGTTTATCTTATTTTGTTTGTAACTCATTGTTTTTATATACAGCCTTGGTATCTGATGGGGCTGTCAAAAGCGCAGTTCAAAAGGCGGTTTAAAAAGCAATTAAGAAAATAAGAACACGTGATAGTTTATCTGTCTTATTTGTAAAAAAACCATCTAAAGGTAAGTATGCTGATGAATCTGGGTTATGCTTCATCAAAACAGAACAGAATCAATGACATTGGTTTTTTTGATTCGATCTCAATAAAAAAAGCGTCGCAAAATGGGATTAAACTCTTGTAGCAGTATGTCTTTAAAAGAAGTACAGCTTATCTTTAAACGTATACAACTTATGTTATCGATATTTTCAAACGACTAAATTTTTAAACAATGTGATTTGTGCTGTGAGAAAAAAACGTATTATAAAATTTATAAACTATTATGAATGACATCTGCTTTTCATTTCATTTAAATGCACCCATGCGTTATAATATTGGCATCATGATTTGCTTTTTATGGTCTATTCATACATGCCAATCTTATATAAAAAATGGTCAAATGAATCACCTATAAAAAGATGGATTCTGAAGGGGGTATGAAAATTATTTACATAATACATTGATTTTTTTATATTTTTATGTAATATGTGGCGTCGGGTGCTGAAAACACGGTAGATAGCCCGTCGTTATGCTTTTCCCAAAAGGGTAGTGTATAGCATAACTACATCCGACGAGATCATCATATGTGACGAGCATAGAATGAGTCAAAGCCTTTAATATGCGGAAAATAAACTGTTTCGGCAATCTATCCGCTATCTATCAAGGTGTTTTCTAGGCACCTGATTTAACGGTATATGTTTTTCGTGAATCTTGTCAAGTAATAAGATTGCTGTGAGTAGTGTGGTGACATAGCTTAAGAACACTATTTAGCTTTCTTATTAGCAGCGTATTCTTGACGTTTAAGTTGTCTCTGTATATTTTGGGTTAATCTTTCATTGGCATATTGTGCAATAGCACTTGTAATCTCTGGCTTGGACATAACTTTAGCAATTGAAGGTCCTTCTTGTTTTGCAATGGGGAATTGGTCTCCATCTACTCTTGAAAGACATTACCATTGAGTTTTTTCAATTCAACACGCTT
>NZ_JACIFE010000014.1 GCF_014197255.1 Bartonella fuyuanensis | reverse complement strand
ATGGAGTAATGAAACGCATATATACAAAACGTATCTATCGCAAGTGCTCTATTCAAGATATGAAAACTTATCAAAAGGAATGTAAACGATGCGTATGATCTTTAATCACTCTTTTGAATGAGAGAGCCTCTAAAACGCTTTTCGTTGCTATCAAGCGTATCAAACATAACGTCTTTATCTTTAAAGAGATTCATATAAAACAAAGCCCTTGATCATGACGCTTCTTTTAAAACGTTTCAAAATATTAAACTCAAATTCGAGCTGAGTGAATTCAAATAACACATTGTCTAAAATCAAACCTATCAAACAAATCAAAACGCTTGATAGCTTTAACAAAACCCGTTTTTTACAGTTGCAAACGATTACTTTCTAATAGGTAATAAAATATCGCTAGAATAGATATAGACTTTAGCTCCCCAATTTTGGGGAACTAATAATTTTGTTCTTTATGCTATTAACAATACAATCTTTAAAACAAGACGTGATCTTAAACGTATATTATCGATAATTCTAAACAATTAAATTTTAAAACAATGTAATTTGTGCTGGGATAAAAACCTATCATAAAATTTATAAACTGTTATGAATGATAGCTACTTTTCATTATTTAATTGTGTTTACAGTACTCAATAAAGCAAGAATAAAAAATAATATAAGTGCTTTTCATTATATGATCATATGTGTTTTTTTCCAAAATAAATACGCATAAAAAGCTTTTCGATGCCTTAGTAACATTTGATAAATAATAGAGAAGATTTTTTTACTTTTTCGAAAACATAATCCTTGCAAAGATGAATTATATGAAATCTTTTAGAAAAAAATCGATTCATACACCCTATAGCTAAATGCTTTGTTGCACATAGATAACGCTTTTCATATAGTTCACTCAATAACACAATAGAAAATATGAAGGTATACAGATGAATTATCAACCTCAAAACTCGAAAATAATACTTATTTCAAAAATTTTAGTCCCAGTTATGTTGAGTCTTTTAATCTTTTCACCTTCTTTTTCAAACGCAATATCCCCGCAGAAATCAGTTAATCATTTAAGTTTAGAAAAACTTAAAACACAACTTTTAGAAGATTCTAGCTTTTTATCTAAACTTAAAGAAAAAATAATATCACATACTGATTCTCATTATATTCAACAAATTATCAGGGAATATCTTCTTACTCACCCAGAAATTATGATTGAAATGCAACTTATCCTTCAAAACAAGTTGGAAAAACAAACTGAATACGAAAACCAAAAACAAGCTTCAGCCATTCATTTATTAGAAAAAGAAATTTTTCACTCTCCTTATGATGCTGTTTTAGGCAATCCAAATGGTAAAAAGGTACTTGTTGATTTTTTTGACTATAATTGTGAGTTTTGTAAAAATTCTTATTCCTATATAGAAGGCTTGATAAAAGAATACCCAGATCTACGAGTTATTATTAAGGATTTACCGATCTTGGGATTTGATTCTACGGCGGCTCATACTGTTGCCTACGCATTTCGAAAACAATTTCCAGAAAAATATCCTCAGTTTCACAAAACACTTTTAATGTCTCAGGGACGTGCAAATGAAGCTAAAGCTATAAAAATAGCTGTTTCATTAGGAATCGATGAAAAAAAATTACGCCATGCAATAAAAGATCCTAATCTGCAAAATGCTTTTAAAGAGAATATTCAAATTGCCTCTACACTTCATATTACAGGGACCCCTTCTTATATCATTGGTAATAAAATATTCATCGGCGCAGCTAATCAAGATATTCTAAAACAAGCAATCGATGACACACCGTAAATATCTATTTCAAACCTAATCAATTTTAGAAAGAATACTGTAAGTGAGATAATTTTATGCTTTCGCTTTTTTGATAACAAGCTTATAAATGTGATTTTACAGAAGAAAATATGAGTTTAAAATTGCAAAGAATAATAACTTAAAGGAAAGAAATGCCTTTAAAGGCTCAAAAGATATCATCCGAATCTAGAGATATTCGGTCATAAAATAATGACGATCTTCATTGATCAAGGAGTTAGAAATAAAATGGCAATAAAAAAAATGGATTCGGCAAAGCATACTGCAATTAATACGAAAATTGTTCGTGATCTTGCCGAAATTTTGAATGATACAAATTTAACGAACATCGAAGTTGAACAAGGGAAGCTTCGTATTTGTGTCTCACGCCAAAATACCCCAACTTCTTCCGAGCAAACAATCTATGCTCCTGTTTCTACTCCTACTTTTTCTGTAACATCTTCTCCAATTCCAACAACTGAAACTCCAATACAATCTGCTCAAGAAGATCAATCAAAAAATACTATCACCTCTCCAATGGTGGGGACAGCTTATCTGGCACCTTCACCAGGAGCACAACCTTTTGTAGAAGTAGGACAAAACGTTTCTGAAGGAGAGACATTACTTATCATTGAAGCCATGAAAACAATGAATCAAATTTCATCACCGCGCTCGGGCACGGTAACCATTGTTTTTGTCAAAGATGGTCAACCTGTTGAGTTTGGTGAACCACTTATTGTTGTTGAATAAAGCGAGGAGCAGCTATGATTCGAAAAATCCTCATTGCTAATCGGGGAGAAATTGCTCTTCGCGTTTTACGTGCGTGTAAAGAACTTGCCATAAAAACCGTAGCTGTTCACTCTACTGCTGATGCAGATGCAATGCATGTTCGCCTCGCTGACGAAAGTGTTTGTATTGGCCCTCCTCTCGCTCGCGATTCTTATCTGAGTATTCAACAAATTATTGCTGCTTGTGAAATTACAGGAGCTGATGCTGTTCATCCAGGATATGGCTTTCTTTCTGAAAATGCAAAATTTGCAGATGTTCTAGAAGCCCATAATATTACATTCATCGGTCCAACGGCTACTCATATTCGAACCATGGGCGATAAAATTGAAGCAAAAAAAACCGCCAAAAATCTTGGTATTCCTGTAGTTCCTGGTTCAGATGGGGCTATTACTGAAGAAAAAGATGCTTTACGCATAGCTCATGAAATTGGTTATCCAGTTATTATCAAAGCTTCTGCCGGCGGTGGTGGGCGTGGTATGAAAGTCGTTCATTCTGAACAAGAATTTTCTATAGCTCTCAAAACAACGCGTTCAGAAGCAAAAGCAGCTTTTGGTAATGACGCTGTTTATATAGAGAAATATTTAGAAAAACCTCGTCATATCGAAATTCAAATCATAGGTGACGGTGCTGGAAATGCTATTCATTTAGGAGAACGCGATTGTTCTCTTCAACGGCGGCATCAAAAAGTATGGGAAGAAGCTACATCACCTGCACTTAATGAAACTGAGCGAAAAAAAATTGGTCTTATTGTTGCAAACGCCTGTGCCCAACTTGGCTATCGAGGGGCAGGTACTATTGAATTCCTTTATGAAAATGGTGAATTTTACTTCATTGAAATGAATACACGTTTACAAGTCGAGCATCCTGTAACTGAAGCAATTACAGGTATAGATTTAGTCCATGAACAAATTCAGATTGCATCAGGTTGCAAGCTGTCAGTAACACAAGATGATATCTGTTTCTCTGGTCACTCCATTGAATGCCGTATTAATGCAGAAGATCCTATTAACTTTACTCCATCCCCTGGAACCATTACACATTTTCATACACCTGGAGGTTTAGGAATTCGCGTTGATTCAGGCGCTTATTCAGGTTATCGTATTCCTCCTTATTATGATAGCATGATTGGGAAGCTGATTGTTCATGGACGCACCCGTTTAGAATGTATGATGCGTTTGCGGCGTGCTTTAGATGAATTTGTCGTTGATGGGATAAAAACTACACTACCTCTCTTTCGCGATCTTATTAATAATCAAGATGTTGCTGATGGAAATTATAGTATTCACTGGTTAGAAAAATACCTTGCTCATCAATCAAGATCTTTAGATTCGTAATTCAACAGCGAAATGGCGAATTTTTGATGAGATCAATATAAAAAATGATTGCAACATTGCTGTAAAAAGTGCTAGAAGGGGAAGTAAAATGGTTATTTATTATATTTCTTTAATATGCACAGAAATTGATAATTTTCTGTTTTCCTTTTTGTGAGTTTGTGGTAGCTACGTGATTGTGCCCTTATAGCTCAGTTGGTAGAGCACCTGATTTGTAATCAGGGGGTCGGGAGTTCAAGTCTCTCTGGGGGCACCATTTTATGTATTCAGTATATTGAAATATATAGATTTTCTTCCTTTAAATAACCATTTTCAGACTGCCTTTTAGACCACCTTCTATAGTTTGTATAATTTTATCTAATTTGTTCTTATTTGCTCCTTATTTTTCTTTGGAGCGAAGGCTAAGATCTCCTTCTTTCTCTATCTCACTGCTCTCTCTAGCTTATATGGCTCCGGAAACACTCCTTGAAGCACCCTATTGCGAATCGTTGTTGTGGATACACTAAAAATCTGTGCACACTCACATGTCGTTACATAGCTATCTCCATCATCAAATATCATCTGATTACTTTTCTCTTTTTTATCACTTATCTCGACGGATAGGTCGCAAAAATAACATTCATCGCATGGGGAGAAGAGTTTCCTACTTTCTCGACAAGCCTAGAGGCATCTGTGGTAGCAGGGAGAGCTAAATCAGATGCCGATATTTCACCATCATCTTCTTGGTTTTTACGACGCTTGCCGATTTGCTTATCGCAACACACTGCAAAGCAAAGGCCCTTGTGCATCGGCTGTCCATTCACAAATGCTTTGTGACATCAGAGCTAGCGAGGGGACTAAAAACAAAACATGCTTGCCTTGACCGGCTATGGTCTCTGCTATTTTCAAACTGGTGAAAGTTTTTCCTGTCCCACAGGCCATAATCAGCTTGCCACGGTCGGCCTCTTTTAAACCCTCACAAACCGCTTTGAGCGCTTCTTTCTGATGATCTAAAAGATTTTTCTTCGTTTGCTCGTAAAGGACAATGTTGCCTGTCTTATCAAAGATACCCCAATCGATTTGACTATTGTCCATGTCAAACAGATTAATCCGATAAACCGGAACGGCTTGCCCTTCAATCATGGTATGGGCATTTTCGCTTAAGTCTGTTTCTGTGCTATCAATGAGAAGACGGTATTTAAATCTCTTTTTACCAGAAATGGCGATAAAGCTTTCAATATCGTCTTGGGTAATCTGATGATTGGCCTCATAAAATTGACAACGAATAGCAACGTAATCCTTTTGATCACGAATTTTAGCTACCAAATCAATATCAGTGTCTGCATCGCTTCCTTTCCACCCTTTTTTGTCCGCGACCTCTCTATAAATTAGAACCTTTTCGTATTCTTGCTTTTGAAGCGAGTCTTGCGTCAAATAAGCAATGACAAACTTTTCAAAAGCGGCTTGCTTTTCTTGCTCTGATAGTGCTTGTTCACGATAAGATTGTAAGAGAGAGCGTAAAGAGATGCGTTTGTTATCAGAATAAAGAGGATAAAACATATTACAACCTGGCTCCGTTTTGGTATGAGGTATTTAATTCTCTTCAAAAGAATCAAAGCGAAGCTTATTAAATCCATTTTGGATGAATTAAGAAAAGAATGCAGAAAACTGCGAAAAAAGCCGATATATTTTTTTCAAAGGCTTTTAAAAGGTACTTATCCATAGCCCATGCCATGGAATAAGATCAGCAAAGTAGTGAAATTTGCTGTTCGTTTCACGTATTCATCAAGACAAATGAACTATGTACATTAAAATATCATAATGAGTATTTTGATGAGTTTTATGACGAATTTTTCTTATAGGTTTTGAAGGTGTAAAAATCATCACCCCCCCTCAAAACGTATATTATTGATTGAATTCAGAGGTTATATTATCAATATGGGTTGTTTTTTAAAGATCTGTAAAATATTAACACATTGAAATATAACGTTTTTAATTTTTATCGTTTTTTTATCTAAAAGGGGCAACCGTCAAAACTCATAACCATGATGGTCTTGATAGTATTTCATATGAGGTTTACATCCTTTTTAATACTTAACCTTTTTACTGTAAAATTATTTGGCGAGCCTGAGTTTCTGTTCGGTTTTATCAAAACCATAGCAATTTTAATCTTGATTGTTGTGGAATTTTATATAAGCCTCACCGATTTTGTCTTTCTAAATAATACAATTGCTTCCCTTGGTCAAGGATAGAATGGTGGAAATGTTTTTCGAAGAATTACAGATTTTTTGTTGTTTTTCAAATTGTCATGTTTTCTTTTGTTGATATTGAACTGGCCAGAGACAATTACTATTGAAGTAAAAGAGCTTCAAAAAGCCTTATCAAAAGCGGTTAATTTAATACCAATCCTTATCGGATTCATATTTTTTCTCTTCTTGTGATTATATCTGGAACGCTTTGGGATTAAATCAGTTCAAGAAAAATCCCATTTGTAACAATCTATGCACTTATTGATATTCTAACTGCTTCTAGTTTAATGAAATTTGTTATCCTCACAGCTACCACATTTTCAGCAAATAGTGGATTTTTTTTCAATCAACCGCACAATCTATGGGCTAGAAATGCAAAAAGAGGTTCCTAATTTTTTAAGAAAACTTTCTTGTAACTACATTCCAGAAAACGCATTATTCATTTCATGTTTATTCATCTTATTCGGTTATGCAATTGCATCGTTATCCCCAACCCTCATAGCTGCTTTCACAATTTCTACAACAATTGCTGCAACTTTGTTTATATTTTGACTATCATTTTAATCAGCTATTTGTCCACCGTTATGATTATCCTCTCCAGAATGCTGTATTCCCCTACAAAAGGCTAGAGAGCGTTTCTATGTGTTGGATACTTCTCATTTTCTTTCCATCCATTATTTATTGTCATTAGAATCTGATACTGTTATGGCTTCAAAATACATTCCAGTGTGGTTTATTATATTTTTATGAATTGCATACTTTACTTTTTTTTAAAAAATTACGCAAAAACTTGAAAAATAAAGTTCATATTCAAGAAAATATATAAAAAGGATAAATTAAAGATACCCTTTTTTGATATTTATCTATAAAATTCTAAAAGCTGTTTACAAAATATTTCTATAAATGCTTTAATTACGCTCTTTATCAATCAAAGCATTCGACTTTATCCAAGGCATCATAGAACGAAGTTTTTTGCCAACTTCTTCAATAGGATGATTATCATTTAAACGCCGCATACTTTTAAAATGAGCAGCACCGCCTTTATATTCTTGAATCCAATTCGATGTAAATTTACCCGTTTGAATATCTTTCAATATATGTTTCATTTCTGCTCTGGTTTTATCCGTAATCACACGTGGACCAGACATATATTCGCCCCACTCAGCTGTATTAGAGATCGAATAATTCATATTCGCAATACCCCCCTCATATATGAGATCAACAATTAGTTTAACCTCATGTAAACACTCAAAATAAGCCATTTCTGGTGCATAACCTGCTTCCGTTAGTGTTTCATAACCTGCTCGAATCAGTTCAACAAGACCACCACAGAGAACCGCTTGTTCACCGAAGAGATCAGTTTCACACTCTTCTTTAAAAGTTGTTTCAATCACCCCAGCACGTCCGCCACCAAGACCACATGCATAAGATAATGCTACATTATGAGCATGCCCTGAAGCATCTTGTGCCACCGCTATTAAGCAAGGAACACCACAACCACGTTGGTATTCATTACGAACTGTATGACCTGGACCTTTAGGAGCAATCATCACAATATCAACGTTTTGTTTAGGTTCAATCAACCCAAAATGAATGCTCAAACCATGAGCAAAAGCAATCGCTGCTCCATCACGTAGATGGTCATGAATATGCTCTTTATAAATCTCAGCTTGCAATTCATCTGGTGTTGCCATCATGATGAGATCCGCCCATCTTGCTGCTTCAGCAACACTCACCACTTCAAAACCATCAGCCTTAGCCTTTTTAACTGTTGCCGATCCTGAATGCAAAGCTATTTGCACATTCTGGACACCAGAATCTTTCAAATTTAAAGCATGCGCACGCCCTTGAGAGCCATAACCAACAATAGCCACTTTTTTCCCTTTAATGAGATTAATATCCGCATCGCGATCATAATAAACACGCATAAAACACTTCCTTCTTTTTCCATTTAAACTGGATGTAAGATCATTTTGATTAAATAAATAAGAAACATTATTTTCAATGCATCGCATACTATAAAGATAAAAAACACCGCTTATAAAAACAGAGGAATTGAATAACCTTTAAAGCTTACATATTGTATAGAAAAAACTGTGGCTCCTAAACATTCCCAAAACATAAACGGATCCCTAAATAAACTCCAACTGCACCCCACAAAAACGATATATTACACAAAAGAAGATTTCTAAAGAAAACATATATGCTAATATTCTATTCTTCTATTGCACAACAAAATATTATAATCTAAAAATTAAAATATAATATATAATTTTTAACACAAATCAAAATAATATGGATAGCAAAAAAATTGTAAAGTAATAAATATTTTTTTAATGCAACCTTTAGAAAGCATATACAGTAATATTTTTAGAATAATATAGAGGGGGTACTTTTACTTTTTACATTCGTTAATAGTCACACTTCTCACGCAAAAAAGAATGACATTGTGTTATTCACTCATACATTTATTAAAAAGGTTAAACTGTTTTCAAAAGGCCCCTGTAATAATTTAAGATTTATCCCTCTTTACTTCGTAAAGCTACAAGTCGACCCCATCATTCTATTTGCTCACTCCCAATGTTGCAACAACTTTTATTGCATTGAACCTATTTATAAAAAGCATTTTCTGATTTCAAATCTGTTTATGATGAAATCATCACCCCTTGCACATAACAAGCAAAATTGCATGTGAATATCTTTCTTGTAAACCAACTCGCAGAAACAGCTGCAGCAACATTAAACTAGAAAAAAATGATGGTGCTAACTTATATCTTTATAATGTAAAATGATAATACATAATAATTTTCGATATCATTCATGAAGATTTCTATATTCCACTATATACGGGTAGCATTGTGAAATGGGCTTAAACATATTGAGAGATGTCTTTATAACGTTTTAATTTATAATAATAATTTATTGTTTAGTGCGTTGAACGAAAATCCCGACTATCACAGGATTCTCTCATTCCAAGTCTGTTTATGTTGAATCAATCAAAACTACTTGCTTGCACGTCACAAGCAAGATGAATGTATAGGACCAAATTTATACAAGAAAGGAGTAAAAATAGCTCTTATAAACCCATCTTAATACAAGGGCTGTCGCAACATTGAAGGCTAGCAAGTATAATGATGGTTCCAACTCGCTTCTCCATAAGTGTGAAGATGGAGATTCTCAATGGATTTTACGATATATCATTCATGAACACCGTCGTGAAATGGGCTTGGGTGTCTTGGATGCCTTAAGGAAGGTCTCTTAAAAAACTCGTGAAACTACAACATAATGGCGTTCTGTTTTACGCGAAGGTTGTACCCCCATTAATAAAGAATGCAATACAACAAAAGCATGAGGCAATAAGTAATCTCATTACTGAAAAGACATTGCTTTAGATGCTTTTGAAAATCGTAAAACTGAATTTAAAATGGCAATAAGGCTTGCGATTGGTTCTTTACCTTTACGACCTTATATTCTTCTAAATGACGCATATGATTTTTACTCACTCATTTGGATTACAAAGCCTATAAATGCTTTTCACCACTTCAAACCTAACGGCCTCATTTTTTAGGTAACCATTTGAAATTGAAACGAATCTATTAAGAAAGAAAAAGCTATATTAGCAAAACACAGCTCTTACATAGAGTCTATAATTAATATGCTTCAATAGTGTTTGTAATACGAAAGGTATAATGATTCAACTTTTGAAAATGTATTAAGGTATCAAATTAGAAATTGAAGTAAGTCAATTTCAAATGATTTACATTTAAAATCAAAACAAATGCCTGTTAAACAAATGCTTTTTTAAAAACGGTCTTTTTACGTTTGCAAGCGTTGGTTTTTTCAAAGCAGCTTTTCATAAAACAAATAAATAATTATGGTTTTTTGTCACCATTTTTATCAAGTCAATTTTATTAATAATAGTTATTAAAAAATTACAAAATTAAAATAACCATTTGAAATATATCCATATAGATATATTAATGATTATGAGTAAAATAAAATGCATCCTATGGCTTGGCTCTTCACTCAAAGATATAAAAAATTTTTCTGATCTTAATTCAACAAAGGATTGGCTATATTTTTTATCTTACTCCAGATAAGAGATAAAAGAGAAAAATGTTAAGGCTCTCAAGGGGTTTTAATCTGCCAATGTTCTGGAAATTGTTGAACATGATATTCAAAAAACTTACCACATTATTTAAACGGTACAATATAAAAAATCTCTTTATGTGTTGCATTGTTTTCAGAGAAAATCGACCCGTAGCATTGCAACACCAAAACCAGTTATTAATCTGATTATGATCAAATGAAAAACATATATAAAGTGTGGATTCTTATAAAAGAATCTTATATAATTTGTTGATTTTTTTATATTTTTACGCTAAACTAGTATCTAGTTGAAGAAAAGAATAGCACGATTAATGGTGATAATGAAAACATACAGAGTGCGATAGAAAATAAAATAGAAGAAAAAAATTGTACTATTGGCAACAATTCTCGGACAAATTAATCTAGCAAATACTTTTACAACAGCAGAAAATATAAGCATACAAGTAGCAGCTTTACTGAAAACGAATATAGATGAATGAAATGAACTACAAATATGAGAAAATAATGAAATCAATTTAACCAAACTAGAAATTCACGTTGAAAATAGCACTGAGTTCTTATTGAAGCTATCGCTGAAAATAACAGCGCAGATATTCAAAATTTGTCAATCGGTACAGTCAAGCTTAATAAATCGAAAATCTATGCCAACAGGTTGTTAGGAGATGGAATTTCCGAAGAACTAAAGTCTTGGAAAAATAAATTTAATCAAACCTTTTGGTGTTAATAGTACCATCCAGATTGGCAAAAACTTTAACCTTGATCTCATAGATACTTCCCTTGAAGGTAGCATTGGCATTAATGCGCAACTGTCTTACAATTTCTCCCTTTATAGTGTTATGAGTTAGCAACAAAAGATTCAAAAAAATGGTATCTCTGGAGCAATTTTCAGGAGACAGACGCCTATCAGTTTTTAAAAAGGCTTTAAAGCAAGCCTATTCATTCTATTAAATTGAATAAAAAAAGCAGCATAGTGTACTGGTTTTTCAATTCATAAATCTATATTTCTTTTTCTAAAAAGCTCTGTCTTTTTATGACTGAAAACAACTAAAAGATTTTAATAATTATTATTTACGATTGTAAAATCCCTACTCTCCCCTTTTTAAAGAAATAGAAATAGACATTGTTAGAGAAATAAGACCAGAAAGGATCAAAAAAGCAAAAGACAGTAAAATAAAACTTATGCCATAAAAAATCAGAAAATTCGTAATTTAACTTATGAAATACTCAAATACTTATTTATATTTTGTAATATTCATTAGAAAAATATCACAGAAAATATTCTACAAATATAATTAAATAAATTATAATAATATAAGAGCAATTTATCTCATAAATTATATTTATACAAATTATAAGGAAGAACACATAATATGATAAAAATACTATCCCGAAATAATTTTATAATATAAAAATAAAAAATGAAAAAATCTATGTTACAATAAAAGGAACTCCAAAAAAACGGCTTCCTTTTCTGGTAAAATTTATCATACTTTTCCTTCTCTATAAGCGATAGACTCAACGCTTGCTTTAAAAAACTCCTTTGTATAATCATGTTGTGCATGTAGATTACGTAATTCATCGTTGCTAAGCTCTTCAAGAATAATCCCTTTATGCATAATCCCAACACGCTCACAAATATGTGCAACAACGGCAAGATCATGGGACACCATCAAATAAGTAAGCTTTTTTCTTTCTCGCAACGATTTCAACAAGTTTAAAATTTCAGCCTGTACCGACACATCCAATGCAGATGTCGGCTCATCAAGTAACAAAACCTCTGGTTCAATAATTAAAGCACGTGCAAGAGCGACACGCTGACGCTGCCCTCCAGATAACTCATGAGGATAACGATAAAGAAATGAAGAATCTAAACCAACGGAATCTAAAGCATCCTCTATCCGCTCCTTTTGATTATCCATACCACGGATTTTAAGAGACTCAAAAAGAACCGTATGGACCATTTTTCTTGGATGAAGCGAAGCATAAGGGTCTTGAAAAACCATTTGGATATAACGTAAAAAATCTTTACCTCTTTTTTTTTCGACTTCTTGTCCAGCAAAAAGGAATTCTCCACTATAATCTGGAATCAGCCCTACCAATGTATTCAAAATAGTTGATTTTCCGCATCCGGATTCACCAATCAAACCATAAGCTTCACCACGTTTTATATGAAAATGAACATTTTTAATAACTGTTACTGCCTTATGCCCATGACCAAAAGTTACAGATAAATTAGCAACATCAATAATATTCTCACAACTTGTCATGAGGAAACTCCTCAATACCATTAATAATCGTAGGATTATACAACCAATCAGGATCACGCTCAGGAACAACCAAAAAATCAACAGGCTTATCAAGCCGTGGCAAACTAGCAAGCAAAGCCTTCGTATAAGGATGGCAAGCGCGAGACAAATCAGAAGCAAGCAACTCTTCTACTACGCGTCCTGCATACATCACTAAAATACGATCACAAAAATCAGCAACCATATTCAAATCATGGCTAATAAAAATAAGTCCCATTCCAGATTTTGTCACAAGTTCATCTAATACAGATAAAACTTTTCTCTTTACTGTAATATCAAGTGCAGATGTTGGCTCATCGGCAATAATTAAATCAGGCGTTGGAATGAGCATCATTGCAATCATCACACGCTGCCCCATTCCCCCTGATATTTCATGAGGAAATAAATACATCACATGTTCAGGATCACGAATGTGAACAGATTCCAACATAGAGATAGTCCGCTCCCACGCTTCAATTTTTGAAACGCAGTAATGAATACGGTAAGCCTCCATAATCTGCTCCCCAATCCGGATTAATGGATTAAGTGAATATTTAGGATCCTGTAAAATCATTGAAATACGCCTACCTCGGATTTTCCGCATCTGAAATTCATTTGCAGTCAGTAAATTGACATCTCCAAAGCACATTTTCTTAGCTTTAACAATTGCTGATTTTGGACTCAACCTTAAAACTGCGCGCCCAGTCATAGATTTTCCAGATCCGGATTCACCAACAATTCCAATTTTTTCTTTTCCGACAGAAAAGCTAACGCCGCGCACAACTTCTGAAATTCCGTATATTGTAGGAAAAGAAATACGTAAATCTTCCACTTCTAATAATTTATTACCCATTACGTGGATCCAATACATCACGAAGACCATCACCTAAAAGGTTGAAAGCAAGGCTTACAAATAATATTGCACAGCCTGGTATTGCAGCCAACCACCAATTTGTCATCATAAATTCCCGCCCTGAAGAAAGCATCGCCCCCCATTCAGGACTCGGAAGTTGAGCTCCCAACCCCAAAAATCCAAGACCAGCAGCCGTTAAAATAATCCCAGACATATTCAAAGTTAATCGTATAATTACTGAAGGAATACACATGGGTGCAATATGAAACATAATAATCCGCCAAGCAGAAGTCCCCTGCAAGCGAACTACAGAAACATAATCAGAAGAACGTATCATCAAAGTCTCAGCACGTGCTAAACGAGCGATCGGCGGCCATGCTACAATTGAAATTGCAATAGAAGCATTTTCGATCCCAGGCCCCAATGCAGCTGAAAATGCCAGAGCTAAAATCAAACCTGGAAAAGCAAGAAAAATATCGACAATGCGCATAAGCACAATATCAACCCATCCACCCATATAACCAGATACAGTTCCAACGATAAGCCCTATTGGACCGACAATAATTGCTGTAAGAAAAACAACATAAAGAGTAAGACGGGAACCAAAAACAAGGCGGCTAAAAATGTCACGTCCTAATTCATCCGTCCCCAAATAATGCGCCATAGAAGGTGGCTGCAACCGATTCCCCAGATCATTGCTAAGAAAATCATGCGTAGCAATCCAAGGAGCAAAAAATGCACATATGACCATAATACAAATAATAAGCAGACCGAACACAGCCGAAAAGTTATGAAAAAACTTAACCAGTGTATAATGAATTCTTTGTATGCTCGCTTGAATTATGGACCGTGGAACAGGATCATTTAACCAATTTCCCAAAGCAGATGATGATTGCGATTTGTGATGATTGCTTACTGTCATATTCAGCGCGTCCTTGGATCAAAAATGCGATAAAGCAAATCAGAAAATAAATTGATGGCGACAAAGATAAATCCTACAAGTAAAGTACATCCTACAACTGCATTCATATCTCCGGCTAAAAGAGCATTTGTCAAGTAATGTCCGAAACCAGGCCAAGCAAAAACGGTCTCTGTCAAAACAGCACCTTCTAATAAAAAAGCGTAAGAAAGCGTAACAACGGTAATAACCTGAACAACAGCATTTCTAAAAGCGTGTCCCCAAACCGTTCGCGCCCACGATAATCCCTTTACACGTGCAGTAATGATATATTCCTGATTGAGCTGCTCAATCATAAATCCACGAGTCATACGGCTAATATAAGCCATAGCACCGAAAGCTAAGATCAAAGCAGGCATAATAATGTGACTAAAAACATTACCAAAAGCCTCCCATTGTCCTTGGCTTGCTGTATCCCAAAGAAAAAATCCTGTTTTGAGTTCAAAAGTATCTTCATAAAGAAAATCAATACGCCCTGGACCACCAATCCAGCCAAGCTTGGCGTAAAATATTAACAATGCCATTAAACCAAGCCAAAATATCGGAGTGGAATAACTCAAAAGTGTAAAAACACGAACAACATAATCAATAAATGAATCGCGATACATTGCTGCAAAAACACCAAATGGAATTCCAAGACTTGTGCCAATCACAATAGCAACAGTTGCAAGTTCTAATGTTGCAGGAAATACGCGCATAATATCGACTAAAACAGGACGCCCAGAAGTTAAAGCATCTCCAAAATCAAACAATAATACATTATGAAGATACTTCCAATATTGAACAATCAACGGCTTATCAAGTCCCAGTTTATAATACATTGCATCGTAAGCCTCCTGACTGATATTATCACCAAGAATAGACAAAACCGGATCTAGAGGAAGAAGATGACCAAGAAAAAAAGTAATCGTCACCAATCCAAGCAATGTGATAACAACTGAAATAAGGAATTTTAATCCCTGGAACACAAAAACCCATAAAAATATTTTTTTCTGCTTTTCTGATACAGCTCTTTCAATCTCTGAAAGTGGCAAAATCATTATAAAATTCCCTTTGTAGCAACAAAATATAAAGCGAATACCTTTTTCCATATAATGAAACAATCCGCTTATTTAAGTATATTCTACAATCCTTTTCTATCACATGCTTTATTTACTTTTCTAATTCATTGTAATAAAGCCTGTAACTATTCCAAACCCATTTTTTGATATCATCTCTCATGCCAACGGTATAATATGTCTGAAATAAATAAACCATAGGACCATGCTCTAAAACATAATGCTGTAAAGTACGATATTGCACAATACGCTTATTGGGATCTTGCTCAAACAAAGCATCCATCACCATTTTGTTAACATTTTCATCATAATATCCAGCACGCCAAGCCAAATACATATTATGCTTTTTTGTAAATGTTGGATCAGGATTAAACACGTGATTTAATGAAGCAGCATGTCCATCAGGATCAGCACTCCCCCACCCCATAATAGCAGTATCATAATTTCCGCCCCGTACACGATTCAACAATTGATTTTGTGCCATTTTTTCAATTGCAAGCTCAACACCGATTTTACGTGCATTGGCTTGAATAGACTGGGCAACAAAAGACATATAACTAAGGCTTCCAACTAAAAGATTAGCTTTAAAACCGTTAGGATAACCAGCCTCAGTAATCAGCTGTTTTGCTTTTTTCAAATCCAGTTTAAAAGGCAAACCTTCTTTTTCATCTAAAGCACCCGGAACACCCAAAGACATATAAGTAGCCCGAGGTATAGCAATTCCCTTCAAAACAGTTTTTCCAAGACCTTCATAATCAACTAAATAACGAAGTGCCAATCGGACCTTTTCGTTCGCAAAAATTGTATTTTTATTGTTTAACGATAGATAAATAATCTGTGGGCGCAAAACACGGCTAATTTTGACCGAATCTCCTTTTTTTTCAAGATCTAAAATATCCTCTGCAGAAAGATCACGCGCTATATCCACATCACCTTTTTCCAAAAGAAGTCTTTGACTTGATGAATCCGCTACGTGCTGAATAACAATCCGCTTAATTTTAGGCACATCACCCCAATAATGCTGTGTAGCTTCTAATACAACTTTATCCCCTGGAGACCAGTTCACCAATTTATAAGGTCCAACACAAGCTGAATGTGTTGCTAAATATTTATTCCCCATATCACCATTAATACTCTGTGCTTCAATTGTCTTCCGATCAAGCAACGCAGAAGTATAAGATTGCCCAATACCAGTCAATATGATCTGAATAGGATAGGGTTTATCTAATTTTAATTGTAAAGTCTTATCATCAAGAGCCTGAATATTTGTTTCAACATTGTTTTTGGTAAACCCATAGTCCTTTAAAAATTGAGCATAGCTCAATCCCAATTTAATAATCCGTTGCATCGACCATACCAAATCTTGCGCCGTTGCTATTCTTCCATCATTAAACTTTAAATCATCACGAAGATGAAAAACTATTCTTTTGCCATTATCTAAAACATCCCAAGATTGTGCCATAGCAGGGCGAATTTTTGTAGGATCATGTTCATCATATTGCACTAATGCGCTACAAATATTCATCAATAACTCACTCGTTACAACCTCAACAGTTTGCGCTGGATCAAAACTACTAATTGAATCAATATTCCATGCCATCACCAATATATCCTTAGATGAAGCACTAAATGCTGATGTCACAGCTCCATTTAAAAAACCTATAATGCTTAATAAAATACAAATTCTTTTTAACATTCTTTTTTCCCCACTTTATCTCTTCCTCTTGTGTTCTTGCACCTTTGCACACAAAGGATTGTGATTTTACTCTTTCATCTCTTTAACAGCATGGTATCAAACATCAAATTCAACTAATCAAACTAAACATTTATAAAATAATCCCTCTATAGATCAATCTTATATTCGGAACACAGAGAATCTATAACCATAAATAAAGATCCTCCCTAATATAACTTTCCATATTCATTTCTTCCTATAAACAACCTTAATCATATACTCTACAAACATTCCTCACAATTTCATCTTTTAAAAACTGAAGAGCTTTTATGTGGGAAAATATTTTCTTCATATAATATATGAGCGAGCTCTTTTCGTATTTATCAAAACTAAAAAACACTCTTATTTTTCAATTCCATTATAAAAAATACGTGATGTACTATTCCAATCCCACCTTTTAACATCGGATGTCATTGCTAGAACGTTATATTGTTGATAGATAAACGCATAAGTTTTTTTGCATAAGTTCTCGTTGTAAATCAGTATACATTTGCGCCCATTTTTGTGAATCTTTTTGAAACAATGCATCTCCAACTTTTTGATTCATCTTAACATCAGAATACCTATGCTTCTAACTAGAGTAGGTTGTATTTCTAACCTCAAATCGATTATTTGGATTATAAACGAAATGTGAAGCCATTGTATGAGGATCCACAGAATTATTACTCCAGCCAACAAAATCCGTATCAAAAATCCGAGCATTGATTTTTGAAAGAAATTGTATACCTGCCACATGTTCAATTCTAAGATGTATCTCCGCTTGTGCAGTACTATCTTGGAGTGATTGAGCAGGGAACAAAGTATAAGGAGCATTTGATACGAGAATTTTTTTCTCAAATCCGTTTGGATAACCAGCTTCTGCTAAAAGATTCTTGGCTTTTCGAATATCAAGTTTAAAGGGTTGCCCTTCCTTTTCATCCAAAACCCCTAAATTGCCAAAAGGCATAAAACTCGCCTGCGAAATATTAATTTCTTTGAAAATCTTTTTGCCAAGATCTTCATAATCTATAAGATAGCGCATTGCCAAGCGCACTTTTACACCTAGAGATTTTGCAGACCTGCAAAAAACAACAGATGTTAAAACTGAAGCAGTGTTAGAGCCATCCATGATGCACTGGGGATTCAATATGACAAAACCTATTTTTTCTGAGGAAAAATTACGAGCAACATCAACATCATGCTTTTGCAACAACAAGCGTTGTGCTCCTGGATCCACAACATGATGAATTAAAATCTGCTTCAGTTTAGAGGCTTGTCCCCAATAGTTGGAACTAGCGCGCAACAAAATTGCTTCTCGAGGGTGCCTTTTTAACTGATAAGAACCAACACAAACAGCATGTGTTCTCAAATACTGATTTTCCAGATCTTCACCTTTTTTGTGCTTCATAATTATCCCACGATCAAGCAAAACCGTTTCAGAAATCACAACAAGATGGTTAAGAATGAGCTCTTCCGCTGGATAAGGCTTATCAAATTTTATTACCACTGTTTTCTCATCAGGGGTAGAAAGCATCATCAACATTTTGCTCTAAAATTCTATATTCATTAAAAATTTCCGCCTTGGCCATCTGTAATTTGACGATCCGCATCATATCCCCAACAAAATCATTGGCATTAACTGGTCTACCATTATGAAACTTCAAGCTATCACGAAAATGAAAGGCAACCACAGTACTGTGACCATCATCTGAAACATCCCAATGTGTTACTAAAGCGGGAACCATTTTAACAGGACCATCTGTAGCAATACTTAATCAAGTTATCACAAATATTAAGTATTGCGAACAATTTCACTTAATATAAACATCATTGAAATATATTAATTGTATTAATATATATTCCAAGCCATTACAAGTGTATTAGCTGGTGTTTTTGTTGATATGGGCTATATAACCACCCAAGCATCATAAGCGCAGAAACAAGAAAGCTGCTCCTTTTTAATATCTTCCTTTTCAAGGTCATAGACTTTTCCTTTTATTTTTATCAATTAATAATGCTGGAATAACATGGCAAATTTACAATTGTACAAATTGAACAAATGCGTTTATCGCTTACCCAGAGTCACCCACTTTACAAATCCTTTAGTTTAAGGGTCAATTAAACCATAGAGAACATGCAATCTATATTTTTCTAATCAATCTCACATTCTTTTCATAATATCTCTTTACACATGATAATAAGCCATATCAGCCCTTAATTAATCATCAAAATGATAAACCTTGTAGCCCCCCTAAATGATAAAATTTTTAAAAAATCATTGAACACGATTTATGAACTCACTCTTCTATTTCTTAAGCGGTATTTAAAATAAAATATGCAAATTTCAAAAATCCTCATCCCCTTAAAAGACCCAATTTTAAGATGTGTCACATCTTTACTTCATGATCAAAACAGAACTAAAACAGCAAAAAACATAGGAAATATTTTTTCTAAACCTCTGCCCCGCAAAAATTGCTTAATCTTTTGAAAATTAAGTTTCAAAAAGAAGCTATCAGATAATAAAATCTAACACAAGCCGTCTGGGTTATTTAATTTCAATTTTTCATAGCTGTATTTTGTTCTATATTGTCTAAGAACATATTGAGCAATCAACAATCATACAAATAAACCAACATCACCTTCTTCACCTACATATTAAAACATGTTCTATCAAAAACTTTCAAAATTAAAGCGCAACATTACTCCTAAACCATGTTACACAATTCTATCTTTTAAACGAGCAAAAGTGCGAACAATTTTCTTAACAGGACATCGTTTTTCATCGGGAATTTTCTAAAGTATGTAATTGCATAATCTATCTTATATATTGAACACTCTTCCATCTAAAAGCGACCCTATAATCCCTATTTAAAAAAGAAACGCAAAATATTTTAATCATATCAAATTATAGTCTTAAACTATCCGATACAGTGGAGTTATCTAATCTGTATCTGGACATATACTAATTATCCTATTAAGATTAACCTCATAAAAAACTTTGCCAATTTATCGACAAAAACACCCTTCAAGATGATCATTAACGATCCCTACAGACTGCATAAAAGCATAACAAATCGTAGGACCAATAAATGTCCAGCCGCGTTTCTTCAAATCTTGAGAAAGACGAAGAGATGCAGGAGTTATAGGATGGACCGATAGAGTTTGAAAATCTATCTTTTCATAACGCTCTGATTGTGGTGGCTGAAAAAACCAAAAATAATGGGCCAAGCTCCCCCACTCTGTTACAATTTCCTGCGCCCTAAGTGAATTATTAAGCACTGATCGAATTTTTCCTTGATGGCGAACAATGTCTTTATTCTGCATCAACGCTTGCACTTTTAGCTCATCATAATGAGCAATCTTTTCAAAGTCAAAGTAATCAAATGCAATGCGAAAAGCAGACCGTTTTTTTAAAATTGTAAACCAAGAAAGCCCTGCTTGAAAACCTTCAAGACAAACTTTTTCAAACAAACAGATATCTTCAAAAACAGGTTTTCCCCATTCGTTATCATGATAAGCACAATAAAGTGGATCAGTTCCAGCCCATGCGCAACGAACCTTTCCATCCACTCCCTTAAGAAGACCTTCTGCAAGCATGAGGTTAATCGTATTAAAAGAGAGTTCCCTGGTCATCGCCAGCCGACTTTGTTTGATTGCCAGACAACTTTATCTGTTTGTGTCTTGAACTTTTAGCAGAAACAGATTCTTGTGCTGCAACACTGATATCACCATCAAAAAAACGCAAATTTATTTTCTCTGTTCTAGGAAACTGGGCCAAGCGTTTAATAGGCTTATTATTTTGCCCTAAAGCCAAAACAAAACCACGCTCTAAAATATTTTGATAAGAAGTACTTTTTAAAAGCCTATATGCAACCTCCATTTGGGCACGTTGTTTTTCCATACTACAGATAAAAGCACGATGAAGACGCGCTGTATATTCCTTTGTACTACGTCGTGCTTTTTCACTATTTAACAAACGTAGCGAAAGACGTAGACGAATAGTGTGAAAAGAAAAACGTTTTTTATCATAACTCACACAAAGAGCACGCTGCAATCGACTTGAAATTTCATCAAAAGCACGGCGGGGTAGAGCGAAAAGTTGATCAACAGTAGGAAGACCACGTCTGACTGCACACAACTTTTGTTGATGAAAATCAAAAGACCGCGCCAATCTCTTGCGCAAACGTGCTCCTAGCGACGCAACACACACTTCAAGATCAAGCTTGACGGGAACAGCTTTTTCTGCAGCTCCTGTCGGAGTTGGAGCTCGCCAATCAGCGACATAATCAATCAAAGTCCAGTCCGTTTCATGCCCAACAGCAGAAATAACGGGAAGAGCAGAGGCATAAACAGCACGAACAACAGCTTCATCATTAAACCCCCACAAATCTTCTAAACTTCCCCCTCCCCGTGCAACAATAATAAGATCAGGTTTTGGAATAAAGCCTCCTGGAGCAAGAGCATTAAAACCTTCAATAGCAGCAGCTACTTCTCTCCCACTTGTTTCCCCCTGAACACGAACAGGCCAAACCAAAACATGCAATGGAAAACGATCAGATATCCGATGAATAATATCACGAATAACAGCACCCGTTGGTGATGTTACAACGCCTATAATCTGGGGCATATAAGGCAAAGGTTTTTTCCTTTCTTCATCAAATAAACCTTCTTCTACAAACTTTTTCTTACGGTTTTCAAGAAGTGTCATCAAAGCACCAACCCCTGTTGGTTCAAGAGCCTCAATGACAATTTGATATTTTGATGCCCCTAGATAAGTCGTCAGTTTACCAACAGCTACCACTTCCATCCCTTCCTCAGGAGGAAATTTAAGCTTTTCCATCACTCCACACCAAATGACAGCTTCCAACCGCGCTTTATCATCTTTTAAAGAAAAATAAGCATGTCCCGAAGCATGAGCACCACGGTAACCTGATATCTCCCCACGCACCCGTACATAACCAAATTTTTCCTCAACAACCCGCTTTAAAGCCCCTGCTATTTCGGAAACAGTAAATTCCGCGACATTCGTTACACTTATTTTTTCACCAAATAAATTTACCATTTTTCAATCCACGCAAGTTGAAATATCTAGTTTTAACATCTACGTAAACATATCTTTAATGAGATAAAAGATCTCTTAAAAACAGAATATCTTGTAAAGTACATTCTCTCTACACCATATCCCTGCATTGTCCATACTATCCACTTGTTATCCATGAACTTTGACGTATTGCAAATTTTTTAAATCCTATGCAAGCATCGCGGTTATCATGATTGCGCTCTTTTTGTATTTTACAAGTAAAAATTATTTTTCAATTGCACTATAAAAAACACGTGACGTAGTATTCCAAATCCATTTTTACATCAAGTTGTCATCGCTAGAGTGTGATACGTCTGAGGAATAAGGGCATAGAGACCTTTCTGCATAAGTTCATATTGCGAATCAGCATACATTTGCGCCCGTTTTGTGAATCTTTTTGAAACAACACCTCCTGAACTTTTTGATTCATAGTTTCATCCCAATCCCCATGGCATCAACTAGCATAGATTGTCCTTTTAGCCTCAAACCAATTATCAGGATTGTAAATAAAGCATAAAGCCATTGTATAGGAATTTGCAAAATCATTATCCATCCCCCTAAATTGTATCAAAAGCATGTCCAGATAGTTTTGAAAACAACTTCATGCTTACAAAACATTCAATTTTAAAACGTACATCTACCTTATCTTGGAGAAACTAAGCAACAGGCAAAGCAAAAGGATAAGGAAAAGCACCCCAAAAAACAGGTCTCAAAATCTTCTAGGTAACCAACTTCCGTTAAACGCTGTTTTGCTTTTTGAAAATCAAGCTTAAAGAGTTGTCCTTCTTTTTCATTCAAAGCTTAAAAACTACCAAGAGGAATAAAACTTGCACGTGAAACACAAGCATCTTTGAAAAGCGTCTTACTAAGTTTTTCATAGTCAACTAAGATAACACATCACCAAATACACTTTTCATTAGCAAAATTGGATTTGTCACATTAAATCCCCCTGCAATCAGGATATCTCCAACACCCTTGCAACTTTAATATCTGTTGTCTCTTGGAGATCTGCCAAATCCTCTGGCATCAAATTATGTGCCATATCAATGTTGTATTTTTGCAATAGTAAATGTTGTGTTCCAAACTCCAAAACATGGAGAATTAAAATCTTCTTCCATTGCGGCAACCGGACCTAATAATTTTGGGATTTGCATGCAATACAAAGAGCTTCCAGGATGCCAATCGCTTAACTGGACCAATATAGACAGAATAACGTGCTAAATACTGTTTTCCCAGATCACCATCTTGTTCGTGTTTTATAATTGTCTCACAATCCAGCAAAGCAAAAGTACGTCGATTGGCAAAATGGCTAAGGATAAGTTATTCTGGATAAGATTTATCACATTTCATTACTACCATTTTCTCATCCAATAGCTGAAAAGCTTCATCAACATTTTTTCTGTGAAACCATATTCATTAAATGTAACCGCAATGATCACCTTCAATTTAACAACTCATCTCAAAATCATGAAGTGAGAGCGTTAACTGGACAACCATCATTGAACTTTAAACCATCACGCCAATAAAAAGCATTCACCGTTCTCTGGGTATCACTTAAAACATTCCAGCTTTTTGCTAAAGAGGCAATAAGTTTAGCTGCATTATCTTTAGCTGCTTCAACTAAATTATCACAAACATTGACAAAAACTTCCTTACCATAACAGCCTTGATTTGTGCTGAATCAAATGTGCTTGTTGAATCGAGAGCCACCACCTCACAAGGCTATTCGCTAAAGTTTTTGCTAAAACTTGTTGTACAACCAGTTCCAATGCCACAAGAGCAGAAACAAAAAACTTCTTCCTTCTCCATATCTTTTTCTTCAAATGCATAGACTGTCTCTTTTAACGTTTCTTGTATAAATTCCTCCACGCAATAAAAACGTGCAGAATAATAAGATTATAAAAACCACAAGTGCCTAAAAATAAAGTGTTAAAACTTTCAAACAACAGCACTTACCAATCATCCCCCCTATCCATATTTAGAAGCCGAACCAAACAAAAACATGCAATGGAAAACATTTTAATATAAACGAACGGTCACTCATTACAGAACCTATTCATGCTATCATAACCTCTACCGTTGAAACTATAAAACAAAGACTTCTTCTCTCTCATTGAGAAAGCTTGTCTCTTCTAGTATTTCTTATGCCACAAAGCATTACCATCGGTTATTTTAATCAACTTCATAACAAAAAAGCTCTAATAACAATTTGATATTTCAATAAAACAAAAAAATCGTCCATTTTCCAACATCAACCATCTCCCCCTTTCTGCAAAAGGAATTTAATTTTCTCCATAATTCCCCGTCAAATAACGATCTCTAATTTTATTGTATTTTCAAAACAAAAGAAATATGGGCACCACAAATCTCTGATATATCCTCTCAAGCTCTCGTACATAATAAAACTTGTTTTAACATTGTATTTTAAATGCCTTTGCTCCTTTAAAACATCCAATTCATTGCTTGCATTTTTTCAGCAAAAATATCTTTTCAATGCACTAAGGTTGAAATACCCAAATATAATACCTATACAAAAACACCACTATCAGAATAAGTAGTTTTTTTAATAAACTTTCTTGAAATATTATTTTTATATACGATAATAATAAGGTCGTTACAAAGACTTCAACGTACGAAATCCCTCACCCTAATGTGAAATATCGAAACATTATAAAAAATTCTCTATAAATTCTTAGAAACGACAGGATATCACTTCATTTAAGAAAAGAAATTCCATAAAATAGTGCAAAAAATACAATAAAATACGAATGTATTTCAAAAAAATTGTACTGATATTACATAAATACTGAGGTGGTAAACTCAAAAAAGTAAGAAAAAATAAAAAAACGTTCCTTCTTTATGATAAAGATATAACTGTACTATGATGATACAATGAAAAAACGAGATATTTGAAAGTATATTAAAATAAACCGCAAGAGAAAATTGACAGTTTCCTTTCATGCGTTTCTTGGAGGAACATTAAGTCGTGTTAGCTTAAAATTGCTCATCCTTTCATTCTTCATTGGCATTGTAATGAATTTTTTTGGATGGACTCCTTGAAAAATTATCCATAAAATAATAATTTTTCTTCAATCTCTATGGAAAACAGGATTTATAACATTCACAAACTCTTTCACATAACCATGATAGGAGCTCTTATTGTTGTGCCTATTTTTTTATCTTACGCATTTTCCATAAAAAATAAAAGTCTTAACATTTCCCCTGCGCTAATCTTTTCGAAACATCAAACGACATAAAAACCCTGTCGTCACAGCAATAATCACCGCAACAATACCATATAAGAAACGATACTTATGTGCTGCATAAAAAATTGTATAAGCGATATGTGCTTTAACAATTTCAAGAGTCGTTGTAGCGCTATCAATAAACTGGCTATCACGAAAAAGATAAGCATGGACCTTATAATGTCCAACAGGAATATTTGCCGGCAAACGAAAATGTGCTGTGAAAAGTGTATCAGAACCAAAACGAACACCACCGACTTCCTCATAATAAAGATTTTTAGCTTTTTGCAGTTTTATAAGTTCATCGCGAAAGATTTGTATTTTTTTCTGATCTTGTTCATCAGTCTGCAATGGTAAATAGAGTAACCCTAACCCCAAGCGTTTATAATCTTCAATGCTCGTAATATCGTCAATTTCACGTGTTGTGATCATAGAGTAAAAAAAAGGAACCTTTTTAAAAACAAGGGAATCTGTATTAACCCATACACCAGCGTTACGTTTTTTTTCCCGCATCACCATTGTCCGGTCTTGTCCCTCCAAGCTTACAATAACATCATAACGGTTCTGTCGAGAATATAACGGGTCAATATTTTCCAAAACACCAGCAATATAAAGATCACGACCAGCAAAATTTGCATCCACAGTAATCATATTCGTTGTTACAATAATTTGGATAGTTTCATGATCAACTTGATCAATGAAGGTAGCTGTCGTCCCAACATGTGACCATGTGGAAAAGGAAACAAAACAAAAGCAACCTGTAATGATATATAAAGGAAATAATCTACCCATTTTTATCTCATAAGAATATCCAGAGAAAAAAGATTATCGGGGCGTATAAATAATTGAAAAGCAAGACGCAAACACACAATCCACACCAAAAATGCAAGTGCCATCCGCAACTGTTCAGCCTTTAACTTCCGTCCAGCCCGTGTTCCATATTGCGCGCCAATACTTCCTCCAAGCATTAACAAAAAAGCCAAGACAATATCAACGGACTGATTAGTCATACTTTGCAAAACTGTCGTGAAAGAAGATACAAATGTAATCTGAAAAAGGGATGTCCCAATCACCACACTGGTTGGAACACGCAGCAGGTAGATCAATGCCGGTATCATAAAGAATCCCCCACCAATTCCCATAACAGAAGACAACAACCCTACAATAAAACCAATCCCTAAAACTGGAATAATGCTGACATATATCATAGATGTCCGAAAACGCATTTTTAACGGTAATCGATGAATCCAATTATGTCGACCAGCAAGCCGAATATTGGCTTTTTCTGCCTTACGTTTGCGCATCATATCAGACCAACTTTCAATAATCATCAAGCTTCCTACACTTCCAAGAAGAATAACATAAAGAAGCGAAACCATTAAATCTAATTGACCTAATTTTTTCAAAACAGAAAAAATCTGAATTCCGATTAAAGAACCAATCCCTCCTCCAATTGCCAAAAGGATACCAAGTTTGATATCGAGCGTACGCCTTCTAAAATGTGTAATCGCCCCTGTGACAGAGGATGCAATCATTTGGTTAGCACCTGTTCCTACAGCAATAGCAGGAGGAATATTATAAAAGATCAATAAAGGCGTGATAAGAAAACCACCACCAATTCCAAAAAGTCCTGAAAAAAAACCAGCAACAACTCCCATACCAATCAAGATCAGCATATTGAGTGACATTTCAGCAATTGGTAAATAAATACTCACTTATAGCACTTTCAAGATAATTTAAAGCTTTTTAACAATTAGAGAGTCTTTCTCCAATTATCCTCTTTTCCAATAATCTCTGTTGCGTATAAAAGGATAATTCTAGCTGCTCTATAGCTTTCTACAATCATGAATGCACATTACATTTCACATCAACATCATAAAAACTAAAAAAAGCAATCTCCTTTAAAAAGCTATCAAAGACATAATGTTATCGCTACTATAAATGCAATGATTAAAAAACAAAGAACACTTTTTTTACCCAATAAGCTAAAAACGAGCTACTCTCGCGAGACCGCACCTTTAAAGAAGAAAAATTATTCTCAATGCTATGATTAGATGATTGCACATCCATTTCCTTTTCTTCTATCACAGCATACTCCCCTACTTCCTCAGTCTTTTTTTTACAAGGAGGATTCATAACATCACTTGGCAAAGAGCTTTTATTTTTTTTCTGCAACACATTTTCAACATTCGTTTGGAGTGGAATTATACCGTTTGATCTCGAAAAATCTTGTACCTTTTGAAGTGATAAGCGTTCTTGATTTTCCTCACATTCCATATGGGCAAGTTTTTGTACAACAGAATCAGGAAATTTTGAACGCGACATACGTCGTGTTACTACGACCTCTTCTGAATTTTTTTTTTCACTATGCAAACTTTGAACAATTGTTTTAATCTGCTCTAAAGACTGGAAAAGCTTTTTTTCCCTTTGACGACGTATATAATATTCAGCTAAAATGGCTCGACTAATATCATCTAAGTAAGATTTAAAATGCTCTTCTACCAAACTTTGCCGTATCAAAGGACGGGGGGGGATCTTCATTTGCATTTGTGCATAAACAGTGCGTAATTTTTGAGCAATATCCGCCATTGTTGCTTCCACAGACGTATCCACTCTCTCTTTCTGCTCAACAGAAGAGAATTTATCATTCCTAATTTGATTGGTTGCCCGGTCGATCGTATGACCTTTCGTATTCACAAATGTCTACCCCTCATTAATCTTCTAATAAAGAATCGCGCAAATGATTAGGAAGTATGATCTATTTTAGTAAATATAGTTTTAAAAAATCGCAAAATTTTCTTTCCAGAAATATTTTTCTTACTCTATTATCCCGAATATTTAAGAAAGATCTTTAATTTTTCTGTGCACAAAATTTTTCTGTGCACAAAATTTGAAGAGCAAAATCATTCCCCTATTTTTTATTTTTCATTGCATAAAGTACCTATTGCACCATCATAAACAAAATATATGAAACTAAAAAAGAATATTCTCATAAGACATATTGATTTTTTTACTTTTTATTCAAGCAAATAAGGCAATTGTAAAAATACAAAAGATATGAAGATTGAAAATAACACCAAGAAAATGCAATAAACGTAAAAAAAGCTTATATGTAAAGAGAATACAAGTTATCAATGGGACTTCATTCTCAACAATTTGGTTTCTTATGATTATTGCTGTAAACTTATAATCATACAAATAAAAGAGGATCATCATGAAGATAATTGTCGCTGTTAAACGTGTTGTTGATTATAATATCAAGATCCGCGTTAAACCTGATGGTACAGGCGTTGATCTGTCTCATGTAAAAATGTCTATGAATCCTTTTGATGAGATAGCCATAGAGGAAGCAATTCGCCAAAAAGAATCCGGTAAAATTTCAGAAATTGTTCTTGTTTCAATTGGCCCAGAAGCAACCCAAGAAACTCTACGAACAGGACTTGCAATGGGGGCTGATCGTGCACTCCTTGTCACAACAGATCAAACACTTGAACCCTTAGCAATTGCTAAGGTTCTCAAAGCCATTGTTGATGAAGAAAAACCCGATATGGTCTTTTTAGGAAAACAAGCAATTGACGATGATAACAACCAAACAGGACAAATGCTCGCTGCTCTTCTCGGTTGGGGCCAAGCAACTTTTGCCTCCCATCTTAATATAGAAAATGGGCATGCGACAGTTACCCGTGAAGTTGATAATGGTACCCAAACCCTTTGTCTTCCCCTACCCATAGTTATGACTGCCGATCTACGGCTAAATGAACCGCGCTATACCACTCTACCCAATATCATGAAAGCCAAAAAGAAAACTATTGAACAAAAAGCTCTTGCTGATCTTAGCATTGATACGAAAGCACGCTTAACAATTTTAAGTATTGAAGAGCCAAAACCGCGTCAGCCCGGTATTAAAGTGGCAAATGTAGTAGAACTGGTCAGTGCACTAAAACAAAGAAATTGTATTTAATATTCTCACCACTAGTGTAAAAGAAACACTCATATAAAAAGGCAAAAACTTATGGCAATTCTTTTATTGGCCGATCATAATACAGAAGAAACCGCAAGAACACTCACCGTTGCGCGCGCACTCAATGATGATATCGATATTTTGGTTTGCGGAGAAAAAATTCAAACGATAGCGGAAAAAAGTGCTAAACTGAATGGTGTGCGGCAAATTCTTATTGCCGAAGCAGACTATTTAGCACATCAACTCGCCGAACCTATCGCAGACACAATTATTAAGTTAGCAAATGATTATGATGTAATCATAGCTGCATCCAACAGCACTGGAAAAAATGTAATGCCGCGCGTAGCAGCTCTTCTTGATCTTATGCAAATTTCAGATATTACCGCCGTTCTTTCAACCAATACTTTCAAACGACCAATTTATGCAGGCAATGCACTTGAAACTGTACGCACCAATGAACAAAAAAAAATTATAACAGTTCGCACGGCTTCTTTCACCCCAACACCCTTTCAACATAACTCAGTCCCCATTAAAACAATACCACCAGCTCCCAATCCAAATCTTTCTTCTTTCGTAAAAGCAGAAACCAATAAAAGTAATTGTCCTGATCTTACCTCAGCACGTGTTATTATATCAGGTGGGCGTGGTCTTGGTTCTCAAGAGCAATTTATGGCACTTCTTCTTCCCCTTGCAAATAAATTAAATGCTGCTTTAGGTGCTAGTCGCGCAGCAGTTGACGCAGGCTATGCGCCTAATGATTGGCAAATTGGACAAACAGGCAAAGTTGTTGCACCTCAACTCTATATCGCCGTTGGCATTTCGGGAGCGATCCAGCATTTAGCCGGTATAATGGATGCACAAATTATTGTTGCTATTAATAAAGATGAAGAAGCCCCTATCATGCAAATTGCCGATTACACCCTTGTAGGTGATCTCCACCAAATCATTCCAGAATTGGAGAAAGCTTTATAAGCCATGAAAGTACCTCTGAATGGCCAATATGAAAGTATGGAGTTTGACATCGTCATTGTCGGAGCAGGACCAGCAGGGCTTTCTGCTGCAATTCGTTTGAAACAAATTAACCCTGAACTTTCCGTCACAGTCGTTGAAAAAGGTACTGAAGTTGGTGCACATATTCTTTCTGGTGCAGTTATTGACCCTATTGGTATCGATACACTCTTACCAGAATGGAGAAATGACAACGACCATCCCTTCACAACCCCTGTTACCCGTGATCAGTTTTTTTTTCTAAAGCCCCAAAAAGCGACAATCTTACCCGGTATCTTGCAGCCAAAAATCTTATCAAATGATGGGTGTTATATCGTTTCACTTGGGAGTGTCTGCCGTTGGCTAAGCAAAAAAGCTGAAGCATTGGGTATTGAAATCTATCCTGGCTTTGCCGTAACAGAGACCATTCAAAACAATAATGGAGCTATCATTGGTGTTCTCACCGGTGATATGGGGCTTAACAAAGATGGAACTCCTGGAAAAAATTACATACCTGGTATGGCTTTATTAGCAAAATATACTCTGATTGCGGAAGGAGCACGCGGCTCAATTGCAAAACAACTAATACAAGATTTCAACCTTAGCAAAAATCGTGAACCACAAAAATTTGGTCTTGGTCTCAAAGAACTCTGGAAAATTGATTCTCACAAACACCAACGCGGTTTAGTGCAACATTTCATCGGTTGGCCCTTAGACAATAATACCGGTGGTGGTGGCTTTCTTTATCATCAAGAAAACAATGTCATTTCTGTCGGTTTTGTAGTGCACTTAGATTACAAAAATCCTTATCTTTCTCCTTTTGAAGAATTCCAACGGTTTAAAACACATCCAAAACTCTATGAAATTTTCAAGGGTGCAAAACGTCTTTCCTATGGTGCACGTATTATCAGCGAAGGAGGTTGGCAATCTGTGCCAAAACTCACCTTTCCTGGTGGAGCGCTTATTGGCTGCTCTGCTGGCTTTGTCAATGTTCCTCGTATCAAAGGATCACACAATGCTATCTTATCTGGTATATTAGCTGCCGATAAAATCGCTACCGCTCTTGCACAAGGACGTGCTCACGATGAGGTCAAAGAAATAGAAGAACAATGGCGAAAAGGGCTCATTGGTAAAGATCTTTACAAAGTACGAAATGCCAAACCGCTCTGGGCAAAATATGGAACAAAATATGGAATTAAACTTGCCGGTTTTGATATGTGGTGGCAACAGCTGTTTGGATTCTCCTTATTTAAAACACTCTCCCACGGAAAGGAAGATTATGCATGTCTTGAACCAGCAGAAAAATTTCAACCCATTGTTTACCCAAAACCAGATGGCGTTGTAACTTTTGATCGCCTTTCAAGTGTTACCCTTTCCAATACAAACCATGAAGAAAATCAACCTTGCCATTTAAAAGTAGCCTCATTAAAAAAACAAAAAGACTCTGAATATGCAATCTATGGAGGACCTTCTACACGCTATTGCCCAGCCGCTGTCTACGAATGGCTTAATCATGATAATCATCTGACTTATATTATCAACGCTTCAAATTGCATACATTGTAAAACGTGCGATATTAAAGATCCCAACCAAAATATCACCTGGACCTGTCCACAAGGCAATGAGGGCCCTTTTTATCCCAATATGTAATCCTCCAATATCTAATTATTGTTCACTCGCCTAAAATTGAAGTATACAAAATTCAATAAATAAAAATATTTATCTTAGATCAAAAATCTATCAATCACCTTCCTGCATACGCTTTTTCACAAGGGAAACTGGACTCTATTCTCATCTAAAATATTCTTCCACCACATAATTTTTTTCAACGGAAAAATATAATATATTTTTATCAAAATTTTTTATCTAAATGACAAAACAATAGCGAAGATACCTTAATCATTTTTCTATAAACACAGCCACTGCGCTCAAAAGTCTGTACAAAGAGAATCCTGTTCTGCTTTGCCTTCTCCCGTCCATGACCCAAAATACTTTTGACCCCTTTCTACGCAATAGCAACCGTTTCATCTAGCCAAGAGTAAAACTCCTAGAAATGTACCTCAAGTTTGTTTTATCTCCTACTCTTTAACAAACAATTTTCACTAAAGCAGACCAAGAATGAATGTAGAAAAAGAAAACATTGCATGATAGAGAGCATGCTTATTTAATTACTTTCAATGTTTCTACTAATTAGGCACAAAAAATCTGAAAATCACCGCACCCTCTTATCCTCGAATCAAGGATGACCTATCCATTCCCTTGTCTCTAACCTTTCCAGATATAATGCAAAGAATGTGTACAAAGATCATAAGAATAAACAGACGAAAAACTATAAGTATTAGCATTATCGGAAATAATCTTTGAAATAAACCAAATATCTCTCCAATTCATTCCCACTCTATTCCACTTCGATTTGAGTAATCTTTGAAACGAAAATAAGTTTGTAGAGAAAGAGAAAATGACAAAATGAAATATTTTTTATAAGAATTTATATTTGATCAATAACGATACAGTTAATTGTTTATGTTTAAAAAGAATCTGTTTCCGTTTGCTCAGAAAAACAGTTTAGATATCGGATGAAACATTAGAAAAATGGGTGTTATGGGGATAGTCTAAAAAGTTTAGCTTTTTAAAAGAATACATCCAAACATGAGATAGAGTAGGCATGGATAAAATTGTTTTTTAGTTCTCAAAGAAAAAACTTTATAGAAAATTATAAAGCGGCTAGGATGTTGATCACATCTAGAGTCCATTTCACTGGAAAAAATAATGCTTATCAAAATAGACGATAATGTTAATGAATGTGAAATTATTTTCTTGTGATGCTATCGATTATTCGAAAAAGATAGATCTTTATAGTAATAAAAAATATGCCGATAGAAAACAAGCAAAACTAGCCTATAAAGCTTATAAGTATGGATAAAAATCTTGTGGTGAGGGAAATTTAATGAAGAGAAAAAAGCATGTGTGAAAAAGCATATTTTATAGGTGCACATGCTTATTCTGCACCCATTATAGAACCAGGGCTTTATCTTGTGGCAACACCTATCGGAAATCTCGCAGATATTACTCTTCGTGCTTTGCAAGTACTTGCAGGAATTGATATTTTAGCGTGTGAAGATACGCGGGTAACACGTATTTTGCTGGAACGGTACGCTATTCAAAAAAAACCTTTTCTCTATCATGAATATAATGCACAAAAAGCAGGTCCAAAGCTCTTAGCAGCTTTAGCAGAAAATAAAACGGTAGCGCTTATTTCAGATGCAGGAACGCCACTTATTTCTGATCCCGGATTTCGATTGGTGAAAGAGGCACGAAAAGCGGGGCATAAAATTGTTCCTATTCCTGGAGCATCAGCTTTTCTAGCCGCTCTTATTACGACAGGGCTTCCTACGGATAGCTTTTTCTTTGTAGGTTTTTTGAGTGCACGCAAGGTACAGCGTCAAAAACAATTGGAAAAATTAAAAGAAATTCCAACAACTTTGATTTTTTATGAATCACCACATCGTCTCATTGAAACTTTACAGGATATGGTTACTTTTTTTTCGGCTGATCGACCTGCCGCAATTTGTCGTGAACTAACAAAAAAATTTGAAACAGTAGATGTTTCCAATTTGGGAAAATTGTTGGAAAGTTACAGAAAACAGACACATATTCGTGGAGAAATTGTTGTGCTTGTTGGAGAATCACTTTCCTCTTTAAAAGTGATGAGTGATCAAGAAATTGATGAAATGTTATTAGAACTCGCTCAAACACATTCTGCGGCTCAAACAGCAGCTTTAGTTGCAAAAAAGACCGGTTTAAAAAAACAGAAACTTTTTCAGCGATTAAATTTTTTAAAAAATTCATAAAATGTAAAATAATGTGTGAAGACAGACAAAAAAAACAGAAACAAAAATCTTTTTCTCGAGGAATTCGTGCAGAAAAATTGGCAGCATGGTGGTTGCGTTGCAAAGGATTTTACATTGCTGAAATGCGTTTTAAAACAAAGTGTGGTGAAATTGATTTAATTGCACGGCGCGGAAATCTGGTTTTAATTGTTGAAGTTAAAGCACGTTCAACATTAACTGAAGCAATGGAAGCAGTTTCCCGAATAAATGAAAAGCGAATTGAGGCAGCAGCTAATATTTGGCTAGCACGGCAAAAAGATTATGCCCTTTTGTCTGTACGCTTTGATTTGATTGCAATTTTACCTTGGCGTTGGCCACAGCATATACCCGCATTTTTTACATCTGATAAATAAGAGGAGGTTACCGTTTTAACCATGTTAGGTCAAAAACATTTCGTTTTTATATGCATGTGCATTAAAAAGTATGTGACAATTTGAGCGCTATAGGGAGAAAAATATGGATGATTATGAAAAGTTTGCAACAGGCTTGCTCATTGTTTTTGGAGCTCTGATTATTGGTGGTTTAATGGCAATGCATATTGTACTTATGAATAAGCCAGGTTTTTTATTTGCACTAGCGGCCGCTGTTGTTGGTTGGTTTTCTGCTTTTGCCATTCTATTTGACAAGCCAAAAATCTATTTGGTCTTGATTATTCTTGCTATTTTATGTGTTACTTCCTCAATTAGCGTTTATGTTAGTTAAAACACATAAAGCGTTGATTGAACTTTCTTTTTCAATATAATACTGAGGAATAAAAATGAAACTTGGTTTTTTGGGAACAGGTAAAATTAGTGCATCAATGGTGCATGGTTTAATGACAAGCACTTTTGACGTTTTTTCCATTATTGTTTCATCGCGCAATATACAAATAGCAGAGCATCTTTCACACACTTATGATAAAGTTATTATTGCTGAAAATAACCAAGCGTTGCTAGATGTTAGTGATTGTGTTTTTCTTTGCTTGCCCAACCAAATTGCAGAAGACGTTTTGCGCTCTCTTCGTTTCCGTCCCGAACAGCTGATTATTTCCGTACTTGCTATGGCAAAAGCAGCCGAAGTGGAAGAGTGGATCAATCATAAAGTTTATCGTGCTGTTCCGTTACCTTTTGTTGCAGAATGCAAAAATTTGACACCAATTTATCCCGATCATCCCTTTTTACGCACTCTATTTGATGCATTGGGGGGCACATTGGTGCTGGATAAGGAAGAGCAGTTTAATCTTTTTATGACTGCTGGTTCACTTATGGGAGTGTATTTTAATTTTATAGAAACAGCTCATCAATGGTTTATAACACAGGGATTAAAAAAACAACAATCGGCAGAGTTTCTTACCATGATGTTTGGAAATCTTACAGATGAAATGCGTAAAATTATAGCAATGGATCGTTCTGGATCTCTCGATTTTGCACTACTTGAAAAAGAGTTTTCAACAAAAGGAGGAACAAATGAATTTCTGTCAAATTGTTTTTCTCATCAAGGTGGAAAGAGTGCTTTAACAACAGCTCTTGAGACTACTTTGCAAAAAATGAATGCTGTTAAAAAAACTGACCAACATTTTTTATCAACTTAATAAGTAAAGAGTCCTTCGTACTTTTATTTAGCTTTTCGTGAACTTGAATTGATAAAATTGTCTACTGGTACATATTTCAAGAGCAGGATAACCAGGCTTTTTAATACTTATCTCTATAATCTAACCGAAAAAACACAGATTTTATAGGGAAAAGAGTCCTATAAAATCATCAAATGAGCAGTAGAATATCAATGAATTGAAGAAATATCTAACTTTTATCCGATACTTTGTAAATAAACATAATATCTTTTGGCTTTACTTCTACTTATCCTTACAAAACACTTATGAATGCCTTTTTATAAAAATTAAATTGAGAAAACTATATAAACATATTTGGGCTAGAGAATACCAAAAAGCAGCATGATATAAAACAATAAAATCCCGACTAGCTTTTATTAACAAAAGCACTAAAAATTATTAAAAAGTTTATTGTTTTTTCAGTTTACATTTTTCAAATCCACCTCATTAGAAATGAAAAAACATCTCTCGTTATGACTCAAATATCCATTTCATCAAAATACTTTATTTTTCCACCTTCCCAACAAACTTTATAGTATTAAGATTTATATCGAATAAACTCACATCGAAAAACGCTTTTTAACACTTGGGATAAGATACCATTTTATGAAAAATGATTGATTTTTAAAATATTTTGATAAGCTTTTACAATTTTCCTAAATTATTTTCACTTTCTATTTTCTTCTTTTAGAATCAAAGCCTATATTTTTCATCTCCTTGCTTTAACGCTCCAATTTTGTTCCCCTTCAATTACCAAGTATATGATTAATTTTTTATTTGTTTAACCTGCTCCATTCAAACATTAAGACTTTCCCTTATAAAAAAACAACTACTTTTATGTATTTCATAATTGTGTTTTAGCAAACGTTTTTAAATAAATATGCATTCAAAAGAGTTTATTTTTTATTTGATCAACAATTGTACGATATAATTTAGCATGCTCATCCCTAGGCTTAGAAATAAAAATAGGAACCCCCTCATCTGAGGAAAATCGTAAAGCTGTATCAAGCGGTATTTCTGCCAAAAAAGGTACCTCTCGACATTCTGCTTCTGCCCGTGCACCACCATAGCCAAAAATATCGTAGCGTTTTCCTGTATCAGGAGCAATAAAATAACTCATATTCTCAATGAGTCCCAAAATAGGAACATTGACTTTCATAAACATTTCTATCGCTTTGCGCGCATCAACTAAAGCGAGATCCTGAGGCGTAGAAACAACCAACGCACCAGTTAATTGTACCTGTTGCGCAAGCGTTAATTGTGCATCCCCTGTACCCGGCGGCATATCAACGACCAAAACGTCTAGAGGCTCCCAGACAACATCTCGTAACAATTGCGTTACAGCTGCCATAACCATAGGACCACGCCATACTACTGGCTTTTCTTCTTCCACCAAAAATCCCATCGACATCAATTTAAGGCCAAATTTTTCAAGAGGTTGAATCCTTTTTCCGTTAATGAGTTGTGGTTTTTGATTAACAAGTCCTGTCAAACGTGGCAAGGATGGGCCATAGATATCTGCATCCATCACCCCCGTTTTGAAACCAGAATCTTGTAAAGCTAAAGCGATATTTATCGCCATCGTAGATTTTCCAACTCCCCCTTTTCCAGAAGCAACAGCAATTACATGTCGCACACCTCTTATAGGCATTTTTACAGGTAAGAGATTTGCTCTGTGTCGAGGCGTAGATCTCTTTGCTGTTTTTTCTGCTGTAAGAGTGATAAAAACAGATTCCACCCCCTCCAAAGCACACACCACCTTTTCAGCAGAACGGCGTAATGACTCCCATTCATGCACACATCCATCAGGAACGGTAATGGAAAAGAAAACCTTACCATCAGCAATCAATATTTCTGAAAGAAGTCCCAATGTCACAATATCGCTTTCAAGATCTGGTCCTTTGATTTTACGTAACACGTTGAGGACAGCCTCATTTGTAATAGGATTCACTTTTCTTCCTCTCTATAAAAATACCAGCAAATACAAACATAAGAACACTGACAATTTTAGCACTTGATAACTTTCTACTTTACTCAGAATTATCAAGTATAAATTACTTATAGCTTATCTCTTTAAAAATACGAAACTCTCCTTAGAATTAAGGAAATTCAAACACAAAATCTGCTATAAATTCCTATCAACCATGCTCATTCTACAATCACTTTAATGAATATTCTGGCAAGAATTTTGTAAAAGTCAAAATTGAGAAAACCTCTTACTATTAAATTATATTTTTAATTGAGCATATAACAATCAGTCACACTTTCCTTAATTCTTTAACGCTTCGATCATTTATTTTCTGAACATCCAATATTATTTTTTGACGCTTTAAAATATCACAAACAGTATGAAAGTATTTTGTATTTTTTCCAAAAAGAGAAAAACAATCTAAGATTGACTTTTTTTATATTTTTCCTTATGGATTAACGACCATATGATAAGATAAAATTGTTCATCTAGCGCATAACTACTCATAAAATTAAGATAAGGAGGGCCGCACTCTGCGGTATTTAAACAAATGAAACGTACTTACCAACCCTCTAAACTTGTCCGTAAACGTCGCCATGGGTTTCGTGCACGCATGGCAACAGCTGGAGGACGTAAAGTTATTGCTGCAAGACGTGCTCGTGGACGTAAGCGGCTCTCTGCTTAACCGTTTAAATTTTCACAACCGTTGATATTGCTCACTATTTCTTCGTTGTGGAGCTTTTGTTATAAACCTCTAATACCTGCAAATAGGCATCTAGTGAGATTGCGAGCTGTTCTTTATATGAAGAAAAAACATCCCTGTCGCATTCGCAAAAGAGCAGATTTTTTGGCTGTCCGTACAGGAGAAAAACGGCGTGGTCCTTTATTTTTACTCGAAGTTAAATCTCGTGAACAAACAACAGAAAGAAAATCTTCTCCTGCGCGTGTAGGATTCACTGTTACCCGTAAAAACGGTAATGCTGTTAAACGTAATCGGATAAAAAGGCGCTTACGTGAAGCAGTAAGAGTTGGTGTGAAACACATGGAGGAAGGAACAGACTATGTCATTGTAGCATATCGTGATGTATTATATGTACCTTTTACATCTTTGATTAGTGAATTAAATCGGCGGATAAACTAATAATAAAACATCATAAACAACAACTAAGGTAGTACGAATGGAATATAACCGCAATTTCTTCATCGCTCTTGGCTTATCTTTCGTAGTGCTTATCGCATGGCAATTTCTTCTTGCTCCCAAACAAGCAAAATTACAAAAACAACAAGCTATCACACAGCAATTATCAAAGCAACAAACAGCACTTTCTATCGATACTACTGATTTTTCTAATGATATCTCGACGCACAAAACATCATCTATCATCGATCAGCCAATGACTCCTGAAATCCGAAAGGCTGTATTGGCCAAAACAGAGCGAATTGCAATCAAAACCAATGAACTTGAAGGCTCTATTAATCTTGTTGGTGCACAATTTGATGATCTTCGCCTCAAAAAATATCATTTAACAGTCGATAAAAATTCACCGGAAATCAATTTGTTGAATCCTAAAGGCTTCAAAAAGACCTACCTTGCTGAATTTTATTTTACCAGTGCATTTTTGCCAACAGAAGTCTTACCACAATCTGATACACATTGGCAACTCGAGGGAAACAATACAACCCTAACCCCTTCAACGCCCATCACTTTAGTTTATAATAATGGACAAGGCCAAATCTTCCGCCGTACCATTTCTGTTGATAATCATTACATGTTTACCATTAAGGATTCTATTAGCAATGAGAGTGATCAAACAATATATCTGTCGTCCTTTGCCCGTGTTGCACGTGCAGCAGCACCAGCAGATACGAATGCAACCTATTTGCTTCATGAAGGAATGATAGGGATTGCAGGAAATTCGCTCAAAACTGAAAAATATAAGAACTTAGCAGAACTTGATCCAAATTCTGATAATGGGCAAAAGAGCATAACTTTCTCCGAAGTAACAAGAGGTTGGATTGGTATTACCGATAAATATTGGGCTGTAGCAGTTATCCCTCCGCAAGATAAAAAATACACAAGTCGTTTTATTTATTCTGATCGCTTGCAAACACATTATCAATCTGACTTGCGAGGGGCGCTTTTAACGATTGCTCCAAATGAAACAAGAACTGTAACAAATCGTCTTTTTGCTGGTGCAAAACAAGTTGAAGTCATCAATCACTATCAAAATGACCTGAAAATCCACAAGTTTGCTCTTTTAATTGATTGGGGCTGGTTTGATTTCATCACCAAACCAATGTTTTCCCTCATTGATATTCTTTATAAGCAAACAGGAAATTTTGGTATTGCCATCCTTCTGGTTACAGTGCTCTTAAAAACACTTCTTTTCCCTCTAGCCAATAAGTCTTATAAATCCATGGCGCGTATGAAGCTTATACAACCGCGGTTGTTAGAAATAAAAGAAAAATATCCCGATGACCGGATAAAACAGCAACACGCAATAATCGAACTGTATAAAACCGAAAAGATTAACCCCCTTGCCGGTTGTTGGCCAATGTTGGTTCAATTTCCAATATTCTTTGCTCTTTATAAAGTTCTCTATATCACCATTGAAATGCGCCATGCACCTTTCTTTGGTTGGATTCAAGATTTAGCAGCACCCGATCCAACTTCTCTTTTTAATTTGTTTGGACTCTTGCCATACACAACGCCAACATTTCTTATGATCGGTGCATGGCCCTTAATTATGGGAATAACCATGTTTTTACAAATGCGAATGAATCCAGCTCCCCAAGATCAAACCCAAGCGATGATCTTCACATGGATGCCTATCATCTTTACTTTTATGCTTGCTTCCTTCCCTGTTGGTCTTGTCATCTATTGGGCATGGAACAATATATTATCAATGATTCAGCAAGGTATCATGATGAAACGCCAAGGAGTCAAAATTGAGCTTTTTGATAATCTGAAAGCTATGTGGAGAAGATCACCTAAAAAAGAAGTGCATGAATGATAAAAGATTCTTCCCTTTCTGGAGTTTTTTCTCGCAATTGGATTTTTATTCGTGGTGTACCAGAAATACGCTTTCTCCCTCCTGAAGGACCACCAGAAGTTGCATTTGCAGGACGTTCTAATGTTGGAAAATCATCTTTAATCAACGCACTCGTCCAACAAAAAAACTTAGCACGTACCTCAAATACACCAGGACGAACGCAAGAGCTTAATTATTTTATACCTGATGGATTCAGTGGACAACTAGGAGATTTTCCTCCGCTAGCATTGGTAGATATGCCTGGCTATGGTTTTGCTGCTGCTCCTAAAAATTTAGTTGATACATGGAAAAATTTGATTTTTAGCTATTTATGGGGGCGCACAACACTGAAACGTGTGTATATCTTGATTGATTCACGGCACGGAATTAAAAATAATGATGAAGATATTCTTACCCTCCTCGATAAAGCAGCCGTTTCTTATCAAATTGTTTTGACAAAAAGTGATAAAATCAAATCAAATATCTTGGAAAAATTAATTATGATCACACAAACAAAGCTCCTCAAACGTCCAGCAGCTCACCCTGAAATTCTTGTAACCTCTTCAGAAAAAGGGCTCGGTTTGGAAAAATTCCGCGCTGCCATTTTGCAAAGCATCGTATAAGAGAAGGCATTCCTTATTATTAATAATTTATTAATCATAATTACGAGCAACTGCTAACGATCTTGTACTTCTAAGCAAGTATCTTTATAAAATTGATTACTTGAAAAAATTCTTATCAACTCTATTTGATCGTGTAAATTATGCTGACACTTTTTCACTCTCCCCTATCCACAGGCTCACGTTTTATACGCCTTATTCTTGGAGAATATGGTGTAGCAACTCAGCTAATTGAAGAATATGAATGGGCTAGAAGACATGAATTTCTTGCTTTGAATCCTGCTGGTCAGGTTCCTGTTTTTCTCGATGAATATGAAATTCCATTATCAGGTACCTTTGTTATCTGCGAATATTTAGACGAAACACATGGAAGTGTACGACAAGAAAATAAGCTCTTTCCCGAAAATCCTTTAGATCGTGCGGAAGTACGCCGACTAAATGACTGGTTTTTAAATAAATTTGAGAATGAAGCAACGCGCCATATTGTACGAGAACGAATCTATAAACGTGAAATGCCACTCTCTATTGGTGGTGGTGCTCCCAATTCACAAATTTTACGCAATGCTCGTGCTAATATTTTACCACATATGAATTATCTCAATTGGCTCTGTGCCTCTCGCGATAGTTTAGTCGGTTCTTCCTTGTCCTATGCAGACCTAGCAGCCGCAGCTTCTATTTCTGTACTTGACTTTCTAGGAGAAATTGACTGGGAACAAACTCCTGCTGCTAAGGACTGGTATATGCGGATTAAATCACGACCTTCTTTTCGTTCTCTTTTAACAGATCGCGTTCGCGGAATTGTTGCCAGTGCTCACTATGCTGATCTTGATTTCTAACCTCCTCTCACAACCAAAAGTAAAAACGATATTTTATCTAGAGAACACTTCTAAGTTTATAAATTTTTATGCATGGGTATAAACAATACAATAACATATTAATTTATAATCATAAAGCTTAACACAAGACTAGGATAAAAAGTATTTAAGAAATGATTTTAAATACCCTATTTAGAGCTGTACCCCTCTTAGCAGCGAAGCAAGTAAACATATCCACTCATGTTATTCTCTATTCTCCTCAATATAAAAACAGTCTGACTTTTTGTTTATCCCCATTTCTTCCCTCTTTTATGTAATTTTATTCACAGATAAAATATTGATTTACAATGACAAATAAAAATATTTTTTAATTTGATCATGAAGTTCAACTACTTTTTTCTTATTATCTTCCCTACATTTGCATCAAACCAATTTTTTCTTCTGCGTCATAAATGGAATTGGCGTGTAGAAAAATATTAAAGAAAAAATAAAAACGTCTATGAATCGCTTCAAATGCCACAAGCTGTTGTAACATTAAAAGCTATCAAAGCCTATATTGATGCTGATTTTCTTTCTTATAAAACATAAAAATAGTGATGCAGAATAAATTTTATATTATTCATAGAAGCCATCTGTTTCTAACATTCAAAGCCCTATCATGAAATGAATTTAGAAGCCTTGAAACATATTTCTTTAAGACAAGTACATAAATTAACAGCACAAGTGTCTTTTGTTTGGATAACACTTTGATTTATAATGATAATTCACTGTTTTGTATGTTGAATGAGAGTCTCGAATATCGTAAGATTCTCTCATTTCAAACCTCTCTATGTTGAATCAA
>NZ_JACIFE010000013.1 GCF_014197255.1 Bartonella fuyuanensis | reverse complement strand
AGGCGCAAAATCTCTCCATCACTCCCACCAAAACTGATAACCGACTCAACAACAAAACGCCCCATAAAGGCACGAATACTGTTCTCATAGCCAAAAATCAGAAACCTCAATGGCTTTACTACTATAGCATTCATGAAAGCTATAGCACATTATAGCTTAACTGCATCGAAAAAAGACACCCTGTAGCTATCGCTCTTCATTTCTTCTTCCATATCAGCAAAAATTTGCTGAATTTTAGTAAGTACATAAAATAATATCTCACATTACAACACTATAGAACCTCTATAATGCTTATCCTTCATAGACAATTTTGCGTGCTTCATAGTGTTTTTAGTATAAGCTTACCAAGCTAAGTTTTATGAAGTCTATTTTTTCTCTGCTTTTTATAATCATGAAAAAAGCTTTTCTGAAGCAAAACTTCAAATTATAAAGGAACACCATAATATAATTTGTTTTGTTATTTACAATAAATACATAATGATATAAAAGCTGGTTGGGTACTTGCGCCATCAGGGGAATGAAGTAAGCATCAAAGCATACCAATACTAAAGGCATATCTATGTGTAAGAAATATATTTATAAGAAAAATTTTTTGTTATGTACAATTGCTGGAACTTTGATTTTTTCTCATTTCGGTTCAACTTATGCGAATACATTACCTCATGAAATTCCTGAAATTCATGTGGATAAAGGAGAGGAAAAGGCTTTTAATAATATTTTTATCCGCACTGGATCTTCCGGCGTACGTGCAACTGAAAAAGCAGTTGCTACAATTACAAAAGCAACAATACATGCCAATTCGTTTGCATTTGGTGTATCAACGGGCGGACGCCTTAATGCTAAAGAAGTTGAAGCCAATGCCCTGCAAGGTGGATTATCAATAGCGGATGGTATTATTAATGTTGAAGATTCAATCATAGAAGCTAAAAGAGAATCTGGTATTATTTTCCACGGAATTTTAGATTTTTTTATAAAAGAAGGTGAAAAAGTTGTAAATAAAGCTGTTCTCACAAATACAAAACTTCTTGTGAGAAATGGAAGTGCTATTGTAGGGCCATTGTCTTCAAAATCTGTTGCTGAAGTTCAGCTTAAAAATTCAGAAATTCGTTCTGATATGTTATTGAAAAACCACATAAAAAAGAAAACAGATTCAGATCCTCATCCTGTTACTTTGCTATTAACAGCCGATAAGTCAATTATCGAAGGAAGAGCAAGGACCTTGCCAGTCAATACAACGATTGTGACTTTAAAAAATGATAGCAAATGGTATTTAAATGTTAGTCAATACGACATAGATCGTGATTCTGGCGTATTTAACTACACACTTCATGACATTAAGCAACGAGCACTTTCTACTGTTTCAGTCCTAAATCTTAATAATAGCTCTATTTTATTTAATGTGCCACATGCGCTAGCCCACGGTCACTATCAAACATTGCATGTAGGGGGAGCAATTGAAACTTTCAAATCGCAAGAAAATAAGGATTCCGCTATAGGAACTGTTTATAATGCTACAGGCAATGCAAATATTTATTTTAATATCGAATGGAGTGATGGTTTAACGAAAGAACAACAAAAAGCTGATCGCCTTCTCATTCATGGTGATGTATCGGGCGTCACAACGGTCCATATCACAAACCTTTCAAAAGGTGAAATATCAAAAGTTGAAGATTCTATTTCCTCGAATATGCGTGGGCTTTCACTCATTCAAGTCTCTGGCAAAACAAATGAAGATTCCTTCAAACTTGCCCATGGCTATACCACAATGAATAGATTGCCATATAAATATACGCTTAATGCTTATGGGCCAACATCTAGTCGTGGAGAAGCAAACAGTACACAAAGCTATTTGGGAGAAGTCTCTCAAGAATTAAAAAAGGATACTCCGGAAAACAATATAAACCACCTTGTATTGGGGGGTGTAGTTGTGGAAATCGAGCAAGAGCCAGGAAATGAATCAGCATCGAGTCTTAAGAAAGCAGATAGCATTCAAAATCGTTTGAAAGAAAATCAAAATTTCTGGGATTTCCGCTTACAAAGTGCCACTCTTGATGATGAAGGAAAGATCAAAGCTCTTGTTCCCCAAGCAGCAAGCTATTTGGTCATGTCTAACGCGCTATTCTCAACGGGATGGGCCGATGTAAACAATCAAAACACTTTACTAAATACCATGCAAGAAGCAGCCTTTGCGCCAAAAGGTCATAAAAACAAAGGAATTTTCTTATCTGCTTATGGCAATAAGATGACATTATCTTCTAGCCGAACTCCATTACAATATGGCTATGGTGCAGATATCCACTATGCAGCCTTACAAGCAGGCATTACCTTAGCAACTTTAGAAGATCAAAATCTGACCGCCAATTTTGGTCTTTTAGGAACCTATGGAAAATTGACTTTTACTCCTAAAGATATGGAAGGTTCGGACAAAAGTGCAGTTAATAAGTGGTCATTTACTGCGTATAGTGGCCTACATCACAAGAATGGTGCATATATTCATACACTCTTCTCCTATGGAGCTCTCAAAGGAGATATCACCACAACTCTCAGAGGCAAGACTGCAGAATTAACAAACGCTGATACATTCAGTGCATCAGCTGCCATTGGACAAAAACTTGTAACCAGTGCGAAAGGATTGGTCTTTGAGCCACAAGCACAACTTGTTTATCAACGCCTTATGCTCGGCACACTCTCAGATATTGATGGTTTTGAAGCGAATATAGGGAAGCCTCATCAATGGTTAGTGCGTGTTGGGGGACGTTTAACTCAAACAACACACCCTACTGAAAACAACAGTATTTTCTCTTTCTATGGTAAAATGAACGTTTTTAAAGCTTTTTCTAACAATAACACAATACAGCTTGGTGATACGTTCCACCTTGATTCGATGGGAGCTTCTCTTGAAAGTGGACTTGGTATAAATGCCCAATTATCACAAAATATTGTCCTTCATGCTGATGTTAATTATCAACATAAACTTCAAAAAACTGGTATATCTGGAGCAAGCTTTTCAAGTGGAATACGCTATCAGTTTTAAGAAGTCGTAAAAACGATTTATATTCTATTCACTTTAAACAAAAGGCAGAACGAAAGTTCTGCCTTTTTACAATTTGCTAGTAAAAACCGTCAATAAATATTTTTTCTACAGACTTTTCTTGAAAGGGAAACGCACTCAAACCAAATGCAATAAAATCTTTTAACTTTAAATGAAAATTGAATTCGCAAGAAAGTATTTTTTCTGATTTATAAAAAATTAATGGTTTCAATAACATATTTTTTATATCGATAAAAAAATACAAAATCTTTTAGTTTTTCTCATATATAAAATACACAATACATACTTCTATATGCAAGAAAGTATTCTACAAAAATTTTGTAGAATTTTCACAACAACAGTTTTAAACAATAAACATATTTGCAAATATTTCGATTCTCAGCACTTTTAAATGAAATATTTATCAAATTAGCTTTTCTGCAATCCGTAATTGCAGCTTATACTCTCTAATATTAAAAGCCCTTTTAAGACCAATTTTAAAACAATAAAGAACATGTTATAATATTTCGTTTTGTTATTTACAATAAATACATAATGATATAAAAGCTGGTTGGGTACTTGCGCCATCAGGGGAATGAAGTAAGCATCAAAGCATACCAATACTAAAGGCATATCTATGTGTAAGAAATATATTTATAAGAAAAATTTTTTGTTATGTACAATTGCTGGAACTTTGATTTTTTCTCATTTCGGTTCAACTTATGCGAATACATTACCTCATGAAATTCCTACGGTTCGGACGACTAATGGAGAAGAAAAGACCCTTAACAATGTTTTTGTCCGTGGAGCATACAATGCCGTGATTGCGAACAAAGGTCTTATTACCATTACAGACTCAACAATGCATTCAGACGGCGCTTTACTTGCGGCAACAGAAGGTGGGCACCTTAATGCAAAAGGAATTGTAGGGCAATCGAGAGAGCGTGGTTTGTCACTTACAAACGGCCTAATCCGTGTTGAAGATTCAATCATAAATGTTACAGAACACAATAGAGCCTATGGGATCATTTTTGATTACATTCTGAGTTCCAGAATAAAAGAAGGTGAAGAAGTTGTAAATAAAGCCGTTCTTAGCAATACAAAACTTTTTGTGAGAGACGGTGTAGGTATTCTTGGACCATATTATTCAAAAGCTATGAGTAATGAGGTGCACCTTAAAAACTCAGAAATTCATTCTGATATGTTATTAAAAAATAAAGCCGCGCCAGGCGATGCTGAGCCTGCTACTTTTGCATTAATCGCTGATAATTCAATAATGGAAGGAAGAGTAAAGACCCTTCCTCAGAATACAACATCTTTTACGCTGAATAATAACAGTAAGTGGCGCTTAAAGATTAGTTTATTCGAAACAGAGAATGATTTTGCACTCTTTGACTATAAGCTCCTTGACATTAAGCAACGAGCACAATCCGTTGTTTCCCTCCTAAACCTTGATAATAGTTCTATTATATTTACCCCTCCCCAGAAGCTAACACGCGGTCATTATCAAACCTTGCATATAGGGAAACATCCACAAAAAACAGAAGAAAAACCACAAGAAAACAGGAATCTCCATGCAATAACAGTTTACAATGCAATAGGCGATGCAAGGATTTATTTTAATACTGAATGGAGTAATGGTTTAGCGAAAGACCAGCAAAAAACTGACCGTGTTCTCATTCATGGTGATGTCACAGGCAATACAAAGATCTACTTCAACAATCTTTCAAAGCGTGCAGCACCATTCGACAATGAGGAATCAGAAGAAAAAAATTCTGTTCCTTTAAATGCACGTGGTCTCTCACTCATTCAAGTATCTGGAAAAACAGATGAAACTGCCTTCCAACTCGCAAATGGCTACACAACAATGGATGGATTGCCCTATAAATATATATTAAAAGGCTATGGGCCAACCTCCAGCCATGGAAAATCTGATAACCAGCAAAGCTTCTTGCAAGAAGGTAAGGAATTTTGGGACTTTCGTCTTCAAAATGCTACTCTTGATTTAGCGGCAGAAATCAAAGCTCTTGTTCCTCAAATGGCAAGTTATTTAGTTATGCATAACGCACTATTCTCCTCTGGTTTGGCTGATGTAAACAATCAAAATACACTGTTAGATAATATGCACTCAACAGTTTTTGGCTTAGAAGGTCATAAAAAGAAAGGGGGATTCTTATCGACTTATGGCAACAAGGCTACGTTATCTTCCAGCCGTAGTCCATTGCACTATGGTTATGGTGCGGATGTTCGCTATGCTGCTTTACAAGCAGGTATTACATTAGCAACGTTAGAAGATCAAAACATTACCACAAATTTTGGTCTTTTAGGCACACATGGAAAGCTAGCTTTTACTCCAAAGGATATGGAGGGCTCTGATAAAAGCATAGTGGATAAATGGTCCTTTACCGCATATAGTAATCTCCACCATGACAATGGTCTCTATGTTAATGCACTTTTCTCTTACGGCATTTTTAGCGGCCATATTACAACAGCCCTTATCGGCAACACGACAGAATTAAATAATACGAAGACATTAAATATATCAATGGCTGTTGGACAAAAACTAGCAACCGGTGTTGAAGGATTGGCCTTTGAACCACAAACGCAACTTATTTATCAACAAATTGCATTTGGCACTCTCTCAGATGTCGACGGCTTCCAAGTTAATATAAAGACCCCCCATCAGTGGCTGGTCCGTATTGGAGGGCGTTTAACGAAAACAACGCTGCCCATTCAAAAAGATCATGTTCTTTCTTTTTATGGTAAATTGAATATTATCAAAGCTTTTGGTGAGAAGAAAACTATTGATATTGTCGAGCCTTTCCAGCTCGATGCTATGGGCTCTTCCCTTGAAGGTGGGCTTGGCATCAATGCGCAACTCTCCAAAAATATAGCAATTCATGCTGACGTTAATTACCAACATAAACTTCAAAAAGCTGGTGTCTCTGGGATTAATTTTTCTGGTGGAATGCGCTATCGCTTTTAGAAATCTTAACTCTCTATTTTAATACGTAAGCAGCACTGAAATGGAAGCAGTGCTGCTTGTATTTGGTACAATATAAAAAGCTGTAATGTATCGAAGAGTATTTATTCTCATCAAGAAAAAGAAAAATTTAAGGAATATTTCTATGCATAGAAATCTCTTATTATGCACAGCCGCTTGTGCATTGTTTTTTTCTCCTTTTAATTTCACGTCTACCAGTGCCACCTCTAATCTAAGCCCCCAAACACGCTACGCCCTTGAAGAAATTACCAAATTACCTGAACGATATCTCTATGCCATTGATTTAATAAACAAACCAACACAAGCAGAAAAAAATCTTGAAGAAATAGCCTCTGGCGCCATGTTTCAAAAAATAGATGAAACAGTAAGCCGTAGTCTTGATGATATTTCTTCAGAGAGTAGTCGTTATAAGCCTCTTGATCCATCACTGAAGGCCGCTATGCATGCCCAAGCTCTGGAGAATAATCGCCATCTAAACATGCAACACATGATGCAAGCCAATGTCTATCTAGATCACTTGCGGCAAAATCGATTAATAAAGACAGAAGATTTATTACGTGGTTACAAGAAAGCAGTTTCTGATGCTGCACAAGCAGCCGCAATACTTGATGCTGATAACCAGCGACATCTTAATGCCCAACGTGACCAATGGATGAGGCAAGACAATCGTAATTGGGATGAACTGCAAAATAAGGAAAATATGTTACACAAAGCAGCCCAAGTAGATAGTCCTTTTCAAGAACAAAACGAAGAGCTTTCCGATATTCTAAGCAAAGCAGGACTTGATATTTGGAATAACGATAAAATAACAAACGTGAAGAGAAAAGAAGAAACATCCCCTCTTCCATCTGAAGAGAATAAACCCTCTCTTGTTGTCTCCAACACAGAGCAAGAACACTCTCATGATAAATTACCACCTTCTAATTTTATTTCCCAACATAACGACAATTCACCCACAAGAGAAAATCATGAAATTAAACAGCCTAAAATCAATGAAATTTCACAATCTGATCTTGATCCTAAAACGAATACCGCTCCTTCATCATTAAAAAAGAATCTTAACGCATCCACAAAAGTTCATGGAAACTCTCTCTCAACGGTTGATAACACCGCTACCACGGATATCCAGAGCAGCTCTAAACTTTTCGATGATACAGCAATCACAACTTCTGCTTCTCTTGATGAGACAGAAAAAAGAATAACCCTTACACCACAAGTAGAAAGCTCTTTAGTTACGCCTATCGCAATGTTTGCTGCTGGGTTTGCTGACATCAACAATCAAAATATCCTGTTAGACAACATGCAAATAACAATGTTTGAACCCAAAGACCATAAAGAGCAAAGCATTTTCTTATCCAATTATGGAAATAAGAGCACGTTTTCTTCCAACGTTCAAGCGAATGTTCATGCAGATCTTTACTATGCTGCATTACAAGTTGGTGCAGCATTAATAGCACTAAAAAATCGAAATATCAGCACCGATTTTGGTCTTTTCGGAACCTATGGGAAATTATCTTTTTCTCCTAGAAACAAAGAAAGCTCTTATAAGAATAAGCTTGATAAATGGTCGCTCACTGCATACGGAAACATTCAGCATGACAATGGCATTTACGCAAGTGCATTCCTCTCTTATGGAATTTTTAAAGAAAATACTACCGCAGATAACATCAAATATCCTCTAAAAGTAAATGATAGTAAAACTTTCGGAGCCGCTGCAACTGTTGGTCAAAAGCTTTTAACCAGTTTGAACGGTGTCATACTAGAACCGCAAGCACAGCTTGTTTATCAACATCTCATGCCTGGCTCTTTTGCAGATGACGATAATTCTACAATAAACATAGGCAATCCACATCAATGGCTGCTTCGTATTGGTGGACGTTTAACGCAAAACAAAGGTCATGCCATTTCCTTCTACGGAAAACTGAACATGATCGAAACTTTTAGTAAAAATTTTCAGCTTGCTGCTAATGGATCTTTAATCGAAGGTGGTTTTGGTATTCATGCACACTTATCGCAAAATATTGAGCTTCATAATGATGTCAGCTATCAACACAAATTTAAAAAAGTTGGCATATCTGGAATAAATATTTCTGGTGGAATGCGCTATCGCTTTTAAAAATATTGATATTCTTATCTTGAAATCAAAAGAACTCTCCTTATGTTTGGTTCTGTTTATAACAAAAGAAACATAATGAGGTCAAAGTTTTATCTTTTATAACAAAGAGGGGGAAATATATTAGGGATATATCCACATGAAAAAAAGTTTCTTACTATACACTATTTCCGGAGTTCTGTTTTATTCTTCCACCAGCTTATCTTATGCTTTTCCCAATTCTTCTTCTACTCTTCCTGGAACAGCGCTTCCATCAACGAGAGCACTCCCATCTCGGCAACCTGTTCATGAGAGAAATCAATATCAATCACACTCGTCATATTCAAATACAACATATTCAACTTCCTTCTCGAAACAAACGCCTAAGCCTGTTCGAAAGAATCCACAAAAATCAACGACGAAAACAACAGAAAGTGTACAATCTCTACCTGATCCTATGGCCACACAAAATAGTGCTCCACAATCTCCAACGATAGAAATAATTCCACCAACAAGCGTGGAAGTAAAGTCTAGAAGGCGTTCAGGTGTCCCCGCCTTTTCTACAGACTCTGAGCCTGCAAAACCAACGACAGAGTTATCAACAACACCTAAGGAACCAGAATTTACCCAATCAGCATCTTTAAGACCTGCAACTGAAAAGCCAACATTACTACTCACACCAGATTCTTTAAAACCAACGTCCGTGCAATCGGCATCTACACAAAGAGTATCTGAAAGATCAGGGCTTGCAAAGCCAATCCTACCCATAAAACAACCTGAGAAACCTGCACAAATCGAGGATCGAAAATCTAAAATTGAAGCTAAAAACGGTCAAACCATAACTCTGCAGAACGAAAAAATTCAAGATAGAGGAATTGCTATTCATGCAGAAGGAAATAATTCAAAAGTCAACATGATAGGAGGAACCGTTGATGCGGGTTTTATTGCACTGAGTGTATCGGATGGTGGAGAAATTGAGACCACAGGTATTACCGCAACAGCAGAAACAGCTGGTTTGCTCAATACAGAGGGTGCAATCAATCTTAAAGATTCAAGCGTCCATGTCACGGGAAATTATGAAGCGGATGGTATTGTTTTCCGCGATAATCCATATCATGCCCCTAGAAAACAACACAGACGCAATGCTGAGAGCAAAGCCAACGCCGTACAAAATCAAGAACAAAATATTGTCCATAAAGTAACGCTAGAGAATACAAAGTTTTTTGTTAAGCATGGTACAGGTATCAGCCTTTATGGATCTAATATAAACGGGGAAGTCAATCTTGAAAATTCAGAGATTCATACCGATGTTTTATTAAAAAATATAAGCAGCGCAAATGCCTCCGCAAACACCGTTACACTTGTTGCAAATCATTCCTTTTTAGACGGCCGGGTAAGAAATTCTAAAAATAATCAAACAGTTTTTGACCTAAAAGCAGGAACGAAATGGCTCTTAAAGACAAATAAAAACTCTGCAAATAATGATAATATTTCCGATGTCCATAGACAGTTTGGTCTCAGTGAGAAATCATACTCTAACCTTTCTAGCTTGCATCTTACAGACAGTGTCATTATGTTTGACAAGCCAGAAGAAGGACATTACCAAACTTTGTTTATTGGATCTAATCTTCCGCAAGGAGATAAAACAGCTCATACAGCAGCGGTTTATAAAGCAACAGGGAATGCAGAAATTTATGTAAACGCCAAATGGGCCAAACATGCTCCTATCACTGAACAACAAACCGATCGCATTATAATTAATGGTGATGTATCAGGTCAGACTGTTGTTCACATAAATCTCCAAGAAAAAGATAAAAAAATAACGGATAGCAATGCTGTTTGGGGAGAACACATGGCTTCACTTCCTTTAGAGACGCATGGGATTTCAATCGTTCAAGTTTCCGGACAAGCAAACGAAAATTCCTTCACGTTAGCAAACAACTATATGACAATCGGGGGATTACCTTATAAATATGTCCTTAAAGGCTATAAACCTGGAACGTCTCATGAGAACCAAAATCTTTTTGGCAAGAATAGTGATTTCTGGGATTTCCGTTTCCAGAATGCCTACCTCGATAAGGATAAAAAAATTCGAGCACTTTTACCACAAGTAGCGAACTATTTAACCATACCCAATACTTTATTTTCTGCTGGATTTGCTGATGTAGATGAACAAAACACATTGTTAGACAATATGCGAACAACAGTATTTGAAGCAAAAGACAATAAAAAGAATGGTATCTTTTTCTCTTCCTACGGTGAGAAGGTTACCTTATCTTCCAACCGTGATCCATTGCACTATGGTTACGGTGCTGATGTGAACTATACTGCTTTACAACTCGGTGTCATATTAGCTGCCTTGGAAGGCAAAGATGTAAACACACATTTTGGTCTTTTAGGAGGATACGGAAAACTTAATTTTACGCCCAAAGGAATGCAAGATGCTGAAAAGACCACTCTTGATAAATGGTCACTCACCGCTTATAGTGGCCTCAAACATAGCAACGGTATATATGTAAACGCACTTCTTTCTTACGGAACTTTAAAAGGAAATATTACCACTGCTCTTGTTGGGAAAGTCGCAAAATTAGACGATACTGAGATACTTAATATATCTGCGACCATTGGTCAAAAATTAGCAACCGGCACAAAAGGGTTGATTTTTGAGCCACAAGCGCAATTCATTTATCAAAACCTCATGTTTGATATATTCTCAGATGCCGATGGTTTAAAGGTAGACATGGGTAATCCGCGTCAATGGTTAATTCGTCTTGGCGGACGTTTAACAAAAACGATAAGGACTCCTGAAGAAAGTAAGGCTGTTTCCTTCTATGGTAAAATGAATATTATCAAAACTTTTGGTGATGGTAAAACAATCAATATTGTTGATACCTTTCATCTTGATCCTACCGGCTCTTCAGTTGAGGGAGGCATGGGTGTTAATGCATATCTTTCTGAAAAGATCATGCTAAACGGCGACATTAGCTATCGGCAAAAACTACAAAAAACCGGTATCTCTGGTGCAAATTTCTCTGGTGCAATACGTTATCGTTTCTAAAGCAGAAGCTAATTTTACTTCAAATAAAAAAGCAGCACTTTGTGCTGCTTTTTTATTTAAACATACATTTTTTTAATTCTCAAAAATGATTATTACATCAAAGAAGATATCAATTTATAATGTTTTAGCACATTGAATAAAAAACTCGAATACCGTGATTCTCTCATTTTCCACCCATTCATAACCTATTTCATGTTGAATCAACCAAAATCATTCGCTTTTACACATCACAAGCGAAAGTATTGGTGTATGGATAAAAACTATTAAAAAAAACGTAAAAATGCTGCTTATGATTTATAACGCAAGGAATATCTGAACAATCAAAAATTGGCCGTATAAATAATGATACTAACTTACGCTTTCATTAAGCATAAAGATGCTGGTGTCCTATAGATTTTATATTATTTCCATGGAGGTTTCACCAATAACTCCTTCACAAGCCCTACTGCGAAATAGGCTTAGAATCCTAGAAAAATGTTTCTTTAAAACACGTGCGAAAATTGAAAACAACAAGTATATTCCATTTGAGGTATTCTATTTTTCACATAATAGATTGATTTATAAAGATAATTTATAATTATTCATATTGAATTAGAACCTCGAATAATGTAAGATTCTTTGATCTCAAATCTGTTTCATGTTGAATCAATCAAAACCACTCACTTGCACATTACAAGCAGAATGAGTGTGTGGGTAAAATTTGTATAAGAAAAGACTAAAAATGGCTCCGATGCACCGCCTTTATGAAAAAGCTATCACGCACTGAGAGCTGGTAAGGAGCGTGAGACAGTGCGCCTACTTATTCCCTCATAAGCGTAAAGATAGAAGCCTCAATGGATTTATCATTATACCCTTCACAAGCACTGTCATGAAATAGACTTGAGAGCTTTGAGAGATGTTTCTTAAAACAGCCCCATGAATGTGCAAACCAATAGCATTCCCTTTTGCATAAAAAACGCACTTCCTTAAAGAACATGAAAAACAAAAGCGTAAAGCAATCTCCATTATTTAAAGGACATTGTTTTGGATGCTTTTGAAAATCAAAACTGAATAAAAGAATGCTGATAAAGATGGAAACTAATTTCTACCCCTTTATATTCTCTACCCATGAAACTTCTTTCTCATTTCAAATATTACTTCAACACAAATACACAATATATCGGCAATGTCTGCTCTCATTTGGATTTTGTTTCCAATTTGACATACAAAATGTCAACTCAAAAGAAAATATACAACCGCCTTAATCTTTATTTCAAACATGCAGATTTGAGCAGCTACACGCTTCCGATCACCACACCTTAAGAACTAGTGCTCTATGCAGTTTATCGGCAATATTCACCATAGATATTAAAAAGACTTAATCTATAAAACCTTACATTAGCATACTTTAAAGGAGGCTATTTTACAGCATCATGAACTGATCTAAATATTCTCTTGATCTCTTCCTCCCCGAACTAAAAAATGCAGCTCCCTATCAACCCAGTCTGTAAATAATGTTCTATAAGCTAATCTGTCTTCTCTTAAGCAGTTTCCTCTTGAGATTCCCACGGTATGCGGTTCATATCAGCATGTCTCAAAGGGCGCTATTTTAAAGCCTCTGTTTTCAGCATAAACAAAATGATAATAATTTAAATATCCAAACACGCTTAAAACATGGACACTCAACAAACACACTCTTTATTCAAATCACTGCTCTCCCTCCTCATTGTAACTGTTAAAACAGTTGATTTGATCAAATTTAAATCATTCCTCTATTTCTTTTACACGTCCTGATACTTGCATAACCTGCGAAAGATTATTGACTGCATTTAAATGCGTTTGAAGCAATTCACTATTACGCTGTAATTTTTCTTGTAAATCAGACAACAAACTTTCAATTTCATTCTCAATATCTTGATTCATGTAGCGTTTCACATCGCTCATAGATTTATTAAGATCACGCAAACCACGTATTTTACATAAATTTATTTCTTCGTAATCTGGAATACCACTGCTCTCTAACATATTGCTTTCATAATCAACCACTTGAGCTAACCCTTTAACAGCAGCAACAAATTTTGTCATTGCCCAATCACGATCAATAAGATTATTATCAAGAACTTTTGCTTTTGCTGCAAAACTATCATCACCATATTGCACTACAGACATTTTTATTTCCCCTTCAACCATATTATTCAATCTTGCTTTCAAATGAGAGAGATTAAACAGTTCCTCTTCAAGCTGATACACCCTATTGAACTCGTGGTGTGAACATTATTCAGCCAACAGCACGACAACCCTTAAAAGCGTATACCACTTCAACTTTCAACGCATTTTCTGAAATATTTTTCTTGCTTTGCTCCAAAACCATCATTGCTGCTATACGAATTCACTAAAACGCTCTAAACTTAAACCTTTCCGCAGCAATCTTGAAATTTCGGCATTTGTTTTTCTTTGTTTTTGCTCTGTCTATTTAGCTTTGCCTATTTTACCCCTCCTAAGCCTTTGACAGAAAACGACAACGCTTTGACTATAATCTTAGCCCTAAAAAACATCTACCAATAAAAACGCGCAGTATATAAAGGCCTCAGCCTCTGAAAAGATTTCAGCATTTTATCGATAGCAACATTTTGCCCTCCATAAATCTTATGGCTTCCCCCAACACCTCAAAACCCGCAACCTCCTGACATTCCTAAAGATAGTCATAAGATAGCATCCTACAAGATTAGGTTGCACCCATTAAAAAAGAACACACCTTCCCCCATGCTCACTCTGCATACATGCAGCATTTTGCACAAAACACAAAAAGGATACTCTTTTGAACAGGTCAGCCATATAGCAATATTAAAAAGACATCTTAAAATAGCTAAACAGCCATTAATCTCCCTTTTTCAATGATCATTCGCTTTTCTTTGCAACAAAAGACTATATAAGATTTTTTAAACCTTTTCAAGAGTTTCTTAGTCATCAGTTCGATACGCCTTTAATCACATACCGCATAATTCTCCCCCACATTGATATTTTCAGAATTCCACCTCATCTTCCTGTAGATTATTTTACTTCAATAACGCATAGGTCACGCTTAGTATCGTTGTTTTCCATCCGTTACTGATATAAAAATATGGAAGCAATCATTTTATAATAAAGGTTATTATAAAAGTGCAATTTCTGTTATGAATTCCCTCTGATTTTCAACCTTTTAAATGAAGCTATTCTCTTTCATAATTATATTGAAATATTTATTCATATAAATTCATGCCTTATTTATATAAATAATTCATTATTTTGTATCCTCAGTAAAAACCTTAAATGATCGTAGAATTATCGCATTTCAAATCTATTTCTATGTTGAATAAATTAAAATCATTTCTTTCACATCACAAGCAAAGCCTGATATATCGATAAAAACCACTCCAAGAAAATGCCTCTTATGAATCATCCTAAAAGCCAAAAACTGTCGTAACATTGTGCAGGAGCATCCTCCGATTAAAACAGCATTAACCAATCCTGTATGAGATAAAATAATCAGAAAACGTATAGGATTTCCCCTCCCTACACCTCAAATGACATTATTTTACGACATAACAAGATAAAAAAATCCCTCTGCAACATAAAACCTATGTAATCAAGCAAGATTCACTTTAAAGCCTCTCCTTTTTATATCTCACAGTGTTTCAATTCTTCAAGCCTTGATTAAAAAAGATTTTAAGCTTGCCGACTATACTGTATCAGCATATATTACGGAATGTAACATATTGTTATTCAAAAAATCCCCTCCCCAAAAACAGAAAGAGGTTCTAATGGCTGATCTCATAAAAACCGCTATGCTTTATTCAACGTTGATCGTTAGCATCAATGTTTTTGTTGTTTTAGCTCTCATAATAGAGATATCCTAAACGCATTCTCTTGCCTTTTTGGTAAAATCCTCAGAGAAGCACTTTAAATTTAAGACCCAAGAAGAACGCCCCCCTCAAAGAAAAAAGGGGTTCCTTTACTAACCCAACATCTTTGATGTTCAAGATAAAATTTACTCTCTTTTAAAAGGGAAAAAATTGATATCTCAACATTCTCAACAAGCTTTTAATCATTTCTTTTCCTTCAAAAACCACTTCAGAATGAGAATCACATGAATCTCTGATCTACAATTCACAATATCCCTATCCATTGCGAATTTCCTACACATGAAACAAGCAATCTTTTAATGAGCTGGATTGTACTCTTCTCATTTTCTTACATCACTCAAAGAAAGAAAAATTTAAGCCTTCCCTGTATTTTTTAAATGCCTATAGAAATGCTAACGAAATAGTCTTATCCTCTGATAAAAGCAAAAAACACTCATTTTCTTACATACTATTCCAGTAGCATTCAATATTTCAGCCTATAAAATCATATAAATGTAAAAAATACTTTCGATATCATTATTCAATGACTTCTTTTGTTTATGAGAAAAAATTATAGTGCACCAATAGTACCAATATTAGTAAATTTTATTTATTTTTATTCCCCTTATAAAATCAATAGGATTATAATGTAATAAAATGAAGCATTACCTAGGAGAAAAAATAACTTCACCTCGAAAATCATGATCAAGATAAGTTCTATAGAGGCATAAACTTATCTATTTAGCTTCGAAACAGATAGCAAAGAGTATCATGATTATCATTAATAGGAAAAAGACGGAGAACTTTTCATGACTTCATAGCTATTGAATGAAATGATAGAGAGCTTTCTGGAAAACAACTTAAATGAAGCCCGCTCGTGAAAAAAAGGGTTTTTATCATTCTTAACTTCGTATAAAAATAACCGATATTATCTTTAGAAAAAAAACCTTCAAACCAACCAAAGTTATTATCTCCGATCATTTTTATGCTTTTCCGTATTTTTGTGCAAGTAATTCGCGTACCTCATCAGCTATTTTTGTTCCACGACTGGCACAACTTACCTTAATTAACCGATGCAAGTTTTCTGGAATATCAATCGTGAGGCGCTTCATACCTCCATTCATGCTCCCTTTATGGCTTGCGACCCATGAATCAGCCGTTAAAGGAATTGACTTATTGGTGGGTTTTGTACCAATTTTAATTTTTTTATTCATTGTGCTAATTCCTTGATTTCTGCTGCAACAGCTTCAATCTCTGCAGCTGCGGGTCCTTGCTTATCAACTTCATAAACAGCCTTTCCCTGTGCTGCTGCTTCTGCAAAAATGACGCGCTGCGCAACGCTAGAAGAAAGAACATGCACGGGATATATGCCAAGAGCTTCGTTCACATCACGCCCTATCGCTGTATTAACTATTTTACGATTAATAACAAAAGCAGATTTAAGATTCTCTTTATAAACGCGTGCTTCATCAATCAGCTTTACAATTCCATCAGCTGCCCAAATATCATAGGGACTAGGCAAAACAGGAATAAGCACCAAATCAGAAGCCATAAGAGCACTCCGAGCAAGCTCAGTTACACGCGGCGGACTATCAATAATAATATGATCGTAACTATGACCGATTTGCGGTATCTCTTTGTGAACTGTTGCACGCGGTAAACCAATAACTGAAAACAAAGGAACATCTTCACGCGCAGCAGCCCAATCCAATGCACTTCCTTGTGGATCAACATCAATAAGCAATACCCGCGCACCGGTACATGCCAAGCTAGCGGCAAGATTCACACTCAACGTAGTTTTCCCTACGCCTCCCTTTTGATTCAAAAGTCCAATGATCATCCATTACGCCTTTCAGCCTTATCGTTTTTACGATTGTACAGAAAACAACAAAAGAAGCAAGAATCCAACACGTGCAGAACAACCATTTTTCTTATTTTTAAAATAAAAACAACAGCCCCTAATTTTATTTTTATAATATTCTTTCAGGATGAGCAGCAAACACATACTGAAAATGATATTCTTGAGGATAAGAAAATAAATTTAAACAATCGACAGACTCTTCTTTCTTCCTCTTTTTTCACAGCTTCTAATTAGTTTTCTGCTTCATATACTCCGCTTGATACAGCTCTACAAACAAATTCTGCCCTGAATATACAATAAATTATAAGGAGAATTTATTCTTTTGCTTATTGCATTGAGAAATCCAAAACCAGGAAGATTCTCTCATCCCCCCCTCTTATATTAATCCCTTATTTATCTATCACAAGCAAAGCTGGTAGATAAGAAAAAAACACTTTAAAATATAAAGAATCTTAAGCACCAAGAACTCTTCCAATCTCGATGGCTAGAAAAATGTATGCTGGTGCCAACTTGAACTTTTTCTTGAGCTAAAAACAGAAGAACACAATGAATTATCCATAGAAGAACAATCTGTTCCCTTTAGATAAGATCGAATAACGAACATGTTGCGGATAAAGATGTTTTGCACTTTACAACTCATTTTTCCCAAAGAGATTTTCTCGACAAAAAGAATATTTTTGTTAAGATGCCGTCGAAGAACTTACCTTCATCATATTTTTACAGACAAAACAATATCATGAAGACCATGTAATTGGACAAAAACAAAAATGAACTTACAAAAAATTGAACCTGACATTTTTATCAGCGCCCAAATTAGCATAGAAAATATCAAAACATTGGCAGAAGCTGGTTTTAAAACAATTATCTGTAACCGTCCCGATTACGAAGAGCCTGATCAACCTAATTTTTCTAGCATTAAAACGGTCGCAAATGAATATGGCATAAAAGTCTATCACATTCCCATTTCTCCTCCGACCATAAAAAAATCAGATGTTGAAACCATGCAAACAATTTTAAAAACAGCCGCTCTCCCTCTGCTTGCCTATTGCCATCACGGTACACGTTCGCTGCATCTTTATCGTTTAGCACGTCTTTAAACAGAAGTTTCATGAACTTCCTCCCTCACCCTAAAGACAAAGCTTCTTAAATCCAAACCGATTTATAAAAAATAATCTTTGCCTTGCGCGTTTCTCTTGTGTACTCCAGTTCATGCAATTTACTTCACAAAATTCTGCAAGAGAGTTTGAATCTTATGCAAAAAACATACACACCTGGAGCCATAAAATGCATGCAAATTCACAAGATAAGCAAGGAAATATTATTTTCATTTTATCTCTCATCAGTATTTCACCTTCTTTTTCTCTTGCTCTTCCTTTTCCAATCCACCTCATTCACACACCACAAGCACCTAAAACGACAGTAAAACCATTAAAAAAACCTCTCATTCCCCATAAAAAGCGCACAAAGCATTCTATAAAAAATCTGTACTCTATAATCTATGGTTAATTACAACATCTTGATCGCTAATAATAATCGTTTTTACCTTGAATAAAGCAACCCTAATCCTAGAAGATTCTCTCATTTCAAATTTGTTTACCATGAATCAACTCTCTTGCATGTCAAAAGCGACAATAACCCCATGTAAATAAAAATGGATTAAGAAAGAACACTTCTTATGAATACTCTCAAATAGCCAAAAGCTTTAAAATAATAGCAACTCGTTAATATAACGGATGATATAGGTTTACCCTTTTATTAAACATAAAAATTAATAGTGCTCAACAAATTTGACATTATACCATAGATGAGCACCATCGTAAAATGGATATAGAAATTTCTTTAAAACAAGCGTATAAATTAGCAAAACAAGGATATTTCGTTTGGAGCTTTCTACTTTTTACATAAAAGCCGTGATCCTATTCAAAAAACAAGAAAACCTAAGGTAATGCGTTACCTTCATTCTTTAAGAGCTATTGCTTGAAATACTTTTACAAATAACAAAACTGAATTTATAAAGAGATGATAAAATCAACCAACTTCCCCTTTAAATATTCATATTATTTCCCTAATAAGGCTATCGATCGGTTTCAAAGATTACTCAAAGAGCTCTATGCAATAGTCTTGCCTCCATCTAACATATAAAAACCGAAACAACAAAGAAAGCACTAAACCACTTCAATTTTTGACTGCTTTGGAGGTAAAATATTAATTTACAAATAACAACAAAAGAAAAATTTTTATGAGAAAAACGACCCCATACAATCTTGAATGAAAGAATTATAAACCTTTTTAAAAGCAAAGATTCCTCTTTGCTCGATGCAGTTTCAGCATGAAAGTACAGAGATATTCTTTTGGGATGCTATCAACATAAAAAGGCAATAGGAACCTCCAAGCTATCGGAAATTTTCTTTAAGCATCGCGCTCACACAATTTAAGCCTTTTTCACACTCTTGGATTTGTTGGAAAGTAACACCTCAATGATGCCTTCATATTAATGATACCCGAATGTTTTTTGAAACACTTTTAATATTTTTCACCTAAAGCAAATTTTATTTCCGACCAAAATACCAATATGAGAATTTTGAACTTGCATTTTTTCTCACCAAGCGTGAGCACCTTCCCATTAGTCTTCCGGAAGTCTGAAAATACTCAACTCTCGTGAGTTTTTTGCTTTTAGTGTCCAAAAGCACCTGGACAAAGAAAAAACTTCCGAAATCCCTACAAAATGGGTTTATTTTTAGCTAGGGTTTCGAACTTTCAGTTCCCTCTTAACCGCAGCATCTATGATGAAAACATTTTCCAATGAGTAAAGTAATTTTAGAGGAGAGTAGTAATAAAATAGTTTTTCTTAAACAAAGAGATTTTTTTAATGAGCAGCTGTTTACCTTCCAAATTTTTAAGACTTGCTTCCTCAATTCATGGTCTCAAATTTGTTTTTCACAAAGATAAACTTGGTTTTGAAGATCAAATCATCCACCCGCTATGGTGTTATTCTGAACCAATAACCAAAAGGATTTATTTTTTTATGTGATTGAAAAAAATGGTTTTCTTTTAAGCGGCTAGGGTTTCTTGATGAGAGGAGCAAGTTTCATGAATGAACACCCATCATGTCAAATAAAATCAAAATGTTATAGATTTTTGCACATGCATATACTTATTTTAAAGAGAAATTTCTCAAAGCTCGATCACTTATTTATAAATCAATACTTTTATACTTTAAGGAAGCAATTTTTTTAAGGGGAGCAGGATTCTTTGAGTTTCCAAATTAAGAACTTGAGTATTTTCGCTAAAAAACTGCATGCGTGCAAGTTGTTGCGAAAATTGAAATTTTTATGAAAAAAATAAGTTTTTGAGAACGATAAGTTTCTAATATAAAGCATTTTAAATTTTGCATAACTTAATGATAACTTATTTATTTTATTATTTCTTATGATCTCTATAAACACTACAAAGTTGGGATATAGTTTGAGAAAGCAGATGACAGACCTCATATCTTTCGATAAGTAGTTTCGAAGTAAAAGACAGCCTGATAAACGATAAATAGAGATAGGTACATCATGAATGAACTTACCCATATTGAGACTTTTATAACACATTATGATGCTGTTTTTTGCGATGTTTGGGGTGTTGTGCATAACGGCGTCCATGCATTTGCACCAGCGTTAAAAGCGTTGTATAGAATACGGCAAATGGGAAAAAGTGTCATTTTATTGACCAATTCTCCTCGACTACGAGAAGGTGTCGCAGCCCAATTACAAAGCATGCAGGTGCATAGTGATTATTATGATGCTCTTATCACTTCAGGGGATGTAACGCGCGATCTTATTCGGGTTGCACCACGTAAAATTTTTTTTATTGGTCCACAGCGTGATTTAGTGCTATTTGAAGGGTTAGAATGTGAATTTGTTGAAGAATGGGAAGCTTCTGTTATCGTTTGTAGCGGCTTTCTTGAAAATTTTGAAGAAGACCCCTCTGCTTATGAAGAGATGTTTCGCCGCATGCGGGCACGGAATTTACCTTTTATTTGTGCTAATCCTGACATGCTTGTCCATTATGGAAATAAGGAATTTTGGTGCGCTGGCGCATTGGCACATCTCTATCAACAATTAGGGGGGGAGGTACGCATTGCTGGAAAACCCCACGCGCCTATTTATGAATGTGCCTTTGAAAAACTTCAAAAAATTCATGGAGTAGTGGAAAAAAGTCAAATTTTAGCTATTGGTGATGGTCTCTTGACTGATGTTAAAGGAGCAGTCCATTTTGGTCTTGATGCCCTTTATATTATGGGGGGGATTCATCGTTATGATTATATGCAAAATGGTGTGGTAGATAAGCAAGCTTTGCATTCTCTTCTAGAGCGTTATGGTTATAAACCACAAGCAATCATGTGGGCACTTCAGTAATGGCTAATTTTTTGCGTCTTCAGGAAATTCATAGGTTTCCCACGGCTTGGCGAGAAGCTGTATTGGCTCTTGGAAATTTTGATGGTGTTCATTGCGGACATCAAGTGGTGTTGCAAAAAGCGCTTGATTTCGCACAGAGAAAAAAGAAACCAGCAATTGTTTTAACCTTTGAACCCCATCCAAGAAATTTTTTTCAACGTTCAGCTCCTATCTATCGTCTGACAGAGGCCGCTGAAAAAGCTGAAATTTTTAAAACCCTTGGCTTTAATGGTGTGCTTGAACAGCCGTTTGATGCACTTTTTGCTACTCTTTCAGCAGATGAATTTATCAAGTCGATTTTAAAACAGGCTTTTGATGTTTCAGTTGTGGTAACAGGAGAGAATTTTCAATTTGGTCATCAGAAAAGTGGCAATTCACATCTTCTTTGTCAAAAGGGAGAAAAATATGGATTTAAGGTTGTGCTCGTTCCTTGCGTTTCTTATCCTCAAGATTCACAACAGTTAATCATTTCTTCGAGTTTTATTCGGAATCTTCTCACACAAGGAAAAGTAGAAAAAGCAGCCCATTTGTTAGGGTATCGCTATCGGGTACACTCCAAGATTATTCAAGGCGACAAACTTGGACGTCTTTTGGGATTTCCTACTGCTAATCAGATGTTAGCTCCTCAAGTTCGTTTGGCACATGGTGTTTATGCAGTACGTTTGCGTCGTGCAAACGGCGTTTTGTATGATGGTGTTGCAAGCTTTGGTTGTCGTCCAACCGTTGTTAAAGATGGAGCACCACTTTTAGAAACTTATTTGTTTGACTTTAACGATGACCTTTATGGGGAAAGCTGTACTGTTTCTTTTTTCCAGTTTTTGCGGGGACAAGAAAAATTTGAAGGGCTTGAACCTTTAGTTGCACAAATGCAACGTGATGAAAAAAAAGCAAAAGAAATTTTAAAGACTGTTCAGCCATTATCAAAATTGGATAAGTTGCTTACTTTTAAAAATAGACACTAAATTTATCTGAAAAAGAAAGAAGAGCAGTAAAAATAGCACTTAAAGTAATTATAATCACAAAGATATATTCCAGAATATCATGGAATATATGTTGTTTCCGTTGTTGAGAGGGAGAATCGAATATCTGAAGATCTGATCTAGGCATTATTTTTCAAAGTTAACTTTATAGCTTTTGTTATCATTCAAAAGTTTACTGCTTGTTTCTTTCTAATCCGTTAAAATCCATGATGAAAAAGGTCGTAAATGAATAAGTGCAAAATATCTTAGACAATAACAATCAATATACCAAGGGAAAATGCTATTTTTCAAATTTCTTGCGATTTTAATCTTTAAATTTCATAAGTTTCAAATCGATAAATTTTTTATTTTAAAAGTTTATCTTTCTTTCTAACTTATCTTAATTATGCTGTAGTATCATTTATGATGATGTTTGGTTCATGGAAAACTTTACGCACGGGATGTTTTTATGTACAATTTTAAGGAAAGCTTAGTTTATCGAGTCTCTAAAAGAGACCAGTGGTTAATGATGGTTTTCGTGCTAACCAATCATGTAAACTAGAATGAAACCGATGAGAAATACTTTAAGTTTCATTTTGCTCATAGAATGTGACAGGAAATTCACATTAAGAAACTACAATAAATTGCAGATAATAAAGAATTATTATGAAATAAGTAAGTGTATTTATTTCAAAATTTCGAATGCTTTTAAGAATAAAAACACAACTTTGTTGTTGTATCGCATAGATTTTTTATATTCTCAAACCAAGAATTGTTCATATCTTTCCGTTTGTTCTTCACAAATAGAATAGATATCCTGTAAAAGGAGGTCGTTCTATAAGGATAAGAAAATACAAAGCCAATTATGTCATTGTCATTTTTTGATAAAAGTGTTGGATAAAAGTTGGAGCATCTTTCCAATTTATTTTCTGTTAAACAGAAAGCACTTTTAAACTTAATCTCTGACCAAAATAAAAACGTTTAAAAGCACAGGATATAGGATGCATAATTTGTTTTAGCTTCCTTTCCACACCTCAAAGGATGCAAATCCCTCTTCAACTGATTGATAAACAATCCTTCTTCTCAAAAACAGCTCCTTCTTGGCTTCCTATTTCACATAGTTTCTTTCACAAAATTATACAAACAAGCCCTCCCTCGAATATCCACCACATTCTCTCATCAAAATACCCTCTGCATAAAGTTTTTGCGCCTTACATCTGCACCCTGCAAATGATCGTGTTTTACAGGACAGGATAAACATTTATCTGTATTTTAAAGAGCTCCCCCTTTGCTGTAGACACTCCATTGATTTTAGACAATATGCATTTCATAAAACCTGCTATAAAAACTTAGTATCTGTTATAAATTCTTAAAGGCACGTTTTTTTCCTTTAAATTTCAATGATCCACCAACACCACCCTAAGACAACGCAATCCAACTCTCTCGTGATCAGAATCCTTAATCCAACAAAAATAAAACAAACAATATGATTGCCTTTACAATTTTGAAAGCCCATCTAAAAAATGAAAAATGATGAAAATTGCCGCTATAAAAATTCAAAAAGCAATTACCCGCTGAACGATAACTTCTTTATTTAGAAATTGATAGCCTCTACTTTACCATATTGAGGTGTGTATTTCTTAAAAGCCGTATCTTCAATCTCTAGAAACAGGTTTTTGTGAAAAAATATTTCATTATCTGCTTTTACGCTCTTATGACAATTTTTAGATTACTTAACAGCTTGTTCTAAAAGAAAACACTTCTTTCCCCATTCTTTTCTTAATTTTGCATCTTTCTTAAATTTTTTTGCACTATAGTTTTTTTCATCCCCCATGACGAATAATAAAACCATGCATAATAAAATAATTTTTTCATTTTATCCCTCTTTAAATATCTTATGTGAAGATCATCCTCCCAAGAATGGATTTTGAATTTTCATACTGTATGCGAAAACAATTTTTGTCATCTCTTGCTTATTTTCAAAGTAAGCCCAATGCATAAAACAACACAAGAAGAGCTCACGACAACCACTGGATAAGTTTATCACAAAGTACAATGAGGAGAAAAAAGCCAAAGCTGAATAAAAATGAAGAATTCAGCACCCGCATGAACATTTTTGTTCAATTGATTTCAAATATAGAGATTGCAACAGGTATTTTTTTATCCCTAGGATAGCCGATGAACATTAGAATAGTTAAAACCACAATCAATGGTTTATAAAGCCATAACAAAAAAATACGCGTCCTGTTTTATCTATTTAGATTTTGGTCATTATTTTACCCCATTTAATGCTTAAATGAAAATAACTTGCAATAAGAAAACAATCAACGATGCATCGTTTTTATGAGGATTTCTTTGGTAAGAGATCTATTTAAGATCAATCTATTATTTAGAAGACTGAATTTAGACGCAAATAATTTTAAATGAAAAATTTTCAACAAATGCTATAGACTGATCACTTTTTAAGAAGTGACCAGCCTTGCTTTAATACTGAACAAAATTCTAATTTAAAAGAAATTTTTCTATATTTTTAAAAGCCTTTGTGAAATATTCTATCAGTTATATCAAATATTACCCTATGTGAGAATCTTTATTTTTACTTTGACCAATCCTATTTTAGAGATCCATTTCTTGAGTATTTTTTATCTTCTCACTTTCTCTTTCAAGCACCAATACTCAAACACCTTTTGCCTACCAACAACGGCATTTCCCTTCTTTTATAAAATACATAAGTAAAAATAGAGAAGCTATTTTAAGAGTAAAGCTTTCTTAAAAATGATTGTATTCTTCATTTACTTCAAAAATGAAAATAATTTCACAGCTTATTCCAATTTACCTATGATCTGTTGCAGATTGTCTTGATAAAATCGCCTCTATAAAGATTTAAATAAATATTCTTGTTAAAACCAATTACGGGTGAGAAAATGGGTTGTAGGATCCATTATTGCGCCGCCATTTTAAAGGTTCAATGAAATCACTTGACCAAAGCCCTATCCTTTTATCACGTGCTTTTTCTTCCGCATGATGATACTGGGTTGGAATAGAATTTTCACCCTCTTTTGAGAGCAACAACATCCCTTCTGTAAGACCAGCCTCTGCCAAATCAATTTCTTGTACAAAACACTGCGCATAATAAATACCATTGTGCATAAAAACCTGCTTACAGGATAAATCCTGACCAAGTGTTTTGGTGACCAGCCAAGCTGTTGAAACTGCACCACAAGGCCATTCTTGATTATTTAATCTTGCTTTTTGACGTGGTGCACATGTGTCCACACCATAAAGATGAATATCCCGAGTGATATGTGATCGCCAAGATTGTGCAACAGGCGTGAGCAATTTAAATGTAACCCCACTCGTAACAGATGCTCTACCATGAAAAACCACAGCATTTTTTGCAACATCATTTAATGAAACACTCTGCTGCCAATTGGGAGCTGGTTTATTTTTTTCTAATTTCTGTTTTGTGATAGATTTAACGAACTTTTCTTCTTCTCGATAGTGATCAACAATATCTTGGACATCTTGCATCTTAAATATGTTAAGAACGCTTAAATCTATTTTATCTTTGTATTGGCTTAATCCCCACACTATGGAACCCATAATGTAAATAATAACAATCAATTTAAATCGCATTTCTTAACACGCTCACTCAAATAAATCATTGTTTTCCTATAATTTCACATTCCTTATCAGCAAACCCTTTGTTTTTAAAGAAAAAACCAAAATACATGTGTTGCACATTAACTACATTTTGTAAAGAATAATATCATTTCTTGCATTGTTTTAACATTATTATTTTTACCAATATGCACAACTTAAAATTGCCATTTTCATATAATACAATCTCAATTTGAAAAGACTTCTGTCTCTTTAAAAAAGCATTTGAAAGTGGGCGTCCCCATTTATCAAGACTTTATAAACAAATAAGGAGAATTTGGTCTGTAAATGACAAAATTCTTCAGTTTTTAGAGACAATGGAATGTCGACATATAAACAAATATTGTTTGTTAAAGAGAGGTAAAATGACAAATAATAGATCCGAAAACATCATTTTTATCGTTATCATGCTGCTTTTTACAGCGTTTCTTGTATCAGATCCTTCTTATGCTGCTTCTGCTTCTAGTGGTGGTAGTCTAGGAAATCTTGATGGTGTTTTAGGCAACATTGTTACAATGATGACAGGTCCAACAGCAAAGCTCATTGCAATTATATGTGTTGCTGCTGTAGGTATTGGCTGGATGTACGGCTTTATTGATTTACGTAAAGCAGCGTATTGTGTTCTTGGTATTGCTATTGTTTTTGGTGCCCCTGCTCTTGTCTCTAAATTAGCGAGCACAACATAAATGAACGAAGACACTCTTTTTCTTGCCTGTACACGTCCTACCATGTTTGCTGGTGTCACCATGGAAGCAATGGCACTCAATGTCATGGCGACATCTATTCTCTTTATTTTAACCAGTGGTTTTACCATGATTGGTCTTGGAATTGGGATGCACTTTATTTTGCGTGAAGTGACAAAACATGACCACAACCAATTTCGCGTATTATTTGCTTGGCTCAATACCAGAGGAAAACAAAAAAACCTCACCCGATGGGGAGGAGGTTCTACCTCTCCCTTACGTCTTATCCGCACTTATAAGGAACTACTCTGAAGGAACTAAGTCGGTGAAACAGATGTCAATGATGAAACGGGAAACTTTGCCTGAAGAATATATTCCCTATATACGCTACATCAACCAACATGTTATCGCTTTAAATTCGCGCTGTTTAATGCTGGTGATGGCTGTGGAAGGTGTAAATTTTGACACTGCAGATATTGATCAATTAAATTCTTTACACAACCAATTAAACACTCTTTTGAAAAATATCGCAGATGAACGTGTTGCTTTATATTCTCATATCATCCGCCGTCGTGAAACGATTTATCCAGAAGGTCATTTTCTTTCATCTTTTGCGACAAAATTAGATGAAAAATATAAAAAGAAAATGGTTTCTCAAGAACTGTATAGAAATGATCTGTTTATTTCATTGCTTTGGAATCCCGCAGCGGATAGAACAGAACAACTAGCTTCATTTTTTCAGCGCTTAACAAAAGCGAAAAAAACACAATCTGAACCCGATGAGGAAGCTATTCGTAAAATCGAAGAATTAAGCCAAGATCTTATGCAAGGTTTGGAAGAGTATGGAGTGCGTCTGCTATCAATTTATGAACATGAAGGTATTTTATTTTCCGAACAAAGTGAATTTCTTCACCAGTTAGTGGGAGGAAGACGTGAGCGGATTCCTCTCACATTTGGAACTATTGCCTCAACGATTTACTCAGATCGTGTTATTTTTGGGAAAGAAATTATCGAAATTCGCCATGAAAGCAATGAACGCTTTGTTGGCATATTTGGCTGGAAAGAATATCCTTCTAAAACGCGCCCTGGTATGACTGATGGTTTGCTTACGGTACCGTTTGAATTCATCTTAACACAATCCTTTGTTTTTAAAAGTAAAGCAGCTGCCGGCGCGATTATGAGTCGCAGGCAAAATCAAATGATTAATGCGGCCGACCGTGCTAGCTCGCAAATTAACGCCCTCGATGAAGCACTCGATGATTTAGAATCAAACCGTTTTGTCTTGGGCGAGCATCACATTTCTTTAGCCGTTTTTGCTGATCATCCCAAAATATTGACAGAAAACTTATCAAAGGCTCGTTCCCATTTAACCAATGGGGGTGCAGTAATTGCGAGAGAAGATTTAGGATTAGAAGCAGCATGGTGGGCTCAACTTCCTGGAAATTTTAGCTATCGTGCGCGTTCAGGCGCCATTACCAGTAGAAACTTTGCAGCTTTATCACCTTTCCATTCTTTCCCTGTTGGCAAACTGAACGATAATGTTTGGGGAGCTGCTGTAGCCCTGCTGAAAACACAGGCTGGTTCACCTTACTATTTCAATTTTCATTATGGTGATCTTGGGAACACTTTTGTTTGTGGTCCTTCAGGCTCTGGTAAAACAGTGATAGTTAATTTTCTGCTTGCACAATTACAAAAACACAATCCGACCATGGTCTTTTTTGACAAAGATCAGGGTGCAGAGATTTTTGTACGTGCTGGAGGTGGAAAATATAAACCTTTAAAAAATGGTCAGCCCATGGGTATTGCTCCCTTAAAGGGCATGGAGTACACGGAAAAAAACAAAATTTTTCTTCGGAATTGGATCTTAAAGCTTGTAACCACTGAAGGGCAAATAGTGACCGAAGAAGAGCGACAAGACATCATAAAAGCCATCGATTCCTTAGAAAACCTACCCCCGACACAACGCTCTCTTGGTGCCCTTCAACTGTTTTTTGATAACACCTCAAAAGAAGGTATTGCCATACGGCTGCAACGCTGGATTAGAGGCAATGATTTAGGTTGGGTTTTTGATAATGATCAAGATGATCTCAATTTAAATGCACAATTTATTGGTTACGACATGACCGATTTCTTAGACAATGAAGAAATTCGACGTCCCTTGATGATGTATCTCTTTCACCGCATTCTTGATCTGATTGATGGACGCCGTATTATTATTGTTGTTGATGAGTTCTGGAAAGCCTTGGAAGATGATTCATTCAAAGCTTTTGCACAAGATCGGCTAAAAACAATCCGGAAACAAAATGGCATGATGCTCTTTGCAACACAAAGCCCCAAAGACGCTTTGAATTCAACAATCGCGCACACAATTATTGAGCAATGCCCCACCCAAATATTTTTTCCAAATCAAAAAGCAAATTACAATGATTATGTTGAAGCTTTCAAACTCACTGAGCGTGAATTTGAATTAATACAGTCAGAATTAAGCAGAGAATCCCGTCGTTTTCTCGTCAAGCAAGGCCAAAGTTCCGTCGTTGCAGAACTTAACTTACGTGGCATGAACGATGAGATCGCCGTTTTAAGTGGCACAACAAAAAATATTGAACTCATGAATGAAATTATCAACGAATATGGAGCAGACCCTGACAAATGGCTGCCCATATTTTATCAAAGGAGAAAAAATCAATGAAAAAATATGGCTTAGTTACAGTGTTATCTTTTTCTTTTATTTCTCATGCAATATCACAAACAATCCCCAATGCAGATGAATATTATAAACAAGCACTGGAGAGCACACAAAAATTAGATGCTGCAAAATCAGAAACAGCTGAAAATATTTATCAAAGTGCAATCGAAACTGCAAATAAAATCAAAGAAATAAGTCATCAGCTTGAAAGTATTCAATCAAAAACAGACACGAAACCTGAAGAATTACAGGCCCTTCAAGTAAAACTTTCTCTTCTTCAAGCGAATCTTCAAGTGAGTTCTTTAAAACTTCAATCTCTTGACATGATTCAAGCAAGAGATACGAAAACAAAAGACGAACTGCGTGAAGAAGAAGAGCAACAAAAGCATAAATATCTTGAAGCACAATTAAAAGAAAAAGAAAAACAATTAAAAGAAAAACTTGAAAGCACGAACGCAAATGTCAGACTATAGTTTTTCTCCGTTTGAAAGCATTTCTGGGTATGTTTTAAAACCCCTTGACAATGTAATGGATACAACGGTGAGCGGGTTATCTTCTGCTATTTCAGCTCCCTTAAATCTTGCGGCAATCATTTTTATCTTTCTGTATGGCTATAATGTTATGACAGGTCGCATTGCTCTCTCCATGCATAGCCTTCTCAATAATGTTGTTAAAATTGTTGTTGTAACAACAATGGCAACGAATGCGGAGACGTTTAATACTTATGTCAAAGATATTTTCTTTAATGATTTATCCAACGCTATTGGGAATGCACTTAACAGTAATCCTGCAAGCTCCAATGTTTTTGATTATATTTTGTTAAAGGCAAGTTCTCGTTATCAAGAAGTCTTATACAATGCTTGGTTTTTTGAAAAGATCATTGTGGGTCTTCTTGGTTCTATTATGCTTCTAGCCGTTATTCTCTTTTGCATAGGTGGTTTTATTGTCCAAATGTTTGCACAAGTTGCACTGGTGATGATTATAGGTCTTGGGCCTCTCTTCATTAGTTTGTATTTGTTCAATGCAACGCGAAAATACACTGATGCATGGATTACAACTCTGGTCAATTTTACCATTTTACAAGTTCTCGTGATCATGCTTGGAACAATTATCTGTCAAGTTATTCTGCAGGTTCTCAAAGTTTCATATGACTCAATCTATGTTCTTTTCCCTCCTGTCATCGTCATTTCGATCATAGGAGTCATTATCTTCCGTGCACTTCCTGGCATTGCCACAGCTCTCGCCTCGGGTGGACCATACTTTAACGCTGGTGTATCTTCAGGAGGACAGATTTTCACAATGCTTTCCAATGGTGCAAGATCAAGTGGTAATGCAGTAAAAAGTGCCGCTTTTCAACTCTCAGGAGCTGCCGGTAACGCTGCGAAAGGTGTGGCAGGAGCAGCAGCAAAAGTCGGAAGATCTGGAGGTGGTCGTGGTCGGTTTTAGGCTAAATCACCTCTTTAAAAGAATAAGTATTTTTGTTTTTGCTTTGCGTGCGCTCTTTAGCGCGCGCACCATAGCCCTGTACCATGAAAGACCGCACATCTAGGATTTTATAATGAAACCAATCAAAATCTTATATCCAATAAACTTGTAAAAGTATTCAGAATAAAAGTGCTCATGCATTGCATTCCAAAATATTTGTGAGTTCAAAAAATGAAACGAAAAATAACTTTTGTTATGATCCTAGCAATCGCTCTTACAGGTTGTGCCTCTTTGAGTGGCCCGAAAAAACCACCGCGCTGTAATGGCAAACATACACGTGCTTTAAATAGAACTAAGTGGAATTGGGATAATCAAAACATTGTCCTACAAGAAAAAACCGCAAAGCCTGTTACCACCCCCATTATTCTCAATACTTTGGAAAGTGAAAAAGCAACAACCAACTCAACACTTAATCCAGCTTTATTAAAGCCAGTAATTCATGAAGCAACATCTGATAAAACTGTGGAGACTACGCGTGAAAAGTGATGCCCTTGAAAAATATATAAAAGAAGCGCGCTCATTTGATATTGATCGCATGCATAGTATGCGCGTGCGAATGAAAATCTCTATGGTTTTAACGGTGCTTTTTGGATTAATGACGATTGCCCTTGCTTTAGCCGTAGCAGCATTGACGCCCCTGAAAACTGTAGAACCTTTTGTTATCCGCGTTGACAACTCAACAGGCATCATTGATACTGTAAGCGCATTAAAAGAATCCCCTAACGACTATGATGAAGCAATAACGCGTTATTTTGCCAGCCAATATGTTCGTGCGCGTGAAAGTTTCCAAGCATCAGAAGCAGAAAATAATTTCCGCTTGATCTCACTTTTATCTTCCCCAAAAGAACAAAATCGTTTTGCAAAATGGTATGCGGGTAATAACCCAGAAAGTCCACAAAATGTTTATCATAACATGATTGCTACAGTCACCATCAAATCAATCTCTTTTATAAGTAAAAATCTTATTCAAGTTCGTTATTATAAAACGGTTAGAGACTTTAATGAAAAAGAAACTATTTCCCATTGGATTTCAATTTTAAATTTTTCTTACATTAACGCACACATTTCAACATCTGACCGTCTCATCAATCCACTTGGTTTTCAAGTATCGGAATACAGATCTGATCCAGAGGTGATAAAATGATCAGACTTTTACAAATAATTTTTTTAATTTTGACGACCAGTTTTTATACAATTCCCTCATTTGCGGAAATGGCACCTGTAAGTGCACGCAAAGATAATCGCATCAGATTTGTCAATTATGATCCCTACAACGTCATACAAATCATTGGCTCCATTCGTTCTTCAGTTCAGTTGGAATTTGCTGATGATGAAGAAGTAACCTATGTAGGAATAGGAAATTCTGTTGCTTGGCAAGTTGCACCGGCAGGACATTTTGTTTTTCTGAAACCACGTGAAATTCAACCTGTAACCAATTTACAAATCGTCACAAGCCGCCAAGATGGAACACAACGATCTTATCAATTTGAGCTAAAAATCCGTGAAGGGGATGTTTCAGCCGGTAATGAAACATATTTCCTGGTAAAGTTTCGTTATCCAGAAGATGAAGCCTTGCGTAAAAAATTAGCCGCAGCAGCAAAAGCCAAACAACGTGAAGAAAACTTTGTCAATGATATTTTAAATATCCATGAAGATTTTGGACCACGTAATTGGGCTTATGAAGCCCAAGGCTCAACATTAATTGAGCCTGCTTCTGTTTATGATAATGGGAAAACCACAACCTTTACCTTTTTAGGCAATATTGAAATCCCTGCCATTTACCTTGTATCACCTGATGGGCAAGAAGCCCTTATTCCAAAATCGATTAAAGGCAATAAAGTCATTGTTCATGCGACAGCTGCACAATTCACTTTACGTCGTGGGAACGAAGTATTGTGCATTTTTAACAAAAGGTTTTTCCCAGAAGGAATTAACCCTGAAACTGGTACGACATCACCATCTGTACAACGTAAAGTGAATATAGGAAGCAACCATGAATAACAACGTGGATGAAAAAGACATTAATGATCGCGATACAATAAAAAATGCTCAAGGAAAAAATCAACAGAGCAATGTAGGAAAAGCAATTGCTCTTGTTATTCTTTTCAGTGTCTGTCTTTATTTAGCCTATTCAACACTTGTCACAGACAAAAAACAACCGATTGAAGCTTCCAAAGAAGAAAAAGTTATCAAACAAACAGAACTCTTCTACCCTGCAAAGCCTACCCATCCTTCTCTTGAGCAACCTCAACAAAATAACGCTCTGTTACCACATATCGAACTTCCAACACCAAAAATAAATCAATTAAATCCTGATGATCCACTGTTGGAAGCAGCACAGCGTGCTCCTGTATTAGCTTATGCGAATCCTCAAAAAGGCAAAACAGATTCACAAACAAATAATGATGCTTTACCTCACCAACTTGAAAACAAATCTGATGAAACAACACAACACTTTAATCATCTTCTCAAACCCACAGTTCTTGAAGGCATCCGTGCTTCAACTCTTGGAAATCGAAATTACATCATCACGATGGGAACTTCTATCCCTTGCATTTTAGAAACAGCCATCAATAGTGATCAACAAGGTTTTGCCAGTTGTATTGTTTCCAGAGATATCTTATCAGATAATGGCCGTGTTGTCCTTCTTGATAAAGGCACCAAAATTGTTGGTGAATATCGCGCTGGATTAAAAAAAGGCCAAACACGTCTCTTCGTGCTTTGGAATAGAGCCCAAACCCCTCATGGTATCATTATATCCTTAGCTTCACCAGCAACGGATTCTTTAGGGCGTTCTGGTATGGCTGGCGATATTGATAACCATTGGCTTGAGAGGATTGGATCTGCGCTTCTTGTATCACTGATCAAAGATGCAACACACTATGCTAATAAACGTTTAGCAAAAAAACAAGAAAAGGAAGAGACTGAAACAATCTCTTCAGGACAAAATATTGCAAATATTATCGTAGAAAATTACGCTAATATTCCTCCAACACTTTCAAAGAACCAAGGAGAAATGGTGAATATCTTTGTTGCCCGAGACTTAGATTTTTCCAGCGTTTATAAATTGAAAGTTATCGAAAACCAAAAGCAAATTATCAATCGGGCTGTTTCAAGAAACTTTTACAAAAATTCTGTGATAACTCTAAAATGAATCTAAATTCACATACCATAAACGATGAAACTGTCGCGATTGTTCTCACAAAACTTGAACCTATCAGTGCTTTTTTGAAAGATGATAGTCTTTTTGAAATTGTTATCAATCGTCCCTATCAAGTGATGACTGAAGGTATTAATGGCTGGAAGACCATAACAGCACCGGCTCTTTCTTTTAATGAGCTTATGGGGATTGCAAAAGTTGTCGCATCCTATTCCAAGCAAAATATATCGGACAAAAACCCAATATTATCTGCGACTCTACCAGGCAATGAGCGTATTCAAATTGTCATTCCGCCAGCTGTCGAAAAAGACACGATTAGTATGACAATTCGTAAACCATCATCGCAAAATTTTTCTCTCGAAGAGCTTGCAAATAATGGCCTTTTCTCGCTATGTGAACAGGTCTCTTTCACGCCCTTGAATGACTATCATTCTCGGTTTAACGAACTCAAAATCATCGAACATAACTTAGCCAATACCTACTACGATAAAGACTTTGTCTCCTTTTTAAATCAAGCTGTACAATGCCAAAAAAATATTTTAATCGCGGGGAAAACTGGTTCGGGTAAAACAACATTATCGAAAGCATTAATCGCCAAAATTCCTCAAGAAGAGCGTATTATCACCATTGAGGACACACAAGAATTGGTGCTCCCGCACCCTAACCGTGTTTCGATGTTCTATTCAAAAGATGGACAAGGCTTAGCCTCCGTTGGCCCGAAAGAATTGCTTGAATCATCTTTACGTATGCGTCCTGATCGTATTCTTTTGCAAGAACTTCGAGATGGTACAGCCTTTTATTATATCCGCAATGTCAATTCAGGCCATCCAGGTTCCATTACTACGGTTCACGCCTCAACAGCACTTGCTGCCTTTGAGCAAATGACCCTTTTGGTCAAAGAAAGTGAGGGTGGAGGTGATTTAGAGCGTGATGATATTCGAGGTCTGTTGATTTCAATGATTGATATCATCATCCAATGCAAACGGGTTGAAGGGAAATTTAAAGTCACAGAAATTTATTATGATCCTTTCAAACAACGGAACATCTTTGGAGGAAACTAGAAGAAGATCACACCAGACGCTAAAGGCTTAAAGCAAAAATTATAAATAAAAAGAAAAAGGCATGAAAACGAAAACAACAGAAACTAGAGAAAATCTTTTATTGATACCAGGAGAAGAATTGAAAAAACACCGTGAAACCATTGACGCAGCCATCAGCACCCATGCAATAGAGGGTATAACGCTTCATGCCAAAACATTAAAAATTTTAGAAGAATACGCAAGAGGGAATATCTCACTAGAGGGATTTAATATTCTTATGGACAACACAACATTATAAGGAAGTAACAATGCCAAAAGTAAAATTTAAAAAAACGGATGTGCCATCCCCAGCACCTTCCCCTAAGCATTATATGTATCCTAACAGCGAAACACTAAAAAATAAATATGGAATAACAAACTCTGACCTTTTTACTGCAAAATACACGCATGATTTAGCTCAAGCCATAATCAATCTGCGCAAATCCCCCTTTCCAGAAAAGTTTGATAGCTCCTATCTATGCCATATCCATCACCAATTGTTTAAAAACACATTTGAATGGGCTGGACAGCCCCGCCATGTTCCCTTTACATTTAAAGATGGTACTACAGCTGTCATACAAAAAATGAAAAGAACAGGATGTAAAAATTCTTTTGCACTCAGTAACGAAATCCAAGAAGGATTACAAAAATTAGATCAAATACTTGTCGAAAAAAATAATTTGCAAGGCTTAACACGCGAGAAATTTAACTCTGAAGCAATAAGCTTATTTAACTCCCTTGACTATCTTCATCCTTTTAGAGAAGGCAATGAATCCACACAACAGGTATTTTTTGAAAATCTTGCCAAAGTTGCAGGCCATCAACTTGACTTCTCGCTTATCACAAAAAAACGCATGATGCTGGCCAATGTTGCAGTAGCAGAAAATGGTGATCTAGAATCCATGCAACATCTGTTTGAAGATATTTCCAATCCCAATAAGATCCTTCTTTTAAAGGAATTCATGAGCAACATGAAGGAACTTGGGTACGATGTTAATGATTATTCCATTATGGTAGCAAAAGAAGGTGAAACTTACACAGGGATCTATAAAGGTGCTCATTATAATAGCTTTACATTCAAAGTGAATGGAGCTTATATTATCAGCGATAAAGAACATCTCACACCAGAACAACTTCAAACATTAAAACCCGGTGATCGATTCACCTTCACCGTTCCACAAACACAAGAATTAAAAAACACCCTCATCCCAAAGGGAAAATTCGCCCCTTTGGAAAAAACTAAACTTTCCGAATTAATTGCAGAAGATGCTTGTGTCCACACTGCTCAACATCAGATCCAAAAATTGTCAAAAATTGTTTATGGTAGCATAAATACATTAAACGAAAAGATGGTAGAAATTATTAAAAATCCATACTTAGGTCAACAACTCGCCAATCAGATTGCAAAAGCACCGGACTCTATTGCACATCTTGCTGGTTTCAGTTTCTTTGGACTTCAAAATCAAGCCCGTGCAGATGCTAGAAATCATCTTGATATGCTCTGTACGGCAGTTGCAAATTTCACGCATGCAGTCAAACATGCTGAGAAAGAAATTAAGCAAGAACATACAACAGAACAAAATCGCTGTGCAAAAACAGTAAAAATGCCAAGTCAAAGTTTGCAAGATCTCTTCTCCTTGCCAAAAGAATTACAGCAAGAAATTTTAGCAAAAAATCCTTCACTTCAAAAAGAGCTTACCAACTTTGTAAAAAACATCCAGATCCGTCTCTCATCAAATGAACACAAAGCAATTCAAAAGAATGAGTATGAAACACTAGCTAAAAGCATTGGTGTATCAGAAACAAAAGCCAAGCAAATTACACAAATCATTAAGCAAACCAAAGAAATACACCAACAATCACAACTATGCACAACGCATCGCTCCAAAGTATTCGCTATAGCTTGTTAAGAATGGATAAAACCTTCCTCTTTCATGAAAAGAGCTCATAAATGAAAACTGTTTGGCGTTATCTGCACTTTTGAAAAAAGAGAGGGAAGTTCATATCGCACATCTGAAAAAAGAGCATTTTGCAGCATATTCTGACAGGATTGAAAGTAAAATACAATGAAATATACTAAGACCCAAATGGTCCTTATTTTAACCCCTATCGTTTTAGGTGCTTTAACGATCTTCCTTGTTCCTCATTTTTTGTTGTTTATAACAAATGGACTAAAGAGCAACCAAATTTATTGGACTCTTCGTTCAGAACCTTTATTAATCTTAACATTAACACCTGCTATTTCATTGTTTTATAGTCTCTCGCAAAAACTGCACCTGCGTAAAACAATCACTTTTGTCTCCGTTATCTTTTTTGGAATGACCGCTCTTTACTATACTGCTAGAGAAATAAAACGCTTAAATCCCTATGTTGGACAACAAGGGATAACGTGGAGCTATGCGCTTCAATTCATAGATCCCATGGTTATCTTTGGCATCATCATTGGTGTTTTTTTTGCCATCCTTCAATTTATCACAACCTCTCCACCTAAAAGTAAGGTCAAGCGTGCCAAAAAAGATGTTTTTGGTGGAGCGTCATGGATGAATTTAAGTGAAGCAGCAAAAATTTTTCCTGCCAATGGACAAATTGTTGTGGGTGAAAGATACCGTGTTGACCAAGATAATGTGTGCCAAATTCCCTTTGCACCTGGCAATAAGACAACATGGGGAAAGGGTGGAACAGCACCCCTGTTAACCTTTAATCTTGACTTTGGTTCAACCCATATGATCTTTTTTGCTGGCTCTGGTGGCTATAAAACGACGAGTACAGTGGTTCCTACGTGTTTAACCTATCCAGGATCTATCATTTGTCTTGATCCTTCAACAGAAGTTGCCCCAATGGTCAAATTTGCGCGCCAAAGGATGGGCAATAGAAATGTTATTGTTCTCGATCCCAATTCATTCCTAACAAAAAATTTTAATGTCATCGATTGGCTTTTAGATGACAGCGTCCCACGCACACAACGTGAAGCGAATATTGTAAGCTTTTCCAAATTGCTTCTTACAGATAAAAAATCAGACAATTCTTCAGCGGAATATTTCTCAACACAAGCCCATAATCTTTTAACGGCTCTTCTTGCTCATGTTATATTTTCTGATGAATATGAAGACGAAGAACGCAATTTAAAAACATTGCGCACAATTCTCTCTCAATCAGAAACAGCTGTTGTCAATCAATTACGCATGATTCAAGAAACAACACCTTCTCCTTTTATTCGTGAAATGGTTGGTATTTTTACAGAAATGGCAGAGCAAACCTTTTCGGGAGTCTATACAACCGCATCAAAAGACACCCAATGGCTTTCTTTATCCAATTACGCAGATCTTGTCTGCGGCGATGATTTTTCCTCCTCAGATATTGCCAAAGGCAATACTGATGTTTTTCTTAATCTTCCCGCAAGCATTTTAAACAGTTATCCAGCTATTGGACGCGTAATTATTGGCGCTTTTCTCAATGCCATGGTTACAGCAGACGGTAATTATAAAAAGCGCGTTTTATTTGTCTTAGATGAAGTTGATCTTCTAGGTTATATGAATATTTTAGAAGAAGCACGCGATCGTGGACGTAAATATGGTACATCCTTGATGCTCTTTTATCAATCCTCTGGTCAGTTAGTCAATCACTTTGGAGAAGCAGGAGCGCGTTCATGGTTTGAAAGCTGCTCCTTTGTCAGCTATGCAGCCATTAAAGACCTCCAAACTGCCAAAGACATTTCAGAACGCTGTGGTCAAATGACTGTTGAAGTAACTGGAACGAGCAAATCAAGAGGCTTATCTTTAGGAAAGAGTTCTTACAACGTCAATTACCAACAAAGAGCTCTGATTCTACCCCACGAGGTTATTCAAGAAATGCGTCAAGATGAACAAATTATTCTTATGCAAGGACAACCTCCCTTACGATGTGGTCGTGCCATTTATTTCAGAAGGAAAGAAATGTTGGCCGCAGCTGCCAAAAACCGTTTTGCCCCACAAAAGAAAAACTAACCTCCGATTATGCGGTAATAAACCCTTATACGATAATAAACATGAAAAGAACAACAACAGCTTCCTGTCTTAAAAAAACATTAACAAAAAGTTTTTTCTTCCTCTGTTCACAAGAAAAATATGATTTTCTCTTTTGTATTTTGTGCCCTGTTTTACTAGCGTCCCTCATCTTTAATAAAAAACACCACTTCCTTCAAATCACCAACAACGAAATCAATATCTGCGCGTAGAAAAATCTGCAAACACATTCCTAAAAGTTTTTTATATATGATGTATGCCCCATTAATCGACAAACAACCAAAAACATTTCACAAAGCTAATAACCGACATCAAAACCGAGAGCAAACAAAAATTCCGGCTTTGAAACAAAAGTTTTCAAAACGCCCAAGCACAAGAGCACGAATTTTTCCCAAAAAACATTCAAGTTATACCCCAAAATGAATAAATCTATTCCTAAACAAAACTTTTCCCCTTTACGATGTCATCGTATGTTCTATTTTAATGATCAAGCGCTAAAAAAGCGCTTTTTTCCCGAGATAAAGAAAGGTTTCTTCCTGTTATGAATCTTAAAACAGCGCAATGCAACAACAGAAACAACACAAAGTAAAAAACATTTTGTTATAAATATATAGAAACAAGATATTTACATAGACCAATAAGAAAAACATAATGGAGAAAACCTTTTGATAATTGCTTTTGTTCGGAAACTTACCAACCTAAGTGCTGTGTATAAAAAGTGCAAACAACAGCCAATAACCAAGCGCTATTTGACCCGCCCCATCCACATCCTCTATCAAAGCGCTCTTACAAAAAACTTTGTTAAAAGCAAAACACCAAAAACCTTAAGTAACATTTTCCTTTTTGATCTCTTCCCCACATCCCAAAAGAAGAAGATTTCACTCAGATTTGATTTAGCGAAAATTCATCTTCTAATCACTTGCGAACTTCACATTATCGCTCCAAATCCTGATATTTTATAGCGCACAACAGGCTAATAAACAAAAGAAAACATCAAAAAAACTTTTCAAAATAAATAAAAAAAGGGAGTTTACATGAAAAAAATCACAACAGATCATTTTTCATCTCGCCCACCAAAATCCTCTCAACAGTATCATAAAACAGTTGAGATAACCATGAACACCCGTTCATTTTAGGGAAAAATGCTCTCTCTCTCATAACACTCAGAAATCTCATAAAGAATACGCGAAGGGGTATTTTTCACATGCAGCGTTTAAGACGCTTATCAACCATTCCTCTAACCTCGAAGGAAAAATTATATGTTAGAACAAAATTATCTATATAAAGGTACCTCAACACTCAAAAATAAATATGGTATAAAAGACCCCAAAAAACTGTATGAACGCTGTACCCAGGACGCTGCCAGAGAAGCCGTTAATTTTCGCCTTGAACCACCCCCACAAAAATTTGATGCTAGCTATCTACAATTAATCCACTGGTGTTTCTTCCATAAAACTTTTGAATGGGCTGGCCATTTCCGTGATACATCTTTTACATTTGAAGATGGCACCTCTGCCCGTATGCCTGCTATGCGTCCCAAAGGTTATGAAATTCCCTTTACCATCGGCCCAAAGATTCAAAAAGAGCTTAAACAACTCGAAAAAATACTTCATGAGAAGAACAATTTAAAAGATTTATCGCGCCAAGAATTTGCTGAAAATGCTGCAGAAATTTTTATGATTCTCGAACGCATCCATCCTTTCAGAAAAGGGAATGGTCGCGTAAATCGAATGTTTATGGAAAAACTTGGACAAGCCGCCGGCCATCAGATTGACTTTTCTTTTATCACAAAAGAACGCATGACAGCAGCTAGCATTGAAGCCATCCAATATGGCAATCCCCAACCGATGAAAGATCTTTTTGAGGATATCACGCATCCAAAAAAATCCCTTGTTTTAAAAGAATTTGTCTCCCAGATGAGAAGCGCTGGACTTAATGAAATTAACAATCGTGTTGTTGTTGCAGCAAAGGAAGATGTGCTCTATGAAGGCATCTTTAAAGGTTTTTCAGCAGAAGGTTTTGTTATAGAAATAAATGGGGCTTTTGTCGTTGGTCTCAAAGATGACCTTTCCCCAGATCAAATCAAAACATTACAGAACGGCGCCCGCATTTGTTTTCAAAAAACCAACGTTCAAAACTTAAAAGAAATCCTGATTCCCAAAGAGACATTAGCCCCTCTCTCCCAGGAAGAGTTGTTCGCAAGAATTACAAATGATCCTTGTGTTGAAGAATGTCGAAAAAAAATCGAAAATTTATCAAAGGTTGTTTATAGAAAAGCACAGATCTTAAAGACAAAAATAGATATAATAACGGCAGATCCAAGCTTAGGAAACCAGTTTGCTGATGAGATTCTACAAAACCCTCAATCAATTTCTAAACTTGTAGGAAGAAAAATATTTGGCATTAAAAGTTCAAATCGCCGACACGCAGAACAAACTGCCCCGCAACTCAGTGAAACTCTTAGAAATTATGCCACAATAACACACCAAACAAAAGATGAAATTTTAGAGCGTCACCAAAGAGAAAAAAATCGCTTAAGCCACAATATCGAAACACCTGGAAAAAATTTACAAAACCTTTTTGCCTTATCAGTAGAGCAACAAAAAGAATCTTTATTGCGCTCTCCCGCACTCCGACAAGAGCTCCATGACTTTTCACGTCGACTCCAAAATCGTTTATCATCAGAAGATCGTAAAGCCATACAAGAAAAAGATCATCTAAGACTAGCTTGCCTCCTTGGTATCTCGGAAAGCAAAGCAAAGGAAATTGCACATATTGTAAAACAGACAAAAGAAGCACAATGTCAAGCCCGTTCCTTGAAAGTTAGTCGTTCCTCATCGCTTGCTCTTACCGGCTAAAAACACACGAACTTTTGTCTTCTCATTGAACTCTTGGCGCATATCACTTCCTCTCCATTGTGCCAATAGTTGTTTTAGAATGTTACAAAAAATAGTCATAAAAATGGTTCCTATAATTTACGATAACTTATTGATAAAATTTCACAAAAAAACTGTATAAAAGACATAAATGTCCATTACATAAAAATATGAATAGCGCGAAATCTTTGGAAGGCATTCAATTTGATATCTTTCTGTATCTTAATCCTAAAGTTATCAAAAAAAGTGGGGAATGCCCCAAACCAAAGAGGTTTTCTAAAAATATTGAAAGGAAACAGCCATGAGAAAAAGTCACCCACATCCTTCCACACCCTCCAGCTCAGAAGCTCTTTATGCAGCAGTTAATAAACAACCCAAAAGAGGAAATCAGCGCATACTAAGCCCAGAAGAAGTACAAGCAGAGAGCAGCAGGCACCCCACCTCAGCAGACCAAGTTGTTTATACAGATATTAGAAAAAGAGAATATAATGCACAAAGGTTCCAACAGCAAGAAGATCCCCCTTACAACACACCAAGGCCGAGCACCCGTAACTATGATATCCCCTCTCCGAGACCTCTAGAAACTGTCTATGCACCCCAAAGACCACAAGGAAATCCCTATGACAGCCCTGGTAGGATGCCAGGTAATGGACAGCGTGCCAATAAACTCGCAAATCCCTATGAAGTAGTTGATCTAGCGACGGGGGAGAGAGAAGTGCAACAACGTGAAAATTCTCTCTACGACTTACCAAGCGGAAGTACTCAGGATCTGCGAAGTAATCCCCAAAATCCAGAACAACATCTCTATGCAGAGCTTGAATTCGGCACCAATCGTGGACATTCTCCCCAAAAACCACTCGAATCTGTCTATGCAACTGTTGGTGCAACTGTTCAGGATAGACAAGGGTTCCAACAACAAGTAAATCCCCTCTACGATGGCATAGGTAGAGCAACAACACCGCCTCCCAGAACCACAAAAGATCTAGTTACGACAAAGCTTTTACAACATGTCGACATTCAATATGGTGTAAGAGAGATCCAAGAGCGCTGCAAAATTGTTTATGGAAAAGAACATGCTTTGAATGAACCCCTTGCTAAGATTATTGATAATCCTCGAAATGCAGAACAAGTCTTATGGGATCTTGCAGAAAACCCTGAAGGCCCTGGTAAGCTTGCAGGGAGCAAAATCCTTGGCGTAAAAAGTCCTGATCGCAAAGCAGCTGAAGATGAATTTAGACATCTTTGCTCAGCTCTTGAGAAACATATATATCAGACACAAAAGCTCTATAAAGCGTTTACACGTGAACATACAAGAGATCAAAAACAAGAAGGTCCAGAAAGAAACACTGAGCATAGCCATCATCATTCCCAACATCATCGTCACGCAAAAGGACGAAGCCAAGAAAGTCCAGAGCACAGCCCTCAACAACGAAAACATGAGAGCAGTAAAGGAATGGCTTATGCCATGTAAGTGAACGTCACGTAACGACACATAAATTTTTATTTTTCATTGAATCTCTTGGCGCAAATTATTTTATCTCCCTTGCGCCAAGAATTGTTTTAGAATATTACAAAAAACAGTCCTAAAAATGGTTTTCATAATTTACGATAACTTATTGATAAAATTTCATAAAAAAACTGTATAAAAGACACAAATATCCTTTACGCTGGTAGCAAATAGCGCAGATCTTTGGTGGCCATTTAAGCTCGATATCTTTCCATAAAAACACTCAGAGCATAAAGAGCGATAATACTCCAAAGAAGTTTTCTGAAACAACTCTTAAAAGGAAACGTGCATGAAAAAAGATCACCCTCACCCTGTTTTATCCCTTTCCATCAAAGACCTTATAAAGCTTTATGATGAAGCGGCAGCAGAGATTTCATCCCCAGAACCCTTTCAAACAAAAGCCTCTTCCCGAAGTAAAAGATTGTCATCCATACCAGAAGAAAATGAAGAAAGCCTCTCTCTTTTAAGAGAAGAAACTGTTCATACACCCGTCACACGATTGAATCCAACAGCACCTCTAACAAGAGGTAGCGCTATTGGAAAAACGCAAAAACCTGAAATGACACGTACACCAATGATTTCACAAGTTTCTTCACAAAAGACAACAAGAATCCTCTCAGAGGAAGCAATCACTCTATTACTTTCACACTATTCATTGATTCAAACTTATCAAAAAGAAATCGAACGTTTATCTGCAAGTACCTATGGAAACCCAAATATTTTACAAGAAAAAATGGAAGAAATTCAAAAAAATCCCACAGTAGGAGAAGAACTCTCATGGCGCATAGCAGCACATCCTGAAAGTCTCGCTAAACTTCCCGGCATCAGCATATTTGGTTTAAAGAATCGAGCGCGTAAACAAGCAGAAGAGAATTTTTCCACCCTCTGTGTCACCATTGATGGTTATACAGAAGCTGTAAAACATGCAAGAGAACAATTATCACAAGCTCCCGAGCAAGAACTAAGAAACTATGAACGTTTAATGGGTACATCAACCGTTGCTGAACTTCTACGAAAACCGGATCATCTTAAAAAAGAAAGCCTTTCAAAGGAAGAAATTTCTACCAAAGTTCAACAACACTCAAAAGTTCAAAGATATTATATGCAGATCCAATATTGGTGTACGATTGTTTTCGGCCAATCAAATATTTTGCAATCACAAATAGAAGAACTTTCCCAAAACCCTGCAACAAGAGAAGTTCTAGCACAAGAACTTGCTGACAGTCCTCAATCTTTTCACAAGTACGCTGGTATCACTCTCTGTGGCTTTAAAAATCAAGCACGCAGACACGCTGAAGCAGGTCTTCCTCACTTAATTGATGCCATTGACAATTATACAATGGCTATAACGCAAGTAAAAGACAGCATTTTACAAACCCAACAGACAAAACAAGAACGCTGCGACTTATCTTCTGAACGAACGCAAAACTTACATCAACAACAACGCTTATCGCAAGCAGCTCTTCCCTCTGAGCTTTCAACAGCGATTATACATCAAGAAGGAGAAACAAGTTCTACACAACAAAGAGAAACAAATATTCGCCCACGCAAAGCTGCAATACCAAAAGCGATGGCTTTTGCCAGTTAAACAAACATAAGTTTTCATGTTGAAGCTGATTTCTTGGCGCAACCCACGGAAGGAACGGCTTGCGCCAAAAAAGAAGGAATGTTGGGATAAAATTTATACCCCTAAAACTAAACGATAATAAAACAACATTGAGATAATATTTATGATCTGGTCCGAACAGAGTCAAGTCTTGTGAATTTATTCAATTTAGCATCCTCTCTCATAAAAACCAGTGAAAAAGCATAAAATAATAAAAGACACAGCAAAGCACTTTTTTAAATAGTATTCTAAAACAATATTGAAAGAGCTTGAAAGGAAACATGCATGAAAAAAAGACACCCCTCCCCTTTTATAGCCGAAATGATGGGAAAATTTCAACAACAGGCTGAACAATCACCCACCACCTCTCTCCATCCTAAAGTTTCTCAGAATACGCAAAAACCACCTGTACCAAAACGCCCAGGAAATTTATCACACATAAAAGCTGATCCACAAAAACCACCACATACAAAAGAGAGAGAACAAAGCAAACCAACAGTTCATGAAAGCCCTGCTCTCCATCCAAACACAGCCCCACCAAAACCCCCACGCGCAAAAGATAGGCTACAAACAACTACTCAAGAAAGCTCTTCCCTGCAGCCCAAAGCTACCTCACAAAGAGGATCGCATGCAAAAGAGCAACAACAAGGAAAACCAACAGTTCATGAAAGCGTCCCCCTTCACATAAAAGCGGCTCCACAAAGACCTCCACGCGCAAAAGATAGGCTACAAAACAAACCAATAATTCAAGAAAGTGAACATCCCTATGCAACGCCTGCACCATATCCTCCCTCACACATGAGAGACAGAGTGCAAAACGATGCAAAAATCCAAGACAATCACTCTCTTCACATAAAAGCGGCTCCACAAAGACCTCCACGCGC
>NZ_JACIFE010000012.1 GCF_014197255.1 Bartonella fuyuanensis | reverse complement strand
ACGACCTTGATAAAAACGGAGAGACACCGCTTGTTACCTTCAAGGTTTCTCTTTCAACACTTGGTTTTTCTACAGCTTATCGATCTATTTTCATCAATACTCCCCAATATACCGTTCTTAAAGAGTTAGAAGAAGTTTATGCAGTTTCTAGTACTGAATTGGATGAAGGCAAGCTGAAACAGATCTGTACGGATATTCTTGAATGGGCTGATAACCAAAACACCAACCAAATCATCTATGATTATGCAGCTTTGCCAACAAACAGTGAACTTGATCTTATAATACGCCATTTTATTGCGCTTATTCTTATTGGGGATGTTGAAAAGCTCAAATTTTATAAGGAAAGTTTGAAGGATAAAAACTTTTCAGCTTTGATAAAGGAAAACATAGCACATATTATTGATAACGTCCTTACTCTTGCACGCCGTTATCGGACTGGTTTTCGTGTTGTTTCATTTTTAATTTTAATCATTTTTGCAGGCTTTTTTATATTTTAAATCGTATTTAGCATAGTTTAGAAGAAGATATTGAGGAAGCAACAAAAAGTGCAATTAAAAAGAAAAGGATAAAGCGATTGGTTTTGAAATAGTATAAAGAGCATAAGGAACAAATCTATTTATAATGCATTGATGTTTTATAAAGTAAAAGCAAAGTAAAAACGGAGATGTTAAAATGAAAAAAATAGCATGTACTACTCTTATGTCAATTTCGATAGTTTTTAGTACTTATGCTCAGTCTTTTGAAGTACCTTCTAAACCTGAAATGATTTCTTCGACGGGCATTGTACAGGTAGGGATAGATAAATCTGTGCGTTATGTGACCCCTTTAGCAACGGATTTTGTTGCTTCTAGCCTTATAGGAGCCAATGTATATAATATAGAAGATGAAAATATTGGTGAAGTAAAAGATATTATTTTACGTGAAAATAATATTGCGGGATTTGTTATTGCTGTAGGTGGTTTTCTTGGCATAGGGGAGAGTTATGTGGTTGTTTCTCCAGAAACAATCCAGATGACAAATGATTATGGTAAGTGGAAACTTATTACAAACGCGACAAAGGATTCTTTAAAGAACGCTCCAATATTTAAATACGAAGGGCGTTGGGCACGCTAAATTTTATATTTTCATTCTTAATGGGTAAAAAAGTTGCTATCATAATATTATGGTAGCAACTTTTTTTATTTAGAAGACCATCGGAAGTTTTTGCGACAAGCTTTCATGAATTTATTACAAAATTTTCAAGATAAAATATTTAAAGAAGAATAAAGATTAGGTATTATGTTTAAATAACATTATATCACCGTCTTGCACAATGTATTCTTTTCCTTCATCACGGGCTTTTCCTGCCTCTTTTGCACCACTTTCTCCTCCCAGAGCAATATAGTCATTGTAGCTGATGGTTTGGGCACGAATGAAGCCGCGTTCAAAATCTGAGTGAATAATACCTGCTGCTTGGGGAGCTTTTGTACCACGCGTAATGGTCCATGCTCGCGTTTCCTTAGGTCCACAGGTAAAGTAAGTAATGAGATCAAGTAAATGGTAACCAGCGCGAATAAGGCGATTTAAACTTGGTTCAAAGAGTCCTAAAGCATTTAGATATTCTGATGCTTCAGTATCGCTCAGTTGCGTAATTTCCGCTTCGATAGAAGCAGAAATGATAATGCTTTGTGTGCTTTGCTCTATTGCCATTTTTTCGATTGTTTGAGTAAAGCTATTTCCATGAGCGGCGTCATTTTCGCTTACGTTGCAAACATAAAGTACAGGCTTTGAGGTTAAAAGATTCAGACTTTTAAGAATATGGTGTTCATCAGGAGGGATATTCTTGAATAATAAGCGGACAGGATTTCCTTGTTGTAGTATGTTTAGTGCTTTTTCCATAATGGGTAGAATTATGAAAGCTTCTTTGTCTTTTCCAGTTGCTTGTTTCCGGATTTGTACGATTCGTCTCTCAAGGCTTTCAAGATCCGCAAGCATGAGTTCGGTTTCAACCGTTTTCGCATCACAAACAGGATCAATACGTCCTTCTACATGGGTAATATCTTCGTTTTGAAAACAGCGTAAAACGTGGACAATGGCATTGACTTCGCGAATATTGGCTAAAAATTTGTTCCCTAAACCTTCACCTTTTGAAGCTCCTTTTACAAGCCCAGCAATATCAACGAAATTAATGCGTGTAGGAACAATTTCCTTTGAACCAGCGATTGATGCAATTTTTTCCATTCGCAAATCTGGAACAGCAATTTCACCAGTATTGGGTTCAATGGTACAAAAAGGATAATTGGCAGCTTGTGCAGCAGCTGTTTTTGTTAATGCATTAAAAAGTGTTGATTTCCCAACATTAGGTAATCCAACAATACCGCATTTAAAGCCCATGAGAGTTTTTCTTTCCTATTGATTTTATGGTCAAGATAAAGCTTCTTTTTATAGCATGTTTTCAGGAGAGTTATAGTCTTTGTATTGCGATAACTGAGAAAAAAATCTACAGCAACAAATACTCTACTTTTTTACCTTTTAAGTTTTTCTTATCTTAATGATTTTCTTAGTCTCAAGGATAAGAAAACTTCGACTTAATATTAATAATGTGCTAAGCTTTTCATGGTACGCAAGTCTGCGTAAATAATTAATCGGAGAAAATAGAAGAGTGTTAACTCGTTATGTCTTTTTAATCTCAGTACTTTTGGCTTTGCCTGGATGTGCTACACATCAGTCAGATATGTCATCGGTTTCTTTTCAACAAGCTCGGTATATTTCACCAGAAATACAGGCTTTGTACGGTCCTATAACGAATGAGGCTTATTTGTTACCTGCTGTTGATCTTGCGACAATTGATCCAAAATTTTGGCGACAAGAAGTAATTTATTATACGTCTTATCCACCTGGAACATTAGTTATAGATATGCAAGAATGTTTTCTTTATCTCATTGGTGAAAATGGAAAAGCTTTACGTTATGGGATTGGAGTTGGTAAGGAAGGCTTAGCATTTGAAGGTGAAGGGGTTGTACAGCGCAAGCGCCGATGGCCAAATTGGGTTCCTACCACAGCAATGATGGCTAGAGAACCAGAACGTTATGGTCATTTGGGGAAAGGAATGCCACCAGGACCTGATAATCCGTTGGGTGCGCGGGCACTTTATCTTTTTAAAAATGGGAAAGATACATTTTTCCGTATTCATGGCTCACATGAATCTTGGTCAATTGGGCGTGCTATTTCAAGTGGGTGTATTCGTTTGCTTAATCAAGATATTATTGACCTTTATGATCGTGTTCCCATTGGTTCACGTGTTGTGGTGTTGCAAAACAATAAGAGTGTACCTACAGTTTACAATCAACAATCAACTAGCGATGATTCGCTATAATTAACTATTCAGTCAACTGGATTTTTTTAATTTTAAGGAGAAAGTTAGGATGAAGCCATTTGGGGATGTTTTTGGTTTGTTGTTCAATTTTATCTCTTTCCAAAGAGAGAGTGTAAATCTTTCTTTGGAGAAAGTGTGGACAAATTAACACCATTGTTCTACTTGCTGGCTTCTAATGTTGCTAATCGTTTTATCTTTGAAAAGGTTCATAAAAGGGGTTTTTCTACTTTTTTCAGGAGTTTTATCTATATATCTCTCAACTTGCGAGGTGTAGGCTAATGGTGTTGCTTGTTTGACTATCAACAGATTTAAAATGAATCATCGATTATTCGAAATTTTTAGTGTAAGTCCAAAAAATTAATCATTATAAATTAATGTATTATATAAATTTTCTATAGAAAAGCGTTAATTTTATCGATGAGAGAAATAAGCTGTTAGGGTAAGTTCTCGTTTTTTAACGTCTGTGATATTTCATTTATAAAGAGGGACTTGTTATCTTTTATGAGCAGAGCAATATTTTTTGCAATTGCATCTAAAAGAGGGGAGAGCCATTCTTGATCAGATTTGGTAAAATTTCCCAGAACATGCTGGTGAACAAGTTTTTTATTTCCAGGGTGACCAATTCCTATGCGTACACGAAAATAGCCAGCACTACAATGGGCATCAATAGATTTAATACCATTATGCCCATTATTTCCTCCGCCAATTTTTACACGGATCTTTCCTGGTGGTAGGTCTAACTCATCATAAATAACGATCAAATTCTTCAAATCTAATTTATAATAGCGTAAAGCTTGATCAATAGCTTGACCAGAGAGATTCATGAAAGTTTGTGGTTTTATAAGAAAAATTTTCTCATTATTTATGAAACCATTGGAGATTTTTGCTTGAAATTTCTTCGACCATGGAGAAAAAGGAAAGGACTGGTAAATGGCATCAACAGCCATAAAACCGATATTATGTCGGTTATTTTGATATTGTAAACCAGGATTGCCAAGCCCAGCAATAAGCCACATGTGTATCTTCAGTCAAGGTATGAGAAAGGGTAATATCCCATAAATTAAGGCGAAAAAAATTCTCGTCTGTTGAGTTCTATGAAGTTTGCGTGTCGTTCTTATCATTTTCTTGTTCAGAAGTTTTATCACTGACACCCATGGTTGCAGGGACTGCAATGGTTGCAATGGTAAAGTCTCGATCTTGGATGATGGGGGTTACATTTTGGGGCAGCTGCACTGCTGAAATGTGAATAGAATCACCAATAGAATAACTGGAGAGATCAATTTCAATGGCTTCAGGAATAGCATTTGCTGGGGCAGTACATTCGATTTCGTGCCGAACAATATTGAGGACACCACCTCTTTTAAGCCCAGGCGCTGTATCTTCATTGAGGAAGTGGACGGGAATATTTACTTCTACAATGGATTTTGCTGAAATGCGCAAAAAATCTACATGGAGAGGAAAGTCACGCACGGGATCTAGTTGATAGTCTTTTGGCAAGACCATAATTTTTTGCTTATCAAGCACAATCGTTGCAATGGTGGTACGAAAGCCACCAGCCTGAATTTTGTAGAAAATTTCTTTATAGGGAACTGTTATTGCCAAAGCTGGTTGTTTTTCACCATAAATAACAGCGGGAATAAGACCATTGCGACGAAGTTCACGGGAGGACCCCTTACCAACCCGCTCGCGTTTTTCGGCTTTAAGAGTATAGCTTTTGCTCATAATTTAAGTCCTTTTTACATGATTGGAGATCCTTCAAAAACAATAACAGTTTTTGCATGGATATGAAGATATGCGCTAACAAGCAGCGATCGCTCCATTCTGCGTTGCCTCCAAGGGTGTCTACGCAGAATTCTGTTCTATAATTCAAAATATTCATAGATGCAAGAGTTGTGGGAAAAATCGATGATTTCTACCGTTTAAAAAGAGGGCATGCTAAAAATTATGGTGCGGATGGAGAATCGACTAATATACGCTAATGTGTTTAAAATTAAACAGTGGAGATGTTATGAAGGTTGAGATTGCCTTGGGTGAGATGTCAGAGAGACATGCTTTGCATAAATCGATACCAGCACTTCTTGATTTGGAAGAATTATTAGCGACACGTCTTCTTGTACAAGGCAATTCCGGTTCAGGGAAATCACATCTTTTACGCCGTCTTTTGGAGCAGAGTGCTAAGTGGGTGCAACATTGTGTGATTGATCCAGAAGGAGATTTTGTAACTTTGGCAGATAAATTTGGTCATGTTATTGTAGAGGCTCAACGTAGCGAACTAGAATTAATACGTATTGCTCATCGTATTCGACAACATCGGATTTCAGTGGTGCTTAATCTTGAAGGTTTAGATATTGAACAACAGATGCGTGCTGTGGGGGTTTTTCTTGGAGCCCTGTTTGATGTGGAACGTGATTATTGGTATCCTATGCTTGTTGTTGTCGATGAAGCACAATTATTTGCTCCAACTGTGGCAGGAGAAGTTTCTGATGAAGCACGTAAAGTTTCTCTTAGTGCTATGATTAATCTTATGTGTCGAGGGCGTAAACGTGGTCTTGCTGGGGTTATTGCGACACAGCGTTTGGCTAAGCTTGCTAAAAATGTTGCTGCTGAAGCTTCTAATTTTTTAATAGGCCGGACTTTTTTAGATATTGATATGGTGCGAGCTGCTGATCTTTTGGGAATGGAGCGTCGCCAGGCTGAAATGTTTAGAGACCTTGAGCGGGGATATTTTATAGCTTTAGGGCCTGCTTTATCACGACGTCCTTTACCAATCATTATCGGTTCTGTTGAAACTTTAGCACGTTCTTCTAACCCCAAATTAATGCCTCTTCCGACGGAGTGGAATGATGTACGAGAACTTGTTTTTACTGCTTCACCAGCGGAAATTTTAACACCATTTAAGCAAACACGAGAGGCGGTGAAAGAAAAATCAATGCACGAGATGTTAGAAGAGGCGGTGCGTAAAAAACAAGAGTTGCTGGAAGAAGAACTAAATTTATTTCCTGAATTTTCTGATGTTGAAAGTGATAGCCAAGCAGAACATGTTATTCGGGAAATTCTTGAGGATCCAGAGGTTTTTTATCGTTCAACAGCGGTACTTTATCAAGATTTTTTGGTTCGTTGCCGTAGCCATGGTATATCAAAAGTTCCTTTTAATCTTTCACAATTTAGGCGTAAATTGGCTATTGCGCAAGCTTTTGTCGATGAACAAATGGCTGTTAGTGAACTTTGGAAACATATTCTGCAAATATCAGAAAGGTTGGAAGATAATGTTCAAGGAGTTTTCTTGAACGTGGCACAGGCCGCATTAGGCGGAAAGCCTTGCCCATCCGATGCATTTTTAGCACGTCTTTATGGAACTCATTCTTTAAGCCGTGCTCGTCGACTTTTAACTTACTTTGAAGAACGTGGTCTCATTATGATTCGTATGGATCTTAGTGGTCAACGCATTGTTGCATTTCCCGATCTTGGTGTCGAAACAGCACCAGGAGATCCCAAGGAACCACTTTAACCAAATAAGCTTGAAACAGATTGTTCTGCTGCTGTTCTTGCTATTGCTTCTCCAATAAGATCGGCAATAGGCAAAACGCGAATATTATGTGCTTTCTCAATGGTTTGTGTTGGCATAATTGAATCTGTAATAATCAATTCTTTCATTTCTGAATTAGCAATTCGTTGGATTGCATTTCCAGAAAGAACACCGTGCGTGATATAAGCTGTGACACTCTTGGCGCTATGTTTAAGCAGAGCACTTGCTGCATTGCATAAAGTTCCACCTGAATCAACAATATCATCAAGCAAAAGACAGTCTTTTCCCGATACATCTCCAATAATATTCATAACTTCTGATTCACCGGGCCGTTCGCGACGTTTATCCACAATAGCGAGCAAACTGTTCAAGCGCTTGGCTAAGGAGCGAGCACGGATTACACCACCCACATCAGGTGAAACTACAATGACATTTTCAAGAGAATAATGCATTTTAACATCGCGAGAAATGACAGGAACAGCATAGAGATTATCCGTAGGGATATCAAAAAAACCTTGAATTTGTCCTGCATGAAGGTCTAATGTCAAAACGCGATGGGCACCCGCTTCAGTAATTAGATTAGCAACAAGTTTTGCAGAAATGGGAGTCCGTGGACCAGGTTTTCGATCTTGGCGAGCGTAGCCAAAATAAGGTATCACTGCTGTGATACGACGTGCGGAAGAACGACGAAGGGCATCAATCATAATGAGTAATTCCATCAAATGATCATTTGCAGGATAGGATGTAGACTGTAAAACAAAAACATCTTGTCCACGTACATTTTCATGTAGTTCTACGAAAATTTCTTGATCAGCAAAGCGCTTTACAGTTGCTTTGCCTAAGGGGATGTTCAAATAATTTGTAACATCTTCAGCTAGGCGTGGATTGGAATTTCCGCAGAAAAGTTTCATAGTAGAACCTCTGAATAATTATGGTGGGAATGCGACACGGTTTTTAATTTCTTTTTACTAAATTGCAAGAAAACAATTATAAAAGCATTACAATTTTATTGATTATTGTTAAAGAGCTATGCGGTGTGTTTTTTTAATTTTCGTTTCTTGTAGAGTTAATTTTTAAAAATTGTAAGAAAAATAAAGGATAATATAAGATCTATACGGGTTATCTCTATTCTAGAAAAATTTGATTTATAATGATAATTTATTATTTTCATCGTGAATTAAAAAACCGAATATCGTAGGATTCCTTTATTTCAAATTTCTCAATGTTGAATCAATCAAAGCCATCCCTTTGCATATTATTAAGTGGGGAGAAAAATCGCGTAAGAAAGAAGTAAAAATAGCTCTTATTAAATCAATGCAAGAGCTGTTGGTGACACTGAAAGTTGGAAAATCCAACAATGGTACCAGTTTTCTAACAACTACGGTAGCAAGGCCACTGTTACACTTTTCCCATAAGGGTGCTGTGTGATGTAATCACACCTTAATACACTGTTGTATATCTTAATTAGAGCATAAAATACAGTTAATTTTTATAACGGAATTTAGGTTTATCATAACCATTTAACATAATTAAATAATTATATAACAAAACACGTATTTATTGTAAATATGTATTTATATTTTTTAATACACTGTGTATAAATATTGTAATATTTTTATAAAGTTATTATTTTTTATTATGTATTTTAAAATCTATATTCGATCATTTATTAAACAATTTTGCCATTTTTCTTTTATCAAAATTGGCGATTTAGGTAGTTTTATTGAAAATGAAAGCAAGCTCTCACATGATGGCAATTGCTGGGTTGTTGCTAAATACATGTGTTGTAAAATCTTATCGTGTTTAGGAAGAATATATATAAGGGTAACAATATGACGAGTTGTAAATAAATGACAATGGAGGTATTAAAGCTTAATTGGCGAGAAAATCTACAGCCTTGAGTTTTTAATCCATTGATAAAGTGACTCTATATTTCATTTATTTTCTCGCAAATTAGTACATGTATGGATTTGCGAGAAAATAGATAGTTATACAAATACTAACTAACAACAAGAAGGAAGCCATCTTGCCTTCTTAATTAGAGCTGATCGAAACTTTATAATAAATTCTTTAAATTATACACAACTTTTTTATTGGAGAGCGTTAAAGATCTGATTATAATTCGCGCTATTAATTTCCAAAGGATGCTCTTTATTGGCAATTTGTAGCATTTCTAGCTTGAGGTCTTCTCTTATCATCATATCTATATTGGTACGAATCTCAGGTGAGAGAGTGTGAGGCGTGATGTTTTGAGGCATTGTTACAGTTTTTATTTGATAAATGATACGGTTTGTTGCAACTGGACTTTTTATGACACCATAATGACCTTTGGGGCCAGAAAATAATGCTTTAACACCTTCAACACCAAAGATTTCAGATGAATCTTGACGACGGAGAGCTTGTGTTGTTTGTTTTGGAACACCAAGTTTACGAGCAAGAGAAGCAAGATCTTTTCCTTCAGTGAGCTGTTTAAGAATATTTTGTGCTTTTTCATCAAGAAGGCGTTGGATTTCTTCACTTTTCCATTGAGTAAGAACATCTGGCTTAGCCTCTTCAAAAGTTTTATCACGTGCTGGGATAATTTTATCGACCCTATACCAGAGATATCCACCACTTTGAAAAGAAAGAGGTTCAAGATTGATATCCTCATTTGATTGATAAATGGCATTCAGTAAAATATCTTTTTGAGGTAAATCCGTGAGTATTGCACCTTCAAGTGTTTTTCCCGTTTTATCAATGGTGATTGTGCGAAAAGATAATTTATATTGGTTAGCAAGCTCTTTAAGAGAAGAGCCTTCAAAACGGGCATTTTCAATTGCTAGATAATTGTTTCGGATATCATCGATAGCATGATTTTTTGCAAGTGTTTGGCGAATATTTTCTTCTACACTTTCAAAAGGAAGAGGTCTTGAAGGTTCAATATGCGTGACACGAATGAGAACAGGTCCCTGTAAGTCATTTATTACAGCACTGACTTGTCCTTGTTGGAGTTCAAAAATTTCAGATGCCAGACGATTAGGAAGTTCATTTTCTGCGAGAGGCCCTTTTTTTATGTCATTAAGAGCCTTTTTTTCAGCTTTTACTAGTTCGTCAAAACTTAAACCGTCGGCTATTTTTTTTGCTGCATTATCAGCTTCTTCTCGTGTAGAGAATCGCAATTCTTCAAATGTGCGTTTTTCAGGAGTTACAAAACGTGCAGTATTCTGAGCATAATAGGCTTTTGCCTCTTCTGTTGAGATATTTTTAGGTTTTATGAAATCATTAAGTTTCATAGATAATAAAGAGACAGTTCGGTATTCTTGAACACGAAATTCACTTTGATGCGTTTCAAACCATTTTTGCAATGTTTCGTGATCAGGATCAGCAATTGTTTCCTCTTCATTTAAAGTAATAATGAGATAATCAGCGATCCGCATTTCCCCTTGATAAAAAGCAAGTGCTTTATAAAAGAGATCCGGTGCTTTCATATCAGCGAGTAAAGCTGAAATAAGCTGATTTCGCTTTTCTTTTTTGATGTAATAATTAAGAAAAGCATTTTCACTGATCCGTAAATGCTGCAAATAGTTATAAAATAAATTTTTATCAAAAGTGCCATTTATTTGGAACATATTATCACTCCCAATCATATGGGCTATTGTATCTTTTGAAAGACTTATTTTCATTTTACGTGCTTGTTCATCAAACAGTGTATTTTGTTGCAATTGACTAAACACGAAAGCGGGAATTTGGTATTGCTGCATTTCATTTGGCGTAAACATTCGTCCAAGCTGAGCGGCATGCGCTAAACGTGCACTTTGATCGGCAAGTGTGAGATGATAATCATCGATAGTTGTTATGGATTTTCCAGAAGTAATAAGATCTCTTTTACTTTTGGTCTGTAATTGTGGTATTCCCCATAAAAGGATAAAGCATAAGAGTAAAATAGCAAGAAAAACCCTGGAAATCCAAGAATTTGCAGCATTTCTTATGATATCAAGCATTGTTCAATTCCATCATTTTATTATGAGTTATTCTCAAAGCAGTAATGGAATTTGCAATAAAGACACAAAAGATGCAAGCTTTAAAGACTTGCTTTCATTTTATAATTTGGTACCTACAATAAACAATGTATGGTAATAGCTTTCGAGGTGAAAATTATGTCTCCAAATATTCGGCCTTTTCTTGCTGGAAATTGGAAAATGAATGGAATGAGTGAATCGCTTGAAGAATTGCGCACTATTGCTATCGGCGTTAGCTCTGATCTAGGTCATCTGTTTGAAGCCCTAATTTGTGTTCCAGCAACACTTTTATCGCGCGCTTCTAATATGCTGGATGGTAAAAATCTCTTTTTAGGAGGACAAAATTGTCACTTTGCTGATCATGGCCCTTATACTGGAGATGTTTCAGCTTTTATGCTTAAAGAAGCAGGAGCGAGTCATGTTATTCTTGGGCATTCAGAGCGTCGTATAGTTTATCAGGAAGATGATGCGATTGTCTGTGCTAAAGTGCAAGCAGCTTGGCGAGCGGGGCTTGTGACTCTTGTGTGTATTGGTGAAACATTGGAGGAGCACAACAATAATAAAGTGCTGGATGTTCTTGCGCAGCAGCTTGAAGGCTCTTTACCAGACGATGCGACATCAGAGAATACCATTATCGCTTATGAACCTGTTTGGGCAATCGGTACTGGTAATATGGCGACTTTAGAAGATATTGCAAAAGTGCATCATTTCATTCGTGAGAAAATGTGTTCTCGTTTTGGTGATGAAGGGAATAATATGCGTTTGCTTTATGGTGGATCAGTAAAACCATCCAATGCATTTGAACTTTTAAGCATTGCTCATGTTAATGGTGCTTTGATAGGTGGAGCAAGCTTGAAAGCGGTTGATTTTTTAACTATTTGCAATGTTTATCGTCAATTCTAGCAGAGAAATTTAAGTTTCCCCCTTGGATTGTGTGTTATTTATGTGTAAATAGCCATGAAAGAGTTATTTGAAGAGCAGGGTTTATGCAAACAGTACTGATTGTTATTCATTTATTGATTGTGATTACTTTGGTTGGTGTTATATTAATTCAACCTTCTGAAGGTGGTGGTCTCGGTGTGAGTAATAGCTCAGGGTTGATGAAAACCCGTGGATCTCGAAATCCTTTAACACGTTTAACTGCTATTTTGGCATGTTGTTTTTTTGTCGTCTCTATTGGCCTGACTGTGGTAGGAAGTATATCAACTTCTAGTTCTGATATTTTAAAGCGTATACCGATTAATTCAGAGCAGAATTCTACCAATAAGAATTCAGAATCAGTATCCTCACCAGGTGGTGAGTCTCCCTCTTCTATTCTTGAGCAGCTAGGAGGCAGTTCGAATTTTTTACAGGAACAAAAACAACTCACAAATCCTGAAGCAGAAAACCCAGTTTCACCGGTTCCTGAAAATACAGTTCCCGATAATAGTACAAAATAGTTTTTTTGAGAAAATATAGATTTTTAAAAGGGTGATTTTTTTGATTTTTTTATTTTAGAAGAAAAATTATTTCTTTTTGCATTTTTTGCTGGAAAAATCATTATAAATTGCTTATCACCATAAGCCCATGGCACGTTATGTTTTTATTACTGGTGGTGTGGTTTCTTCTCTTGGAAAAGGCGTTGCAGCGTCGGCATTGGCAGCGTTATTACAGGCTCGTGGTTATCGCGTGCGGCTTCGCAAACTTGATCCTTATTTAAATGTTGATCCAGGTACAATGTCGCCTTGTCAACATGGTGAGGTGTTTGTAACCGATGATGGTGCGGAAACAGATCTTGACCTTGGTCATTATGAGCGTTTTACTGGGCGTTCTGCGAATAGCCAAGATAATATTACAACAGGGCGTATTTATCGCAATATCATTGAACGAGAGCGGCGTGGTGATTATTTAGGAGAAACAGTTCAAGTTATTCCTCATGTTACGGATGAAATTAAGAGATTCATTACGACGGGGAATGAAGAATTTGATTTTGTTTTATGTGAAATAGGTGGAACGGTTGGGGATATTGAAGCAATGCCTTTTCTAGAGGCAATTCGTCAGCTTCGTAATGAGTTACCGAGACAGAATGTTGTTTATGTCCATCTTACATTAATGCCGTATATTCCTTCAGCAGGTGAATTAAAAACAAAACCAACGCAACATTCTGTCAAAGAATTGCAATCGATTGGTATTTCTCCTGATATTTTGCTTGTGCGTGCAGCCCGGTCTATTCCAGAAACGGAGCGGTGGAAGTTATCACTTTTTTGCAATGTTCGCTCCAGTGCGGTCATTCAGGCGTTAGATATGCCGACGATTTATGATGTTCCTATGGCATATCATAAAGAAGGTTTAGATTCTGAAGTTCTTTACGCTTTTGGAATCGATTCTGCACTTCCCCCTCAGATGGATTGTTGGGAAGATATTACGCATCGCATTCATCATCCTGAAGGAGAGGTTACGATTGCTGTTGTTGGAAAATATACAGGCTTAAAAGATGCTTATAAATCGCTTATTGAAGCGATTGCGCATGGTGGTTTAGCGAATAAAGTAAAGGTTAATATTGAGTGGATTAATTCGGAACTTTTTGAAAAAGAAGATTCCATCTCAGCATTACAAAAAGTTCATGGAATTTTGGTTCCAGGTGCCTTTGGAGCACGAGGGGCAGAAGGGAAGATTCGAGCAATTAAATTTGCACGTGAACGTAAAGTTCCATTTTTAGGAATTTGTTTTGGAATGCAATTGGCTTGTATAGAAGCTGCACGCAATCTTGCACAGATTGAGAATGCTTCATCAAGTGAGTTTTGCGAAACAGAAAATCCAATTGTCGGTTTAATGACAGAATGGCTCAAAGGTGATGTTTTTGAAAAACGTACAAGAAATAATGATCTTGGCGGTTCAATGCGTCTTGGTGCCTTTGCCGCTGAATTGAAAGAAGAAAGCCATATTGCCAAAATTTATGGGATGACAAAGATTGTTGAGCGGCATCGTCATCGTTATGAGGTCAATATTGATTATAAGGACAAGTTAGAACGGTGTGGTTTGATTTTTTCTGGTATGTCTCCCGATGGTATTTTACCGGAAACGATAGAATATGCAGATCATCCATGGTTCATTGGTGTTCAATATCATCCAGAATTAAAATCACGTCCTTTTGATCCACATCCGCTTTTTTCTTCTTTTATTGAAGCTGCGGTAGAACAAAGTCGATTAGTTTAATACTTAAATTTTGGTTATTTTGCTTTTGAGGAATAATATGTCTAAACCAAATGCTAGAGTGAAAGTTGGAAATATTATTTTTTCAAATGAAATGCCTCTTTCATTAATTGCAGGACCATGTCAGATGGAAAGTCGGGATCATGCTTTTGAAATAGCTGGTCGTATTAAAATAATTACCGATCAGATTGGTATTGGGTTTGTTTATAAATCGAGTTACGATAAAGCTAACCGAACCTCTTTGAATGCAACACGTGGTATTGGCCTTGAAAAAGCAATGGCTATTTTTTCTGATTTAAAAAAGGAGTTTGGTTTTCCCATATTAACTGATGTGCATACGGAAGATCAATGTGCAATTGTTTCTTCTACGGTTGATGTTTTACAAATACCGGCTTTTTTATGTCGCCAAACGGATCTTTTGGTAGCAGCTGCCAAAACAGGGTGTGTTATTAATATTAAAAAAGGTCAGTTTTTAGCTCCGTGGGACATGGAAAATGTTTTAAAAAAGGTTGTTTACAGTGGCAATCCGAATATTATGCTTTGTGAGAGAGGCACGTTATTTGGTTATAACCGACTTATTTCTGATATGCGTTCGGTGCCTATTTTACGTTCATTTGGTGCTCCTGTTATTTTTGATGCAACACACTCTGTTCAAGAACCAGGTGGCCATGGTTCTTCATCTGGTGGACAGCGTCAATTTGTTGAGGTTTTAGCGCGTGCAGCTGTTTCTGTTGGGGTGGCAGGTATTTTTTTAGAAACACATCAAGATCCAGATAACGCGCCTTCTGATGGTCCCAATATGATTAAAATTGATGATTTACAAAGATTGCTTGAGACTTTAATGGAATTTGATTATCTGTCAAAGAAGTTGAATTAAAAAATATTTCATTAATATGGCATTAGAAATGAATCGTGCCTTTTATTGGATAAGGGAGCACATATGGCTATAATTGTCGATATCATTGGCCGTGAGGTTCTTGATAGCCGTGGTAATCCAACGGTTGAAGTTGATGTTCATTTGGAAAATGGAGCTTTTGGTCGCGCTTTGGTTCCCTCAGGAGCTTCAACAGGAGCACATGAGGCTATAGAACTTCGTGATGGTGGTTTGCGCTATCAAGGGAAAGGTGTTGAAAAAGCAGTTTCTGCAGTTAATGGCGAAATTCTTGAAGAACTTGGTGGGCGGGACGCAACAAATCAAATCGCTATTGATCAAGCAATGATTACTTTGGATGGAACGCCAAATAAAGGCCGTCTTGGTGCTAATGCACTTCTTGGTGTTTCATTAGCTGTTGCAAAGGCAGCTGCGGCTTCATTAAATCTACCTTTATATCGTTATATTGGTGGTACGCAAGCGCATATTCTTCCAACACCTATGATGAATATTATTAATGGTGGCATTCATGCTGATAACTTGATTGATTTTCAAGAGTTTATGATTATTCCTATAGGAGCTCCTACGGTCAGGGAAGCTATCCGTTATGGTGCTGAAATTTTTCATGCATTGAAAAAACGTTTAAAAGATGCAGGTCATAATACTAATGTTGGTGATGAAGGTGGTTTTGCACCTCAATTTACAAGTGCAGATCAAGCAATTGATTTTATTATGGAATCTATCATAACATGCGGCTATAAACCAGGTGAACAAATTGCTATTGGTTTAGATTGTGCTTCAACCGAATTTTATAAAAATGGTTCGTATTTTTATAAAGGTGAGGGGAAATGCCGTGATATTCAAGAACAGGTAGATTATCTAGCACAACTTGTGAAAAGTTATCCTATTATTACAATTGAAGATGGAATGGCGGAAGATGATTGGGAAGGTTGGAAGCTACTCACTGACACAATTGGAGAAAAATGTCAGCTTGTTGGCGATGATTTGTTTGTAACAAATTCAGCACGTTTACGTAATGGTATTAAAATGGGAGTAGGCAATTCTATTCTCATAAAAGTTAATCAAATTGGTACTTTGAGTGAGACACTTGATGCTGTAGAAGTAGCTCATAAAGCAGGTTATCATGCTATTATATCTCATCGTTCAGGCGAAACAGAGGATTCTTTCATTGCGGATCTTGCAGTTGCAACGAATTGTGGACAAATTAAAACAGGTTCTCTTGCGCGCTCGGATAGATTAGCAAAATACAATCAACTTATTCGTATTGAAGAAATGCTAGGAGACCAAGCACGTTATGCTGGTGATTTATATCGTTGATAAGTTGTGGGCACAAAGTTTGAAAGTAAAATATCCTTTAGATGTGAAATTGATATTTTTATCAAAGATATATACGTGATAATTGTCTAGGTATTTAAATTTGTAGGAATTAAAATGAAAGGTGTGATTATTAGTCAAGATCAAGGAACTTATCTGGTTTCGGGTGATGATGGTAAGCGTTATCAGTTTGCGATTTGGGATTGGTTAGGAAAAAAATCGCCAAGGATTGGTGATACTGTCGATTTTGTGTATGAAGGAGGTGTTGTCAGTTCTGTTTTTCCATTATTAAGACCAGGTAGCGAGCACTCAAAGATAAAGTTTGCTATGATTTGTTGGGTTACGGGTATCTTTGGTGTTCATCGTTTTATGGTTGGTAAAGTTTGGACTGGAGTTTTAATGCTCATTCTATCTTTGTCATTTTTTGGATTGATGATTACTGGTATTTGGGCGATTGTTGATTTTATCGTCATTCTCGCTGGAAAATTTACAGATAAAGATGGGAATCAAATTACGGAGTTGTGAAGATTTTACAATCAATGTAAAGAGAAGGTAATTTTGTTCGTTTTTTATTTTTATAAATATTAAGTTCATGATACTCAATTATTATAATATATGTTTTAAATGTGAGATATTAAATAACCTATGCACAGTTGAATAAAAATATTGAAACAGACTGTGCTATTTTATGTGAATAGAATAAAAGTAAAATCGCTAAACGTGCTTTTTATTGCAGTTCATAGAAGGTATGTTGTTGGGGATTTCAAGTTCTTTTAATTGTTACGTTTACCGCAGTGTATATAGATTGTATTCATGTAGTTATTCTATTCAGCATGCTATCGACTTAGAAGAAGAACCTCTTTATGGATAACATATGAGGAACAGCTTTATAGATGTTTAAGGCTGAGAAATAAAATTATCGCTTAGGATCAAGGAGGTTATCTCATTTTTGGAGATGATAGTAAGCGTTATCAATTTTCAGGTTGCAATTGGTTAGGTGAAAATTACCAAAAGTTGGGAATATTATTGATTTTGGATGAAGAAGATTCCACTAGATTTGTTTTCCCTATCTTGTTCGTAGGTCAGTCAGAATAATCAAGGTGACGTTAGAATCATTTGCTTTTTGGGGAAATGTTGGTGTGCATCGTTCTATGGTCGGTGAAATAAGGGCCAATATTGTATTGCTTTTCTAGTTATTTTATTTAGGAAATTATAGCCACAAAGATGCATGTAAAATTACAAGTTCGTGGCTATCCAATAAAGTGGATCATTTAGCTTCCGTTGCTTGTATTGAAGGGGGATAGATTGATAATGACAAATTATTTTGTGTAGTTTAGTAATGAGGTATTAATCAAAATTGCGTAGAGTGAGGCTGAGTATTAAGAAATTTGTTCTGTAAAGACTGTGCTATTTTATGTGGACAAAGCAGAAACGTAGATCAATCAAAGTACGCTTTGTACTGCCTCTTATGACAGTGGGAGTTTTAAGCTATTTCAGTTACCATATTTATCATGGTGAGTATGGATTGTATTCACGCAGTGAAGTTAATCGGCATCTTAGCGAGTTAGAAAAGGAGCTTCATAAAATAGAAGCTGAGCGGGTATTTATTGAAAAGCGTATTTCTCTTTTACGCAATGGGTACATTGAGAAGGATATGTTGGATGAGTATGTCCGAAAAAATTTAAACTTTTCTAAGTCAAATGAATTGACAATTTTAACGCCTTGTAAATGGTGTCAAGGTGAATAAGAAATCGCTTAATTTAAACAACAATTACCTATGATATTGTTTAAGCTGATTGTTAAGGCTTGTAACTTTTGTTCGTAAAGGTTATTCCTAGACAATCATAAAAGGGAGTTTAATATGGCAGAACGACTTAAAAAAAATTCTGCGTCGGTGGTGTGCACTGCATTATCCAGCACCACAAAGAAAGCACTAATAGCAGATTTTACAAAAGAGGAAGAAATTATTGCCTATCGTGAAATGCTTTTAATTCGTCGTTTTGAAGAAAAAGCAGGACAACTTTATGGTATGGGGCTGATTGGGGGATTTTGTCATCTTTATATTGGCCAGGAAGCTGTCGTTGTAGGAACATTAAAGGCAGCAAAAGAAGGTGATCAGGTTATTACGTCTTATCGTGATCATGGCCATATGTTAGCAGTTGGGATGAGTCCGCGTGGTGTTATGGCAGAATTAATGGGGCGTCAAGGTGGCTTTTCCAAAGGGAAAGGTGGTTCGATGCATATGTTCTCTAAAGAAAAGAATTTTTATGGAGGACATGGTATTGTTGGTGCACAGGTTCCGATTGGTTCAGGTTTGGCATTTTCGAATCAATATCTTGGTAAAGATAATGTGACTCTGGTTTATTTTGGTGATGGTGCTGCAAATCAGGGGCAGGTTTACGAAAGTTTTAATATGGCTTCACTTTGGAAGCTTCCAGTTGTTTATATTATTGAAAATAATCAGTATGCTATGGGAACATCAGTTCCACGTGCGTCTGCAGAGACTGATTTTTCCCGACGTGGTCTTTCTTTTGAAATTCCAGGTCTTATTGTTAACGGTATGGATGTTCGAGCAGTAAAAGGAGCTGCTGATGAAGCAATTTCTTGGTCACGTTCGGGTAAGGGACCAATCATTCTTGATATGCAGACCTATCGCTATCGTGGTCATTCTATGTCTGATCCAGCAAAATATCGTTCAAAGGAAGAAGTTCAAAAAATAAGAGAGGAATGCGATCCGATTGATCAAGTAAAAAGTCGGATTCTTAGACAAAATTGGGCGAGTGAAGACGATTTGAAGTCTATTGAAAAAGAAGTTCGTGCAATTATTGCTGATGCAGCAGATTTTGCACAAAGTGATCAAGAGCCAGATGCTTCTGAGCTCTATACTGATATTTTAGTTTGATGTGAAGGGAGCTAGTATGTCTATTGATATTTTGATGCCGGCGCTTTCACCAACTATGGAAGAAGGTAAACTGTCTAAATGGCTTAAGAAAGAAGGCGATAAGGTTAGTTCTGGCGATGTTATTGCTGAAATTGAAACGGATAAAGCCACAATGGAAGTAGAGGCTATTGATGAAGGCACTCTTGGTAAAATTTTTGTGCCTGAAGGTTCTGAAGGTGTAAAGGTTAACACTGTTATTGCGGTTTTGTTAGAAGAAAGTGAGAGCGCTGAGGATATTTCTCAACCTACCGCTACAGCACAAGGACCTAAAGAATCTTCTTTCTCTCTTTCTTTGTCAGTTCCGCAGTCTCCTATTCTTGATACGTTTCCTGATTTTGATATTCCGGCTGGAACACAGATGGTTACGATGACAGTGCGTGAAGCGCTTAATCAGGCTTTGGCTGAAGAAATGCGACGTGATCAAAAGGTTTTTCTCATGGGGGAAGAAGTTGCGCAATATCAAGGTGCCTATAAAGTTAGTCAAGGTTTGTTGGAAGAATTCGGGGAACGCCGAGTTATTGATACCCCAATTACAGAGCATGGTTTTGCTGGGATGGCTGTTGGTGCTGCTTTTGGAGGATTACGTCCTATTGTTGAATTTATGACATTTAATTTTGCGATGCAGGCGATGGATCAAATTATTAACTCAGCAGCAAAAACACGGTATATGTCTGGTGGGCAAATGACTGTTCCTGTGGTTTTCCGTGGTCCCAATGGCGCAGCTGCCCGTGTTGGTGCTCAACATTCTCAATGTTATGCCGCATGGTATAGTCATGTGCCAGGTTTGAAAGTTGTCATGCCTTATAGTGCTGCAGATGCAAAAGGTTTGTTGAAAGCTGCTATACGTGATGATAATCCTGTTATTTTCCTTGAAAATGAGATTTTGTATGGGCATCAATTTAATGTTCCTCAACTCGAAGATTTTGTTTTGCCTATTGGTAAGGCGCGTATTCATAAGTCTGGACAGGATGTGACGATTGTTGCATGTGGAATTGGAATGTATTATGCTGTTCAAGCGTTACCAGAAATTGAAAAACTTGGTATTGATGTTGAATTGATAGATTTGCGAACCATTCGTCCGATGGATCTTTCAACAATTCTTTCTTCAGTTAAAAAAACAGGTCGTTTGTTAACAATTGAAGAAGGGTTTCCTCAGTCATCTGTAGGAACTGAAATAGCAACACGAGTTATGCAGCAGGCTTTTGATTATCTTGATGCGCCAATTGCTACGATTTCTGGAAAAGATGTTCCGATGCCTTATGCAGCTAATCTTGAGAAGTTAGCTTTGCCTAATACAACTGAAGTTGTTGAAGCCGTTAAGGCTGTGATGTATAGAGCATAATGAAGGAAAGCACAATGCCCATTAAAATTACAATGCCAGCGCTTTCCCCTACGATGGAAGAGGGAAATTTAACAAAGTGGAATATTAAGGAGGGAGATAAGGTTTTCTCTGGTGATGTTATTGCTGAAATTGAGACGGATAAAGCGACGATGGAAGTTGAGGCCGTTGATGAAGGTACGGTTGCTAGAATTGTTGTTCCTGCTGGAACACAGGGCGTTAAGGTAAATGCTTTGATTGTTGTTTTAGCAGAGGAAGGTGAAGATTTAGCTAAAGCTGCAAAAGTTGTAGAAGAAACCTCTTCTTCTACAATTCAAGAATCAGAGGGTGTAAAACAGCCAGATTCTCTAATGCAGATGGACTCAAAGGATTCAAAAATATCTCACGAATCATCATCTCAACAATTAATACAGCAAGATAAAAGAAGATCTCGTCGTTTTGCTTCTCCCTTAGCACGGAGGTTAGCATCTCAGGCAGGCCTTGATTTATCCCTTATTGCTGGAAGTGGTCCGCACGGACGTATTATCAAGCGCGATGTAGAAAAAGCTATGAGCAGTGATATTTCTGAGACTTCTTTAGTCGCAGAGGCTTCTGATAAACAGATATTGAAACTTTTCAAAGAGGATGAATATGTTTTCACGCCCCATAATAATATGCGTAAAACAATTGCAACACGTTTAGTGGAATCAAAACAAAGAGTTCCGCATTTCTATATAACAGTAGATTGTGAACTTGACGCGCTATTAGCGTTGCGGACACAACTGAATGCTGTTGCGCCAATGGTTAAGATGCAGGAAGAAGAAAAGCCTACTTATAAGCTTTCTGTTAATGATATGGTAATCAAAGCTGTTGCACTTTCTTTGAAAGCAGTGCCTGATGCGAATGTTTCTTGGCTTGAAGGTGGAATGCTTCATCATAAACATTGCGATGTTGGTGTTGCTGTTTCTCTTCCTAATGGATTAATTACACCGATTATTCGCCATGCAGAGGAAAAGCCGTTGTCGCTTATTTCCAAAGAGATGAAGGATTTTGCAAAGCGTGCGCGTGAGCGCAAGTTAAAAATGGAAGAATATCAAGGTGGAACAACAGCTGTATCAAATATGGGGATGTATGGTGTGAAAAGTTTTTCTGCTATCCTTAATCCACCGCATGCAACGATTTTTGCGATTGGTGTGGGGGAACAGCGCGCTATTGTTAAAAATGGTACATTAACCGTTGCAACAGTTATGTCGGTTACACTTTCTGCTGATCATCGTGCTGTCGATGGCGCTTTAGCAGCGGAGCTTGCACGGACTTTTAAGAAGATGATTGAAAATCCATTCACAATGTTGGTTTGAATTATTCCTACAGCTCTTCATGTAAATTGAGAGAGTGTGTGGTGAGAGAGTACAAATAAATTCAAAGAGTTTGGAGGGCAATGTTATTGCTGTTTCTAGTTTGGCTAAAGCATTTATGTAAAGCTTAGAGTAAAGAAGTAAGATAATTTTGTCATGTTGATTTTTAATTTTAAGTTCAAAAAGTACATATCCATTTTATATATATCCATGGAGGAATTACTGTGGCAAATCTTTATGATGTAATTGTGATTGGATCAGGTCCAGGCGGATATGTAACCGCAATTCGTGCAGCACAATGTGGTTTTAAAACTGCGATTGTTGAACGTGAGCATTTGGGAGGGATTTGTTTAAATTGGGGATGCATTCCAACAAAAGCTCTTTTACGCTCTGCGGAAATGAAATATTTTGCTGAACATGCAAAAGATTATGGATTAAAAATTAATGGTTCAATTGAAGTAAACATCAAAGATGTTGTAGCACGTTCACGCGGCGTTTCAGCGCGTTTAAATGCTGGTGTTGGTTTTTTAATGAAAAAAAACAAAATTGACATTATCTGGGGTGAAGCAAGGCTTACTAAAGAAGCAAAGGGAAGCCATCCTGCGGAAATTGTAGTTTCTTCATCTTCAAAACCGGTTATGCGACCGCAAAATCCAATCCCTAAGGGAACATTAGCGGAGGGGCTTTATCAAGCAAAGCATATCGTTATTGCAACGGGTGCACGTCCTCGTATCCTTCCTGGTATTGAGCCAGATGGAAAACTCATCTGGACTTATTTTGAAGCTATGGTACCGACAGCAATACCAAAATCGCTTTTGGTCATAGGGTCTGGAGCTATAGGCATTGAATTTGCTTCTTTTTATCATGCCATGGGAGCTGAGGTAACTGTTGTTGAAATAATGCCCCACATTATGCCCGCTGAAGATCTTGAAATTTCAATATTTGCTTGTAAACAGTTAGAGAAAAAAGGTTTACGTATTCTTCGTCAAGCAAAAGTAACAAAAGTTGAAAAATCTTCCGATTCTGTAACCGTACATATTGATATTCAAGGTAAAATAGAGTCAATGACTATTGACCGTTTAATCTCCGCTGTGGGAGTACAGGGTAATATTGAGAATCTTGGATTAGAAGCTTTGGGAATAAAGACCGATCGTGGGTGCATTATAACCGATGAGTGGGGTTGGACAGGTGTTGCAGGTATTTATGCTATCGGTGATGTAGCAGGTCCTCCTATGTTGGCCCATAAAGCAGAAGAAGAAGGCGTAATATGTATTGAACATCTTGCTGGTTTAAAGAGTGCTCATCCGCTTGATAAGAAAAAAATTCCAGGATGCACTTATTGCACACCGCAAGTTGCTTCTGTAGGACTTTCAGAAGTTACAGCAAAAGAAGCAGGTTATGATGTACGTATTGGTCGTTATTCTTTTTCTGCGAATGGCAAGGCGATTGCTTTAGGTGAAGATCAAGGATTAGTAAAAACAGTTTTTGATAAAAAAACAGGACAGCTTCTTGGGGCTCATATGGTGGGGGCTGAGGTAACAGAATTGATCCAGGGATTTGTTATTGCTATGAATCTTGAAACAACAGAGGAAGAATTAATGCATACTATCTTTCCACATCCGACTTTATCGGAAATGATGAAAGAAAGTGTATTGGATGCTTATGATCAAGTTTTAAACGCTTGATGATTGGATTGTATGAAAGAACAAATATTTTTCATTGCTGCTTCAGATTCGTATTTATAAGGCAAAAGCTTAAATGGTTACGGTTGTTGATAGAGTTACGAATAGGCGTTTGCGTCATCCTGAAAAGGCACATCGTCCGGATACGAGCGTTCAAAAAAAACCTGCTTGGATTCGTGTGAAAGCGCCAACATCACCAATTTATAAGGAAACACATGGTATTGTACGTACGCATAAGTTAGTGACTGTATGCGAAGAAGCAGGTTGCCCTAATATTGGTGAATGTTGGAGTCAGCGTCATGCCAGCTTTATGATTTTGGGTGAAATATGTACGCGTGCTTGCGCTTTTTGTAACGTTGCAACAGGCATTCCGCTTGCTGTTGATGATAACGAGCCAGAACGTGTAGCTGATGCTGTTGCACGAATGGAATTAAAACATGTTGTCATTACATCTGTTGATCGTGATGATCTTGTTGATGGTGGTGCTGAACATTTCGCAAAAGTTATTTATGCGATTCGTCAAAAAATTCCTAGAACAACAATTGAAGTTCTTACACCTGATTTTCGTCAGAAGGATGGTGCTTTAGAAGTTATTGTTGCTGCTAAGCCTGATGTTTTTAATCATAACTTAGAAACAGTTCCTTCTAAATATTTGAAGGTTCGTCCAGGAGCGCGTTATTTTCATTCAATTCGTTTATTACAACGCGTTAAGGAACTTGATCCAACAATTTTTACAAAATCGGGAATTATGGTTGGCCTTGGTGAGGAGCGAAATGAAATTCTGCAATTGATGGATGATTTGCGCTCTGCTGATGTTGACTTTATGACAATTGGACAATATTTGCAGCCTACGCGAAAACATCATCCGGTTGTTCGTTTTGTGCCTCCTGAAGAGTTTGAATCTTTTGCTAAAATTGGCAAAGTAAAAGGATTTTTACATATGGCTTCCAATCCTCTGACGCGTTCATCTCATCATGCAGGCGATGATTTTGCTATTTTGCAAAAAGCACGTGATGAAAAATTTGCCTTACAGAGATAATTATGCCAGCTTTTTCAACACATCGGCAAGTTGCCCATAGTGCTCGTCAGATGTTTGATCTTGTGTCAGATGTTGAACATTATCCTGAGTTTTTACCAATGTGTGAGGCTTTAATAGTACGTTCTCGCAAAGAATGTGATGAAAAGACATTGCTTATTGCGGATATGACAGTTGGTTATAAAGTTATTCGAGAAACTTTTACAACTCAAGTTTTTCTTCAGCCGAAAAAAAGTTTGATAGAGGTTAAATATATTAATGGTCCATTTAAATATCTTGAAAATCGCTGGTCATTTTATAATATTGAAAATACGAATGCATGTAATATAGAATTTTTTATTAATTACGAATTTAAAAGTAAGATACTTGGGCGCGTGATGGGCTCAATGTTTGATATTGCGTTTAGTAGATTCACCGACGCTTTTGAGAAGCGTGCGCATCAGATTTATGGATCAATGGCAATATAATCTATTCTGTTATTTTTTTAACAATACATATTGTTTATAAAAGCATGAAGGTGAAAACTGATTTTCATCTTTACTATTTGTCTTAAATTTAGCTTTTTGGTTTTCAAAAGTATATAGAAATATCATTTTAAATGATGAAGATGCTGCATAACTTCATAATTTTGTTTCCCTCTTTTTTTCATAGGGTCATATCCTTTAAATAAAACGTTTTAAACAGAATATGCTTAGTTATACATGTTATTGTTTAAAAAGAACATCTCTCAGCATGCGTTATACTCATTTTCTGATAGCATTTATAAATAAATAGTAAGGTCGGTCGTAAAAGTATGTAAAACCCATTGTGCACCACATCTTTGCATTTACAAAAAAGTATGTTTTTGCATTATTTATTTTCTATCTCTCAGATGTTGCGACACGTTTTAGCACTTGAGAAAGGTATAAGTGTTTCTTTCTTTAGTAATTTTTATTTTATACAGCTTGCCTTGCTTGTGATGTGCAAGTGAATAAATTTAATTAATTCAACATAAACAGGACTGAAATAAACAAGATTGAAATGAGATAACCTTAAGATCTTCAGGTCTTTCATTAGCGCATTTTTTTGTGCAGGGGGAGTGATTTTTGGAAGCAACTACGCAATACACAAGTTCTAGAGGTTTGTTAAGACTTGTACTTCTTGAACCTGCAACCCTTGTTACAGAAATTGCGATGTCAGCTTCTGAATGTTTTCATCTTCCTTCAACCATTGCAAGAGCAATTTCTTTTGAAACGGCACCATAGGTTTTTATAAGTTTAACACATACGTCAACAAGGTGTGTTTTAAATTTATTTGAATAAACAACAAATCCACAATTGAGAACAACTAATGATTTTGCAATATTTGTGAAGTTTGCAGCAATGAAACCTCCTGTACAAGACTCTACAGTTGTTAACAGTAAACCTTTTTGGCAACAGGCATTAAAAATTTCACGTGCCTGTTTTTTATAAAAAGTATATCATTGGGGAATTTTTCCTGGATAAAAAACGCTTGCTGTTGCAAGAGCAGCAATTCCTTCACCACGACCAATAAATCCAAGCTTTTCATTTGTTGTTGCTTTGATAGAAATTCTATCAGGTGTAATTGCAAGGATTGCCATAAGATTTTCTATCATGGCATGACGATAAGGACCAATTTTAGGCTTTTCAGCGATAATTGTAATATCAACATTGGTAATACGAGCATCTGCTTGTTTTAGAATACCAAGAGCATGACGTAGAAAAATTTCTGATGATACATTTTTCCATTGAGGTTCAGAGGGAGGAAAATATTTACCAATATCTCCTGCGCCTTGCGTAGCAAGAAGGGCATCTGTTAATGCATGCAGAGCGACATCCGCATCGGAGTGTCCATTTAATTTTTTATGAAAAGGGATTTTTATACCACATAATATAAGAAAATCCCCTTTCTCGAAAGAATGAACATCATAACCATTACCAGTACGGATATCGGGAAACATTTGCATTTTTTTCTGTAGATATAAATGGGCGGTATCAAAATCTTCGTGCCATGTAATTTTTATATTATGAGGATCACCTGGAACAGTAAGCATAGGGAGTCCAAACCATTCAGCAATTGCACAATCATCAGTGAAGTCTTCTTTACAAGCTTTTTTTGCTTGTTTATGGGCAGCTAAGATATGTTCAAAGGGAAAACACTGTGGAGTTTGTGCGCTATAAAGATAGGAACGAGGAATTGTTTCTAACACATACTGGTTATTTACACGTTTAAGGGTATCAGAAACAGGCAGAACAGGCAGGACACCTTCTTGAGGAGTAACAGTGGCATGAATGTTATCAAGGAGTTTGTTTTCGATAAAGGGGCGTGCACCATCATGAATATGCACATATTGAAGGTTAAATTTTTTGAGCGCTTGAAGTCCATGTAAGGTGGAGATTTGACGTGTATTGCCTCCTTCAATGATAATAAGGCGCTCTTTAAAGTCGGCGATAGTTTTTTCACAGATTTGACGATCTTCTGGATGAATAACGAGGATAATCGTTGTGATAGCTGGATGCTGTAAAAAACACTGCACGGTATGATAAATAATCGGCTTTCGTCCTAGAAGCTGATATTGTTTTGGAATTTTATGAGGAGATTCTACTCTTTTACCGCGTCCAGCGGCTAATATTATTGCTGCAATAGAAATAGCTAATCTCCTTGTATTATAATATTAGTTTACTATTTTATCATTAATTTTAAAATGATTTTGAAAGGGTGGTCGTTGTAGGTCAGCTAAGGATATCACTGATAACACCTCAAAAAAAGCATGTAATGCTTTTTGAAGTGCGGTATTTAAACCACAAAAATCTATCAATGGGCAAGTCGGTTCTGCAGGATCGAAACATTCTGCTAGGGAGAAGTTATCTTCTGTTACTTTTACCACATCAGCAACTGAAATTTCTGCTGCGGGTTTAGCTAATTTCACACCACCATTGCGACCACGTACTGTTTGTATAAAACCTGCCTGAACAAGTGGTTGAAGGATTTTGAATAAAAAAAGTTCTGAAACAGCATATGCTTTAGCAATTTCTGAAACACGACTGAGAGTTTCCTGATTATCTGCACAATACATGAGCATTCGAAGAGCATAATTTGTTTGTTTTGTTAATCGCATCTCTTTTCCTTTATAAAGTATCGTCGGACGCAGTTTATTTTAAAGCTATTTTTGCAAAACGTAGAAGTTCTTTTTCATTGACTATACTTACCCTATTTAAAATGTAGTATTAGTGTTGTCAATTTTTGTCACAAAAGATTTTACGAGGATAATGGAATAGGGGTATATAAGCTTATGATGAATGTGATATCTGTGACAAATCTTCAAGACATAGATAAAAATACTTATAATGATGAGCTGTATCGTTTAAGTAAGGTATATATCTTTTTAGGTATCACAATTATTATATTGGCTTTACTTACAGCCTCTGTTTCGTTTATTATTCTTATTGGATTAACTCCTGTTGTTCCTAGTAGAACAGTAACCCTTATTCTTATAGGGATTAATAGTTTCTGGATTTTAGGGCTTATTGTTATTGTTTTTTATGAGATGATTCCGATCATTCGTGCATGGCGTTCAAGGCGTGCAGGTTCACGTCTTCATGTGCGTCTTATTTCATTGTTTGCACTTGTTGCAACGATGCCAGCTGTTGCTGTAGCTCTTGTATCGGGGCCAGCATTGAATTTGGGACTTGATCGATGGTTTGATACAACAACGCGGCAAATTGTAGGTTCTTCAATTGATTTAGCAAATGCTTACGCAGATGAGATGCTTCAAAATTTAAAAAATTTATCCTACGCTATGGCATTTGCACTTGATAACAAAAAACTTTTAGAACGTAATCCAGTTGAATATCGGATGCAATTAACGCGTCATGCTATCGGACGCAATTTGCGTGGCGCATTTTTGTTAAGTTCTAGCGGAACTATTTTTGTATCGAGTGCTCTTGGTGATGAGGATAAACTGCCAATCCCTCCTTCCAATCTTATTGAACGTGCAACCAGTGCGAGGCCCTTTTCTTTTCAACCAGGTGTTCATGATTATTTTGGTATTATTTTAAAATTTACCAATATTCCAAATACATTTTTATATTTGGTGCGTGACGTTGATAAAGGTGTTTTATCTGCTTTGCGTTTGACAGAAGTTAATACAGATCGTTATCGTGACTTAAATGAAAATCGTCTTTTGACACAAATTGCCTTTGGTATGCTTTATTTGTGTCTGTTTTTTAGTTTATTCTTATCAGCTATTTGGGCTGCTATCGCTGTTGCTGATCGTTTAGTACGTCCTATTCGTCTTCTTATTAGTGCTGCTGATGATGTGGCTTCTGGAAATATGGAAATTTTCGTTCCAGTGCGCGCGAAGGATGGAGATATTGGGCAATTGTCCAAAACTTTTAATTACATGGTTAGTGAATTGAAAAGTCGGCGCAATGAGTTAATTGCGGTGCGTGATCAAATTGATGAGAGACGGCGTTTTTCTGAGGCTGTGTTATCGGGTGTAACTGCGGGAGTAGCCGGTATAGATCATAATGGTGATATTACAATTATCAATCGGTCTATTGAAACGATGTTTGATATTCTCTCTGAGGACGTTGTTGGACAAAGCCTTTTATCTTTAAGTGCTGAAATTTGGCATGTTTTTCAGTTTGCGCGTTCATTAGATCGTAAAAATCATCGTGAGCAGGTCACTTTAAATGTTGCAGGAAAAGAGCGCGTCTGTAATGTCCAAGTTACGATGGAGGAGGATGATGGTCAGGGGCCATCTTGGGTTTTAACAATTGATGATATTACAGATCTTGTTTCAGCACAACGTACAGCGGCATGGGCAGATATTGCACGGCGTATTGCACACGAAATTAAAAATCCTCTTACACCTATTCAGTTATCCGCTGAACGTATTCGTAAACGTTATAACAAAGTTATTACACAAGATAGAGAGGTCTTTGAGCGGTGTGTTGACACAATTATTCGACAGGTTGGGGATATTGGACGTATGGTTGATGAGTTTTCTTCTTTTGCACGTATGCCCAAACCACAAATGCATGTTTTAGATATCCGTGAATTGTTGCGTGAAGCATGTTTTTTGATAGAAGTGACACGACATGATATTCATTTTGAGCAAAACTTAGGGAGTCTACCGCTTATGGGTGCATTTGACAATCGTCTTATTGTACAGGCTTTTTGCAACGTTATCAAAAACGCGAGCGAATCTATAGATTCGGTTATGCGAGAAGAAAATATTTGCGGTCATATTCTTGTTCGTTCTTATCGTCAAGAAGAATGGGTGGTTGTGGATGTTGTTGATAATGGGAAAGGACTTCCTAAAGAGCAAAGACAAAAGTTATTAGAACCCTATATAACAACGCGGGAAAAAGGAACAGGGCTTGGATTAGCCATTGTGCGCAAAGTTATTGAAGATCATGGTGGTTCCATGGAGCTTCATGATGCACCGGAGAGTTTTTATGAAGGTCGTGGTGCGATGATCCGTTTGATATTTCCAGTGGATGGGGGTAAGAAGAGTAGTATTATACAAGCCATAAATCATAAGATAGGGGAATAGTATGGTATCAGATATCTTGATTGTTGATGATGAAGTGGATATTCGTGAGCTTGTTGCTGGTATTTTAGATGATGAAGGTTATGAAACACGTGTTGCTTGTAATTCTGATGAAGCATTGGCTCAAATTAGTGAGCGTATTCCCAAGCTCATTTTTTTGGATATTTGGTTACAGGGGAGTCGTCTTGATGGATTAGCATTGCTTGATGAAATTAAAACGCGATATCCGGCTCTTCCAGTTGTTATGATTTCTGGACATGGTAATATTGAGACAGCTGTTTCTGCTATAAAGCGAGGTGCATATGATTTCATTGAAAAACCTTTTAAAGCTGATAGACTTGTATTGGTTGCAGAACGAACACTTGAGAACTCAAATTTAAAACGTGAGCTTTTAGAGTTACGGAAGCGCTCGAACGAGACATTAGAACTGCTTGGAAAATCGACAGTTATAAAAAATTTGCGTCAAATCATAGAAAAAGTAGCACCAACCAATAGCCGCATCATGATAACAGGTCCTTCAGGAGCAGGAAAAGAGACTGTTGCGCGAACTATTCATGCGCTTTCAACGCGTTCAAATGGGCCATTTGTTACAATAAATGCTGCAACGATTACTCCGGAAAGAATGGAAATAGAGTTGTTTGGCAGCGAAATGGAGGGAAGAGAGCGCAAGATCGGTGCCTTAGAGGAAGCCCATGGTGGAATATTGTATCTTGATGAAATTGCTGATATGCCGCGTGAGACTCAAGGTAAGATTCTTCGGGTGTTAACGGGGCAGACATTTGAGAGAGTGGGCGGTACGAAACGTGTTAAGGTGGATGTTCGTATCATTTCTTCGACAGCACAAAATCTTGAAAATCTTATTTCTGACGGGCGCTTTAGAGAGGATCTTTTCCACCGTCTTTCCGTTGTTCCGATTGCTGTTCCACCTCTTTCAGCACGTCGAGAAGATATTCCGGAACTTGTACATCATTTTGTAAAAACAATATCACAGCAGGTTGGGATTAAACCGCGTGAAATCAGTGATGATGTGATAGCTATTTTACAAACACATGCTTGGCCGGGTAATATAAGGCAATTACGTAATAATATTGAACGTCTTCTTATTCTCGTACGGGATGGTGATGGGCCTATAACAGCGGACTTTCTGCCTAGTGAAATGAGTGATTCTGTGCCACGTTTGCAAATGGATGCAGATGAAAGTATCATGGATTTACCGTTGCGTGAAGCGCGAGAATTGTTTGAAAAGAGATATTTAGTGGCGCAGATTGGGCGTTTGGGTGGAAATATATCGCGGACGGCTGAATTTATAGGTATGGAACGTTCAGCTTTGCATCGTAAACTTAAAGCGCTTGGAGTTTCTTAAGGTTATGCATGTTATTATTTGCGGAGCAGGCCAGGTTGGTTATGGGATAGCCGAGCGTCTTGCTGCCGAAAGCCACGATGTTACTGTTATTGATATTGAAACGAAATTAATTGAAAAAATTCGCGATACATTGGATGTGAGAGGTTTTGTTGGTCATGGTTCTCGGCCAGAAGTTCTTTTGGCTGCAGATGCAGATAAGGCTGATATGTTGATTGCTGTCACTTTGTTTGATGAAGTGAATATGGTGGCTTGCCAGGTAGCACATTCATTATTTAATGTTCCTACAAAAATTGCTCGTATTCGCTCACAATCTTATTTAGAACCACGTTATAAGACGCTTTTTTCCAGAGAGAATATTCCCATTGATGTGGTTATTTCACCAGAGGTTGAAGTTGGGGAAATGGTTTTACGCCGCATTGCTTTACCTGGTGCAATAGATGTTCTTTATTTTTGTAATGATGATATTGTTGCGCTAGCCTTGGAATGCATGGAAGATTGTCCAGTTATTAATACACCTTTGCGTCAATTAACAGAACTTTTTCCGGATCTTCATACCACCGTTACCGCTATTAAGCGTGGTTCAGAATTATTAATTGCACATTCAGAAACGCAATTACGCGTTGGTGATATAACCTATCTTGTTGTTTCTCGTGATCAGATGCGTCGTGCAGTTGGGCTTTTTGGTCATAAAGAACAAGATGCTCACCGTATGATTATTGCAGGGGGTGGTCACATTGGTCTTTATGTTGCACAGGCTATTGAAAAGCGTCTCCATAAATTAAAATTGAAGATTATAGAATCGCATAGAGAAAGAGCCCTTACAATTGCTGATCAGCTTGAAAAAACAACCGTTTTATATGGTAACGTGTTAGATCCAGTGATTCTTCAAGATGCGGGTATTGATCAGGCTGATTTAATGATTACATTAACCAATCAAGATCAGGTTAATCTCTTAAGCGCTATTATTGCTAAAAGATTGGGTTGCAAAGCCAATATGGTATTGATTAATAATGTTGCTTATCAAGAATTTAGTCGCGCTGTTGGTGTGGATGCATATCTTAATCCTCATAGCGTTACAATATCGAGAATTTTGCAACAAATGCGTCGTGGGCGTATTCGTTCGGTTCATTCAGTTTTTAATGGTCGAGCAGAAATTATTGAAGCTGAAGTGATGCAGACATCTTCATTGGTTGGTAAATCATTATCAGAGCTCAATTTATCAGATGGTTTGAGAATTGGTGCAATTTATCGCAACAAGACAATAGTTCAGCTTTCGGCAGATATACGTATTTTATCTGGTGATAGAATAGTGATTTTTGCTCTTGCTGATAAGGTTCGTGACGTTGAACAACTTTTCCGCGTGAGTTTAGAATATTTTTGATATATTATCTATGGATATTTGTACTTTTTGGTATAGTGGGCAATTAAGGTTGGTGGATAAGCTTTGCTTGTCCTCAATGGTTAAAACTGGCCAGCGTGTTAAGCTTTTTAGTTACGATAAAAAAATAGATAATCTGCCTACGGGGGTGCAGTTACATGAAGCTGAATCAATTTTACCACGCTCAGCAATTTATCGGCTTGATCCCAATTTTTCTGATGATAAACCGGGATGTACAATTGTTCAATTTTCGGATTTTTTTCGTGTTATGCTGATGAAATATCGACAAGGTGTTTGGTTAGATACAGATGTTTACCTTGTTAAACAATTTCATCCAGATGCGGATAGGGTTTGGTTGGCAAGAGAAAATAATATAAGAGTGGGCGTTTCTGCACTTTATTTTCCTCCAGATAATCCTATTATAAAAGTGTTTGAAGATTATTGGTCAGGCACAGAAATTATTCCTCATTGGCTCGGGTTTAAGCGTCGTGTTTGGAGACCGTTTTGGTTAAAGAAGAAAAAAATGCCGATTTTACCTGGAAGTCTTGGCGTTACGATATTTGGCAATGATGGGATATCACGATTAGCAAAACAATATGGCTTTTTTCATGAAGCAAAGGAAAAGGAAACTTTTTATTATTGGACTGGGAGAAAAACTGAATACATCTTTGAACCAGCTTTTGGTGTAAAACCGCTTACAGATACACGTTTAATAGGATTTCATATTCACAGAAAGACAAAGACTACGCAAAAACCTCAGGAAGGAAGTTTTTACCATTGGGCGGTATCTCGCATTCCCGATGTTCATGATTTATTTCGGTAGAGTTATTATTGCTATTTTAACTATTGGAATTTTACTCTATCTTATAACAGCTCTTGATTGTAATTTGCACAAGAGGGTAATGTTAGCCTATAGATAAAAGCATTGAATGTGTAAAGAGCGATTGTTATATGAACGGAAAGTAAAGATATGAGTGATCCAATGAAAACAGCGTTAAGCCTTGTTCCTATGGTTATTGAACAGACCAATCGTGGTGAACGGGCCTATGATATTTTTTCTCGTCTTTTAAAGGAGCGGGTTATTTTTATTAATGGTCCTGTTGAAGATAGTATGGCGATGCTTGTTTGTGCACAATTGCTTTTCTTGGAAGCGGAAAATCCTAAAAAAGAAATTAGTCTTTATATTAATTCTCCAGGTGGTGCTGTGACATCTGGTATGGCTATTTATGATACTATGCAGTTTATTCGCCCTCCTGTTTCGACGCTTTGTATGGGGCAGGCAGCATCTATGGGATCTTTATTGTTAACAGCTGGAACAAAAGGCCACCGTTTTACATTGCCAAATGCTCGTATTATGGTGCATCAACCATCTGGTGGTTTTCAAGGTCAGGCTTCAGATATTGAGCGACATGCCCAAGATATTATAAAGATGAAACGACGTTTAAATGAAATTTATGTTCAACATACAGGGCAAGATTATGAGGTTATTGAGAGAACCCTCGATCGTGATCATTTTATGACAGCGGAAGAAGCTAAAGCATTTGGCTTAGTTGATGATGTTATACAATATCGTGTAGAAACTGAAAAAGAAGAAAGAGATTAAGAATTTTTATAGAAAAAATAGTTACTTTAAAATAAAGAGTTTTATAAAAAATATCGCAAAATGAGAGAAACACTTAAAAATGTTGAGACATGCATAGTTTTCTATATGTCTTTTAGTTTTCATGATGAAAAGCTTCCTGTGAAAAAGCGAAGTATTCATATATCGTGGTGAAAGGAAAGAAAAATGAGCAAAATTAGCAATAGCGGGAACGAATCAAAAAATACTCTCTATTGCTCGTTCTGCGGTAAGAGTCAGCATGAGGTGCGTAAGCTCATTGCCGGGCCTACAGTGTTTATCTGTGATGAATGTGTAGAGCTTTGCATGGATATTATTCGGGAAGAAAATAAGTCTTCTGGGGTTAAGGTGCGTAATGGTGTTCCTACTCCACAGGAAATTATCACAGTTCTTGATGATTATGTTATTGGTCAACAGCATGCAAAGCGTGTTCTTTCTGTTGCTGTGCATAATCATTATAAACGTTTAGCACATCAGTCTAAAAGCAATGATATTGAGTTGGCTAAATCAAATATTCTTCTTGTGGGTCCAACGGGCTGTGGTAAAACTTATCTCGCACAAACATTAGCACGGATTATTGATGTGCCTTTTACAATGGCAGATGCGACCACTTTAACTGAAGCAGGATATGTAGGTGAAGATGTTGAAAATATTATTTTAAAGCTTCTACAAGCTGCGGATTATAATGTTGAACGCGCGCAACGTGGTATTGTATATATTGATGAAGTCGATAAAATTTCTCGTAAAGCAGATAATCCTTCTATTACAAGAGATGTTTCAGGAGAAGGAGTTCAGCAGGCGTTATTAAAAATTATGGAAGGCACGATTGCTTCTGTTCCGCCGCAAGGAGGACGTAAACATCCGCAACAGGAGTTTCTTCAGGTTGACACTACAAACATCTTATTTATTTGTGGGGGAGCTTTTGCAGGTTTAGAGCGGATTATTTCAGGGCGTGGTGAAAAAACTTCTATTGGTTTTTCTGCGACTGTTAAAGCACCTGATGAGCGTTGTGTTGGTGAAATTTTTCGTGATTTAGAGCCTGAAGATCTTATAAAATTTGGTTTAATACCAGAATTTATTGGGCGCCTTCCTATAGTGGCTACCTTAGAGGATTTAGACGTTAATGCTCTCATGCAAATTTTATCACAACCTAAAAATGCGTTAGTAAAGCAATATCAGCGTCTTTTTGAAATGGAAAATGTTGAGTTAGCATTTCATGAAGATGCTTTACGTGTTATTGCGAAGAAAGCAATTGAACGCAAGACTGGTGCACGTGGTTTGCGTTCAATTATGGAGAAGATCCTTCTTGAGACGATGTTTGAACTACCAGCTCTTGAAGGTGTTCAAAAAGTGGTTATTTCGAGTGATGTCGTTGATGGGAAAGCGCGTCCTCTTTATATTTATTCTGAACGTGCAGAAGATAAAGAAAATGTATCAGCATGACATTGTCACGATATAGAATGTAAAAAGTGGTCATGAATGATATTTGATGGGTGTTACTTAATATCGTTATAATGCTTGATTTATGCGTTAGTAATTACCACTTCACGTATTGTCGAGAGCTTAGGTTTTCTAAGGAGTGGCTTATTGTTGTAGATAGCTCATAGACTCCAGAAAGGAGAGTTATGCAATATATTGATGAAAAGAGAGATGAGGTAAGAGATGGAATTTATGCTGTTTTGCCTCTTCGTGATATTGTTGTGTTCCCCCATATGATTGTTCCACTTTTCGTGGGCCGCGAAAAATCAATTCGCGCTCTTGAAGAAACGATGGCGGTTGACAAGCAAATACTATTGGTGACACAAAAGAATGCTTCTGATGATGATCCAAAATCGGAAGATATTTATCATATTGGTACATTTGCTAATATTCTTCAACTTTTAAAACTTCCTGATGGTACTGTAAAGGTTTTGGTTGAAGGGACTGCACGTGCAAAAATTAGTCAATTTGCTTTAAGTGAAGGTTATCATCAGGCTTTTGCGACTGTTATAGAAGAACCTAAAGAGAGTGATGTTGAGATTGAAGCTCTTTCAAGGTCAGTGATTGCTTATTTTGAAAATTATGTAAAGCTTAATAAAAAAGTCTCTCCTGAAATTGTCAATGCGATTGGTCATATTGATAATCCTTCTAAACTTGCTGATACGATTACTTCTCATTTGATGATTAAACTTGGGGAAAAACAGGAGATATTAGAACTCTTACCTATACGGGGCCGTCTTGAACGTGTTTTGTCTTTCATGGAAGCAGAAATTTCTGTTTTGCAGGTTGAAAAACGTATTCGTTCGCATGTTAAACGACAAATGGAAAAAAACCAACGAGAATATTATCTCAATGAACAGATGAAGGCTATTCAAAAAGAGTTAGGAGCAAGTGATGATAGCCGCGATGAGCTCTCTGAACTAGAAGAACGTATTAAGAATATAAAACTTTCCAAAGAAGCACAAGAAAAAGCTGGGGCAGAATTGAGGAAATTACGGAATATGTCTCCTATGTCCGCAGAAGCAACAGTTGTACGTAACTACCTTGATTGGTTATTAGCAATGCCTTGGGGTAAAAAATCTAAGATTAAAAACAATTTAGATTTTGCTGAAAAAGTCATGAATAATGAACATTTCGGTCTTGAAAAAGTTAAGGAGCGAATTACTGAATACTTGGCCGTCCAAAGTCGTGCATCAAAGATAAAAGGTCCCATTATTTGTTTATTAGGTCCTCCTGGTGTGGGGAAAACATCATTAGCTCGCTCTATTGCAAAGGCGACAGGGCGTGAGTATGTTCGAATTTCTTTGGGAGGTGTACGGGATGAAGCGGAAATTCGCGGACATCGCCGAACATATATTGGTTCAATGCCTGGAAAAATTATCCAGTCTATGAAAAAAGCAAAAAAATCCAATCCGCTTTTCTTGCTTGATGAAATTGATAAAATGGGACAGGATTTCCGTGGAGATCCTTCATCAGCTTTATTAGAGGTTCTTGATCCTGAACAAAATGGTACATTTATTGATCACTATTTGGAAGTTGAATATGACCTTTCTGATGTTATGTTTATCACAACTGCAAATACGCTTAATATTCCAGGTCCGTTAATGGATCGAATGGAAATTATTCGTATTGCTGGTTATACTGAATGTGAGAAAATGGAAATTGTTAAGCAACATCTTTTACCAAAGGCACTAAAAGATCACTGTTTGTCTAAAAAAGAACTCAACATTTCTGATGGAGCGTTAAGGTCGATTATTCAGTTTTACACGCGTGAAGCAGGTGTTCGTAACCTTGAGCGTGAACTTATGAAAGTTGCCCGGAAATCTGTTACAAAAATTCTCAAAACACATCAAAAGTCTGTAAAAGTTACAGAAAGTAATATTAATGATTTCTTGGGCGTTAAACGTTATCACTACAATCAGATTGAAGGAGAAAATCAAATTGGTGTTGTGACAGGTCTAGCGTGGACAGAAGTTGGTGGAGAGTTATTGACCATTGAAGGAGTTATGATGCCCGGCAAAGGTAAGATGACTGTAACTGGAAATTTACGTGATATCATGAAAGAGTCCATTTCAGCGGCAGCATCTTATGTACGTTCTCGTGCGGTTGATTTTGGTATTGAACCGCCACTTTTTGAAAAATGCGATATCCATGTTCATGTGCCAGAGGGAGCGACTCCAAAAGATGGACCATCTGCTGGAATTGCAATGGTAACAGCAATTGTTTCAGTACTTACAGGGATAGCTGTACATAAAGATATTGCAATGACTGGTGAAATTACTTTACGTGGACGTGTTTTACCAATTGGTGGATTAAAGGAAAAACTCCTAGCTGCTCTTCGAGGAGGAATAAAAAAAGTACTTATTCCTGAAGAAAACGCAAAGGATTTGGTTGATATTCCTGATGATGTCAAAAATAACATGGAAATTATTCCGGTAAATCATGTGAGTGAAGTTTTGAAACACGCTTTAGTTCATTTTCCCGATGCTATTGAATGGGAGGAACGTTCTACAGTGGCTGTATCTATTAGGCCAGAGAACAGCGATAATGAAGGAATACAGATTGCGCACTGATTCACTCATCACATTTATAACTGCATTTTTTAAGTGGCAGAAGGCATTGTTGTGGTTATTATTCTGTTTTTTGTTAAAAAAAGTGAAAAAATCCGTGAATAACTATGATTATTGCTAAAAAAACAATGTTTTGGATAAAAATAAGACTTCTGTTTGCTGTACTTTTCAATAAACTGGCTAATAGCATGATTAAGTCATGTTGTCAGGTAATATAGGGAAAGGAAATATTCTATGAATAAAAGTGAATTGGTTAGCTCTGTTGCTGAAAAGGCAGGCGTTTCGAAAGCGCAAGCGGGTGTTGTTGTTGATGCTTTTATGGCTTCTGTAACAGAAGCTTTAGCTTCAGGAGGTGATGTTCGTCTTCCAGGTTTTGGCTCTTTTGAAGTTTCTCATCGTGCTGCTACGAAGGGGCGTAATCCTTCAACTGGTGCTGAAATTGATATTCCAGCGCGTTCTGTACCCAAGTTTTCTGCAGGCAAAAGTCTTAAAGAAGCAGTTAATAAAAAATAATTTAAACAGCATTAAAAAACCCGATTTATTTATAAGCGGGTTTTTTAAACGCATGTTTAAGCACATCTATTCTATATTGTGCGCGTTTTTCCCATAAGAATTTTGTATCCTTGTGGTTTATGTGTTGTTGATCCTTTTGAAAGTGGTTTTAAGTGTTGTATAAAATATTGTAGGCTTGGACTACATTGTTTTTAGCCGATTCAATAAAATATTGTACTGTAGTAATGGAATACTATGTGGTTTGTAAAAGTGATGTTAACTTTTATTATGCTAAAGCGCTATGGGTTTATATTCAAAATGATTCTCCTAAATAATGTAAGGCAAGGAACTTTGTGAAGTCTAAAAAGCTACTATGTGCGATCATTTTTACGCTTAATACTTAATAAAAGTGCAAGTTAGCGCCATCAGGTGCTTTTTTCAGTTCTTATAATGTTTTGGTAGCTCTCGACATATGATATGGGTGCATAAAGGATGGTTTGTAGTTCTTTACTTATGTACCAGCTTAGTTTGTGATGTACTAAACAAATAATTTTTATAAGAGAGTCTGAAATAGAGACACCTGATAATATTCAAGTTTGGCATTCAGTATAGAAAGATATAAATTAATTCATTGTAAATTGGTAAAGCGGCGTCATCATTTTTTGCTTTCAATATTGTGATTTTTCTTGATTCTTGAAATGGGAGAGACATATTTAGCTCTGTTTTAAAATATTTTTTCTCCTGTTTTGATTTCACGTGTGATTTGCAAGCAAGCATTTTTCTTCATACTCTAAGAATTAAGATGAGAGAATATCACAAACTTTGAAAAAGGAAGTTAAAGAGCAGAAAACCTCCAGTTCTTAATAATGTAGATTATATAAAATTATTAATGACAAAAAAGATAGTGTTGTACACGTACTGTTTATCTATTTATTGGACGTATTAAATTGTTGATAGAAGTAAAGGCTTTGTTATATTTAAAAATTATTTTACAGCATTTGCACTATTGAATAAATAATAAAACATAGAGCAGTATTTATTGATTAAGGAAGACAGTATTTTTAAAAGGCGTTAGAATGATTTTTTACAGGAATCATTGAGATTTATTCAGTAGATGGGAAGAGAATCATATATTGTATTATCAATAGGAGTTCTTTGATTATTTATCTATTAATCACTGAAAACAATCAAGAAGAGCTCTCGTTGTTATAGTTTGTTTTTTTGCTAATTTTTTTCTTTACTTAGAAAGGGTTTTTCTAAATGTTTAATAGAAGTAATAGGAGAAAGAGTCTGAAATTGATATTCATTGGCTGAAAGGATTGCCTTTCTGTGTCTTTTCTTACATTGTGCCTCTCTGTAATATGGTTTAAAAAGGTTCCAAATGCGTGGTTTATGGAGGTAAGAAAGGGCATTTGTAATGATATTCTGCAGCGGCAAAATGCCTCCGCAAAAAGCCCTTTTGCAGTTGATTCCGCATAACCTTTACATCCTAGTAATCTGCCCTGCAAAGTGTAGTCGTTTTATTTGTTTTAACTACAGAGTTTGATCAAGAATGATTGGAGAGTTGAGGTAGGTGTTGCAATAGAAGATCACCAAGATGTGCAAATTCGTTCATCATATTTCAGTTTTGTTTGAAGACCAATCATCTTGTAAAGCGTACCAAGTTTATTATATTGGCATAATTGAATGACAGTATAGGGTTTAACTGTAGGGTTGTGGGCATTGGTTAAGCCTATAGGTTTCATAGGATTATGTCTTAAAGTTTCAAATCCCCTTTCAGCCATAATTTCAATAGGGAGGCATCTATTAAAATAAGGCGTTTTTTCGCAGTCATAAAATTCTGTTTTGTCCGCATTTTTTAATGCTTAAATGAAAGTTTCATACTGTTCTTTATTTAGGGAACAGTTAAGATAGTCTTTTCTTGTTTTCTCAGAACTAATTTTATTATAGTGAGACCGATATCAATAAATATTCATATCAACTATTATCGATATGGATAACGTGCAATAGCATCAAAAAATAAAAGATATTTTGTACCAGTTATTGCCTATGATTCTTGAGCAAGTGCAGGTAAGGTAAGAGGATCCGTTGCAATGACTACATGTTTCCAAGCTTTAGGATTTTCTGAATTCCTTCATGTTTTATTATTATAAAAGGGTGGTTTTCGAGTGCTGTTGTCACGGTTTTTAAAAATTCATTACGGTCAATGGCAAGAGTTCTGCCCGCAGGGACTTTGTTGATATCAGCTGCTTTCATAATCAATGATTTTGCTCATCGCATTTCAGTATGGAGAAGTCCTCCGACATTTATTGATGAATCATAATAACGAAATGAGTTTTAACAAACAAGTTCTGCCAGTTTATCGGTTTTTATGGGCATCTGATTTTCTTTGGGAACGCATTTCATACAAAATAACAGGAATCTCCAGTTGAACGATTTAATAGCTTGCTTCACTACCTGCAAGATCTCTATCGATAATATAATTGAAATATCAAATGCCTTTACCATGATCAATTTTTAGCGCAAGCAGCCATGTATGAAAAGCATATATTTTATTTTTGTTATTTATAAGAATTAATGTGTATTTGTTTTTTTTAATATATTTATTTGCTTTTTTTCTGTAATTAATGGTATAGAAACGCCGTTTGTATAAGGTTATTAGCTTTGTTAAGTTTAGCGGATGTGGCGAAATTGGTAGACGCACCAGATTTAGGTTCTGGCGGGAGACCGTGGGGGTTCGAGTCCCTCCATCCGCACCACTTATAATTTTCTATAATATCACTTAATATCGGTGTTTATCTCATTTTTCTTATAGCTCGTTTTTTATTTAATGAATTATTTTTATGTACGACCTTGATATCTGATAAATCTATCAAAAGGTGGTTTAAAAGGTGATTAGGAAAACAAGAACGCGTAATAGATTATCCACATTATCTGTAAAGAATTTTCCTATTCATTTGAAATGTTAGAGAGAATGGGGGTGTTGTTTGATATATTTTTCATATTTAAAACCTATCTGTAAAAAGTTTTCAATTGACACCCTATAAGAGTATCGGGTGTTGAAAATACGCCAGATAGTCTGTTGTTACGCTTTTCCCAGAAAGGGTCTTATATGGTGCAACTACACCCGACAAAATCATCATATATGCTAATTAAAGCATAAAAGATAATCAGTTTTTAATAGGGTTAGGTTTATCGCAACCTCTTCGCTATCGATTTAGTATTTTCATCAATTGAGTATTTATATAGAAAAATACGTATTTATTGTAAAATAATATTTTATCTTTTTGATATTTTTGTTGTATTTGAAAATTTTATTGTGTATTGATATTATCATGTGCTTATTAATTGCTTCTTTTATATTTATATGCTTTTAAAGATATATTATGTGCTTTCTGAAACGATTGCGTTATTTTTTTAATCTATACATTTATAATATTTAGAAACGCATTTCATAATGCGTATTTTTATCTTTATAACCTATCAGTTTTTTCACTAAATGAATTTTAATTTTTTTGTGAATTTTGTTTATAAGGGGCTTTAATTTAAACGACCTTAATAGCACCGCGCTCTTATAATCAATGCTTTCATTTTCATAATAGAAACAATAAATAGGATAATTGCGATTTATAGACTGTTATGAAAACATCTAAAGAGAGTTTGATAACTATAGAGATTAGAAAAATCCTTTTTAATAGACCGTGTCAGTGTTGTCAGTTCCTTTTAGACCCTCTATTATTTTTTTTAAATGATAAAAAACTAAAACATTATATTTCAATAGGTTAATGTTTTTAAGACATAATTCATATCAAGAGTACAATCTTTAAAGATAACCAATGATGTGAATTGATTAAAACTTGTCAGTTATGTGTCAGTAAATTGAACTGACAAAAGTGATTATTTTAGTGAGTGGTTAAAGCGTATCTTATGAAAAGCGTATGAAATTAAAAACTGATTAGGTTATCGAAATCCCTTTTATGAATTTTAATCAGTTCTTTTGAATGATAACCTTATGATTTATAGAATGATTACAACGTGCTTTATGAAAATCATGTGATTCTTTAAAGCCTTTCAAAAGATAGTTTGTAACTCATATGAAATGCTATCAGGACCATTAGGTTATGAGTTTTGGAGGTTTTGGGGGTTTTGGAGGTGCTTTTTACGCCCCTTTATATATTTTTTTTCAATCGAAAAATAAAAGTCATTATATTTCAATATATTAGCATTTTATAGATACAATCTATATTAAAACACAACCTATAAATACAATCATGATATATTTTTGAAGGGGTTTTGAGAGTTTTAGGAACCTTCAAAACCTATAAGCAAAATGAATATATATAACTCTCTTTAAACAAAGCTTTTGAAAAGCATAAAGCTATCATTTTAGATTACGGTATAATCTTTTAAAGGCAATGTAAAAAAATCTAATTATGTAGAGAAAAGTTAGAGTATTTTTAACGTTCCATATAATTAGTCTTTGAAAAGGTCAGAGTGAGTTCCTGTACGAATAAGATGTAATTTATCTCCTTCTATTCTATAAATAAGCAGCCAATCTGGTTCGATATGAATATCATGATACCCCACCCAATCGCCTTTTAGTGGATGATCACAGTAATGTCTTGGTAATGACTTTTCTTCAATTAGAAGACTTAATAGTGTACGCAGCTTATTCATATTTTACCGCGTTTTTCCGTTTTGCGTACGTCACTTTTAAATTGTCTTGAGCGAACAGGTATCAGCATATTAAATGCCTAAGTCCTTAAAAAGGGCATCAGCGTTTTTAAATGTCTTACCTTCAGCTAATTCCTTTATAGCTTTACGTGTGATACTATTAGGTACTTTAGGATCAAAAGGCAAACAACCTTCTTCAGCGACACGCAAAAATGTTATGCGGATAAGGTCTGATGCACTTAATCCCATACGTTCTAAATTAATCATCGCTTGTTTTTTCATTTCAGCAGGAATGCGAGCGCGAACAACAGAATCGGCTTTCATGATTTGTACCTCCATTTATAACCTTTATTATAATGTAGCTACACTATAGCCTCAAGTCAATTTTTTTAGAATTAAAAACCCTTTGGACAGCAGGTATGGTAAAAAAACTCCACGAAAAAAACCTTGATTCGCAATAATTAAGAGGAATGTTGCTAAATCCTATTCTTTTAACTTTATTTTGTTATCCTTCATAGTAAAGAAGATTTTGTGTAAGCAACTTAACAAAAGAGGTATAGATTATGGTTATAAGCTCTATACCCCTTATGCGTTTATCATACCCATTCTGTGAGCATGCTTTATAAGCTATTCAGTTTCTCTAATTTCTAATTTTGGTAAGTTTTTCACGATTTTCATTGTTTCTAAAAAGCGGGTTGAGCTTTTCAGTGATGGCCTATTGATGATGGGCGAGACAAGTGAGGTTGGTGCTTATGATGTAACGCTGAAGGCAGGCACACTCACCCAAGCTGGGGTTGTGGAAGCACAAGGCGGGGTACTTACTCTCAACAGCCATGATGTTTTAAGCAATTTCGGTATCATGGTGGGGGGTGTTGTTGAAGCAAAGCTTGGGTCTTTAGCCAATTTTGGTCAGCTTTTATCCCGTGACAGCTTTACGCTTATAGCAAAAAGCCATGATCGGTCATTGGGGAAAGTTGCTCTGGTTTTAAATGGTGAAGACGGTGTTCTCAAAAGTGGTGGTGCTTTTGTCTTAACCGCAGATGTTTTGGACAATGCCGGCAGTATTGGTTCAAGTGGGGATGGGGTTGCGCTCAATGTGAGCGCTGATCTGAGTAATAGTGGGCTGATTTATGCCAAGAAATCTGCCATTTTCTCCTTGGATGGGGATTTTATTAATAAGTTTGCCGATGTCATTGCTGAAGACAATCTCATCATCCGTGGCTTAAGTGGAGAGCGGGCTGGTCATGTGATCAACAGCTCGGGGCTTTTAGAAGCCGTGTCAGGCGATATGACCTTCGATGTCTCAGCGCTTACCAACATGCGTGAAGGTGGGGTTGAAGTTAGCGATAAAGTGGTTTCTCACAGTTACGTGCGAGGAGAATGGGAAAATATCCCAAATGTTGATAAACACACAAGGATCAAGAAAAATATCGACACTACGATCATTCGTCAGCAGCCTCATTTTACCAATAATGCGGCACAGATTTTGGTAGGGCGTCATCTCACGGTCCATGCCGGTGATATCCGCAATAGCTATAGTTTGATTGCTGCTAATGGCAACATTGAGATGCAGGGTGATACGCTGCTCAATGAGGGGCGTGATTTAATTGAAACAACCAAGATTGTAACTGAAACACGCTACAGATATAAGCAATGTAGTGCCGCAAATCCAGCATGTATAGGGCAAGGTGCAGAAGAATGGGATGGTCCTACTTTTACCCAAACACTCAAACGCACTTATGATGCGGTTTATGGCACGATTGAAGCTGGTGGCACGCTTGATGCCAAGTTGACAGGCACTATTGACAATCATGCGGTGCGTGAGGGGGTTGAGCAAGTTGGCTTAAGCTCTGGCGATAAAGGTTTGGCTGGTGTTAAAAACACCGATTTTGATGTTTCCAAACCCCTGATTAGTGATGATCGATTAGATGGGATTATCAATGGTTTGAAAGGGCATAAAGGGCTTTTTGCACCAAGCACAAAAACACCCGCACCAGAGTCCATACAGGTGCTAACGCAAGATGGGCTTAGCTCTGTCAAGACAGAATTGGCTCAGACCCAAACACCGGATGTGCCATTTTTAATCGAGACGCGACAGGACTTTATCAACCCAAGTAAATTTTTGGGATCGGACTATTACTTAAAAAAGATTGGCAATTATAAGCCTGAGCACGTGTTTAAAAAGTTGGGGGATGCTTATTTTGAATATCGTCTGGTGGGTGAGCAAATCTTTGAGCTAACAGGCAACCGCACTCTTCTTGATGTTGAAGATCCCAATGCTCAAATGCAAAGGCTCTATGACAATGCTGTGGAGCAGCAGGGTCCTTTGGGGTTAGAGCTAGGCAAGGCCTTAACGCCTCAGCAGATTGCTGGGATCAAAAAGGATATGATCTGGCTTGAGACCCACCTTGTCGATGGACAAGAGGTCTTGGTACCCCACGTTTATTTGGCAGCAAATTCTTCTTTAGCACAAGATGTTTATGAGGCAAAAACGCAGCAAGGAAACCTTGCCAGTGCACGTTTGAAAGGCAATGGCGTCACTATAGAGACGGATCGTCTTACCAATAGTGGCACCATATCGAGTAATGGTGCATTGCATGTTTCGACTACGCAAACTTTGTTTAATGATGGTGGTTTTTTGCTTGGCAGCGGTGCTGTAGATCTCAGCAGTGGCGATCTTTTAGCCAACTCTTCCGGTGTTATTCTGGGGGATATCATCACCCTCAATGCGAAGACAATCATTGATGGGACTGCAAAAATCCGTGACACGAATGAATATGGTTTTGTTGATCGGATCGGACAGCAGGCTCAAATCATTTCTATACAGGATTTAAACATTCACTCCCTTGGCGATTTAAGCATGACTGGTGGCCAATGGAGCAGTGGTGGATCGACGACGGTGATTGTCGATGGTTCTGCTACATTTGGTTCATTAGTGCTAGAGAGTGACCATAAGGAGACATTGGAAAAAGGGCATTATAACGCCCAAAGCAGTGAGCACCGTTTGACAGAAGTCAACAGTGATGGAGATTTGACCATTGTCACAGGTGGTGAACTGAACCTTGGGGGAAAGTTTAAAACCAAGGGCAATGGGGATTTCACCAGTGGTGGCGCTCTCAACGTGGTTTCAGAGCAAGATTTTAACAGTTTTGATTTGGATCTGAGGGGCAAAGAAGGCGACAAATCGAAGCAAAAGAATAAGTTTCGTCAACAGTCAACAGAAGTTACGACAAACAAAACCACGATAGAAACAGAGGGC
>NZ_JACIFE010000011.1:30494-51336 GCF_014197255.1 Bartonella fuyuanensis | reverse complement strand
AAGACCCTTTGAGAACCCCTTAAAAACTCTTTGAAAAAAAATAAATTGGTACAAAACCTAGTGGCAAAATATACAAAACCTGCCGTCAAGCTACACTGGGGAACCTGGATTCGAACCAAGATTGACGGAGTCAGAGTCCGCTGTTCTACCATTAAACTATTCCCCAATAAATAAATTTTGCCATTTTTTAGCAGATTCTGTAATGTACGCAAGTGCAAAAAAATCTTCAGGATTATCGATAATAAAGAGCGATAGGGATGTCATCGATTGTTTTGATTTGAATATCAATATTATAAATGTTTTTAAGAATTTCTGGTTGCATAATTTCTTTTGGAGTCCCACAATAAGCCGCTTTTCCATTTTTCAATGCAACAATCAGGTCTGAATAAGATGAGGCAAAATTAATATCATGCATAACAATAAGAATGGTTTTTTTCAGTTCATCGGCAGTGCGGCGTAACTGCTTCATCATAGAAACTGCGTGTTTCATATCCAGGTTGTTTAATGGTTCATCTAAGAGAAGATAATCGGTGTCTTGACAGAGGACCATGGCGATAAAAGCACGTTGACGCTGACCGCCAGAAAGCTCATCTAAAAAGCGGTCTTTTAAATCTTGTAAGTCGAGATATCGTAATGCACTGTCGATAAATTGTTTATCTTCTTTATTATACCAGCCTTTTGAATAAGGATAGCGTCCAAAACTCACTAAGTCGTATACTGTTAAACGGAAAGATAAAAGATTATCTTGACGTAAAATTGAGATCTTTTGAGCCAAGATATCATGAGGTATTGTATCAATAGCGAAGTCGTCAATATGAATTGTCCCTTGGTGGTGTGGTAAAAGGCGTCTTATGAGCATTAAAAGAGTTGATTTTCCTGAACCATTGGGGCCAATGAGAGAAATAATCCCTCCTTTGGGAAGATGAAGGCATAAATTATCGATAATCAATCGTGTTCCATAAGCTTTGGAAAGATGATTGATCTCAATCATTTTAATTTTCCCTTCATCATTAATCTTAAAAAGACTGTTCCTCCACAAAACTCAATGATAAAACTTAAACGCCCCGCCATATGAAAAATTTGTTCTAAAATAAATTGTCCACCTACCAGACAAATAGTTGCTAACAATACTGCCGTTGGAACAATAACATTGTGTTTTGCTTGAGGAGAAAGTTCATAGGAAAAGTTGGCAACTAATAGGCCAAAAAAAGTGACAGGGCCGACCAATGCGGTGGAAATAGATACGAGAATGGAAACAAAAATAAGAATAACTGTTGCACTTTTGTGGTAATTAACGCCAAGATTGAGGGCATTTTCGCGTCCCAAAGCCAAAATATCAAGAAGATGACGTAAACGCCATCCAATTAGACTCATAATGAAGACAATGATTGTGGCAAAGCTTATTAATGGTGTATTGAATTTATTAAAATTTGCAAACATAATATCGGTTAAATTCATCATTTGGTCTGGATTTAATTGCAATTGCATAAACATCCGTAGACTAAAAAAAAAGCCGCCTAAAACAATACCAATTAAAAGTGTCAAATGAAGTCCCTTTAGGCTTCCTGAAAATAGCCAGCGAAAAAGACTTATTGAAAAAAAAATGAGAATGAGAGCCTCAAGTATGAATTGTCCTTCTTCATTCAAAAAGGGTAAAGAAAGAGAACCTACAAAATATATCAGGATACTCTTTATTAAAATATAAAGTTGATCAAGCCCCATAAGCGAAGGGGTAAGAAGGCGGTTGTTAACAATTGTTTGAAATAAAACCGTAGAAACGCTTACTGCATAGGCAATAAGAAGAAGAGAGATGAGTTTTGTGAGACGAAATGTCCAGGTATAAACATTGATATTCCATGTCATGTAAAGACTAATGACAGTACACGCCATGATAATAAGTGTTGTCAATACACATATTGTGGTTTTTTTTCTATCCAAGACACTTTCTCCAGCGTAAAAGGAGTATCAAAAAAATAAAACTACCGATCACGCCCATTATGGTACTGATGGGAATTTCAAAAGAAGGATGAATGATTCGTCCTAAAAGATCACAAATCAAGACCAATACTGCACCGCTGATTGCTACCCAAGGAGCAGTATAGCGCATATTATCTCCCATGAAACTTGAAACAATATTTGGAATAATCAATCCAACAAAAGGGATACGGCCGACGGTACAGACGACAACAGCAGTAATTGAAGCAACAATAAAAAGACCAAAAAGCATTACAACACGATAATTCAATCCAAGATTATTGGTTAAATCTTCTCCCAGGCTAGCAACTGTAAAGCGATCAGCCGTGCAATAGGCAAGAATACAGAGGGGAAGGGACAACCATAAAAGTTCATATTTTCCCTCAAGAATCATCGCAAAACTACCAAACAAGTAAGCTTGAAGAGAAGGAAGGAGCATTTCATAATCCGCAAGAGTATTGGTTAAGGAGCCAATAATATAACTTAGCATAATCCCTGTAAGGGGTACAATGAGAGCAGATTTTAGAGGAATACGGCGTAATAGAAACATAAAAAATAAAGTGCCTGCCATGGCAAAAATTGTTGCAGCGGCCATTTTTCCTAATACAGGGATATTGGGTAGAAAAATCATCATAAAAAGAATGCCAAAGGAAGCAGATTCAACGGTTCCAGTGGTTGATGTTTCGACAAAGCGATTGCGTGTCAAGAGTTGTATAATCATGCCTGAAAGTGCAAGTGCTGCACCTACTAAAATTACTGCAATGGTCCGAGGAAGACGTGTTTGCCAAAAAATAAGCCACGCATGGGGATCATTTGCGAATAGCTTGGAAAGCGTGACATCAGAATAACCAACAAAAATGCTGAAAATAGACAGGAAAATTAAAAGTGTTATGATTATCCAGTAATTTTTCACGTTAAATTATTTTCTAACAAAACCTAGGAAAAAAGCAAAGGCTGTTTAATAAACAACCTCCGCTTTTAAATTTTATTTATATCGCAAGCAAGCTCTTTCATACATTTATTTGCTCTTTGTAAAGGCTTCATTGATCTGCTGTGCGGTTTCAATGAGTCCTGTTAAACCACCACTTGCACGATACCAACTCCAAGAGTCTAAGTAAATAATTTGGTTTTGTTTGCTTGCTGTTGTGCGGTGAACAAGCTCATTGTTGAGCAATTGTGCTGCTGATTGCCCTTCTCGTCCAATTGCTGCATCGCGATCAATAACCAACAACCAATCAGGATTGGTCTCGAGAATAAATTCAGGAGAAATAAGTTGTCCATGTTTTTGTACAGTAAGTTTATCAGTTGCAGGAGCGATTCCAAATGCGGAATGCAAAATATCAAAACGCGATTTTGGTCCCAAGGCACTGATTTTCCCACCAGAGGTCATAAGGATGAGACCAGAGCCTTTTCCTTGGGTATTTTTACGGACTTCAGCTAAAGTTTCACTGAGTTTTGTAATTTCCTTTTCTGCTTCCTGTTCTTTGCCAAAAATTTTTCCGAGGATAGACACATTTCGTTTAATATCTTCAAGAGAATTTTCGTTTCCTACTGTTAGATCAATTGTTGGAGAGATTTTGGATAAATCTTTATATTTTGCTTGGGTTCTGGAGGAAATAATAATCAAATCTGGTTGAAGAGTAGCAATTTTTTCATAATCTGGTTCAAAAAGAGTACCGATTTTTTCATATTTTTCTTCATCAAATTGTTGCAAATAGGAAGGTTTTTTTCCTTCAGGAATGCCGATAACTGCTTTGATACCAAGACGATTCATATTATCTAGCGAAGCAATATCAAATACAATAACCTTTTGTGGGTTTGCCGGAACAGAAGTTGTGCCTGAAACATGATTAATCGTTAGATTTGTCTTAATCCTTGTATCTGCAGTACTCGTATGAGGCCATAAAAATGTTGCAAAGCTGGTTGCAACCAGTAGAATAGTGGTCACCCATTTCATGTATTTTATCATTGTGATTTTATCCTTTTATCTGATATTACAAAGGTTTGCGCACTTAAAAACGTAAATTTAGGCATTTTTATGCACAAAATGAAGCGCCAATAAATAACACTATGTTGTAAAATTGACTAACATATGTTACAAACTGTTTACTTACCTCATTTTTACTTAATTCTAGTGTTTTTGCAACATTATTTAGAAAGTTTGACAGATGATCAATGTATTTAAAAAGCGTACAAATTTGTATGCACTAACGACAAGCGCTCTTTTCTTTTTACAAGGCGTGGGTGTTTCTGCAGCAAACTCACCTGCTGCCGCTTCTCCTGCGGCGGGAAGTAGTGTCCAGGTCTATGAGTGTAATGCTAAGAGTTATACTCTACAAAATAGTCCGATTCTTTGTGCAGATGGGGAAAAACATACCATAAAATATAGTGGGATTCAGGCAACAAAGGCTAGTGATCATGCAGTGGAGGTGCGTCCAAAAATAACTATTTATGATGAAGCCGCGCAGGAGAAAGAGAGACGTTCGGGGGGATTTCCTCTTAGTATGAAAGCAGTAGGGACAATAGTTAATTTGAATCATGTAGGTATTCGTAATAGTGCGTCTCCGAGCAGTATTATGGATCATGTTATGGCGCAAGATATAAATTGGGATAATAATTCTGAATTAAATGGTGAAAGTGCTGTCGTAGTGGGGATGTTGTCACGGGCTAATTTGGCTGATACAGGAATTAGGAATTTTGTTGTTGGGCTTGAAAGTAAGGATGGTGGAAAGATTTCCATGAAGAGGGGGAGTATTACCCATGTTCGTCACGGTCTTATGTCTTTTCATCAATCGTTTGTTACATTGAATGGTACTGTTATTTCTGCTGCAGAGAGTGTTGTAAGAAATTCTGACTCTGGAGTAAGAATAAGTAAAGGAACGATGTCCTTGAAAGAAGGTGGGATAGCGTTCATAGTAGAGAATAAGGGAGCTGTCGTTGTAGGAGATTCTAAAGTTCAGATTCCTCCAGCTCCAAACAACTCAGCTTCAGGAGACTCTGAAGAAGATGAAGAAGGTCCTACTAGTGTTGGTTTCCTGTTGCAAGATGGGTTCACGGCCTTTGATAAATCAGAGTTTATGGGTTACGATTCGGCTTTTATGTGGATTCGCGATCGGTCCTTTGGTGATAATCCACGTAATAATTTTTCTTGGGTACCTGAGGATTTATCTAAGATAGTGCCTCAACCTCAACCCATAGATAATGATTTTTTTGGCAAGGTTGATGGTTCTCTGTCTTCGATTTTAGGAAATCAGAAAGGGAAGATAGGTGCATGGAGATTTGATGCTTATCTGAGTGAGGCAGATGTTCAATTAACAGGGGTGGAGTCTTATGGTATATACTTTGACAAGGGGGAAGAAAGTGAAAAAGAGATTGAAGAGCAAGAAGAGAGGGGGAATGAGATTGTAGAAGATTTATCAAAAGCACGAAGTGTAACGCATTTGGTTTATTTGAATAAATCTACAATTAAGAATTACTCTGGTGTGGGTATTTATGGTGAAAATTCAAAAGGATATATTGTTTTAGATAACGATTCAAAAATTGATTCTGTTGCATTATTGAAAGCTAGGTCTGATTCTACGCTATCGGTTTTTGCTAAAAATTCTAAACTTTTTGGTGCGGTTGACGTTGATAAAAGTTCTAAAGCCAGTTTTTATCTAAGCGGGAATTCAGGATTGTATTTAAGACCAAATACACATGAAGGTTGGAAATCGTCAGGCGCTAGAGTCGATTGTATCGATTCGTGTATTTCATCTATTAACCTTACAGATAGCTCTATTGGATTTGTACCTCCAAGCGAAGATGCTAAAGCGGAAAAGAAGTATAGCACTCTTCGTATTGGATATGGAGAGGGAACGGTTTATAAGGTCTCTGGGGATGCTAAGCTTTACCTCAATGTAAGTGCATCGCCTTTTAAAGGACAAACGTCTGATAGGCTTTTGATTCATGGTGATGTTGACGGAAAAACTAAGGTATATGTGAATGACAAGCATGTGTATGAGGCTGTAAATAGAAAGGCACCTACGGATGAAGAACAGAAACAACAAAATGTGAATAAGGCGAATAGTAAATACAGTATTCCAGTTATCCAAGTTTATGGAGAGGCTAACAAAGATTCATTTACGTTAGCAAATGAATATGTGACGTTAGCTGGTTCGCCTTATCAGTATATTCTTCGTGTTTATGGTCCAGTTATTGCTCCAGGGGTGGAGTACTTTGATGCGCGCTTGGTGAAGAGTGAAAAGGTTTGGGATTTTCGTTTAGAAGGTAAAATAAAGAGTACAAACGCCCAAGGTGTTAAAGATGAGGATGATAATGTCTATCCTTCTGCGTTCGACAGAGTTTTAGTAAAATATCTGGGTTATGATTTATTGGATCCGATATCAGGTGATCCTAAGTTTGATGATAAGCTTTTGAATGCTTCTGAAAGGAGTGTATTTTATGTTCCTCCTACAATGATTTTTAATGACGGAAAGTTTCAGGGTTACGATTATAGTTATCTTGATGGTGTTGAGGATTATGAAGGTTTTGAATTTGAAGATATTGAGTTGCAAACAACAGACAAAGATGGTGGAGATGTAAGTATTGTTCTTCTTCAAGGTTCAAATGAAAGTGTTGAGTATGATATAGTAGAAGAAGGAGAGGAAGTTCTTCAAGTTGTTGCGCCTTCTGCTCCTGCGGTAGAGAATTCTGCTCTTGCAAGGTCTGATACGCCTCCTGCTCCTGAAGTTCTTGTTGCTCCTGCTGCCCCTGAAGCTCCTGCTGCCCCTGAAGCTCCTGAAGCTTCTGCATCTGCGCCTTCTACTCCTGCATCGAGGAATTCTGCGCTTGCAAGGTCTGATACGGGTGATTCTGATTTATCTATATCTACAGGGGAACACACTTTATCTGCTACGTTAGATGTGCCTCCTACTGAGGACCCTGTTAGATCAAATGGAGATGAGCAGAGTGTAGAAATTGCTGCTTCTTCTAAAGGTATGACAGTTGATGCTTCTCCTGAGAAAGTGGAAATGACAGAGGTTGTTTCTACTGCATCTAAGAAAACCACATCTGAGAAAAAGGATCTTTCATCTAAGCCAAATGAGACAAAAACTTCAGGACGAGGACGTATTTTACTTTTAAATGAGTCATCTGCGACATCTTCACCGACTGCGTCTGTAAGTTCATCTTCTACTTTGACAAACGGGGCTGGAACTGTTTCTTCTACGCAGCCTGTAGTTTCCTTAGGAGAAACTTCTGTACCTTCTTCTCAGTGTGGTAATACTATGGAAGGAAATGGAGATAATGTGGGTGGATTGCAGATTCCTTATTTGTGTAGTGATGGTAAGACATATACCATGGCAAATCTTACACTGAAGGCAAAGGATAAAACTCAACATTCTATGCATGCAAAGAATCAGAATACGGTTATTAAGTTAGAGAGTGTGACCATTAGTGGTGTCGATTCTTCTGATTTGAAGAACGGTATTGATTTGGGGCAATCTAGCTTGGTTAGTGCTGTGTTTGCAGAAGAAAAAGCAGAGGTTGTTTTAGAAAAAAATTCAACAATTCAATCTTCTGTAATTGGGCTTGAAGCTAAAAGTGGCGGAAAGGTTAAGATGGATAGTGGGACGGTCAATGCTCAGTATGTAGGTGCTTTGGCAGGTTCTGGGTCATCTGTTAATTTAAAAGATACGAAAATTAATGTAACCGGGAATTTTGCTTTAGCTGGTCTTGCAACTAAGGCTGGTGAGATAACCATGGACTCTGGAAATATCGCTATTGAAAGAGGCGTCGCAGTGAAGTCAGAATCTGGAGGTAGCGTTAAGTTAGACAAAGTGCATATTACTGCGAAAAAAACACAAAATAAGCCAGATTCCACAGAAAATTTAGGGCGTGCAGCTTTTCTCTTGAGTGATAATGCTTCTATTGATTTTAAAAATGGAAGTGTTGTAACTGATGCACATGCTTTATGGGTTATGAAGGGTGAGAGTGAAGTTGAGATCGGTTCTTCTAGAAAAAAAAGATCTCCTGAGGTTCGGCCTACTATGAATCACGCAAAGATCGAGTTGTCGACTGTTAAAGTGGAAGGTGATGGAAGCTATGGTATCTATTTTGATGGGGTAACACAAAAAGAAGGGAATAAACAAAATCGAAATAAAAATTTAACCACAGCTGCAGAGCCTTCTGGAAAAGGAAATATTGTTAAACGAAACGCTATATCCAAACAGGAGAAAACATCTATAGGTGTAACAGGGGCAATTTCATTGAAAAAAACTGATTTTGAAGTTGCAAATGGTATAGCTATCTATGGGAATAATTCTGGTGGTCATGTTGCCTTAGAAAATAAAACAATTCTTGCTGGTGACTTATTGTTAAAAGCCGAGAATGATTCGAATATATCAGTTTCGGTCGATAATTCTATTGTTGCAGGTGGTGCGCGTGTTAATAAGGATTCTTATGCAAGATTAGACTTAGCTAATGGATCAGAATGGTTTCTAAGAAGAAGTGTACAGAAGAATTTGGGTGCTTCAAATTTAGGATGTCTGGATTCATGCATTTCTTCTGTGAGTCTTATAAATAGTTCTATTAATTTCGGACTTTTGGGATCTGAAGGGAAATATCAGACTCTCCAGATCGGAAATGGCAAAGGCAGAGTTTATGAGGCACAGGGTGATTCTGTAATTCATCTCAATGCACATTTGAATCCTAATGATCCGAGTGATCAGCAAGTAACTGATCGACTTGTCATTCATGGTGATGTTTCTGGCAAGACAAGAATCCATGTACGGGGCGAAGCGGGCAATGTAGGAGAAGCTAACGGGAATGCCAAGATTGCTCATAGTGTTTCAATTATTCAGGTCTATGGTCAAGCGAAAAAAGATTCTTTCCAACTCGATGGCAATTATGTTGCATTGAGAAACTCACCTTACAAATATACTCTTCGTGCTTATGGTCCAGAAGCAACTTCGAAACAGGAGCATGTTCAGCAGAAATTTGTTAAGGATGGGGGGAAGTTTTGGAATTTCCGTTTAGAAAATCAGTATGTTCAGTCTGTTGGATTGGCTGCCCTTCCTGACCAATTTATAAGGTCTGTTGTTCCACAGGTACCAACTTATCTCATCTTGCCTAATAGCGTATTTCATGCTGGTTTGATGGATATTAGCAATCAAAATAAGCAGTTAGAGACATTACGGACCACTGCTAATGAAAAGGTAGATATTCATGAGAATCCTGCTTTATACTTGCGCGGTTATGGTGGAAATTACCGTTACAATTCAGATTTGTCCGAATTTGAATATGGTTATGCAGGTGATTTGAGTTATACTGGTGCAGAGGCAGGTGTTCTGCTGAAAACTATTGAAAATGTTGATAGTGCTATATCCTTCGGTGTGATGGGGACTTATGGAAAACTTTCTCTACAACCTTTAGATGTTGAGCAAAGTCAGAAGAGTACATTCGATAAATGGACTGCGACAGTATATGGCAGTATGCAACATAATGTTGGATTCTATGTCGATGGTCTTGTATCCTATGGTCTGTTCAAAGGTGATGTTGTCACCCTTGCCCGGGGTAAGACAGCAACATTAAAAGGCAATCCTTTGAGTGTTTCCTTATCTGGTGGTCAGACAATTGCTACAGGATATAAGGGCTTTGTCTTTGATCCGCAGGTGCAGGTTGTTTATCAGCATCTTCAGTTTAATAAGGTCCGTGACATTGACAATTTTGATATTGAAATGGGTAAAGTTGATCAATGGGTGGCGCGTGTTGGTGGACGTTTAACCAAGACTCCTACAGGCTCTGAAGGAATGAATGCTGTTGCTTTCTATGGTAAGCTTTATCTTGCCCATGGTTTCGGAGGAAAACAGACTGTGCGTTTCAATGATGCTTTCCAGTTGGGTGCATTTGGTTCTTCGCTAGAGGCTGGATTAGGTTTTAATGCCAAATTGTTGCCGCAGTTCTCTCTGAATGCTGATATTCTCTATCAACATAAGCTTAATAAAGCTGGTTTTTCTGGAGCAAGTTTTTCCGGAGGAGTGCGTTATCAATTTTAATATAAGGTACGGTATGTACTTTTTTAGAAAGGGCAGCACACTGGGCTGCCCTTTTTCTTTATAACAATTTGTGTTGTTCTTAAAAGATTTTCATTTTCTTGGTACAAATAAAAAAGTTATAATTTATTTTGTATATGAGAATGTTTTTCTACGATAACGTGGATTTTCTTAATTCTTTTACTGATGAAGTGATATAGTGATTTACCTTTTATGGGCTCTTTAAGAGTGCAAGAGTTCTGTATGTGTTACATTATTCTTTTTGATACTGTATTGATATAATATTTGATGTTTTCTAAAGCTCGTTTTTGAGAGTTCGTTTTTCACTGATTTAAATCTTTTTTTCATTCGTTTCTTTGTGAATTAATTTTTAAATTTTACAATGTTAGATTGTATTTTTAATTAATTGCACGCATCGATTTTATTTTTTCTTTACACGAAATACAGAATGCATTATACACTTATAAATTGTGCTTTGTTGTTATTCTCTTATAGATGGTTTTGAGTATAGAGATTCTGCCAGGTTTATGGGGATAATTCATTGCATATTTCAGATGAGCATGAGGCAGGTTCTTTTTGTTACACTTTTCGTATTTTGAGGTGAGCAGAGGGATGCTTTGCAAGTGCTTTTATTTTTAATGAGAGGGGAAGGAAAGTTTCGAGGGAACTATGATTAAAGTGTTTAGAAATCATGTATGTTTGTGTGCTTGTACAACGGCTATCCTTTCTTTTCTTCAAAATGGAAGAGAAGTTTATGCGGCTACAGAGGAGATTAGTAGACCTTATACTATAAGTGTTATTCCGATCAATGATACCCGTGTCATTTCTAGTAGTTATCTTAGCGGGAATAATATGCATAGGCTTCCGCTTAGTGGAGAGAGTGGGCAGAATTATCAGGTCTATGTTGGCAATAATAATGATGGTATTCGTGGGGGAAAGGACTATCGTGAGCTTGGCGGAGAGATTGGAGAAAACGGACAGGGAAATAATGTAGATAATTCTGTTAAAGATGCAAATTCTGATGAAATGGGTATAAAGCCCGCGTTCTATTTGTATAGTGGATTATATTATGTGTGCGATAATTGTGGGGAGCCTACAATTGATAATAAATCTTATAAAATTACGAATGAAAATGTTTCCAACTATCCTTTTAATCCCACTGCTATAACGGTGAAGCGGATAGGGACCAGAGTTGATGGAGAAAATGTAACCGTTAGCAGTGAAGTTTCTGATAAATCTTTTTTGCGTGCTGTGGCGGTATCAGATAACGGAAAGATTGTTTTGAAAAAACCAACACTTCAAAATGCGAATTTAGCTCTTTTTGCTAATAATGGAATAATTGAGATAAAACAGGGTCTTATCTGGGAGAGTGATAGAGCTGTTGAAGCAGTGGGCAATTCATTGGTTATTTTAGAAGATACGGAAATTAATACGCGTAATGGGAAGGTAAGCCTCTCCAGTTATAGCGGAGCTGATGTCTGGGTGGAAGGTGGAAAGGTTAACTTTACGAATAGTCATGGGATTTCAGCGATGTTAGGAGGAAAGGTGATTCTCGATGGTGTTACTCTTACTGGAAAGGGCCAAAAAGACAAAAATCATGCGGTTTTTTTAATGGATGAGGGAGGGAATGTTAAGTTTAAAGGGGGGACTGTTAATGTTGAGAATGCTCATGGTATATTATTAGAAAATCCAATTAGGCCTTTTAATGGTGTACCAGAACGACCTGAATCAGGCGCTGAAATCAAAGATGATGTTGAAGATTTATCAAATAACTTCTATGTGACTGAGATTGATCTTAAAGATTCTTCCGTTACAGTAAAGGGTGAGGGATCCTATGGTATCTATTTTCGAGGACAGAAATTAGGGAGTGAAGATGGGGATAAAAAAGAGGAAGTTTCATTAGAGGAAGAAAAAGTTCCAGTTAGATTAGAAGTTGTTAATTTGGATACAACAAATTTTTCTGTTTTAGATGATGTGGCTCTTTATGGTAGTAATGCTATTTCTGGTGCGGTGAGTTTATTAAAAAGTACTCTTCGTTCAGAAAGTGCATTATTAAGAGCTGAAAACGGTGCTTCTATAACGGTTTTGGCTGATTCTTCTACTCTTGAAGGCAGTTCTCACGTTGATGAAAACTCTACTGCTGAACTTTATTTAGGAGGTGGTTCTAAATGGATTTTACAACGAAAATTGCAAAAAGATCAACATGAATCTGCACATGATTCTTCTATTTCATTAGTCAGTCTTATGGATGAGAGTTCTATTAATTTTAAAAGACAAGAATCTTCTTCTGTTGATGGTTATCAAACCCTTCGTATTGGAAAGGGAAAGGGTGAAGTTTATAGAGCACGCGGCGGTGCATCTATCTCTCTTAATACATATCTGAATAATGGTGGTTCTCTTGGTAATCAAAAGACTGATCGTGTTTTAATTCAGGGTGATGTTACGGGAAAAACAACACTTCGTGTGCATGGTGTTTCAGGAAGTCCAGGAGGATACACTGGAAGCGGTGGAAATGATCAGGGTATTTCAATCATTCAGGTTTCTGGAGATGCAAAGCAAGATTCTTTTCAGTTGGTCGGTGGTTATGTAGCATTAGAGGAATTACCTTATCAATATAGGCTTTATGGTTATGGACCAGGGTCTGAATTTGGAAAAGCAAGTACAGATCAAAGATTAGTTGAAGGTAATGGGGAATTTTGGGATTTTCGACTCGAGAGTAGATCTATAGATTCTGATGCTAAACCTAAACCAGATCCTCGTCCGAAGCCTTTTCCTGCACCAATTCCAGGACCAGCTCCGGAACCTCATCCTAAGCCGGATATTAAGGCGGTTGTTCCTCAGGTTCCGACTTATCTCCTTTTGCCCAATGCCTTACTTCATGTTGGTTTGATGAATATTAACAATCAAAATAAGCGATTAGATGCTTTGCGAATTGTTCCGAGAGTTTCATTAGAAAGTCGTGAAAAACCTCTCTTTTTTGTGAGTGGTTATGGCAGCAATCATCGTTATGTTTCAGATCTTTCAGCGCTTGAATATGGTTATGGCGGCGAGCTTGATTATAATGCTATAGAGGCAGGTATTTTGCTAAAAGCAATTGAAAATATGTATGGGACCACTTCTTTTGGAATTATAGGGTCTTACGAGAAATTTTCTTTGCAACCTTTAAATGTTGAACAGAGTCAGAAAAGTACATTTGATAAATGGTCAGTTGCAGCATATGCTGGAATGCAGCATGATACGGGTTTTTATGTTGATGGACTTGTGTCTTATGGTTTTTTTAAGGGTGATGTACTGACGTCTGCACGTGGCAAAACAGCAACATTAAAGGGAAAACCGTTAAGTACTTCATTGATTGCTGGTAAAACATTTATGATAGGCGATGACGGTTTTGTTTTTGATCCGCAGGTTCAGGTTGTTTATCAATATCTCCAATTTAATAAGGCGCGTGATGTGGATGGCTTTGATATTGAGTTGGGAAAGCTTCATCAGTGGATAGCGCGTGTTGGGGGACGTTTAACAAAGATGCTGGTCGCAACAGATGAGTCTCGAGTTGTTTCTGTCTATGGAAAGCTTAATCTTGCTCATGGTTTTGGAGGAAAACGATTTGTGCATTTTAAAGATCCTTTTCAGCTAGGTGCTTTTGGTTCTTCATTAGAAACAGGATTAGGTTTTAATGCACAATTGTCTCAAAATTTTGCGCTTTATGGTGATTTGGTTTATCAGCATAAGCTAACGAAAGCTGGGTTTTCTGGAACTAGTTTCTCTGGTGGATTGCGTTATCATTTCTAGTGTTGTTTTTGTTTTTGATTAATCTTTGAAAAAGCCGCAAGTTATGCTTGTGGCTTTTGTTCGTTCTCGATTCATTTTATTGTTATAGCCTTTTTACAAAGAGTCATTTTACATATCTTTATACTGTCTGGTTGGACTTCTTTCGTTTTTTTGTGAAGCTTAATGAGTTTATACATTTTTGTTGCCAAATATGTCATTTCATAATGATGTTTATATTATTTATAATATACTGATTTATAAATATATTTTAATGAGAATACTCCAAATATTTTCGATTCTCTACTCTGGTAATAAATTTATAAAGAGCATTTAGTTGCCTATAACAAAGTGGCTTGGCTGGTTGATAAAAAAAGCTAATAGACTTTTGTAAATTGTGTTAAGAGGAGGGGATTTACAATATGAGGTTGGGAAAAAAGCAATTCGATTTTACGTAATATAAAAAGTGTTGTATCAATAAACTTTATATATAGCCGGTGATGTTGTGAAATGGGAGTGGAAAAAAAGATATGTCTGAGAAAGTTGATTCAACCAGAGATATAATGATCTTTGTTTTTTGAAAATGTGTTTTTTTAAGAATGCTGATCAATAAAGATAACATTATGTAGAATATTCATTTTTTTAAATACCGCTCTGAATGCTTTTGAATATTGTGAAATTAAATTAAAAGGAGATGGTAAAAGGATCAACCTATTTTGATTTTACACGTTCCTATTTTTTCTAAATTAGGCTGTATTTTTATAGAGATTTCCTAAAAACAGCTATATATGATATCTTTGCGTTCCAATTTTGCGTATATTTAGGTTTTATCTGCTTACGAGGGCACATTATAAATATTATTCATGAGTATGTTGACCATTCTGCTTTGGATATTGTGCTCATTAGGGAGCAGTTAGAATAAGCATTTTAATGCGGATAAACTTTTGAAAGCTGTTTTTGAATAACAACTTTAGAGATGTTTTTTTTCATTTTTCAGTCGTATTTTTATAATTTTTTTTATTCCATGTTTACATAAAACACAAAAAGAACTAATAATCCTCACATTTTAGAGTTAAAATGTGTTTAATTTTTATTATTTTAATTTTCTGATACGTTATGTGTTTATTTTAGCTAAGGGGGGGTATGGTGAAATTATGGTCAATTTGTTTAAAAATCGTTGCTCCTTATGTACTGTTACAACAGCACTTCTTTTTTTTACACACAATGTTGGTGTTATTGCACAAAACGCTGAATCTCAACTTCTCTCTGAAAAAAAGCAGTCTTCATGTGATCAGAATGCGGCATTTTATCAATGTTCTGATGGTGGAAAGCATGAAGTTAATAGTAAAGTTTATTTGCTAAAGGATAAAAATATTGGTGCTACTCATGGAGCCATAGAGGCATCTGAGGCAAAAACATTTATTAGTGGCAGGGACATAACTGTTAAGGGTATTTTGGATGAAAAGAATAGTTCAGAAAAGAACTTTTGGAAATATGGAGTAAAGGTGTCAGAAAAGGCGGGAGCCTCTCTGAGCAATTTCACTTTGAGTGGGGTTTTAATAGGGGGGGAAGTTCAAGGTGGTTTTCTCACACTATCTGATGGATCGATTGATGCAAGCAAAGTGGGAGTTGTTGCAGGAGGAAATTTCCAAAGTATAGTTGATTTAATGAAGACGCAGATTCATCTAGGGACCGTTGGGGTTAAGGCAGGAAAAAAAGGGTATTTTATTTTAAAGAATGTCTCTATTAGCGGTAACGGTGGTATTAGCAAGGGAGAACAAGTGCTGGATGCAGATCGTCAGGCAGCTTTCCATGTAGTTGAAGATGGTTATGTTCAGTTTGTGGAGGGTTTGGTTGATGTTACCGATGCTCATGGTTTTTTATTGCAGGGAAATAAAGGTTCTCAGGTTAATATTGGAGATTCCAAGATTGCAGTGAGGGGTAATGCATTTTATGGTATGCATTTTGAAGGTGAGTTTGAAGGTGAGGCCGCATCAGATAGTTCATTAAAGGAAAAATTATCACGCGTTGATTTGAAAAATACACATTTTGTAGTTCCAGATAGTATAGCCCTTTATAGCAGTGAATCCAAAAGGTCTAATATATTTCTAAAGGAAACAAAGTTTTTGGGAGATTTGTTACTGAAGGCTGAGAATAACTCTTCTATAGAGGTTTTGGCTGATTCTTCTGCACTTGTTGGTCAAACTCAGGTTGATAACAGTTCTAAAGTCGACCTTATCTTGAGAAATAATTCACAGTGGGCTTTATTGCAGCCAAGACATAAAAAATTACAAGATCCTAATCATATAGGCGTTTCATTTATTTCATCGGTAAATCTTTCTAATAGTTCTATTACTTTTGAAAAACCAAAATCTAGCACTGCTCATGCATATCAGACGCTTTATATTGGAAAAGGAACAGGTATTGTTTATCAAGCTTTTAAGGATAGTTGGATTCATTTAAATGCACGTTTAAATCCTAGTGATACGAGTGATAATCAAGTAACGGATCGGCTCCTTATTCATGGTGATGTTAAGGGAAAAACTATAATACATATACAAGAAGTTGCGGGAGGTTTAGAAGAAAAAAACAAGAAAGCGCATAGTGTTTCGATTATTCAAGTTTATGGAGATGCAGCGCCTGACTCTTTTCAATTGAATGGGCAGTATGTTGCATTAGATGGTGCGCCTTATAAATATGTTCTCCGTTCTTATGGTCCAAGTGCTACTGTACGGGAAGAGCACGTTAAGCAGAGATTTGCTTTGGACGGAGGGGAATTTTGGAATTTTCGTTTAGAAAATGAATATGTTCAAACATCTGCGGATAATAAAGGTATTCTTGCGGTTTCTAGACGTACACCTCCTATACGTATTTCTATTGCGGATATTGTTCCGGCAACTTCTGTGGATGTTGTTCCAGCTTCTTCTGTGGATGTTGTTCCGGCAACTTCTGCGGATGTTGTTCCAGCTTCTTCTGTGGATGTTGTTCCAGCTTCTTCTGCGGATGTTGTTCCAGCTTCTTCTGCGGATGTTGTTCCGGCGTCTTCTGTAGAAGTTGTTCCAGCTTCTTCTGCGGATAGTATTTCTAAGATTGAAGATGTTGCTCCATCTGAACAAAGTGTGAGGTCTGTTGTTCCTCAGGTGCCAACTTATTTGCTTTTACCGAATAGTTTGCTTCACGCTGGTTTGGTGGATATCAGCAACCAAAACAAGCAGTTGGAGATAATGCGGACTAATCTTAAAGGAATGTTTGAGATTCGTGAGAATCCCGCTTCATTTTTGCGTGGTTATGGTGGGAATTATCGTTATGCTTCAGATTTATCTGCGCTTGAATATGGTTATGGAGGGGATCTAGGGTATTATGCCATTGAGGCTGGTGTTTTGCTGCAAAGAATTGAAAATGTTGATAGTGTTATATCCTTTGGGGTTATGGGATCTTATGGCAAGCTTTCGCTGCAACCTTTGAATGTTGAACAAAGCCAAAAAAGTACATTTTATAAATGGGCTACGACAGTTTATGGTAGTATGCAGTATGATGCGGGATTTTATGTTGATGGTCTTTTATCCTATGGTTTGTTTAAGGGAGATGTTCTCACCCTTGCACGGGGTAAGACAGCAACATTAAAGGGTAATCCTTTAAGTATTTCCTTGATGAGCGGTCAGACAATTGCTACAGGATATGAAGGTGTTGTTTTTGATCCACAGGCCCAGATTGTTTATCAAAATCTTCAATTTAAAGAGGCTCGAGATATTGATAATTTTAATATTGAGATGGATAAACTTGGTCAATGGGTGGTGCGGATTGGTGGTCGTTTGACGAAGACTCTTGCTGCATCTGAAAAGGATCGTGATGTTTCTTACTATGGTAAAGTTCATTTTTCCCATGATTTTAGTAAAGAAAGGTCTGTGCGCTTTAAAGATTCTTTCCAGTTAGGAACTTTTGGTTCTTCACTAGAAACTGGATTAGGTCTTAATGCTCGATTATCTCAAAATTTCGCACTTCATGGTGATTTTGTTTATCAGCACAAGTTGAGCAAAGGTGGTTTTTCTGGAATCAGTTTTTCCGGTGGATTGCGCTATCGTTTTTAGTATGATCACTTTTGGGGACAATTTTTTAACAAACCACAAGCTTTGCTTGTGGTTTGTTATATTTGTATGCAATTTTAAGAATAAGCTTTAAAAAACTGTTTTTTATGAGAAAGTTCATTTCTTTTTAAACAATATATTGATTTATATAGATAATTTATCGTGATTTATATCGAATTAGTATCCTGAATACCGTGAGATTATCTTATTTCAAAGCTGTTTATCTTAAATCTATCAAAGCTATTTTCTTGCACGTTACAAGCGGGATAAGTGTGTGGATAAAAGCTATAGAAGGAAGGACTAAAATAGCTTTTGTGAATCCCCTTAATGCAAGGGCTGTGGCAACATTGGGAGTTGACAATAGTGTGATGGTGTCGGTTTGGTGCTTCATAAGCGTCAAGGGGGTGGTGCTCAATGGATTTACCTGTTAGAAACGAGATAAAGCTTTTTTGTTTGCGGTTTTTGTTTTTTATGCTGTTTTCCCTCCTTTTGTAGAAATTTACAATCTCTCTTGGCGATTATTTCTTTAAGATAGGCCAGGGTATCTTATATATATTTTTACGTGTTTTTATAAGTAATGCAATTTTAAATTGTGATATTTTTGGGTTCTAGCTTTACATAAAACATAGAGGCGACATATAAAATACGTTTTGTATTTTATATGTCGCGCATGACTAAAATTATTAAATAGAACGTGTGTTTTTTGTTTTTAGAGAAGGGGAAGAAAGTTTGTAGAAAACTATGTTTAAAAATTATCTCTCTTTATGTCGTTTTACAACGGTTATTTTTTTCTTTGCACACGATGCTAATACCAGTGAGATTCTTTCTGGGAAGAAGCAATATTCATGTAATGACGGTGCCTCATTTTATCACTGTAGCGATGGTAAAATGCATGAAATTTCTCAGAAAACTTATCAACTTACGGGTGAAGGTTCTGATGTAGCCATAGAGGTTTCAGGGGAAGATACAGTCGTTGAGGGAAAGGTTATCATCATTAATGGTGTTTCGAGTACAAATGGCCATTCAGAAAACAACTCTTGGACAACAGGTGTAAAAGCCTCAAATGGTGGAGGTGTTGCTCTCTTTGATTCTATGTTAAATAATGTGTCGATAGGGGCTGATGTCAATGAGGAGGGAGCTTTTGATATTCAGGATGGGGTGATTAAAGCGACTCGAATAGGGATTAGCGTTGCGGGTAAACGATCGTTTGTTGCTTTGACTAATACAGAGATTGAAACACCGGCTGATGCGATAGGGCTTTTGAGTCATAATGGTGCAAAAATTTATGTGAAAGGAGGAAAAATTAATTTTTCCAGTGGTATTGGCGTTCAAACAGGAGGAGATGGAGAAATTAATTTAGATGGTGTTTCTATTATCGGGAAGGGGAAACAGGCGACAAATACAGATAATCATCGTGAAACTTCTGCTTTTAGTATGCTTCAGGGAAAAGGGGCTCTTAATTTTCAGAAGGGAAACGTTAATGTTGACAAAGCTCATGGCATTATCTTGCAGGGAAATAATAATAATGTTGCTCATATCAAAAATTCTAACGTTTTTGTGAGAGGAAATACATTTCAGGGTATGCGCTTTTTTTGGGAAGCTGTATTGAATGAAACAAAAACAATTATACCTGGAAAAGGGACTGTCCATTTGACTAAGACGAGTTTTATGGTTCCAGAAAGTATTGCTATTTATAGCCGCCAATTTGAAAGCTTTGTTAAACTTTCACAACATTCAAAAATTTCTGGAGATTCATTGCTGAAAGCTGTTGAACATTCTAATGTAAAGATTGAGGCCGATGCTTCTACTCTTGTAGGCGGTGCACATGTTGATAAAAGTTCTACAGCTAAAATAGAGTTAAAGAATAATTCAAAATGGATTTTATCGCAACCAAAACATGACAAATTGCAGAATTTTGATACTTCTGGTTCTAAGTTAGGGGATTATTCCTTTATTTCGTCAGTTGATCTTATGAATAGTTCTCTTGTTTTTCAAGAACTAAAATCCAAAACAACAGATGGTTATCAAACACTTCTCATTGGAAAAGGATCAGGGCTTGTCTATCGTGCGCAAGGCGATGCGCGTCTTTATCTTAATGTATATTTGGATAAAGGTGGAGCTCTTCAAGAACAGAAAACTGATAGGCTTTTAATCAATGGTGATATTCTGGGAAAAACGATAGTTCATGTGTATGGTGTTCCTGGAAGCCCTGGGGAATTTACGGGAGATGGCGGTAATGATCAGGGGATTTCCATTATTCAGGTTTATGGACAAGCTGCGAAAGATTCTTTTCAGTTAAATGGTGGTTATGTGACGCTTCAAAATTCTCCCTATCAGTATCATCTTATGGTTTATGGTCCAGATTCTGCTTTAAAGGAAGCAGATACCAATCAAAAAGTGCTTAAAAACGCTGGAACATTTTGGGATTTTCGCCTCGAAAGTAAATTTGTTGAGCCTATCTCTCTTGATCCCACTGTTGATTCCGTTGTATCTCTTCCTTTTAATGATATTTCTCCTTTGTCTAAAATTCATCCTAGGATTACTGAAAGTAAGGTTGAGGCTATCGATGCTAATTCTAACCAGAAAACTCAGGAATCAGAACTTTCTTCTCCTGTAGTTTCTCCGGATAAGGATTCTCATCTTACTTTTTCACTCTTTGATGTTTCTGTACCTAAGGTTAGAAATTCTTCTCCTACTTCTCTTGCACCTGTTATTGTCGATATTGCTGAACCTGAGCCAGTTGTGCCATCGTCTTCTTCTCCCCCTCCTTCTATTATTGAGTCTTTTACATCTAGTTCTTCTGTTCCCGCATCTGTTTCTTCTCCTCCTTCTATTATTGAGTCTTCTACATCTGGTTCTTCTGTTCCCGCATCTGTTTCTTCTCCTCCTTCTATTATTGAGTCTTCTACATCTGGTTCTTCTGTTCCTGCATCTGTTTCTTCTCCTCCTTCTATTATTGAGTCTTCTACATCTGGTTCTTCTGTTCCT
>NZ_JACIFE010000011.1:0-30398 GCF_014197255.1 Bartonella fuyuanensis | reverse complement strand
CCTGCATCTGTTTCTTCTCCTCCTTCTATTATTGAGTCTTCTACATCTGGTTCTTCTGTTCCTGCATCTGTTTCTTCTCCTCCTTCTATTATTGAGTCTTCTACATCTGGTTCTTCTGTTCCTGCATCTGTTTCTTCTCCTCCTTCTATTATTGAGCCTTCTACATCTGGTTCTTCTGTTCCCGCATCTGTTTTTGAGCTCTCTTCTCATTTTGAGCGAAATGTGAGAGCTGTTGTCCCACAGGTTCTGACTTATATACTTGTGCCAAATACTTTATTTTATGCTGGTTTGATGGATATCAATAGTCAAAACAAGCAATTGCAAACACTGCGAACTTTTTCTAGACAGTTATTGAAAATTAATGAAAATCCTACTTTGTTTTTACGTGGTTATGGTGGACACTATCATTATACTTCAAATTTATCTGCACTTGAATATGGATATGGAGGAGATCTTGATTATAATGCTATAGAGGCTAGTGTTTTACTCAAGAAAATCGAAAGTGCATACAGTACAACAGCCTTTGGGGTTATGGGGAATTATGGCAAGCTTTCTTTGCAGCCTCGAGAGGTTAAACAAAGTCAAAAAAGTATATTTAATAAATGGACAATCACAGCATATGGAAGCATGCAACACGATACGGGACTCTATATGGATGGCCTATTTTCTTATGGTTTGTTTAATGGAAATGTTTTCACACTTGAGAGAGGTAAGACGGCTGCATTGAGAGGTAAGCCCTTGAGTATTTCCTTAACAGCTGGTAAAACATTTATGATAGGCTGTCGGTATTTTATTTTTGAACCACAGGTTCAGTTTGTTTATCAAAATCTTCAGTTTCATAAAACGCGTGATATTGATCATTTTAATATTGATATGCGAAGACCAGATCATTGGGGGGTGCGTATTGGCGGATATTTAACCAAGACACTTACATTTACTAAAGATGCTGATATTCTTTCATTTTATGGTAGGTTTCATTTCATTCGCAATTTTGATGATAAACAATTTGTGCATTTTAAAGATGCTTTCCAGCTTGGTTCTTTTGGTTCTTCTTTAGAAGCTGGATTGGGTGTTTATTCGCAATTATCTCCAAAAATTATTTTTCATAGTGATATGATTTATCAACACAAATTTACGAAGGCTGGTTTTTCTGGAACACATTTTTCTGGTGGATTAAGCTATCATTTTTAATGTGTTTTTTGAATACTTCTTTATGTAAAAATCATAAGTATAAAATGTGATTTTATTGTGTTATTTTTCTGATTTTTAACTTTACATATAATACAAAACGAATTATGTGGATAGCACATTACAATAATAACCTGTTGGAGAGCTAGCTAGGTTTTTTCGGTTTTCGATAAAATGAAATAAAGAGAGTTTAGAATAGATTATGATTAAAGTATTAAAACGCCATATATATTTATGTGCTATTACAACGTCTGTTTTAGTCTTTGTGCATGATATGGATGTGAATGCACAGGAGAAGCCTTCATGTAGTTCTCTTTTAAAGTCCTATTCATGTGATGCTCTGGAGAAGCGTGGTGTTGCGAATAATGCTCTTCAGTTAGGTGCTGTTGAGAGTGATTTTTTGGGTGTTACGAATGTTAAGAAGTTTGAGCAGGTAAATATTAAGGTGGGAGAGAAAGGGAGATTGGGAATTGAGGGGGGGATGGAGTTTAAAAACACAGAGACAATTCCAACAGAGGTTTTTGCACAAGAAAAAATGAAGATTGTTTTGGATAAAGTTTCCATTACAGGAAGTGGTAAGAATACAATCAATGGCAAAGATATAAGTTCTTATAATAATGGCTTTAATCGGGCAGTTTTTGGTGTAAAACAAGGCGGTTCTTTTCTTGTTAAGGATGGTAAAATTAATGTTTCAAATATTTATGGTCTCGTGATGGAGAGCTCAGAGGGCGTTTTCATTCCTGGAGGGGAGAATAGATATGGCCTATTGGATGGTAAATTTTTATATGGTTCATGGGATTGGCGTTATTCTGGTGTTGTTTTTGAGAATTCAGATATTACTCTCAATGGGCGTGGGACTCGTGGGCTTTATTTAAAAGGGGGTCCTTCACAAGAGGAATATATAGAAGGGGAGATGTTGGCTACATTGGGAGAGATTCAGTTCAAGAGGACTAATTTTAAAGTTCCTAATGGTACAGCTATTTATATCGATGATGCTAAAAGGTTTCCTTATATTACCGCGTTAGAGGGATCACGTATCTTTGCTAATCGGTTCTTAGATGTTAAAGTCAACTCGCATGTGGCTGTTGAAGCTGATGCTTCTTTTTTTGTAGGAGGCGCGCACGTTGATAAAAGTTCTTATGCTGAAGTTGAGTTATCTAATAAATCACAATGGACGGTGACGCCAGGAAAAAATAATAAGTGGCATGCTTCATCTGTTTCCTTTGTAAGGGTTATTGATAGTGCCATTTTCTTTAAGAAACCAAGAGATGGTCATTATCAAACACTTCGCATTGGGAAATTAGATGGTGATAGTGGTTTAGATTATGCTTATGTTGCGAAGGATGCACGCCTTCTTATTAATGCATCTCTTGCTATAACAGATGATCAGGTTAGAGGGATCGAAGCTGATAGACTTTTGATTTATGGCGATGTCTATGGAAAAACTAAAGTCTATATTGTGGAAGTTCCAGTCGATTCAGGGAAAAAAGGAAGTCAGAATAAAGATGCACAAGGAAATGGTAAAAGTGTTTCAATTATTCAGGTTTATGGAAAAGCGGCAGAAGATTCTTTTAAACTAGCGGCCGGTTATGTTGTTTTAAGAGGAGCGCCTTATCAATATCTTCTTCGTGCTTATGGGCCAACATCCTCTCTTGGGAAAGCAAAAGATGAAAACAAATTAGCTAAAGGAAAATCGATAAAAAAGAATGGAGATTTTTGGGATTATCGACTTGAAGCTGAGTATGTTCAGCCTCCTTCTCGTCAGGTTTATGCTCAATTGAAAAAAGATAAGCTTCCTCGCCGGGTGGCTCGTTCTTTAAGCGTTCGTGCTCATCCTAAGAATGCTGTTGCTAATCAGGATGCTTCTGTCCTCTATCTTGAAGAGGGTGTTAAAGCTGTTGTTCCACAAGTTCCAACATATTTATTAATGCCTAATGCTTTGTTTCAAATTGGTTTGATGGATATTGGCAATCACAACAAACAGCTGGAGACATTGCGTCTTGCTTCTGAGGCTTTGGAGGAAAATGCTAAAAGCTCTGCAATTTTTGCGCGGGGTTATGGTGGAAGTTATTCTTATCTTTCTGATCTGTCTGCGCTTGAATATGGTTATGGCGGAAATTTGAATTATAACGCTATAGAGGCAGGTGTTTCGCTCAATATGATTGAGAAACCATATCATACCTTGAGCTTTGGAATGATAGGGAACTATGGAAAAGCTTCTCTGCAACCTCAGGATGTTAAAGAAAGTAAAAAAAGTGCATTTGATAAATGGTCTATAACGGCATATGGCAGTATGCAGCATGATACAGGCTTTTATATAGATGGTCTTTTTTCCTATGGTTTATTTAAAGGAGATGTTCTGACGCAGGCAAGAGGTAAAACAGCAACATTGAAGGGAACACCTTTAAGTGTTTCATTGATCGCGGGTAAATCATTTATGGCAGGACAGAAGGGGGTTATGTTTGATCCGCAGGTTCAGGTTGTTTATCAAAATTTGCGGTTTGATAAGACGTCTGATATCGATGGATTTAATATTGAAATGGGAAAACTTGATCAGTGGTTGATGCGTGTTGGTGGGTCTTTAAGCAAGACTCTTGCTGTTTCTGAAGAAGGACATGTTGTTTCTTTCAGTGGAAAACTTCATCTTACCAATAGTTTTGGAGGAAAACAACGTGTGCAGTTTGGAGATGAATTCAAATTAGGGGCTTTTGGTTCTTCTTTAGAAGCAGGGGTGGGTTTTAATGCTCAGTTGTCTTCAAATTTTGCATTGCATGGAGATGTAACTTATCAGCATCGTCTCAGGAAAGCTGGTTTTTCAGGGATGATTTTTTCAGGTGGTTTACGCTACCGTTTTTAGGTGTACTTAAAATATAGAGTAATTTTTACATAAGTATTAGAGCGTTTTATGAAGTGTAAAGCAATCGTTTAGTTCTTATGCTTCCCTCTGCTTATATGTTTAAATTAACATTATTTCAAGTTTCATTTCTTCTTAAATCAAAGCGGGGGAGAAGGGGTTGTAAGCGAGCCATGATTAATGTGTCTGAAAATTATAGATTTATTTTTATAATTCCTTTCTCTTTTTTTTCTCTTGTGAGTATGAATGCGGGTTTTTATGCTTTTGCAGCTCCCTGTGATACAACAGGGACCTTTTATACATGCAATGATGGTAAAAAACACACGATTAAAAATAAAACTTATAATTTAAAAAGTTTGCAAGAACAGGCTCCTGGTTCTGCTCCTAACCCTGATTCTGCTCCGATAAAAGCTATATATGTAGAAAAAGTAGGTACAGTTGTTAATGCATCTCAGATAACCGTTACAGGTGATTCCTCAAGTCAAATATTCACATATGGTGCATATGTAAAATATGGCGCACGGCTTAATTTGAAAGATTCAAATTTTAAGAATGTACGCGCTCTTTATGCTGAAAATGCAGTTATTGGCATGACAGATGGGTCTATTACAGAAACTTCTCATGCGATTTACGCAGTGGGTGCAAAAACGGATATTCCTTTGGTACGTGTAAAGATCGAAATCGAGCCAGATAACTTACAAGATATCGGCTTTGTGAGTAGACTTGGTGCAAAGATTAGGATGTCAGGCGGTGATGTCACCTTTAATGGAAAAGGCACATTTTCATCACTTTATGGGGGAGGGTATGCTTTCGATAGTACTGTCATTAAGGGAAAAGGAAAACAAAAAACTGTTATTGTCGATGAGGAAAGTGTCGGTAAATTACCAGAAGTTTTTGATGCATCTCAAGGTAGTAATATTCAATTGAATAATAGTTCTATTGAAATTAGTGATATGCATGGTTTTTTGGTGAACAATTCTTCGGTTGATGTGAATGATAAAGGCAAGCTGTTATGGCAAGCATTTAGTTCATCTGATGAGTTTAAGAAGACGAATATTAATATTAAAAAAACTAATATTTCTGTGCAAGGTAAAGGGACATATGGGCTGTATTTTTATGGATTAGAACCAGACGAATGGTTTAGGGTATCTGTTTCAGCTAATGAGAAATTATTAAAAGACAAAAATGTCATTAGAGGGAAGGCATCTGTTCAGTTATCACAGACAAATTTTACAGTTCCAGAAGGTATTGCTGTTTATAATACTGGGGATGATGGTTTTGGGGCTAAAGCTACTTTGGAGTTATTGGAAGATACAAAAATCTCTGGTGACTTATTACTAAAAGCTGAGAATAATTCTTCTCTTCTTGTTAAAGCCTATTCTTCGACTCTTACAGGAGGAATACGCACTGAGGATACGGCACGTATTGCTTTACAGTTAAGAAATAGTTCAACATGGTATCTTACCAAGAGTCAATATCAAGGTTTACAAGAAGCTACGGTTTCATCACTTTCTACTTTGAGTCTTTTTGATAGTACGCTTGTTTTTGAAAAATATGTTTCTCAAGATTATCAAACATTACATATTGGAAACAGAATATACAATAGAGCAGATAGTCAGGCGTTAGATGATATTGATAAGACAGCGGGGATGGATGACGTGGGCAATAAAGTCTACAGTGCGGGAGGTAATTCTCGGATTAAGATGAGCACATTTATGAATAATGATGGTTCATTTGATCCTAAAAAGACTGATCGCATTTTGATCTATGGTGATGTTGCTGGAACCACTCTCATTGAGCTGGAAAAATTTCAAAAAACTTCAGATGAAAAGGTGATTGATGAAAGTCATCAAAGTGTTTCGATTATTCAGGTTTTTGGAGAAGCAAAGGAAAATACTTTTAAACTTTTGAGTGATTATGTTGCGGTTAATGGATTTCCTTATCGATATCATCTTCGTGCTTATGGCCCAGCTTCTTCTTTTGGAAAAGCTGATCCAAAGAATAGATTAGTTGCGGGGGAAGGAAATTTTTGGGATTTTCGTCTTGAAAGTGTTTACATTGATCCTGAGATAGGAGGTTCTTCTCAATCTGTTTCTGTTCTGTCTATTAAGCCCACGTCTACAATTTTACCACCTAAACCTGAAGCAGAAACTATGCCTTCTGAACAATTATCAGAGACTATTTCGCCTGAACAACCTCCTTCTGTTGAGCCTTCGCTTATACCATCTATATCTTCTGTATCGGAAGTTTCTGAGCCATCTGAAACATTTATTCCTACGGATTCTTCATTCACTCCTTCTACATCTGTTCCGCTTGTGCCTACCTCTGTTCCAACTGCAGCAGAGAATTCTTCTGCTGTGAAACCTATGCCAGCATCATTTGTTTCAATTGAAACTTCTACTGATGAGGTTTTGCCATCTGATCCATCTGCTTCTTCATCTGCGGATTCAGTTTCTGTCCCTTCTACAGTTGTTGAGCTACAACCTTCTACATCCTCTGGTTCTTTGGATACTTCTGCTAATTTTCTTGTATCGCTTGATGTTCAGCCTGAACAAAAAATTAGAGCTGTTGTTCCACAGGTTCCGACTTATCTCCTTTTAACAAATACCTTATTTCATGCTGGTTTAATGGATATGACTGCGCAAAATAAGACGTTGATGACAATGCGGAATGCTTTTCATTCTTCTTGGAAAGATAATGAACAGACAGCCTTTTTTTTGCATGCTTATGGTGGGAGTCATCATTATACTTCCAATTTATCTTCTTTTGAATATGGTTATGGCGCTGAGCTTGATTATACTGCATTCGAAGTCGGTATTTTGTTAAATGAGATTGAGAATTCGCAGAATCGTACATTCTTTGGGGTTTTGGGGAACTATGGAAATCTTTCTCTATACCCTCAGAATGTTGAACAAAGCAAAGAAAGTGCCTTCGATAAATGGTCTGTTGCTGCCTATGGAAGTCTGCAACATGATGCGGGTTTTTATATAGATGGGGTGTTATCGTATAGTCTTTTAAAAGGAGATGTTTTGACCCTTGCACGGGGCAAAGTTGTCGCATTAAAGGGGAAGCAGTTTAGTGGTTCTTTAACAAGTGGAAGAACGTTTGCAATAGGCTATAAAGATATTGTTTTTGATCCGCAGGTTCAGGTTGTTTATCAGCATCTTCAGTTTAATCCAGCACGTGACATTGATGATCTTGAGGTTAATTTGGGAAAATTTCATCAATGGGTGGGACGTGTTGGTGGGCGTTTAAGCAAAATGCTTAATGTTTCTGAAGGGGGGCGTGTCGTCTCTTTTTATAGCAAGCTTTCTTATTTGCATAGTTTTGAAGATAAGCAATTCGTTTCTTTTAAAAAAGATTTCCAATTAGGTGCTTTTGGTTCTTCTTTGGAAGCAGGGCTTGGATTTAATGCGCGTCTTTCTTCAAAACTTTCCCTTTATGGAGATATGACTTATCAGCATAAACTTAAAAAAGTTGGTTTTTCTGGAACCAGTTTCTCTATTAGATTGCATTATCATTTTTAGCTATACATAAAATATATAGTAATTTGTATATAAGTATATATCGTGTTATATTAAGTGTTAAATTAGCTATTTAGTTTTATATTTGTTGTGTTTTAAGAATTTTATTAGTTTAAATATAGCTTATTCTTAATTCGATGAATATAAAGTAGGGGAATAGGAGGTGGGAAGGGTTATGGTTTATGTATTTCGCGAATATATATTTTTATGTAACTTTACAATAGCTATTCTTTATTTTTTGCAGGTTATTTATGTTAGTGCTGCGGGATCTTCAAATGATCCAAAAGGGGCGTTCTATAAATACGATGATGGCAAAACACATTTGCTTGCAGATAAAATCTTTTACTTAAGAAGTTCTCAGGAGTCATCTGCTCATATGGCGCCTATTGCAGCTATATATGTGGAAGAAGCAGGAACTATTGTGAATGCGTCTCAGATAACAGTTTATGGCGATGATCCAAGTAAAATATTTGCGTATGGGGCATATGTAAGAAATGGTGGAAAGCTTAATTTAATCGCTTCAGATTTTAAGGATGTACCTGCTCTTCGTGCTCAAAATGCAGTTATTAGCATGACAGTTGGGGAAATTAAGGGGACTTCACATGCTATTTATGCATGGGGGAGAGAAACCGATATTGCTTTAGTGAGTGTCAATATCGATATTGAGCCAGATAATTTGAATGTAAAAGGAATGGGTATTATTAGTGGTTTTGAGGCAATGGTTAGAATGTCAGACGGTACCGTTAATTTTAACCAGATTGGCTCATTTTCAACTTTGTTTGGGGGACACTATCTTCTTGATACTATGGGTATTACAGGGCAAGGAAGGAGGGAAGAGACTATAACAGATGGTAGTGGAGATATGGGAGAATTGCCGGAGGTCTTTGAGGTTTTTCAAGGTGGTGATGTTCATTTGAAAAACAATTTTATTCAGCTTAATCATATGCATGCATTCTTGATTAAAAACTTTTCAGGTTATGTAGACGATAATGGCAAGTTAATTCAAAAATATATTTCACCAGGTGGATTTAAGAATACAAGTATTAAGATAGAAAATAACAATATTTCTGTGAAAGGGGAGGGAGCATATGGTTTATATTTTAATGTTTTAGCTCCAGAAGAGGTGGCTAAAATGTTGAAGCAACGAGATGGTGAAAAAAAATTAGAAACTGAAACAATTCTTACGGGGAAAGCATTTGTTTATTTATCACAGACAAATATGACAGTCCCAGACGGTATTGCGATTTATGCGAAGGGGAATAAAGACTATGAGGTTAAAGGAATTCTTGAATTATCAGATGCAACAAAGATTTCTGGTGATTTGTTGCTAAAAGCTGAAAATAACTCTTCTCTATTAGTGAAGGCAAATACCTCTTCTCTTATAGGTGGGACGCGGCTTGGGGATCGATCGGTTATAGATTTAGAATTAATACGTGATTCAACATGGTATCTTACCAAAAGTAAATACAACGGTTTACGGGAATCTGTTTCATCACTTTCATCGCTAAGCCTTTCCAATAGTACATTGATCTTTGATGATGAAGATATATCAAATGGTTATCAAACGTTGTACATTGGAGAAAAAATAGATGCGAATGCAACGGGCAAAATTCTAGCATCAACATATAAAAAAGTATATCGTGCTGAGGGAAATTCTCAGATTAAGTTGAGTACATTTTTGAATGATGATGGTTCATTTGATCCTAAAAAGACTGATCGCATTTTGATCTATGGTGATGTTGCTGGAACCACTCTCATTTATGTGCAAAATTTTCTAAAAGCTTCAAGCAAAGAGGTATACGGTGGAAAAGATCAGACCATTTCGCTCATTCAAGTTTCTGGCACAGCACAAGAAGATTCTTTTAAGTTAGCTGCTGATTATACTACGGTTAATGGATTTCCTTATCGATATCATCTTCGTGCTTATGGCCCAGCTTCTTCTTTTGGAAAAGCTGATCCAAAGAATAGATTAGTTGCGGGGGAAGGAAATTTTTGGGATTTTCGTCTTGAAAGTGTTTACATTGATCCTGAGATAGGAGGTTCTTCTCAATCTGTTTCTGTTCTGTCTATTAAGCCCACGTCTACAATTTTACCACCTAAACCTGAAGCAGAAACTATGCCTTCTGAACAATTATCAGAGACTATTTCGCCTGAACAACCTCCTTCTGTTGAGCCTTCGCTTATACCATCTATATCTTCTGTATCGGAAGTTTCTGAGCCATCTGAAACATTTATTCCTACGGATTCTTCATTCACTCCTTCTACATCTGTTCCGCTTGTGCCTACCTCTGTTCCAACTGCAGCAGAGAATTCTTCTGCTGTGAAACCTATGCCAGCATCATTTGTTTCAATTGAAACTTCTACTGATGAGGTTTTGCCATCTGATCCATCTGCTTCTTCATCTGCGGATTCAGTTTCTGTCCCTTCTACAGTTGTTGAGCTACAACCTTCTACATCCTCTGGTTCTTTGGATACTTCTGCTAATTTTCTTGTATCGCTTGATGTTCAGCCTGAACAAAAAATTAGAGCTGTTGTTCCACAGGTTCCGACTTATCTCCTTTTAACAAATACCTTATTTCATGCTGGTTTAATGGATATGACTGCGCAAAATAAGACGTTGATGACAATGCGGAATGCTTTTCATTCTTCTTGGAAAGATAATGAACAGACAGCCTTTTTTTTGCATGCTTATGGTGGGAGTCATCATTATACTTCCAATTTATCTTCTTTTGAATATGGTTATGGCGCTGAGCTTGATTATACTGCATTCGAAGTCGGTATTTTGTTAAATGAGATTGAGAATTCGCAGAATCGTACATTCTTTGGGGTTTTGGGGAACTATGGAAATCTTTCTCTATACCCTCAGAATGTTGAACAAAGCAAAGAAAGTGCCTTCGATAAATGGTCTGTTGCTGCCTATGGAAGTCTGCAACATGATGCGGGTTTTTATATAGATGGGGTGTTATCGTATAGTCTTTTAAAAGGAGATGTTTTGACCCTTGCACGGGGCAAAGTTGTCGCATTAAAGGGGAAGCAGTTTAGTGGTTCTTTAACAAGTGGAAGAACGTTTGCAATAGGCTATAAAGATATTGTTTTTGATCCGCAGGTTCAGGTTGTTTATCAGCATCTTCAGTTTAATCCAGCACGTGACATTGATGATCTTGAGGTTAATTTGGGAAAATTTCATCAATGGGTGGGACGTGTTGGTGGGCGTTTAAGCAAAATGCTTAATGTTTCTGAAGGGGGGCGTGTCGTCTCTTTTTATAGCAAGCTTTCTTATTTGCATAGTTTTGAAGATAAGCAATTCGTTTCTTTTAAAAAAGATTTCCAATTAGGTGCTTTTGGTTCTTCTTTGGAAGCAGGGCTTGGATTTAATGCGCGTCTTTCTTCAAAACTTTCCCTTTATGGAGATATGACTTATCAGCATAAACTTAAAAAAGTTGGTTTTTCTGGAACCAGTTTCTCTATTAGATTGCACCACTTTTTTTGAAGAAGCGCAGCATGTATTTTTGTATGAAAGACAGAAGATTTAGTATATTAAAATTTCTTTTGCTTCATCAATATGGTTATTTTTGTTCGTTTCTTCATTATTTTTGTAGATCACAAATTTAAATCTTATGATCTTTATGTATTATTTTGAACTTTATTTCAGTTAATAATCTAACTTTATAAAAAATATAAACTGTGCTCACTTTTATATGAGCAAATATGTGAATTAATTTGTGTTCTTTTTAGGATGTTTACTTGAGTTTTTTGGATAAATACTTTTTTGAGAAGATGCACGAGGATTTTTAAGTCAAATCATAATAAAAAGTAAAATATATTTTATCGTGTTTTTACGGTTGTTTTTTTGTTTTGCGAATGATAGACGCTGAGAGCAATTTTAATAAAGGATAGATTATTATTTTCATTGTTGTAATAGGCGAATATCATCCTTCTATTTTTCAGTTGTTAATACTGCGTAGATTTTAGCATTCGAGTGGATTCATAAAGTTCTTTTTTCAATAATTTTTCTTTATATGCCAGCTAAATTTATGATGGGAAAGAGATTAATTGATTAAATATAAACAGATTTAAAATGAATTTATAATATCCAGTTTTTTATTCAATGTATGAAGGGTGAATGAGCATTTTAACTTGTTGATGAAATTTTTCTAAATCAATATCAAGGTGAGGAATATCACAGGCTTTATTAAACTAAAGATACTAAGAAACTGAATCTGCGGATCAAAAATAATATCTTTATAGCCTATTGCAAACGTTTTTCCACTTGTTAAAGAACCACTAAACTGTTTATCTTTTAACGCCGCAGCTGGGCTTCGTGCAAAAGTCAAAACATTTCCCTTTAAAAGATTATACGATAATATTTCATCTATATAAAAAACCGTATTATGCTGCAGATTTCTATAGGTAGAACAGACCATTTATCAAAGGCGCTTTTTTGCTTCGTTCAACATTCTGAGGATCTAGAGAAAGATTTCCGGAATTATTCACAAACTGAAAGAATGTGTTGAGTGATAGAGAAGATTTCCCAAAAGTATTAAGATAAAAAAAGAGTTTATAATCGGAAAACTTGATAAAGTAAGTGCTGATATTTGATGAGAATAATGTGTGATGTGTTTTCAAAGGTATTTTCAAAAAGTTTTTTATGTATTTTTTGGGGATTTTTTTAACATGAAGTATTTTTAAACTTTGCTATGGTTTTGTTGTACGATGAAAATACCGTCGTTTAGGGTAGTGATAGAGATTCATAAAATGATTGTGAGAATGGAACCTGGCTAGGCCAAAAACAGAATTATAGGGTGTTGCTAGGAAGGAAACTTTGTTCTTTAGGAAAGGAAATCAAAAAAAAATTATTTAGGAAAAAAAGTGTTGAGTTCTATTTTTCTAATCATAGGAATAAGTAGTTTTTTCATGAAGATATAAGTTATTTTTCGCTGAATTTTTAAGAAAAATATTTTTATGGAAGTAGATATCTCACAGAATTATTTATAAAGGTAAGGTTTTTGGTTTTAGGGATGGTGTTTTTATTCTTGTATGGGAGTAGCAAGATTAAACGATCAAAAATATGTTTAAGACATTTTCTCATTTGAAGGGGGAGGACAGGAAAAAGAAAGATTTAATGATTATGAAGAGTTTAGGAGATTTTGGAGGAATTAAGAGAAGTGGGATTTCTGAGAGCCCTAGAGATGCAAGGGAGAAACTAAGATTTCTGGAAAATTATAGAGGCATTTTTTATCAGTGGTGGTTGTGTTTGTAAGTGTTTGGCCTAATTAGTGATATTGATTATACCACATTCACCGGTTTCGCTGCCAAAGGCAAGGTTGTGTCCTGTTTGATCCCAGTTAAGTGCTGAGATAGCACTTTTCCCACAACTTTTTAGAATGACTTCTTTTCCATCATGAAAATTTGCTGCTAAAATCATTCCATCATTGAATCCTATTGCAACAATTTCTTCACTTGGATGACATGAAACCCTGCTAACAAGTGCGTTTGCACGTGTGCCTAGTTCGAGTGGTGTTTTTCCCTTGGGCCCATCTTTTGTGTGAAAGGGCCAAACAATTGCAGCCGAAGCACCTGATGTTGCTAGCCATTTTCCTTTTGTGCTCCAAGACCAGCTTTTAACTTTGCTTGGGTAGCCACTCATCCGTAAATGTTGATGATCGGTAAGACGCCAGCCGTGTAAGGCATTTTCTTGCATTGTAGAAATGACATAGCGATTATCTGGTGAAAATGTGACTCCACAATGTGCTCCTTTCCAGAGCAAGGTGATGGGAGGTGTTTGTGTTGAGAGCCAGTGAAGGGTAATTCCATTGTAATGGGCAACGGCAAGCCGTAAACCTTTAGGGGCAAAAGCAAGACCTTCCACACTGTGTTCATGAAGTAGCTCTTGCTGTTCTTTTCCAACATTTGCAAATGCGAGACGTGAGCAGGAAAAGGCAAAAGCTTTTTGTGGTCCAAAAGCAACGTTATTTATCCATTTGCGTTCTTTTTTGCTTAATACCTCTGTATGACCCATTGCGGTTGTGTGACAGATTTTTCCATCTTCTCCACCTGTAATGAGTGCGGTATTTCCAGAGGGAAAATGGCTTGAAATTATTCCTTGATGAACTTCAAAGATTTTTGGAGTTGGATTTAAAAAAACAATGAAACCTTCTACGGAAACAAAGACTGGTTTATTGCCTATAAAACCGCAGGAAAGGCAGTAGCTTTGGAGATCATAATGGGTAATATTGGGTATTGTCATTCATTTATGCGCAATTTTCAAAACCAGTTTTTAACTTTTCGACATCAAGAGAGCGTCCGATAAAAACAAGACGGCTTTCGCGTTTCTCATCTTCACGCCATGGGCGTTGATGTTGTCCCTCAAGAAGCATATGTATACCTTGAATAACGTAACGATCATTATCTGCGTGAAAGGCGATAATGCCTTTGAGACGCAAGATATTAGGTCCCTGTTGCTGCGTAACCTGCTGAATCCAAGGGAAAAATTTTTCTGGTTGTAGAGAACCTGTTTTTAAACTTATCGAAGTGATGGTAAGATCATGAATGGTGGATGTGTGATGATGATCATGATGGCAATTAGGACTACACACATGGTCGGTATGTTGGTCTGTAGGTTGGTGATCAAGAAAATGAGGCTCATGATCAAGAATTTGTTGAAGATCAAAAAAACCACGATTGAGAAGTTTTTCAAGAGGGATATTGGTACACTTTGTTTCATAAAGAATGGCTCGAGGGTTAATGGCAAGAACGAGTGATCGAACATGGGCTTGCTCTTGTGCATTGACAAGATCAATCTTATTTAAAAGGATGATATCCGAGAAGGCAATTTGATCTTCAGCTTCACGACTTTTTTTCAGTTGAGATGGCAAATGTTTTGCATCAACGACCGCTATAATACTGTCGAGAGTTGTTTTTTCATGAATAGTATCATCCAAGAAAAAAGTTTGGGCTACAGGAACGGGGTCAGCAAGCCCTGTTGTTTCTATAATGATCGCATCAAACCGATGAGAACGTTGCATAAGACTTTCCAGAATGCGAATAAGATCGCCACGCACGGTGCAGCAAATACAGCCATTATTCATTTCATAAATTTCTTCGTCTGATTCAATAATCAGATCATTATCAATACTGATTTCACCGAATTCATTGACAATGACGGCATAACGTTTGCCATGATTTTCACTGAGAATGCGGTTGAGAAGCGTGGTTTTCCCTGCACCGAGATAGCCTGTAAGAACTGTAACAGGCAGTTTGTTGGGGGGTGTCTTTTCCATCGGAAGAACCTTTTATTGTTTTTTATTGCCATGTGTTTATGTTAAATCGGTTGATATCATCAAGTAAATCACAAAGTCCGGAAAGAACATGAGAAAAGATTGCTTCACCAGCTTGTGGGGTTGCTTTGCTTGCATTTCCCGCTGCGCCTTGCGGGTTTAGATCACGCATTGTCCAGCCAAAAGCATGAGAACCATAAGCACGTAAATATCGATAATTGGCAATCATATCCGCTTGTTTATTATGAAAATTTATTGCCTTTTTCATATGGACTTTTTCTGGTGCTAAATAGAGCATGAGAGAGGTTTCGATAAAACCTCCATGGATATCAAGATGCTGTTGAGAAGGAGCTATGAGACCTTCTGGTAGACCAAAACGGCTCCAGCTTGTTGCTACAGCGAGCATGGAAAAGCGTTTCCGTAGTTCAGTGATGACAATGTTCATTAAAGGTGAATTGCCTCCATGAGCATTGAGAAGAAGAAAACGATTGATCCCTTTATGATAGCAGTTTTCACCGATCTTTATCCATCGCTTAATCGCATCAGAAAAAGTAAGGGTTTGTGTACCTGTAACATCCATATGTTCGACGGAATAGCCAATCTTTTCAACCGGTAAAAGTGCGATATGAAATTGCGCTTTTGTTTGTAAAGTGAGGGCTTTTGCAAAAGCTTCAGCAATAATCCAGTCGGTTTCAAAGGGGAGGTGCTCACCGTGATATTCGTGGGCACCCAAAGGTAAAAGAGCGAGAAAAGGCGTATTAGATACCATAAATTATTGCCCAAAAGAGAAGTCACAGAAACAAAGTGATTAAAGATGTTAGAGTCACTATTTAATCTATCTGTAAAAGAAACGCAAATAGTCGTATTTTCAGGGTACATACGGATGCTATAAATACATTATGTGAGAGTTTTGTTAAAAATAGTAGAGCTTTTATTGAGAAAAGCCAACTCAATTTTTTATATAACTATGATGCGACTATTCTAAAGATAAATCGCTTTTATAAAATTTTCTGATCCGGATTCTTGTTTTTGACAAGTAAATATTCATGAAAATTAAACACTTCATATTTATGGAATGAAAAATAATTTTTTATAGCACTCTTAAAAATACAATTTCAGTTAAAGCAGTATAGTCTTCTTTTTGATATGGAGGGAAAATAAGAAAGGTATTTTGGGGTACAAATGCTATGATAGAGTAAATTTTTGTTTTGATAAGAATTCATAAATTCTTAATTCAATTATACGGATACATATTATACAAGAGTATAAATTGTTTGTTGATTCTTTTTAATTTGGAAAGTGTATCAATGGATTTTAGTGTTCATGAGAAAAATGAATATAATGAGAAGAATTAATTTGAGATGAAGTTATATAGTTGTGTTGCACATTGATACTGTTTGTTGAAGAAACCTGTCTCAGGATATTCTAAACCTATTTTGTTTTACGACGCTACTTGTAAATGATATGAGGGAAAATCCATTGTACACTACCATCTTTACACTTTTGAAATAAAAAGTGGGAATCACCGTACACTTTACTAGTTCTCAATGTTATGCAACAGAACTTGGTTCTTAAAATGCTTCATAAGCGATATTTTTATTTCTTTCTTCAGATGTTTTTAGCTATTCATCAATCTCGTTTGTGATATGCAAGTAAATGGTTTTGATTATTTCAATATAAACATAGCTAACATTTAAGAGAATTTTATAATATTCAGATCTTACATTCATCATGTAAAAAAATTATTACTATAAATCAGTATATTGCCATTAATATGATCGATTGATGAATTTATTGTTTAAGATTTGTTTTTATGGCGTTGTTTTTTCAATGTGTTTACTTAAGATGGTACTTTAAAAACGCAGTTTTTTAGTGGATTTATCTATCGCTTTTCTTTTAAATATGTGACTAATTCTTTTTTTGTTTGGTTTTAAGTAGTTTTTGGGTGCTTTAGTATTGCGTAAGAATGTTTTTATAAACCTAATAGGTTTCTCTATTTTGTGGATGTGTTATGAGATAAGAGGGGTGAATTACCTTTTTGAACATGCTATAGGATGTTTTTTCTTTATAGATTAGTAAAAGTTGAGTATTTTTTAGAATGTCTTATCTGTCTAAAATATAGGTTTTGATGGGCTCTTTTACAATTTATAGCTGTTTTGTAGAATAGTCGGACTCCATTTAAAATCTTATTTATAGATATATTTTTTTGTTAGATAAATATTTTTCTTGCTAGCGATTTTATTTCTAAATATTCTTTATAAATAATATAATGAAAGGTCAACGAAAAATTATTATATTTTTATGTTTATAAAATTAATAAACAAGACTTATATTTATAGAGATATTTGTAAAGGTTTTATGTGTTTATTTTTCAATTTATTTCAAATCAAATAATTTATAAAAACTCTATATTATTTTTCAAATATGTTTGTTTTATTTTTAATATTTATTGTGATAGGAAGTTTGAAAACAGTTTATTGTTTTGAATTAGCACGATATAAATGAAAAATATTACGATATTTATATCCTATTAATTTAATATTATCAATGTAAGTCATATTATAAAATAAAGAAATTATTTTTTATATTAATAAATTCTCTAATTTTTTTGATGATGATGCTTAAATAGAATCTATGTATAAATTTTACTTTTTCTATTTTGTAGTAATTTTATTTTAAAAATTTAAATTTTATCTTTACATGTAATACATAATGTATTATTTAAATAATAAAATTTCATATAATATATCATAATGTATTATTTTTATTTATCTAAATGATTAAATGTAATCTAAACTTTGGTTTTTATATATGTGAATATTCTTTTACTTTTTCAGTGAAGAAAAAGAGGAGCAAATAAAGCTATGTTTAAAATATTTAAAAATCGCGTTGGGTCATTTGTTTTTACAGTATTTATTCTTTTTTTTATACAAACTGTGGAAGGAAATGCGAGTTTTGTAAAAAATCGATTTCAAGAGTGGGAAACTGCTTCTACATTAGAAAAAAGTGTAATTATTGAAGTAGGCGATAGGGCTGTTATCCATGACCTTGAAGAAAAAAAGGGATTTGCTTTGAGGAAAGTTGAAAAAGTTGCGATGTTTTCAGCCTCAGCCTTTTGGGGTGGGATAGGTATTGTATCACTTCTTTCAGCTTTATGTGTTGGGGATATATTCAGTGCTGTTGTATCTCTTTTAGGATTATTCTATACTCTCTAGGAGAAGAATCATCAATGCAGTAGATGTATTTTTGCTCGCTTCATTATTAAGGAATCAATATTTGTAATCATTTATGCTGTATTGGATAGAAAAAATACTATTGTTAATACTCAATGTATCTTTGATTAGGATTATTAAAGTTCAAAATCTGAAAATTGATGTTTTTCCTTTTCAGAATGCTGGAATCTGGTTTTTTATAGTTGGTTATTTCCCAATAATACAGCTAGCCCTCTCGCCCTCTTTATCAGTTTTTTTATATTGTCTATCTGCTTAGGAGGGGCCTTCATAAAAAGGCATATTTTATCTTTTTAAAAATATTTTTTATATTTCACGATAGAATAAAATATACTCCTGTATTCAGGTCTCGTATGCAATAAAAATAGTAAATCAAATTATATATATAATTTAATAAGATAAATTTAAAGTAATAGGGAGGATTTATGCATGAATGGAAAGAGTCTTAAGTAAAAGATCTTGTTTGGTGCGAAGGCGTGCAATCCACTGATTTTCACGAATAGCGGTATTATGTACTGTAATCAGTTCATTTTTTTTAATTTCAGCTGTTACTGTTGCTTTTTCCAAAAGTCCACATGGAATGGCATGGTGTGTCCGTGCTTCTGTATAGCTCATTAACCAAGCACGATAAGTATAAAGACCGATAAAGTCTAGCTGATCACCAGGATGTAAATCTTTTTTAGCAACAGCACAAACTTCTGCTACGGGGTGATCAAGGGGGGCCATATCTTTTTTTCCATAAAGCATAATTCGTGCACAGGTTAGGGGAACTTCCATTGCTGTGAGATGATAGGGGCGATGAAAGGTGAAGTAAGGACCCTGACCAATTTTTAAGTCTTCCATACGTTCGCGAAGACGTGGATGGGTTATTTCTGCAATGACAAAAACACCTGGGGAAACACCTTGACCTGTTGAGTAATCTACAACACCATAATGTTTTAAAAGACCTCCATTTTGTTCTGGGATAAGCACTTTGCTTAAATCTTGCAAGGGAATTTGTGGACCATGCATTCCTGGGCAATCTGGGAGAAGACCAGTGGCATTAGCAATTGCTGCCATTTCAACCATCGTTTTGGAACCATCAATAAATTCAACCAACATGCGTACATTCATATTACGGCGAAGTGCTTCTTTTTCGTAAGTATCAGGTGTGGCATCAAAGAGCAGTGGATTATTTTTTCCTTTACCTGCTGCAACAATCTTATGTCCAAGAGCTGAAACAAATTCGATGAGCTCCATGCAAGAAGTAGGTTCATCTCCAGCACCAAGCGTATAAATAAGCCCTCGTTTTTCTGCTTCATGTTTCAGATAAGTACCAATCGTAACATCTGCTTCAACATTCATCATGACAAGATGTTTGTTATTCTCAAGCGCCTTTAAGCCAATTTCTGCTCCCGCTTCAGGATAGCCAGTTGCATCAATGATAATATCAATTTGTTCATGGCGTAAAACAAGGTCAATATCATCTGTTGCTGCGATCAAACCTTTTTCAATGCTTTGCGTGAGAGCATGAGGATTTTCAACTTCACAGACATGTCCATCTTCGCCATAGGCTAGTATAGCAGCATCAAAAATACGTGATGGCGTTCGAGTGGCTACTGCAGCAATTGTTATACCGTCCATATGTGCAATGCTTGATAATAAATCTGTGCCCATTTCACCACAACCAATCAGCCCGATACGGATAGGGGGATGGTTTTCTGCACGTCGCTTTAAATCATGCGCTAAACCTGTCAGGTTTACATTGCTTGCCATTCTTTTTTCCTATTTGAAAGTTATTCTACTAAAGAGTTTTCTTATTCATAATGTCTATTTGTTTTTAAAACAATTAATCATTTATTCTTGATGCTCTAATCAATGGATTTTATAAAAGCAAGAGGAGTGCATGCTTTTATAAAATAAATAGGAATAGCATTATGCAGCAAAAAATAGCAGTACAAGATGTCATTAGTTTTATTGGGAAAGAAGTGGGATTATCGGGGTGGCGTCTTGTAACACAAGATATGATTAATCAGTTTGCGTGCGCTACAGATGATCATCAATGGATACACGTTGATGAGGAAAAGGCTAAAAAGACGCCTTTTGGCGGCACAATTGCTCATGGTTTTTTAACATTATCGCTTTTGTCTACGCTTGCTTATGAGGCTCTTCCAGAGTTAGAAGGGGCTACAATGGGAATTAATTATGGTTTTGATAAAGTGCGTTTCCTCAGTCCTGTGAAAACAGGGATACGGGTACGTGCACGTTTTGTATTAGATGATGCAGAAATTCGTCCTTCTGGTCGAGTGGTTTTCCATTATGGAGTGACAATGGAAATTGAACAGTTAAAAAAACCAGCTCTCACTGCTCAATGGCTTATTATTGCTGTAGTAGGAGAGAAGTCTTCCAATATCTAAATTATTTGAATGCTTTATTTTATAAAATTTTTAACAACTCTATCAGAAGTTTCTTCAATGATAACGCTGAGAATGATCAATAGGATAACAGTTATGGTGGAGATATTACAGCATTGATAGTTATAACGGATTGCAATGTTTCCTGGATTGTTCTGATAGGTTGTTGCTAGAGCTAGGGCGGATTGTGATCAATATATTAATTTATTATTTTACATGTTGAGAGTGAGTCTCGAATATTGCAAGATTTTTTATTTCATTCCTTTTTATGTTAAATCAATTAAAACTATTTTCTTTCCCGTTACAAACAGGGGGGTATATGGGTAAAACCGTTAAAAAAAGAGAAAGAGTGTTTGTTTTTTTGAGCATTCGATAATTAAGGGTTGCTGCACTTGGGAGGTGGTAAAGCAGATGAGGGGATTGGTATGTGAAACTCTAAGTTTTTTAATGTTTTGTTTTATCAAGTTTTTGTACGATTTTATCAGAAGTCCATTGGGTTATAATATTGAGCATGATCAAAAGGATGATGACAATGGTCATGATAAAGGTATTGTAGCGTTGGTAGCCATAGCGGATTGCCATATCCCCTAAACCACCTCCACCAAGATATCCGGCAAGTGAGGTGGCTCCTATAAGAGAAATGACCATAATTGTAAAACCTGTAATTAGACTAGGGAGAGCTTCAGGAATAAGAACATGTCTGATAATTTGAAGGCGATTTGCGCCCATAGAGCGGATAGCTTCAATAAGATCATTGTCAACTGTTTTAAAAGAAAGTTCTGCCATGCGCGCATAAAAAGGAATAGCTGAAATGGTGAGAACAAAAATCACAGAAAGCATTCCTACACCTCTTCCTACAACGATCCGTGTAACGGGAAGAAGATAAAAGGCAAGAATAATAAAGGGAATAGCACGGATACTGTCAATGATGATGCTTAAAGGGCGATTGATAAGAGATGAAGCAAAAATTCCCCCACATGCTGTTGTATAAAGAAGAAGACCAAGTGGAAGCCCCACAATCAGGGCTATAAAAGAAGCACTTATTGTCATCAATATTGTGTCAAAAACGGCATTAGGAAGTTCATAAAACAGAATATTAAACATAACCTAAAACCTCGCAATATTGTCCTTTTTCGGTTAACCATTGAACAGCTTTTTTAAAAGCTTCTTTGTTTTGAGCGGGAAGGGCAAGAAAAAGGCGACCGATGGTTTCATTCTGAATTGTTTCAATGCTACCATGGAGAATGCGTGCTCTTAAACCGCTTTCATCTTCCAGAAGATGGAGAAAAGGTTGTTGGACTATTTCATTGGCAATATTAATTTCAATAACAGCTTCTTGGCCTATGAGTTTAAGGTTTTTTGCATATTTTTCAGGAAGTTGTGGTGTAACAAGTTTGAGCATGGCAATTGTTGTTTCTTCTTGTGGTGATGCAAAAATATCTTTTACACGTCCTTCTTCTACAATGCGCCCTTGATTGAGGACAACAATGCGATGTGCAATAGCGCGGACCACTTCCATTTCGTGGGTAATAAGCACAATAGTAAGATTAAGGTGATTATTAATATCGGCGAGAAGTTTCAGAATAGATTGTGTCGTTTCAGGATCAAGAGCAGAAGTTGCTTCATCTGATAACAATATTTTAGGATTAGCAGCTAGAGCACGGGCAATACCAACGCGTTGTTTTTGGCCGCCTGATAATTGTGCCGGATAACAATATTCTTTACCACATAATCCTACCAATTCAATAAGCTCAAGAGCACGTTTGTTACGCTGTTTTTTGTTTATTCCTGTTAATTTGAGTGGTAATGCAATGTTATCAATAACTCTTTGTGATGCTAAAAGATTGAAATGTTGAAAAATCATTCCAATACGTTGACGATAAGGTGTCCATTCTGTCTCTGATAGATTTGAAATATCTATTCCTTCAAAGAAAAGAGCACCTTCATCAATTTTTTCTAAGCCATTTAAACAACGAATAAGTGTTGATTTTCCTGCTCCACTACGACCAATAATACCAAGGATTTCACCGGTATAGATATCAAGTGATAAGTTATCAATCGCTAGAATGCTAGACGTTTTGTTAAAACAACGGTTGACATTTTTTAAGGAAATGAGAGTGTTTTTTTCCATTAAAATTACCAGAATTTTTGGCAAAACTACCAAGATGTTTGGTATAGTTACCAAGATGTTTGTGCGGCTGGTCCAAAAATTTCTTTGATTTTTGCACGGACGGGCTCGCTATTGTAGGCAGTAACTAATTTTCTGACCCATGGTTCATCTTTATCGCTGGTTCGCACAACAATGATATTGTGATAGAGATTATTTTCTGCTTTTTCCCATGCGACAACATCTTTTTGTAAGTTTAAGCCAGAGATCAAAGCCCAATTTGTATTGATAACTGCAATATCAAAATCATCAATAGTTCGTCCTAACATGCCGGCATCGAGTTCTCGAATTTGCAAGTTTTTAGGATTTTCAATAATATCCAGTGGAGATGAAAGAATATCGTGAGGGTCTTTTAATTTAATAAGATCTAGAGAATTAAGAAAGAGTAGGGCTCTTCCACCGTTGGATGGATCATTAGGAATGCCAATATGTGCTCTATCGCGCAGTTCGTTTATGGCTTTAATTTTGTGAGAATAGATCCCCATTGGGGTAATAAACGTGTATCCTACAGTTGAAAGTTGATAACCACGCTGCTCCATTTGATTTTTAAGATAAGGTATATGCTGAAAAGCATTTGCATCAATCTCTCCTGCATTAACAGCATCGTTGGGTAAAGTGTAATCAGAAAAATAAACAAGCTCAATTTCTAAACCAACTTTTTTAGCTTGTTCAGCAGCGATTTTCCAAATGGTTGCCTCATGTCCTTCCATGACACCAAGTTTGATTTTTGACTTGTTCGTAGCCATGACAAAAACCGTAGACAAAAAAAGTGTAAAGAGAGAAAAAAACAATCCTATAATTTGACTGCGAGAAAAAAATTTTAATGTCATGTGCTTTTAACTTTCTTTTTCAAGAAATTTTTTGAGGGAAGTTTCAATCTATTCTGTGTTCTTTTTTAGGAAAAGCTGAAATTATACAAGCTTTCAAGAATATTCAATCATTTTTATTTTAAAAATAGTATTATTTTCCCCTATTTTCGGCAGCATTTTTGGAAATGTTTATTATGAGTGAGCAAAAATTCTCTGAAATTCAGGCAATCAGTTCTTCATATTGGAATCATTTGTTGAGGGAACCAATGACACCTTAAAAACTTTTTTAAGGGATGATTGGTTGAAGAGCCAAGCAATCAGATGATGCTTTAGCAGTAAATTCATGAGGAATATACTGCACAATCAAGATCAAAAGGCCATGTTGTGTAGGGGGATAAAGAGAGATTTTGTTGCAATGTTGTGAGGTCTTTTGTGGGAAATGAAGATTGACGATCACTGGATTTAAATGCGGCCAATTTTTGCAAAGGTGAATATTGAGCCCTTTATATATTAGAAAGGAAGTAAATGATGTTAAGAAAGAAATTGTTCTCAACGACAATGATTTTATGGGTTTTGGGAGCGTCAGGGGTGGCAATGACTACTTTTCATGCGGAGGCTGAAACCATTGCAGGAACGGTTGCTCGTGTTGCATCAGGTCAGGTGTCTTTACGCACAGGTCCTGCGACAGCTTATAAAATTATCGCAATGGTTCCAATGGGAGCAAAAGTGCAAATTTATGGCTGTCTAGCCAATAAAATTTGGTGTTCTCTTGGTTATAATGGAAAAGTTGGTTGGGCATCCGCACGTTATGTAAATGTTAATAATGTTCCTACCATTGCTTTTACAAAGACGCCTGTAAAACCAAATTCTATGATAAAATCGCCAAAAGAAAAAATAAAACAGGCTGTTTCCGATCTTAAAGTTCTTCCGACAATTCAAAAAAACCAGAAAAATATGCAAAAACTATACAGAACAGATGTAATTATTGATGCCACAGGTGTTAAAAAGAGGGATGAACGAACAATTTTGAATCCGTCACCAAAAGCACAAGGAGTCTCTGTAAAGCATATGAATGCTTATAATCCCTTCTTTCCTGATGATGTTAATTACAAAAATTTTGAACGCAATGAAACGCGTTACCGTGTTGTGACTTATCCTGCTCCATAAGGATAAAGTTAATTTCAAAACAAGAATGATAAAAAAGTACAGCAGCATAAAGAAAAAAATGCTTTATGCTGCTAATCCTGGCTGTACCGTAAAGTTGTCTCAAGGTAGCGATTGGTAAAAACTACTTAAAAAGCGCGATTATGTGCAGATTGGTGCAGAGAGAGTTTCGCTTTGGAAAACAGAGAGAGTTAATAATATTCAGGATAGAATTTGAAACGTTTCGAAATACTGTCTTTTAGGATGGGGTTCGGTGGGAAGTTATTTAAAGAAGCCGGATTTTTTATAGACCGGCTTTGCAGGGCACTTCATCCTTTTAACAGAGAGATAGTTAATTTGCCGATTTAGGTTGTATCAAATTACGAGAAATAAGCAATTCAGCAATTTGAACAGCATTCAATGCTGCTCCTTTTCTTAAATTATCGGCTACAATCCAGAAAGCTAAACCATTTTCAACAGTGATATCTTCACGAACACGACTAATAAAGATGTCATCCTCTCCTGTACATTCATAAGGTGTGGTATAGCCACCATCTTCGTGTTTATCGATGAGTTGACAACCGGGGGCTTCGCGTAGAAGTTCTTGTGCTTCAGATGCGCTTAATGGCTTTTCAAATTCCACATGAACTGCTTCCGCATGACTGATAAAGACAGGAACCCGAACAGCCGTGGCTGTTAATTTAATTTTTGGATCAAGAATCTTCTTCGTTTCTACAGTCATTTTCCATTCTTCTTTTGTATAACCATCTTCCATGAAAACATCGATATGAGGAATAATATTAAATGCAATGCGTTTGGTGAATTTTTTCGATGTAATTGGATCTGCAACAAAAACTGCCCGTGATTGTTCGAAAAGTTCGTCCATTCCTTCTTTACCAGCTCCAGAAACTGATTGATATGTAGAGACAACAACACGTTTAATGATTGCAGCATCATGGAGAGGTTTTAAAGCTAAGACCAGTTGAATTGTTGAACAATTGGGATTTGCTATAATATTGCGCTTAGAAAAAGCATTTATGGCTTGTGCGTTTACTTCAGGCACAATCAATGGAACATTGGCATCATAGCGCCACGTGGAGGAATTGTCGATGACAACGCAGCCAGTAGCAGCAATTTTAGGGGCGTATTCTTTGGAAATGTTTCCCCCCGCAGACATAAGACAAAAATCTGTGTCAGAAAAATTGTAAGTATCTAGAGCCTTTACTTTTAAAGTTTTATCTCCATAAGAAATTTCTTGCCCTAATGAGCGTCGTGATGCCAGAGGAACAATTTTATGCGCAGGAAAACCATGTTCTTCTAAAATTGTCAGCATTTCACGCCCTACATTTCCGGTTGCTCCGACAATTGCAACTTTAAAATTCATTATTCTATACTCCTCATATCTCTCCATATTTAGTCCCCGTGCTATACTCAGGAGAGAGTGAGTTGGTCAAGGAACGTCATTAAATTATATGTTTGATTTTCAATAACTCCAATTTTGTGCATACCAATCAGAATTGCCAGCACAAAATTTTTTATTTCAAATGATACTGTTTTTTTTAATTTTTCAGAATTGAAAAAATTGAATATTTTATACTAAGTCATCATTCCTTTAACAGCGCTTTAATTAAGTGAATTCTTTATCTACTGTCAATTGTTTATCTTCACTGTTTTGAAATTTTTAAGGATGCTATTCTGCATCGCGTTGGTGAAATCTTTTATACTTTATTTGTTAAGTATTCAATTATTTGGCTTTCTCCTTGTGGCTTTAAAGGTAAGTATTCCTTTTTGGTCTGTCAACGGACAGATTCTAGCAGATTCCACTCGGTTTCGCATTTATAGGATTCACTTAAATTAAAGGTGCTACCAGCAAGCTTAAAAATATTTAGCGTGCATTATAAAGATTTTGGGTTCCTAAAAAATATTTGAATGTTGCAAGGAGATGTGCATGTTTCATATTTCTATACCTTAAATGGTAAAATTTACGGTATGATAGAAAGATCAAGTAGCCATTCTATAAATAAATTCTGATAAAAATTATACATATAGTTTTTTCATGTCTGTTTTTTTATTTTGTATTGTTTAGATCATAAAAAACACCTTCATTTGAGGTATGGTGGGATAAGGTATAGAGACTTTCTTGATACATGGAAGTAGTTTTTTAGTGCGTGGTGAATATTCTTAAGTTTGCTTGTTGAGTTTTTAGTTTAAGTGAATCATCTTTAATTTGAGTGAAAGCCAAGTGAGACTCTGGATTGTTTACTGATCAGATTAGGTTAAGAATCTTTGTTCTTTGAGGCGTGAAGAGACAGTCAAAATTCTTTTCAGTGTTATATTTCACGGACGCTGTCGTGAAATGGGTTTGGGTGTCTTAAATGCTTCTTTAAGATAAGCCTATGAATGTGCAACATAATGGTACTCTATTTTATGTGAGGATTGTGACTCCATTAAGAACGCAATAAATAAAAACGTGAAGCAATAAGCAATCTCTATTATTTAAAGATATTGCTATGGATGCTTTTGAAAGTCGGAAAGCTGAATTAAAAGGGGATGGGAAAAATGGACATTGGTTTTTACCTCTACGCCTTTATATTCTGCCAAAATTAGGCTGTCTGCTCGTTTCAGAGATGGCACAAACAGAGATATGCGGTACCTTTTCTCCCATCTGGCATGCAAAAGCTGCAACTGCAGAGAAAGCAATAAATCGTCTTAATATTTATCTCAAGCATACGGCTGCCTTGAATTTGGATGTTGATTTACAAATAACAATAAAAGCACGCGCTTTCTTAGGCCAACAACGTCATAAAACCACTAATAGACCAGCCATGGATTAGAAAGATGTTCCTGTCTTTATCAGTTACTCTTTTTATTCCTTTTTTAGACAAATTTAATCCACACACTCATCCTACTTGGTTATGTGCAAATGAGAGGTTTTGATTAATTCAAGATAAGCAGGTTTGAAATAAGAGAATCCTACGTTATTCGAGATTCTTATTCAACATATAAATTACCATTATAAATTAATATCTTGTACCTATACAACAGCGTTGCATTGGACAAGTTATCTGTTCAGTCATGCCAAACGTCTTTATGCGGCGCATGATACATTAACAGTAGAGCGTGCCAAATTAATTGTCGAGCGCTGTGATCATTTGCCCGATATCTTTACTTTACGTGATATTCATCAAAGAAGTTGGACTGGTTTAACAGATAATAGAACCGTTAAACAAGCTTTAGAACTCTTATGTCGCTCCATTCATACCGTCTATCAGGACGCCGACCTAATTCATTCCCCTCTATAGGAAATTCACGAATATAGTTACAACGACATAAAAGCTCTAAAGCTTGCTTAACGGCTCCATTGTCTTTTAAAGAACGCCAACATCGTCTATAGATATCCCTTGCTGTAAAAACATCGGGTAAATGATCACAACGCTCGATAATTAATTTTGCACTTTCTGATGTCAATGTATCATGCGCCGCATAAAGACGTTTGGCATGACTGAACAGATAATTTGTCCAACGCAACGCTGTTGTAATGGCATAGGGTCCAATTTCTAAACGACCACTGTCAAGAAGTTCAAAAATCAATGCAAGGCTTGCTATGGTCTTTGGCATTTTTAAAAGATGCGATTGTAAGCTTTCTGAGTGAGCCCTCCATTATGATTTTTTATTAAAGGAAAAAAATAACAGTAATCATTTCAGATTTACACAATGAAAGAAAACTTTTTAGTTTTTCTGTTAGTGATGAAAATGTATTTCAAACAATAATGAGTATGTTTTCAATTAATTTAAGTGATCCATAATTACATTTCGAATATGAATTTGGTATATACAAAGATGACTTTAGATTTAGCTAAATATTGCTATGAAGAATACAAACATAACTAAGAAAATGAGAAATGAAGTTTTTTTGATTGAATGGAAAAAGAAACCAGCAGCGATATCTCATTTGACAGTTTTTCCCTTCAAAAAAGCTATATAAACGAGAGATTTTCATTTAACCATTACTTTTAAAGATGTGTGAATAAACTAATGTAAAAAGCTTTGTTATGAGTATTTTATTGAGTTAGAAATCTATACCAATAGCTTTGGCTTGCATCTTTTCGTAGAGCTTGCGCATAATCGTCATATTTTCTTTACGCACATCAATAATTGATTTTTCAATTGACGTTAAACGAGATTTATCTAAGTTTCCTAACCGTGCATAATGGGATGCTATTGCTTGACGTACTTCATCGTAAGGCAATCCGCCTTTACGATTTTTGGGTAAACTATGAACTTCATTTACTGTCTTATATTGCGCAGGATTACTAACAAGGATTATGTGCTTCTTAATAATATCTATTTCCATTAATGCTGTTTTAAGACTACTAATCATCACTTTACTATTGGCATATCTTAGCAGATCATTTTCTACAAGACTACGCTCCGTATCAATAAGTAATGACAAACCACCGCTTTTCTCAATGTTACGAAGATAACTACACAAATCATTGCGCACATCATGTAGTTTCTTGGTCATCAATGCTTCATCAAGACTTTTTACATAGTTATTTTCGCGAACAAAAATACGTTCTAACTCCTCAAATTCTTTAGAAGTGATGACCTCCTATGATAACATCTTTATCTAACCAATCGGGACCATATTCTTTATCAGCATCTTTAGTAGAAAATCCCATATCACGAATAAATTGTGCTCCATGCCGCTTTTTAAGAAACAGAAGTGTATGTGCTGGAGGTTCAGTCATTGCTAACCATTCCCACGCCGCTTTGCTATCATTAGCACGGTCCGCTGCTTCTGATTCAGCAGTATAAATGCAGTTTTGATCTAACCCGCCTGCTCGTAACTCCTCACGTTCAGCATCAGTCATATAACTTTTGGGTAATGTCTTTTGCATAGGAAATTTCTTTCTGTAATCTATCTTGAAATATTAATCTAATGGTTAAATCTGATCAATCAAATTTCCTATGAATTTTTCAATTTGTTGTTTGGAAATGAAATAAGATATCTGTTTTTATCTTTGATCATTTTGATTGTTTGTATCAAAGAAAATTATCGTTTTTTCTGATACTAATGTATACACTTAATTGACGTTCTTTATTGAACATGACAAAATTTTACCCATATTTACGAGTTTCTCCTGATGACAAGATACAGAAAATCAAAAACTTGGATTGTTAGAATATGCTAACAAAAATGCTTTTGCTTCACTCTATATTGAAAGAGAACTGTAAATAGAGGGAAAGATTGGTGCAAACATAGCTTGGTGCTTTGATCCAAAGAACAGAGTAGGGGAATTATTATTGAAATCTCATATAGTAGATTTTTCTCTTGATGTTTTAGAGCTTTTTAAAGCTGTTAGTGAGCGTAATTTATAAGGTACGCCAATTTATTAGGGATAATAACCTATCATCCTGAGCGGGGCAACGAGCTGTTCCGTAAGGCCCATGCCAAACTCTACGCAAGGCACGAGTAATACCCCGCGCATTCTTCAAAGAACACATCATTTTAAATCCTATAACATTGCGTCATAGGACGGATTGTGCTATCTCTAGATTGATGAGTTTGAGAAAGCCTTGTCCGTCCTTATGTGACAAGGTTTTTTTTATGCCGCGTTACTTTGACGTTGCTGTTTTGCTTGCTCGATGACATTCAAAAGATCCGATTGTAACCAACGGGATAAAAAACCAAATTTTAAAGGTTTTGGGAGAGAGCCATTGGTAACATGACGGCGGAATGTTGAGACACTCATATGAAGCAATTTTGCACTTTCACGGTCTGTTAAAAGAATATCATTTTCTGTCATTCT
>NZ_JACIFE010000010.1 GCF_014197255.1 Bartonella fuyuanensis | reverse complement strand
TCTTATATAAAAAATGGTCAAATGAATCATACATAAAAGGATGGATTCTTAAGTGGATTCATATAAAATAATTCCATACAAGCTATTGACTTTATTATGTTTTTATGTATACTGTCGTATTCTATTATAAAATAAAGACAGGTAAAACTCTACTGTAGTATCATACTTTTCTTTCGTATTCTTAACCAAGAATTATCTATAGATTACCGTCAATTTGATCTTTATGAATATAGCGCAAAAAATATATACGAACGTTTGTAAAAATAAGTAAACATGAAGCTAAATATGTTATAGTCGTTGTTTCACAAAGCTTTAGATAAAAATTCGATTTTGTTCTCTGAATTTATTGCATAGAATTTTTTAACTTTAGATCGTTGTTTACTTAATTAAAGTTTTTGCTTGTTCTTGTTGCCTATAAATTAAAAGTACCCTAAGGTCGCAGCATATTTGTGGTTAAGATTCAGATGCATCAATCCTGTACGAACACTGGTAAAATTTTATCCCAGCTTGGAGCAAGAACATTATGTAGCTCTATTTAGGTAATTTCTGAAATGAAAATGCAGTTTAATTTTGGTAAAATGTAAAATTGTAAAAGATGAAAACCAGCCTCTAGCCTTACCATCATCTTATTAATTCAGCTTTTCAACATTCAAAAGTATTTAGAGCAATACCTTTTAAATAATGGAGAAATTGTGCATTGCTTCAGGCTTTTGTTTCTCACGTTCTTTAATGGATTCACACCCCTCATATAAAACAGAACACCAGTTAAGGTGCTAATTCACGGATTTTTTTAGGAGATATATCTTAATGCGCCTAAATCCATTCTACGGCAGTACCCGTGAATAGCATACTGTAAAATCCATTGAATACCTCTATCTTTACGTTTGTGAAGAAGCAAGCCAACACCATCATTATAGTTTCCAACTCCCAATATTGCTGACACCCCTTGCATAAAGACGGTTCATAAGAGGCATTTCAATCCTTTCTTATACAGTTTTTACTCACACACTAGCCTCACTTATGATGTGCAAAAAATAATTTTTATTGAGTCAATCTGAAAAGATTTGGAATGAGAAAACTTTACTATATACGGATCAAAATGATTCAGTAAAAATTTGTTGTTAACGCCATGGAAATAATTAAATGCACCCGTTATTATAGCCACACTAAATAGCACACAAGGAGAAAGGAATATATTCTTAATTCTGTCAAACGTAAAAACATACTCCCAACTACATAACTACCATAATTATCTAAGTGCTTAAAGATAAATAATTCCTCATCCAACATAACTGTCAAGACTGATGTATAGAGAAAACACCCGATCCTTATCCTCCAAAACATAATAACCGTACTAAATACAGTGATTTTGCAACAATTCAAATCTTGACGATAACTTTTCCCCCATTGCAATTTTTAACTTTGACTTCCGTCTTAGTAACGCCTTTAGTCCAAGAATAAAAGCGGATTTTACCATCTATTTGATAATTGAAATAGTGTATTTAATTTATCGGTCTGCTGTCAATATCACTGAATCAAGTGTATAAGAATATATTAAATTAAATGTACTTTTATGTTATATACGTTTACAGTTAAATTGAAAGCGCATTTAGATAGTTTTTCTTTTTTATCTTGAATATTTAAAATGGCTAGCTGAAAAATCATGTCTACAGTCATAAATTTTACTTCTTTTCAAATCATTTGCTTATTTGCCATAAAACTTAACATACAATTTAAATGACCATTTTCATGAAAAGGAAATCTGCTTCTTTTTTGGTGATATTGTTATTTAAGATGATATGAATTTGAAAAAATTGGTGCACCCGACAGAATTCGAATCTGTGACCTCTGCCTTCGGAGGGCAGCGCTCTATCCAGCTGAGCTACGGGTGCTTCAAACTGATTATTAAATCAATTATAGTTTTTTAACCAATCATACTCTTAGCTTCAATGTTAAATTATCATTCTAATAAAAAAATTACTTATTTGTAAATTATTTAACTACGTTCCTCTCTTACTTTTCTAAAATGATATTTTATCTTAAAATAGCTTTTCTTTTTATCTTCAATACTCTTTTTATTATAAAAAAGCTTTTTCATTACAACTTCAAAACTCCCCCCAAATAAGTTACAATATAATTTATAAATATCAGGATAATTTTTAAATGACTACATTACCAAGCCGCTTTCATTTTATTTCCGCAGAAACTGAAGAAGCTATCAAAGCTACCCGTAAATTAATTTCCATTTATGGTCATTCTTCTCTGAAAGAAACTGATCTTGTTGTTGCAATCGGTGGTGATGGAACAATGTTACAAACCGTACGAGACGTCATGAATACAGGCAAACCTATTTATGGCATGAATCAAGGTTCTGTAGGATTTCTTATGAATGAATTTCATGAAAAAAAATTACCTAATCGTATTGCTGTCGCACATAAAAAAGAAATCCATCCCCTACGCATGATTGCAAAAACTGAACGTCAAGGATCCATCGAGGCGCTTGCAATTAATGAAGTATCCCTCTTTCGACAATCTTATCAAGCAGCAAAAATTCGTATCACCATTGATAACAACGTACGCATGGAACGATTAAGTTGTGATGGTGTCCTCGTCGCTACACCCGCCGGATCAACTGCCTATAATTTATCAGCACAAGGACCTATTTTACCTCTTATGGCTCCTCTTATGGCTCTCACTCCTGTTAGCCCTTTTCGCCCTCGCCGATGGCATGGGGCATTGCTTCCCAATACAGTAACAGTACGCTTTGATATACTTGAACCTAACAAACGCCCAGTCAACGCTGCTGCTGATAATGTTGAAGTTAAATCTGTCCATTCGGTTACTATTTCAATGGCAACAGAAGTAACAGTTTCAATTCTTTTTGACTCAAAACATTCATGGGATGAGCGCATTTTATCAGAACAATTTCGCTATTAATGATTGTATTATGCGTTTTATGTGTATATGATTGTTATAGTTGGATTTTTTATAAAAATATCTTAAACTCTCGTTAAGAGTGTAGAGGATTAATTATACTCATCATTTAGATAGCGAAATTTAAATCATAGAGCATTGATAAAAAATGATACCGTCTTTAAACAGTTTTGATGATTTGGGCCTTTCCGCAAAAGTTATTAATGCGGTAAAATCAGCGGGATATACGACTCCAACACCCATTCAAAGTGAAACGATTCCTCATGTTCTTCAAAGAAAAGACGTTCTAGGAATTGCTCAAACGGGAACGGGTAAAACCGCCTCTTTTGTATTGCCTATGCTCACTCTCCTTGAAAAAGGTCGTGCAAGAGCACGAATGCCCCGTACGCTCATCTTAGAGCCAACACGGGAAATCGCAGCTCAAGTTGAAGAAAATTTCGATAAATACGGAATAAATCATCGTTTAAATGTTGCTCTTTTAATTGGTGGTGTTTCTTTTGAACACCAAGATCGTAAACTTGAACGAGGGGCTGATGTTCTTATAGCAACACCAGGACGTCTTCTCGATCATTTCGAGCGTGGTAAATTACTCCTAATGGGCGTTGAAATCCTTGTTATTGATGAAGCTGATCGCATGTTGGATATGGGCTTTATTCCTGATATTGAACGAATCTGTAAACTAACCCCTTTCACGCGTCAAACTTTGTTCTTTTCTGCAACAATGGCGCCAGAAATCACAAAGCTAACGAAAAAATTTTTACATTCTCCTGTATCTGTTGAAGTTACAAAAGCATCCTCAACAGCAACCACAATTACACAACGGCTTGTCAAATCTGGAAATAAATCATGGGATAAAAGAGCGGTTTTACGAGAACTTATTCAAAATGAAGGTTCTAAACTTCAAAATGCTATTATTTTCTGTAATCGAAAGAGAGATATCTCTGAACTTTTTAAGTCGCTCATCAAACATAACTTTAATGTAGGGGCACTTCATGGAGATATGGATCAATATTCACGCATGAATACCTTAGCTGATTTTAAAAATAATAAACTTACGCTTTTGGTTGCTTCAGATGTTGCTGCCCGTGGACTCGATATCCCAGCAGTAAGTCATGTGTTTAATTATGATGTTCCTACACATGCTGAAGATTATATTCATCGAATTGGTCGTACTGGGCGGGCAAATCGTCGTGGAAAAGCTTTTACAATCGTCACAAAAGCTGATCAAAAATATATCAATGCCATTGAGGAAATGAGTAATGAAAAAATTGAATGGCTCAATGGAGATCTCTCAACTTTAATAACCGATGATCAAACAGAAGATAGCGTTGTAAAGAAAAAAACTCGGCAATCATCAAAGAAAACTTCTCCGCAAAAGCCTATTGCACACTTCAAAAAAACTGTAAAAGAGAATAAAATAGATTATATCAAAAACATACAGAATAAAGAAAACCTATCCAAGCCACAGCGCCCTCGAAAAGATAAAAATTACGCGCCCCTTGGATTTGGTGATGATATTCCTGCATTCATGCTAATAAAAATGCGCAGATAGACTCATATTTTACTCTCTGTAAATGTAAAATGAATAATTTTTTTAAAACTGCTCTTATCTCTTAGAGAGTCTTTCTATTACCTTTTCCCGCCCTAAAAGCTGCAAAAGTTTCCCCATTTCAGGTCCATGATCCATACCAGTAAGTACCTGACGCAATGGCATAAATAAAGCTTTTCCCTTCCGACCTGTTTTTTCTTTTAACGCTGTCGTCCAAACTTGCCAACTTTCATCCTTCAATTCACCTTCAGGTAACAAATTGAGTGACTGTTGCACAAATGTGCGATCCTCTAGTGCTACTGTATTAAAATTTTGTTCGTCATGAATGATTTTCCACCAAAAGACAGCATCCTTGACTTTATCAATATTTCTCCTGATTGTGTTCCAGAAATGCTCCGCCTTACCTCCTTCAATCGAAAGTTTTTTAAGGCGCGTTTTAACTTCCTCATAGGTTAATTCATGGACAAGATGACTATTCAAAGTACAAAGATCAGCAATATCAAATTTTGCAATCGATCTTGATATATCTTGTAAATTAAAATGTTCTAAAAGCGCTGCCTGATGAGGATAGGGATGCACATTTTGTGATGTCCCAATCAAAACAGCAAGACATTGAACAGCTATAGATTCAAATCCCTCTTCTCGTAAAGAACGAATAGAAAGATCATTATTGCGTTTTGAAAGTCCTTTTCCAAAAACTGTTGCCAATAAATTGACATGACCAAAAACAGGTAACTCTGCATTGAGAGCCTTAAAAAGAGCAATCTGAACACCTGTATTTGCAATATGATCATCACCACGAATAATATGCGTAATGGCCATATCTACATCATCAACAACAGACGGCAATGTATAAAGATAGCTTCCATCTTCACGAATAAGAACAGGATCTGAAAGAGAAGCCAAATCTATCGTCTGTTCTCCCTTTACTGCATCATTCCAGCAAATTTCTGTTCGCTTTGTTTGCAAAGGATTATTTTCAAAATTAGGGAGAAGAAAACGCCAATGAGGCTTACGGCCTTGTGATTCAAATTTTTTTTTCTCTTCTGCTGTCAACTTTAATGCTGCACGATCATAAATAGGAGGTAATTTGCGTGAAAGTTGAATTTTACGACGCCGTTCTAATTCTTCCGCTGTTTCATAACAGGGATAAAGAAGTCTACGTTGTTTAAAAATTTCTGTCACTTCATCATATCGATTAAATCGCTTAGATTGGAAATAAATTGCATCTGGTTGAATACCAAGCCATTCAAGATCAACAGTAATAGCATCGATATATTCTTGTTTAGAACGCTCAATATCTGTATCATCATAACGCAAAATAAATTCTCCTTTATGCGCTTGCGCATAAAGCCAGTTGAAAAGTGCAATACGGGTATTTCCAATATGAATATAACCTGTTGGAGAGGGAGCAAAACGAACTTTAACCATAAAATAACACTCAATTTTTATCGCGAAAACGATTGACTATAGGATAACGACGATCTCGCCCAAAATTCTTGTAACTAATTTTTACACCAGGTGCAGATTGTCGCCTTTTATATTCAGCTGCATAAAGAAGCTGTTCAACTTTCTCAACAATTTCCCGTGAATATCCACGTTTAACAATATCGCAAATACTCATGTCATTTTCTACAAGAGATTGTAGGATATCATCTAGAATAGGATAAGGCGGAAGAGAATCTTCATCTTTTTGATTTTCCCGCAACTCCGCAGAAGGTACTTTTTCTAGAATATTGGATGGAATAACAATTCCTTCTGGACCTTTCAAATTTTGCAAGTGATTTTTATTGCGCCACTCAGACAAGGCATAAACCTGCATTTTATAAATATCTTTAAGAGGATTAAATCCGCCATTCATATCACCATATAATGTTGCATATCCCACAGCCATTTCTGACTTATTACTGGTCGTAACTACCATTGAGCCAAATTTATTCGAAAGAGCCATTAAAAGTGTACCGCGTACACGACTTTGAAGATTTTCCTCTGTTACATTAGAGGGTAACTCTAAAAAAATAGGTGCCACACTATTCAAAAAAACTTCAACAGGTTGTACAATCGATATAATTTCATAGCGACATCCCAAAAGCTTAGCACATTCTTTAGCATCCTTTAATGATTCTTGTGAAGTATAATGATAGGGCATCATAATGGTGCGGACTCGCTCAGCACCAAAAGCATCAACCGCCATTGCCGTGCAAAGTGCTGAATCAATTCCTCCTGAAAGACCAAGAATAACATCTTTAAAGCCGTTTTTATTAACGTAATCTTTCAAACCCAAAACACAAGCTTGATAATCAGCAGCTAAACCATTGAGAAGCCTTTCATTAGGACCTGAAACACAGTTCCATCCTGTCGCTGTTTTCTGCCAATGACTCAAAGCAATATGTCTTTCAAAGTGTTTCATTTGAAATACCTTTTTGCCTTGCCCATTCAATGCAAAAGAGCCCCCATCAAAAACAAGCTCATCTTGACCACCAACTTGATTAGCATAGATAATTGGCACCCCAGATCGTAAAGCTTGCGTACGAACAACGTCTATACGTTTGAACGTTTTATTACGATAGTAGGGAGAACCGTTAAGGACAAGTATAATCTCAGCTCCTTTCTCTTTAAGCTCTGTAGTAAGAAAGAAATCATTCCAAATATCCTCACAAATAACTATTCCCAATTTGATTCCATGATAAACAATAGGCCTAGGACGTGGACCGGAAGAAAATAGACGTTTTTCATCAAATTCAGCATAATTAGGTAAATCAAATTTCAAGCTTTCAGCACTTATTCGTCCTTCATCAAGAAGCATGACACCATTATAAATTTTTCCACTCCGTCTTAATGGAAGACCAATGACGATTCCTGGTCCTTCTTGTGTTATTTTTGCTAATTTTCCAACAGCCTCTTCACATGCTTTTATAAAAGCAGGTTTTAGAACAAGATCTTCCGGCGGATAAGCACTTATAAAAAGCTCTGAGAATAAAACAAGATCAGCCCTCTCTTCTTTAGCCTTTTGATGTGCCATAACCGCTAGAGAAAAATTCCCCTCAATATCACCAACAACAGGATTTAATTGGGCAACTGCTACCCGAAAATTATTTTTCATAAGTCTTTGTATCACTTCATTAGTTTGGCAATCACAACTTTATTTTCCACCACCCAAAATATCACTTTTTACAAATTTCTCTTCTGCTATAATGAGTAAAGTAAAAAATATTAGGTACCTTTTTCTACACACCAGCAGCAATTGCCAACAAGTCAGCTGCACGATTTTTTTTAAGGAGTTCAGCAACAAGAAAAGCCAATTCTAACGCTTGATCCGCATTTAATCGTGGGTCACACTGTGTGTGATAACGATTAGACAAATCATCTACAGAAATAGCATGTGCTCCTCCCGTACATTCAGTTACATCACGACCTGTCATCTCAATATGAATGCCACCTGGATAAGTTCCCTCTCCACGATGCACTACAAAGAAATTCTCTACCTCTCTTAAAACATGATCAAAAGGGCGCGTCTTATAACCATTGGCAGTAATTGTATTGCCATGCATTGGATCACATGACCATATAACCGCACGCTTCTCTCGTTCAACTGCACGGATGAGTTTAGGCAAATAACTTTCAACTTTATCATAACCAAATCGCGTAATAAGAGTAAGCCGTCCCAACTCATTTTCAGGATTTAGAATATCAATTAATCTTAAAAGCTCATCAGGCTCAATGGAAGGACCACACTTTAATCCTATAGGATTTTTAATGCCACGGCAATATTCAACGTGAGCATGATCAAGCTGACGTGTACGGTCACCAATCCATAACATATGGCCAGATGTTGCATACCAATTACCTGAAGTTGAATCAATCCGAGTTAAAGCCTCTTCATAACCAAGTAAAAGTGCTTCATGACTGGTATAAAAAGATGTTTCACGCAATGAAGAATGCGTTTTGGATGTAATCCCTATAGAACGCATAAAATCAATTGCTTCAGAAATACGCTCTGCTAATAATTTATAACGTTCCCCTTGAGGACTATTAGAAACAAAACTCAACATCCATGTGTGAACATTTTCTAAATTAGCATAGCCACCTTGTGAAAAAGCACGCAATAGATTAAGTGTTGCCGCAGATTGGCGATAAGCCATCGACATCCTTCGTGGATTTGGAATACGAGAATCGGCTTTAAATTCAATACCATTAATAATATCCCCCCGATAAACAGGAAATTCAATTCCTTCTTTACGTTCGATATCAGAAGAGCGTGGCTTTGCAAATTGACCAGCAATGCGACCAATTTTAACAACGGGTTTAGAACTACCAAAGGTTAAAACAATCGCCATTTGCAAAAACACACGAAAAAAATCACGAATGTTATCAGCTTCATGCTCTGCAAAGCTTTCGGCACAATCTCCACCTTGTAATAAAAAAGCTTGTCCTTTTGCAACAACTGCTAATTCATTTTTCAAATCCCGTGCTTCACCAGCAAAAACTAGAGGTGGATAACTGCTCAGTTTTTGTTCAATTTCTTTTAACATAGACTGATCCGGATAAGTCGGAACTTGTTTAATTGGCCTTTCTCTCCAAGAATCAGGTGCCCATTCTTTTATCATTACACACTCTCTAAAGACTAAACTTCCAACTTGGCATATAAAAACTTTTTACCATAATTATATACTGTTTAACTTTCTATTTTCTTCCCATTTTCATATATATAACTTGGCTTATACATCGTTACCAATTCTTCTGCCATAGTTGGATGTACTGCCATCGTTTCATCAAAGATATCCTTCGTTAACTTGCCCTTGAGAGATATCCCTATAAGCTGGGCCATCTCACCAGCGTTTTCCCCTAAAATATGAGCGCCTACAACAAGACGGCTTTCAGTATCAACAATGAGCTTTATAAACATTTTCTCTGAACTACCGGAAAGAACATTGCGCATAGGACGAAAAACAGTGCGATAAACCTCAAAACGCTCATAATGCCGGAGGGCATCTTCTTCTGACAAACCTATCGTTCCAAGCTCGGGTTGCGAAAAAACTACTGTTGTAATTAAATCATAATTAGGTGGAGTCGGTATATTCTCAAATACAGTCTTAACGAAACACATTGCATCATGAATCGCAACAGGTGTTAATTGAATATGGCCTGTTACATCACCTATAGCCCAAATATGAGGTACATTTGTTGTCATTTTCTCATCAACAACAACGGCACCAAATTCATTAACTTTAACGCCTATCCTGTCAAGTCCTAAACCTGTTGTATTTGGTACACGCCCCATAGCTAACATAATTTGATCAGCGTTGATCATTTGTCCATTTGATAAAACAACATCATAACAATTTTCTGCAGCTTGTACTTTAGAAATTGTTACTCCATAGATAATAGAAATCCCTTTTTCAATCATTGCATTGCTAAGAAATTGTCGCAAATCATGGTCAAAATCACGAAGAATCAAATCACCACGATGGAGGAGGGTTGTTTTCACACCTAACTCATGAAAAATATTAGCAAATTCAACACCAATATACCCTCCACCAACAATGACTATTGATTTCGGGAGTTCATCAAGATCAAAAATTTCATTAGAAGTAAGGCAAAAACCACTGCCTTCTATGATAGTATTTGGTGCAACTTTTGCCCCCGTTGCAATCAAAATTTTTTCGGCACTTACTCGCTCACCAGTAGCAGAAAGCTCCAATGTGTGATTATCTATAAAAGTAGCACGACTTTTATAAATATGCACATTGTTATTTTCTAACCCCTTTCGATACAGGCCTTCTAGTCTTGATATTTCTTTATTTTTAGCTGCAACCAACTTTTCCCAGCTAAAAACCGGATCTGCATATTTCCAGCCAAAACCAACGCTTTTCTTAAATTCTTTTGCATATTGTGATGCATAAACATAAAGCTTTTTCGGAACACAACCACGAATAACACAAGTTCCTCCTATACGATCTTCCTCTGCTATAGCAACACGCTTACCAAGCCCTCCAGCAAGCCGTGCTGCACGCACTCCACCAGAACCACCTCCAATAACAAATAAATCAAAATCAAAAGAGCCCACGAACTATTCCTTCTCATATATCTGCAAATGATAATAGGCTAAGATCATTTATTATCAAATGAAAGTCTTCCCTTCTTTTGAAGGAACATTTTTTATAAAGAAATATTCTAAAAAACCTAATCTTATTAAAACATTAAAAACGGCAGGAAAACTACCGTTAATAAAAATAACAGAAATCCCCCCTGCTGTTATGAAATCAATCAATCTATTTTTTATTTTCTAAAGATTCTGATTTTATAGGCATAGTAGAATTATTTAAATTAAGTATTTCAGACATCTCTTTTTTCACATTGGCTACAAGATCCTGCATAAGAGCAGAACGCCATACATCAAATGCAGAGTAGGAATCACGTGCAATATTGGGTACTTCTATCAAAAATTTTTTACCGGTATCAGAATTATAAAACGCTGTGATTGCGTCAAGCTCTTCTTGAGTAAAATATTTCGCATACACATGGGCAATCTCTTTTTCTAAATCAGAGCGCCTTTTAATTAAAGCAAGCGCCTGCTTATCAACAATATCAGAAATAGATGTTGCCAAATTCGGATCATCACTGATCAGTTCATTTTTGAAATCATGGACTGCATTTGGTAAAAAACTATCAAATTGATCCGTTGCTTGAATGGCCCTGATCGTCTTCCGCGCTGCATCTAAATGCTGATCACTCACACCTTGTGCATGAACTATTCCAATATTCACAAAAAAAATGGTAATTACACCAAAATACGCTATAAAATGCTGAAAAGAAAATATTATTCTCATTTAAGGATTACCCCGATAGCTAATTATAATTTAAATTCGTTATTATACCGAAAATCTTTAATACCCTTCTTTGTTGTGCACACATATCATCATGTAAATACCTTTTCTAAAAATCAAATGGTTCTAAAATTTTTATTTGACCATCAGCCATAGCAACAATTGCACGCGAGGCCAAGTCCAAAAAAAGACCATGCTCAACAACGCCAGGAATGGCAAGAAGCGCATCTGATAGTAATTTGGGCTGCAAAATACATCCCCAAAATGCATCAAGAATAAAATGGCCACCATCTGTTTTAAACGGATTTTTTCCATTCATTCGCAATGTAATTTCTCCAGAAAGTCCTAAATCATTAGCTGCTTTTTCGATGGCTTTGCATGTTGTATGTACACCAAATGGATTAACTTCAATCGGTAGGGCAAAAGCACCAAGTTTTTTTACCATCTTCGTTTCATCAGCAATGACAAGCATAACGCGAGATGCCGATGCTACAATTTTTTCATATAACAACGCTCCACCTCCCCCTTTAATGAGCATCATCTGAGGACCAATTTCATCTGCTCCGTCAATATCAAGATCTAACTCAGGTATTTCCCCTAAAGTGCTAACAGGCACACCACACTTACGACAAAGTTGTTCAGAATATCGTGAAGTAGCAACACCAGTCACACATAGACCATCTGTAACACGCTCACCAAGAAGACGAATAAATTCATTAACTGTCGAACCAGATCCGATACCAAGCCGCATACCATCTTCAATAAATTCAAGTGCTTTAACAGCTGCCATTTTTTTTAACTGCTGAACATTCATGAACAACTTTTACCTTTTATCCGTAAGCAACTCTGACTACCCCTATTACCTTACCATAGAATAATCAACAACTATCTTCTTTTTTATCTTTTGAGGTAAATTTGTTAATATTTTTCCCATTCAAAATGAAGTTGATAAACTTACCAACTGAAAAAACAAAAAATATTGTTATAGCATTGTCAAAAAAATGCTATGGATTACGTGTTTTTTTGTAAATACTGTCTGTGCATATTCCATGGTCTATGAAACCCTAGCGAAGACCAAATAATATCCCCACTTTTGGTCATCACAACGCTTCCTCGGGATAACAATTGTTGAGGCGTAAATATTATTTTTGCCTTCTTAGGACATGTTGGATTATGTCTTGCAATTGCAAATGTCTGAATAAGAATATCTGCCTTTACACATTGATCTTTTTCTCGATGTAAAACGATAACTTTTAATCCATTATCCAATAAAGATGCACATAAATGATGATCACAAATAAATTGTCCGTGAAACGGAGGGCCATATTTTGTTGGTTTAATTGTTTCATTCACATGAAATGTCTTTTTCCATATGGATGTCGTAAACTTAGAAATATGATAACGATCAATATATAAATTTTTATCACGGATAACGCCCACAAGACGCATATTATCTACTATCATCAGTTGTACAGGTGAATGCATTACACAAATACAAACACCAACCAAAATAAAAAAACTAAAAAAGAGCCTGATAGGTGTTTTGCAAAAAGTTAGTCCAACCAAGCCTATACTCAATAAAACCAACGCAGATAATGGCATAAAACCAGGATTCAAATCAGGAGAAATAGCCTTGATAATGTGTGCAATCTTTATCACAAGGCCAATACCAATCCCCATAATTTGAAGTGGTAACCATTCAAATCCTCCCAACATTGCAAAAACTGCGATTAATCCAAAAGGAATGACGAAGATTGAAATGATAGGCAAAGCAAAAGCATTACTGATAAGGGTCAAAGGCGCAGTATTAGAAAAATGATAAGCAGCATAAATTCCACTTGCACTCCCTGCAACAAGAGAAGATGCACATGTTGAAAGCATTGATAAAAAAACAAAATTTACAACTCCTCCTCCAAAATAAGAGGAGATTATTTTTCTTTTACGAAAAAATGATCTTCCACTTAACCAATCAAAAAAAGCAATCAAAGCAGCTGTTGCAGAAAAAGACATTTGAAAGCTAGGGCCTAATATTTCATGGGGTGTCATCGCCAGAGTTATCAACCCCGCAATAGAAAAATTACGCATTGTTATAGCAGAACGATTACACAAAATAGCAACCAACATAACAGAAATCATCACAAAACTTCTTTGCGCTGATATCGCTAAGCCTGATAGTAATAAATAAAAAGCTGTTATTACAAATGCAACAATAGCAGCAAATTTTTTAGTGGGATAATAGGAAGAGAAAACTGGAAAAAATGCTAAAAAACTACGGATAGCCAAAAGAACTATGCCGCTCAACAATGCCATATGCAAACCAGATATTGACAAAATATGTGCTAATCCCGATGTCCGTAGTGCTTCATTTGTCTCATTTGAAATACCAGCACGCTGTCCTGTGATGAGAGCAGCCGCAACACTTCCTTTTTCTCCTGCAAGTGCTACGCGGATTCTTTGTGTCATCTTCGTGCGTAAATTTTCAATTTTCTGTAGAACTATAGCTAACATGCCATCAGGCTGCGAAACTAATATTTTTCTTGGTTCTTCTAAATAAACACCTTGAGCTCCAATTCCTTTAAAATAATTATGAAAACTAAAATCGTAACCTCCTGGACGCACAGGTCCAGATAATGCAAGCATCTTAACTTTCCCATACAGGCCATCACCAATCGCTAATCCAGATGGCAAATGTCTTGCTGATAAACGAATACGGTGAAGACTATGGCGTAATACGGGATTTTCTGTACCCAAAATATCCACAACTAAACGAAATCCCCCTTTAGCACCTGGCTCAATAGAAACAATTCTTCCTTTTAATGTGGTGATAAGATCGCTGCTTAACATTGGTGTTGCAATACGCCACGTTTCAATTTTTGCTGCCAAAGCCCCCAAGACAACACAAAACAAAAATCCCACGGGAATCCATATTTTTCGATAAAAACGTGCAGCATAGAATATTCCTAGAAAAATACTAACCAACGCCCCCAATTGTCCCCAACTCGGCTCCTGTTCTAAATGAAAATAAAAAATGATTCCTAAGGAAAAAAAGACTAAAATCAGCGAAAAAAGAATCCCAAAAGAAACCTCTTTATTGATACAATCTACTAACCATTTTCCGACAAAAATGCTTACTCCTTTTAAGAGCGTAAATAAAAAAAGTTTTTGTTGGTTATGATTACCCTTCTTTGCATCATCACACCTAGAAAAAACATCCTGCTCTATTTGACATAACTTTTTTCTTTCTGTAACAGATCTTACGGATAAATCATCTTTAATTTTACTTTGATTAAACATCCGTGAATCCCCGCTTTAACTTGCAATGCAGCTCTTGCAAACCCTATTACCTATGCTAACATAATCTTTTTATCAAATTCCATAAGTAATATCTCAATTTAAAGGAAAATATTCGTGTCTGTTATTACTCGTTTTGCTCCCTCACCTACTGGTTTCCTTCATATTGGTGGCATTCGTACTGCACTTTTTAATTGGCTTTATGCAAAACATAACAGTGGGAAAATGCTTCTACGAATTGAAGATACAGACCGAGAACGCTCAACAGAAGCAGCTGTAAAAGCCATTATAGATGGCTTACACTGGATGGGACTTAGTTATGATGGCCCCCCTATTTCACAATTTAAACGTGCAGAACGTCACCGCCAAATCGCCGAACTGTTAGTCAAGAATGGCAAAGCATATTATTGTTATGCTTCACCTGAAGAATTAGTTGAAATGCGTGAAAAAGCCCGTGCGGAAGGGCGACCACCACGTTATGATGGACGGTGGCGCAACCGTGATAATTCTGAAGCTCCTAAAGGTGTTAAGCCTGTTATTCGCATCAAAACTCCTCAAGATGGAGAAACGATTGTTCATGATCGTGTTCAAGGTAGTGTTCGTTTTCCTAATAAAGATTTAGATGACTTTATTATTTTGCGTTCTGACGGTTCTCCTACCTATATGCATGCTGTTGTCGTTGATGATCATGATATGGGCATCACACATATCATACGTGGTGACGATCATCTTACCAACGCAGCCCGGCAAATAATCATCTTTGAAGCATTGGGATGGGATATTCCTGTTATGGCACATATTCCTCTTATTCATGGTAAAAACGGCGAAAAATTATCAAAGCGGCATGGTGCGCTCGGTGTTGATGCTTATCGAACAATGGGATATCTTCCAGCTGCATTACGCAATTACCTTGTCCGTTTAGGTTGGAGTCATGGGGATGACGAACTCATGTCACTCGAAGATATGATTTCTTGGTTTGATATTAAAGATATTAACAAAGGTGCTGCTCGTTTTGATCTCCAAAAGCTCGATTCCATCAACAGACACTATATGCGCACGAGCAATGATCAAGAACTTTTGAGTGCAGCTCTTGATATTCTACCAGAAACCGATAAAGGAGCACAAATCATTGAAAGACTTGATGAACAACGCCATATTCAATTTTTAAAAGCAATTCCATATTTGAAAGAACGCTCAAAAACACTGTGCGAACTAATTGATAACGCCTCCTTCATTTTTATGCAACGACCATTACAGCTTAACGAAAAAGCACAAATACTCCTGGACAAAAATGGACGAACCATTTTAAACGATCTTTATCTTGCCTTGAAAGCTTGTCCCTCTTGGGATACAAAAGTGCTAGATGCAACTCTTCATTCTTATGGACAAACAAAGAATCTGAAATTTGGGTCTATTGCCCAACCACTTCGTGCAGCTCTCACAGGATGTGCAACATCACCAGGTATCTTGGATATTCTTATTTTATTAGGACGCGATGAATCTCTTTATCGCATCAAGGATCAACTTATCACAACAGTATGCTCGTGATGTGTGCTAATATATTTCCCCAAATCAGTATCTATACATAAATCTCAATATAATCTAAAAGAGTTTTTATGTTATATCATTGAAATACATTTTTTATTGAGTAATAATGATTAATAAGGAAATATTTTTAGATTGCATGCACTTACTTTTAGAGGCAATCTACCCTTAATACTAAGTAAGAAAAGCTTTAGTTATTATATATCTCCCACTCTTATGAAGCAAAGTCTTAATTTTTAGAAGCGAAGAATCTGAAAGGAATACCAAATGTCTGAGAATAGCGCACATATTATTGTGAACGATAAACAAGTGAAACTTCCTCTGCGTAAAGGCACAATTGGACCTAAAGTCATCGAAATTGCTTCTCTCTACAAAAAAACTGATATTTTTACTTATGATCCCGGTTTTACTTCAACAGCTTCTTGTGAATCAAAAATTACTTATATTGATGGTGATAACGGTATATTGCTTTATCGTGGTTATCCTATCGACCAATTGGCTGAAAAAGGGGACTTTCTCGAAAGTTGTTATCTTTTACTTTATGGTGAACTCCCAACACAGCAAGAAAAAAATGACTTTGATCGATGTATTATGCAGCATACCATGGTCCACGAACAGTTTGCACGCTTCTTCCATAGCTTCCGTCGTGACTCTCATCCTATGGCTGTAATGGTTGCCTGCCTTGGAGCTATGTCTGCATTCTATCACGACTCTATTGATATTACAGATCCTCACCAGAGAATGATTGCTTCTGTTCGTCTTATCTCAAAAGTTCCAACGTTTGCTGCTATGGCTTATAAATACAGTATTGGCCAAGCATTTGTTTATCCACGCAATGATCTTAGTTATGCTGCAAATTTTCTCCGTATGTGTTTTGCTGTTCCTTGTGAAGAATATAAAATAAATCCGGTGCTTGCACGAGCAATGGATCAAATCTTTATCCTTCATGCAGATCATGAACAAAATGCTTCTACATCGACAGTACGTCTTGCTGGATCCTCTGGTGCTAATCCATTTGCATGTATTGCAGCAGGTGTTGCATGCCTTTGGGGACCAGCACATGGTGGTGCCAATGAAGCATGTCTAAAAATGCTCCAAGAAATAGGTTCTATTAAAAGAATTCCCGAATTTATTGCACGTGCAAAAGATAAAAATGATCCTTTCCGCCTTATGGGCTTTGGTCACAGAGTCTATAAAAATTATGACCCACGTGCAAAAATCATGCAAAAAACTTGTCACGAAGTTTTAAAAGAGCTCAACATTAAAAATGACCCGCTTCTTGATATTGCAATGGAACTTGAAAAAATTGCCTTAAATGATAAATATTTCATTGAGAAAAAGCTTTATCCCAATGTTGATTTCTATTCCGGAATTACGTTAAAAGCTCTAGGTTTTCCAACCGAAATGTTCACTGTTCTTTTTGCATTAGCACGCAGTGTTGGATGGGTGGCCCAGTGGAAAGAAATGATTGAAGATCCTGCACAAAAAATTGGTCGTCCTCGTCAACTCTACACAGGTTATGCTATACGTAATTATATTCCCATAGATGAACGTGTAAATTAAAGGGAGAAATCAATAAAGCTTCAATTTACTGAAGCTTTATTGAAAATGATCAAAAAGTGTCCTTTAAGAGTTTTTATAAAGTTTGATTTTAAAAATTTTCCTTATAATTCTTATCACCTTCAATGAAGTATATTTTCTATCATTTTTGTTTAAAAACCTTCTTACATATTAAAACTTAGCAATATTAGAATTTCATGCCCAATCTCTTCCCCGTAAAATTGTAAAAAGTTTCCCTTAAATATTTCTTCAGATGCCAAACACTCCTTATCCTATTGAAATCGATTAAAATAAAAAGAAAATGTAATTTTACAAATTTAAGATACAAAATGACACCATCTATAGGTATAGTTATTTATTATAATATACCCTATGCATAATCATTCATCTTCACATTATCGGTTAAAATTACACTTCTTTTACAAGAAAAACCTTCATAACTATCAGAAAATAAACCCATCTTGAGATTCTTTAAATATCTAGGCATCTCATACCACAGCTAAAAACAATAATTCTTTACATTTTTATCCTGTTAAAAGCTGAAATTTCGTTGGAGTTAAATTAATAGATTTTCTTTTAAAAATATTTATTAACTCTTAAACAAAATTATTAAAATTCGTTATATAATCAACAAGAGTTTTGTTTCTTTTTCTATTCTTTGCCTACATACCTTGATGATAAATCATTTTTTTGATAAAATCCAGCATAATGAACACAAATCAATTTTTTACATTGCTCCAAAAGAGCTTCCAGATTATAAACATACATGATGTTTTCATATTTTCTAGCTTATCTCATAGGAGAACATAATGAAATTAGTAGCAGTATCTCTTATAATAAGCGCAACACTATTTACCATATCAGCTAATTCTCAAACACTGAAAATTGCTAGTGATGCTTCTTATCCCCCATTTAGTTATATTGATTCAAATAACGAACTTCAAGGGTTTGATATTGATATAGCTTATGCACTTTGTAAAAAAATGAAGGTTACATGTACTATTGTCACTCAAGCCTTCGAGGGGATGATTCCCGGACTTCTTGCAAAAAAATACGACGCTATTGTTTCTTCCCTCTCTCCTACAAAGGAGCGTTTAAAAAAAATTGATTTTACAAATCCTTACTACAATACAGTACTCGCTGTTATTGTTACCAAAAATTCAGGAATTAAAGAAATCTCACCACAAGCCTTTAAAGGTAAAAATCTTGGAGTACAATCGAATACGACACAAGCTGCATATGTAGAAGATCATTATACCTCTGAAGGAGTAAATATCAAATTTTATCCTACAGCAATAGAAGTTAATCGTGATCTTTTAAGCCATCGGCTTGATATAATCATCTTTGATAAATTAAAAGCATTAAATTGGCTTGAAAATGACGGAAAAGACTGCTGCAAACTTTTAGGAACTTTAGAAGAAACAACATTTCCTATTGCAATTGCGCTCCGTCAAAATAATAATGATCTTAAAAACAGCTTTAATAAAGCAATAGAAGAAATTCGTGCCGATGGAAGCTATGATAAAATCATGAGGAAATATTTTACATTTGATATTGATTAAATATCACTATGAATTAGAATTAAATCTTTGAATATTTAAAGAGTATTTTTAAACTCTTTGTTGAATATGTAAGTTTAACTGAAAGTCAGAATTTTTATAATAAAAATTTACATTTACTCAAAAATTAGTTTTTAATGCTCATCGATACTTAAATATGAGATTTAATGATAATAATAGAATTATATTTTTATCTTATAAAAAGCTAGTGTTTTTTTATTTTTAAATTAAATAACCTTATTTTTAAAGAAAAATACCCAATTTTTACTCATAAAATGCTGCAAATTAATCATTTCATGAAAGTTAAGCTATCATACAAGAAATAAGATATTTATCCTTCTTTAAACCAATAAAAAGGTAATTTTTTGATAATAATCTCCAACATAATGATATAAAATAGGCACCGCTAAATTTTTGCATTGCTCAAGAAAAGCTCACAGATTATAAAAACGTAACGGTTTTATATTTTCCCACTTATTCAATAGGAGAACATCATGAAACTATTAGCTGGAGCTCTTATAATAAGCGCCACGCTATTTATCCAATCGGCTGGTGCGAAAACATTAAAAATCGTAAGTGAAGGTACTTACCCCCCCTTTAGTTATATTGATTCAAATAACAAACTGCAGGGATTTGATATCGATATATCTTACGCACTTTGTAAAAAAATGAAGGTTACATGTACTATTGTCACGCAAGATTTTGAGGGAATGATCCCCGGACTTATTGCAAAAAAATACGATGCTATCGTTGCTTCTCTTTCTTATACACAAGAGCGTTTACAAAAAATTGACTTCACAGATCCTTACTATGACACAGCGCTAGCTGTCATTGTTACCAAAGCTTCAGGAATTAAAGAAATTTCGATACAAAGCTTTAAAGGTAAAAATCTTGGTGTGCAATCAAATACAACACAAGCTGCATATGCAGAGGATCATTATGCCTCTGGAGAGGTAAAAATCAAACTCTACCCTTCCACAATAGAAGTAAATCGTGATCTTTTAAATCATCGACTTGATATGATTATCGTGGATAAATTACAAGCATTAAATTGGCTTAAAAATGAAGGAAAAGATTGCTGTAAGCTTCTAGGAACTCTGGGAGAAACAAAATTTCCTGTTGCAATTGCACTCCGCCAAAATGATAATGAACTTAAAAATAAATTCAATGAGGCAATAAAAGAAATTCGTTCGGATGGAACTTATGAGAAAATTATGAGGAAATATTTTACACGGGATGTTTATTAAATATCAACATAGTAGTTAAATAAAACCTGCTGTTTATGTCTAGAAACATTATCTAACTACTTTATGAGGAACATAAGAATGATTGAAAATTTAGCATTGCTATCATTTAGCAATGGGGGATGGGGAGCGGTTATACTTTCTAGTGCAGGAATGACATTGGCATTGGCGTTGTGTTGTGGACTTCTAGGGCTGCCCTTAGGTCTTCTAAATGCAATGATGATTCGATCTAATATTAAAATAGTTAAAGCTATAGCACACCTTTTTTCAATAGTGTTTCGTGGGCTACCAGAGCTTTTAACCTTGTTTTTAGTTTACTATGGTTTACAAAGCCTTATTCAAAATGCCTTCGACTATTTTAACATTGAAATCATGTTCAGTATAAATGCTTTTGTTGCTGGTGTTGTTGCCCTCAGTCTGGTTCTTACAGCTTTCTCTTGTGAAGTTTGGCTTGGAGCATTTAGTATTTTTGATAAAGGTCAATATGAAGCAGCTAAAGCTTTAGGCCTTACGCGTTCAACTACATTTTTTCGCGTTATCTTCCCTCAGCTAATCCGAAATGCCTTGCCAGGACTTTCTAATAATTGGCTTACTTTATTGAAAGATACATCCCTCGTTTCAACCATCGCGCTTGTTGACCTCATGCGACAAACGAATTTAGCTGTCGCAGCTACCAATAAACCTATGCTATTTTATCTTGTAGCATGCTTACTCTATTTATTATTTTCAATGTTTTTTGCTGCAATCTTACGCCATTTGGAAACATATACTCAAATAGGCTACAAAAAGGCGGTAGGTTAATGATTCCTGAGTGTCTTTATTTTCTTTTTAATCCTGATATTTTAAATCGTTATGGGCCAAGATTTATTAGTGGCTTTATTGTTACTGTTGAGCTTGTTTCTATTTCTTGTTCTCTTGGTTTTTTCTTTGGTATACTTATTGCTTTTGCACGTTTATCAAAGAATATGTTTTTACAATATTTTGCAAATGCTTATGTTTATTTTTTCCGTGGCTCTCCTTTATTAGCACAACTCTTCCTTTTTTACTATGGACTCGGTTCAATGAACAGTTTTTGGCAACAGATTGGCCTATGGTGGTTTTTTCAAAATGCATGGTATTGTTGTCTTTTTATTTTCACCCTTAATTCTGCTGCCTATCAATCTGAAATCTTTAAAGGAAGTTTTTTGTCCGTAACAACTGAGCAACGTGAAGCATCAAAAGCTCTAGGTCTGAGCAACTCTATCACATTTTTTAAAATTATTTTTCCACAAGCAATGATTGTAGCATTACGTCCCCTAGGAAATGAATTGATTTTAGTGATTAAATCTAGTGCCATTGCCTCACTTATTACTGTTTATGATTTAATGGGGGTTGCTAAACTTACTTATTCACGTACCTTCGATTTTCAAGTTTACGTTTGGGCCGCTCTTATATATCTTTTTATTGTTGAACTCATTCATCGTTTTATTGTTTTTATCGAATATCACCTCACTCGATATTTACGGTAAAATAAAATGATCATAAAAAAGCTTTATCAAATCAAAGTGGTGAATTAATTGATTTAATCATCAACGAAAGAATAAAACAAAATGCATTGGAAAAATAATCAATCGATCCCTACCAATCAAAAACCTGTGATCTCTATTCAGAATCTAAACAAATGGTATGGAGACTTTCAGGTCTTACATGATATCAATTTTGATGTTAACGCGGGTGAACATATTGTTATTTGTGGACCATCCGGATCAGGAAAATCAACGTTAATTCGTTGTATTAATAAATTAGAACAAGCACAAAAAGGTTCAATCTGTATCCATAACGTTGATATTCACGCCACTCCTATACAACAGCAAAAAAATGTTCTACGTAAGATAGGAATGGTCTTTCAGAATTTTAATTTATTTCCTCACATGACTGTTTTACAAAATTGTATTTTAGCACCTATGACAGTTCAAGGACTTGGTAAACAACAAGCAAAAGAACGAGCGATTCGTTACTTAACGCATGTTGGGATTGAAAAATACTGTGAAAAATATCCTTTACAACTCTCTGGTGGGCAACAACAGCGTGTGGCGATTGCCCGTGCACTTTGTATGGAACCTGAAGTAATGCTTTTTGATGAACCAACCTCTGCTCTCGATCCAGAAAGTGTGGGAGAAGTTTTGCAAGTAATGGCACAACTAGCAGAGACAGGAATTACAATGCTTTGTGTTACCCATGAAATGGGATTCGCTCGTAAAGTTGCAGAAAGAATACTCTTTCTAGAAAATGGAAAAATTGTTGAAGATACCGCCTCTGAAATTTTTTTTACCAATCCTAAAAGCCAACGTGCTTGCGATTTTCTTGCTAAAATTAAACATTAAATATCAAAATATTCCTTTATTCATACAATTTTATTTTTTCTTTTTAGAAGAGTGATAATTGTTTGTGCACCGACAATTCCTGATGGTACTTCAGTTTTCATTTTCTTTTCCATCATCTCAAAAGAATCGAGTTGTGCCTGTCGTAATAGAGGATTATATAAAAGTTGCTCTAGCTGTCTTGCTAACATGCCAGGACGCAAAAATTCATTAAAATATTCTGGAATAATAGGCTTATCAGCAATAATATTCGGAAGAGCAGCACTCCATAACATCATTTTAGGAAAAATAAATAATTTAGAAAAACGATCAAGTTTATAGCAAAGAGCCATAGGTATTTTTGCTAAGGCTAATTCAAATGAAACTGTTCCATGTGCAGCCAGAGCAACATCTGCTTGTGCAAAAGCACACCATTTTTCATCTTCCCCAACAACAATTTCTACTTTGCTTTTCCAATCCTGCACAAAATCACGGATTCTATCCACCAGATAAGGTAAAGTTGGTAAAATAATATGTAAATGAGGGACACGTTGTACAAGAATCTCTACTGTTTCTCGAAAAATGGGCATTAAAGAACGAATCTCTAAATTCCGCGATCCAGGCAAAATAATCAATGTAGCCGATGATGTTTGTCTACTATACAAATTTCCTTGTTCTAATTGGCGTTTTTTTTCTGACTGAACTCTCAAAAGGGGAGGATATGTCAAAAGACGATGTCCAACATAGGTCGTAGCAGGACCTTCCAAATCTTGCATAACCTTTTTTTCAAAAGGAAAAACCGCTAAAATATGATCAACAAATTCACACATAGCTTTTGCACGCTCTGGCCTCCACGCCCAAACGGTGGGTGCAATATATTTAATGATAGGAATAGAAGGCGCTAAAGCACGTACTTTTTTTGCAACACGATGTGTGAAATCGGGACTATCAATAATAATTAAACAATCGGGATGCTCTTGTGCAATAAATTTGGATAAATTGCGAATATGTAGCAACAACAATGGTAGTTTTTTCAACACCTCCTTTAAACCTATCAAAGCAATATCATGAGAATCAAAAAAGCTTTTTAAACCCAATGCCTTTAAATGCCTCCCCCCAACACCAATCAAATTAACGTTGCATCTTAGCTGTTGTGATAAACAAGAGATTAAATCTGCTCCAAGTAAATCACCAGATTCCTCACCTGCAACCACAGCAATCTTTACGAAATAATCACTCATGACCAAAATTTTCAAATGTTTCGATAAATAGAGAATATTTGTTGGCTTTTTCTATTGTTTTTTTCACCGATAATATTAGACTTCTATTTGCCTCCACTGCAATACCAGATAAACCACTCTTTGCAATATTCATTATTGTCACGGGTCCAATTGATGGTAAATCAACGCGATTATCCTGTTGTGGTTTTGCACATTTTACAAGAACACCACCTTTAGGAGGAATTTGCCCTCTTTTTCGCATTTCACAAACACGCCACAACATATTATCAGTTCCCTCAGCGCCCTCCAAAGCAACCACCCTTCCTTGAACAACTACAACAGCTTGTCCAATATCCAATTGACCTAAAAGTTTTGCTGCTTCTACTGCTAAAAAAATATCTTTTTTCTCTTTTTGAGTAGCACGCCGCCCTGTTAAATTAAATTCTACAGGAGCTAAAAGATCTGGTACTATTTCGTGAGCGCCAATAACATAAAAACCATGCGCTTCAATAACCCGTATGAAAGCTTTTAATAACGCATCATCTCCCCTCCTCAAAGCTCGAAGTAGTTTAGGAAGAGCTAAAAAGGTTGTCCAATCCAACCGAAATTGTTTAAGAAGCGGTCGCTTTTTCACACCACCTGCTAAAACAATATTATAAACTCCAACCTCCTTTAAGATTTTAACGAGTCGCGCTAATTCTACAATTGACAGTTCGCAATGCTCATAGCGATAAAGAACAGAATCCGCCTCATCACGCAAAAGCACAAGAAAAGGATTCTCTCCATTCTTTTCAAGAGCTTGCGCAACAGTAATCGGTAGAATACCATTTCCCGCAATAATAGCAGTGCGACCGGAAGGAAAATTTCTGGCACCACAAATAGGCATTTTTAATCCTTCTGTTCTTTTATTTTATCGCCTTCAAATCTTGGTGTACAATAAAAACGTTTTCCTTTTTGTTTAATAAAATTAATAACGTCAACAACAGACTGAAAAGAAGAATAAAAAGAAGCAACATCATTAACACGCTCTTTAAATGGCTTGCTATGATCAAAAAGCATCGCAACTGCATGACGCAGTGCATGAATATCCTGACGCTCAAATCCTGCACGCTTCATGCCAATAATATTGAGTCCGGCAAGTTTTGCCTGCACACCAACTGCTGTTCCATAAGGAATCAGATCCCCAACCAGCGCAGATACACCACCGATAAATGCATGATGTCCAACACGAACAAATTGATGAACAGCAGCACCACCTCCGATAATCACATAATCACCAATAGTAACATGCCCAGCAATCATTGCGTTATTGGCAAATGTTACATGATTACCTACGTGACAATCGTGAGCGATATGCGCATAACAAAAAAATTGGCAATTATCACCAATAACCGTTATTCCTGCACTCGAATCGGAACCTCGATGCATTGTGACACCTTCACGAATCGTACAATTTTTACCAATAGAAAGAATTGTAGCTCCTCCTTTATGTTTATTATTTTGCGGTTCTGCTCCCAAAACTGCATGAGAAAATACTTTACTCTTAGCTCCTAACGTTGTCTTTCCCATTATCACAACATGACTTTTCAAACTGCATTCATCACCAATAACAGCATCTGAACTAATATGGCAAAATGGTCCAACGCGTACATTCTCACCAAGCTGAGCTCCCTTCTCCACAAGAGCAGTTGGATGGATTTTCGTACCGGACATTTTTAAATTCCTATCAAATATCGTTTATTCTTCTTCAACAATCATCGCAGTAATTTCCGCTTCAGCAACGCGGACATCTTCTACTTTTGCTACACACGAAAAACGCCTCATACCAGATCTCTTTTTCAAAAGCCGAACATGAATCTTGAGCTGATCACCAGGCATAACCGGCTTACGAAATTTCGCATTATCAACCATCATAAGATAAACTAAATTTGTTTGCCTATTGCCTAATTTCAAAAGTGCTATTGCTCCTGCCGTTTGGGCCATAGCTTCTAAAATCAAAACTCCAGGCATAACTGGCTTTTCCGGAAAATGCCCCATAAAATGTGGTTCGTTAATCGTTATATTTTTAATACCAATAGCTTCTTGTTCACCATCAATATCAACTATACGATCGATTAATAAAAATGGATAACGGTGCGGTAATATTGATAATAGTTTTGCAATATCTACAGCCTCTAAGTTTTTAGCTTCTTCAGTGCTGATCATATCAGCGTTTCTCCTTTTTAACTTTTCCCATACTACGCAACGTCGCTACTTCACGGAACCACTGTTTAAATGGTCGTGCTGGACTACCTCCCCATTTTTCACCATCTGGAATGTCATTCATAACACCACTACGAGCAGCAATCTGAACACATTTACCTATTACGAGATGATCCGCTACTCCAACACCTCCTCCAAGTTGAGACATATCACCTATCGATGTACTTCCTGCAATTCCACATTGCGCAGCAATAAGGCAATAACGGCCAATTTTTACATTGTGGGCAATTTGCACAAGATTATCAACTTTGCTTCCTTCACCAATAATAGTATCTTGAAATGTTCCACGATCAATTGTAGTGTTCGCACCAACTTCTACACCATCCTCAATAATAACACGACCAAGTTGTGGAATTTTTTCAATTCCAATCCCGCCTCCAACATAACCAAAACCATCTTGCCCTATACACACGCCAGGATAAAGCTGAACCTTATCACCTATTAAAGCACACTGAACTATTACCTTAGGAGCTATATAGCAGTCACGTCCAATCCGGCAATTTTCACCGATAACAGCTGTGGATGAAATAAGCGTTCCGGCACCAATCTCAACATTTCTACCAATAACAGCACCCGCTTCAATACACACATCATGTGCAAACTTAGCCGTTGGATGAATACGTGCATGCGGTGAAACCCCTCTCTGTCCCAACCAAGGAATCGGTTTGACAGAATCAGGAAACAAAATACGACCAATTTGAGCAAAATCACGCTGCGGCGTGGATGTCACCAAAATTGCCATAGTTTCAGGAACTTTAAAAACAACTTCATTCGTACAAAAAACAGCAACAGCAGAACTGTCTAGTAGAGCATCAGAAAACTTTCGATGCTCTACAAAAACAAGAGAACCTTCCACCGCACTCTCAAGTGAAGAAAGAGTATTGATAACTTTATGAGAAAACTCTGGATTAAGAAGTTTTGCACCCGTTAACTCAGCAACATTTGCAACTGTCAATCGCCGGGACGGCGTAAAAAAAAACGTATCCGCCATCAAAATACTTTCTCTTCCAGGCTTAAGCTATTCTCTTTAAGTTTTTCCTTCTTAAAAACTATTCAAATCAGAACTTCGTAGAAATACCAAAATTCAATTGCTGCAAACGATCGCCCTCTTGCTTTTTTATTGGCCAAGCATAATCAAAACGCAAGGGACCAAACGGAGAATCCCACATTAAACTCAAACCTGCAGATGAGCGCCAAGTGCTTTTGGTATTGGTAACAGGAGGTTCACCATTAAAAACTGTTTTATAATTATTACCATAGAGCGTAGCAATATCCGCAAATAAAGCCCCGCGCAATCCAAATCCTTCAGGAACAACAGGGATAGGAAATTGTACTTCAGCAGTCGCATTCATATATGTTGTTCCCCCTAAGAAATAAACTTCACCCTTATTGGAAACCTGACGTGGACCTATCCCATTATATTTGAATCCCCGAATCATATCAGTATTCGCTTTAAACATATCGAAAATACGAACACCTTCCTTGCCTATTTCGTGGATATAACCACTCCCAAAGGAAAGCAAACCAACAATATCCTTCTGCTCAGAAAGAGTATTGTACATCATCGCTTTACCCGTGGTCTTCAAGAATTTTGCATTCCCGCCAAGTCCTGCATATTCCTGAAGAAGATGCACGTACCAACCATCATGGGGGTTTCTCATATCGTCAATTGTATTATAGGTAAAACCATAGCTAATTGATGAACGCTTCCAAGGGCTTTGCTTTGCAGCTTGAACAATCGCACCAGAATATTTCCCATATAATTCTATGATATCACTCTCTTTGTTGAAATCATACTCTCCACCAAAATCATACTCTTCCTGCACATAAGAATATGCTACACTAGCAGACAATTGATTATCAATAGGCAACGAAAACCGTAGTGATCCACCTGTTTGTCGTACATCATAAGCTTTATCAGCACGGTAAGTACTACGAAAAACATCAATTCCAGCAGATAAACGATACCCTAAGAAATAAGGTTCAACAAATGATAAATTATAATTACGAGATTTTTCTTGCCCTGCTCCTAACCCTAAACGAACATACTGGCCACGCCCTCCAAGATTACGCTCAGTAACAGAAACCTCAAGTGACATCCCAGGGCTTGTTCCCCCTGTTGTATATCCTCCAGAAAGAGAGAGATCTCCCGTTGAAGCCTCAACGACATCAACTACTAAAACAACCTGATCAGATCGATCGGTAGGAACCATTGAAATATTAACGGTTTTAAAGAAACCTAAACCTTCTAAACGACGTTTCGCTCGCTGTAATAAAGTTTGATTATAAGCATCTCCTTCATTTAAATCAATTTCACGGCGAATGACGTAATCACGCGTTTTCTCATTTCCACGTATATCAATACGCTGAATATAAGCACGCACACCTTGTTCAATATTATATAAAATTGAAATTGTATGATTTGCTAAATCACGATTTCCCCGCGGCTCCACTTTAGCAAAAGCATATCCCGAATCAGCAACCTTGTTATTAATAATTGCAACAGACCGTTCAATATCTTCCGCACTATAAATATTACCTGGCTGAGTTTTAAGCACTTTTTTTACAGATTGCACGTCAATTCCATCAACATCACTTTCAACCTGAATATCACTAATTTTATAGCGCGCACCTTCATCAAGAACAAAAATAATCTTGTATGTATTGCTTGCTGCATCAAAAATCGCTTGAGAAGAGACTACACGAAAATCTGCATAACCACGATTATAATAAAAATGACGTAGGGCCTCCTCATCAGCAGCAAGGCGCTCTTCACTGTAAACATCGCCTCCTAAAAACTTGGAAAAAATTCCTGAAGATTTTGTTGAAATCACATCACGCAAACGACGGCTTCCAAAAACACTATTTCCTTTAAAAGTGATATCACCAATCTTTGTTTTTTGCCCTTCAATAACATTAAATACCACATTAACACGCCCTTTTCCAAGATTAATAGTTTGAACATTAACTGTGATATTATTACGCCCAAGAGTTTTATAAGCTTCACGAATCGTATTTATATCAGCAGAAAGCTTAGCAGAATTAAAAGGTTCATTCGGTTTTAAAGAAATAAACCGTTTAAGATCTGGGTCTTTAAAAGATTTATTTCCCTGGAACAATACCTGATTGACAACCTCATATTCTTTTACAAATACAACCAATTTATCACTTACTTGATTTATTTTAACATCATAAAATAAACCTAATTCGAAAAGATTCTTTACAGCATTATCAACATCACTACTGGAAACCCCTTGTCCAACTTTAATACCTATATTGTCCCGAATCGCCTGAGAACTTACAAACTTATTCCCACGAACCTCAATAGAACGAATTACAGACGCTTGCATTTCTCCAACTGCAGCAATTGACATAAAAACCGTCGCTGGGACAATCATTCCCATCTTTAACACTAACACAGATGCTGCATTTAAAAACTTTGAATTCGTAGTCATTGGCTTTTTTACCTTACTCTTGTTTCTTAGTCATGATGCTTTAAAAAACTAACTACCATAGCAACCTTTTTACAGCGAGACTTTTCATCCCTTAATTACTTATTATAATGTACGACGCCACAATATTTTGCAGACATGGTAAACAACCTTCAATTTATTTTCGCTATTATTACCTAATTTATAAAGCGTTTTCCATAATTTAATTAGCTAAACCAACAAAAATAATCATTAAAAAAGACAAAAATCATAAAAAGGAGAAGAACGGAAAAACCTAAACGAAAAACAATTCCCTGAATCTTAGCAGATATTTTTCTCCTAGAAATGACCTCAATGATATGAAATAAAAAATGTCCACCATCAAGTGGTAGAATCGGAAAAAGGTTAATAAGCCCAACACTTATTGAAAGAAAAGCTGCTAAATTCAATAAAGAGATAAAACCTGTCTCACTCACTTTCCAGGCAATTTTAATAGTCTTAGAAGGTCCACTTAATCGACAATGATCCTCTTTTCCTCCTATTACACGACTCATAAAAAGAACGGTTTGAGTCGCAATAAATACAGTACGGTTTAACGCTTCTCTTACAGCTGTCACAAAACCATAGCGAACATGTTTTATATAAATTGGATCTAAACGCGCAGGATTATTTAAATCAACAGGAACACCTACACCTATCATAGCACTTTGTGTCCGATTACCAAAGCCGTCATCCCGCTCAACTACTTTCGGAGCAATAATCATTGGAAAGACTCGCCCCATGCGTTCTATTTTAAACTCTATAGGTTGTCTTCCGTGAAGCGCCACATAATTCATCAAATCTTCAAAACTTTCAACACGTCGACCATCCATTTCAACAAAACGGTCACCTAATTCCAAACCAGACTGAACAGCCGGACTATTTTTGACCAACGAACCAACAACAGGATCAATGACTACACGACCATAAATAAAGAAAAAAAATGTTAGAATAACAACAGTAAAAAGAGCATTGAAGAAAGGACCAGCAAAAACAGTTGCTGCTCTCTTCCAGGCATGCACACTAGAAAATGAACCATCAATAATCGGAGATGGTTGAGATGATACTGTATCGTTTTTTTCCTCCTCCCCAACAAACTTCACATAACCTCCTAAGGGGATAAGCGCTAAACACCATTTCGTGCCATGCTTATCTATATAACTCGCTATTTGTGGGCCAAACCCAAGTGAAAAAACTAACACCTTAATACCACACCACCGACCAACAAGATAATGCCCAAGTTCATGCACAAAAATGATAATTATAATGACAAAAAGAACACTCAAACTTCTTAAAAGAAAATCCCCCATAATGACCATATGATTTAAAAGTTCCAAAATACCTTCTCCCAATTAAATCATACTAAAAAGATTAAAAGGCGTATCCATATCAGATGTAAATGAACCAATTAAATAAAGGACACAAGCCGCCCCTACTAATCCATCCATACGATCCATAAAACCACCATGTCCAGGCAATAAAGAACTAGAATCTTTAACAGAAAACCGCCTTTTAAGCCATGATTGTCCTAAATCACTCAATTGTGAAACAATTGACAAAAAAAGTGTAAGGAGTGGGACAAAGAAACTTGCTAAATTTATATCAAAAAATCCAAAAGCAACCCACATACCACTAAAAACTCCGACAAATGTGCCACCAAGTGCTCCTGCCCATGTTTTATTGGGAGAAAATCGTGGGGCTAATTTAGCTCCCCCTAATGCACGTCCGATAAAATATCCACCAATATCTGTTCCCCACACTATCGTAAATAAGAAAATAACAACTCGGAATCCCAACATCTCATGATCCCGTAAAAAGCATAAAGCAACAACAGGAAAAGATGCATATAAAAAACCCAAAAAAATCCAACCACTCTTTTTTATAGATATGATAGCCAATACCGCAGCCAAAACGATTAAAACACAAAAATCCAATGAGGCGGGTACACTTAAAACTAAAAAAAAGCCAAAGAGCAAATAAAAAATACTTGCTAACATTTTTTGTAAAACACACCATTTCTCTTTCGTAATACGAATCCACTCATAAAGAATAAAACCGCCAATACACCATACAAACAAAAAAAAGAAGATTCCTCCCAACCATGTTAGATACAACGCAATAACACCAAACACAAAGGCCGTCAGAACACGATAAACTAAATTAGACAAAACAATATCCCACAATAAAAATAGGAAATACAAGCTCTAAAATTAATGCAAGAAAAACTTCTCTACCTCGTATTTTTATTTCATGCTTGTATAAATTTCTCTTATAATTTATCATAAGTGGTTTTAGCTATCAAGATAGCTCTTATAAGGTTAATAATCAATAAAATAGGTTTAAACATTCCTCTATCAAAATTAATCTAAAAATATGCGTCTAAATATTTCTCAAACATAAAATGAAAAAGCGGCGGCTCGCGCTTCATATAAATTAACTGATATAAAGTTTGTATTAAAATATTTCCCTATCAGCTATTCATCATTCAAAAACGAATGCACTACATAACGTCTGCTTGATGGATTCTACTCATAGACCTTGATAGTGGCAGGTAAGAGCAAGATTAAGGCTTATTTTTGCGTTATACTCTTTCTCTAATCACTATCTTATAATATTTGAAGAATCCGTAAAAACTTCTTTCATCATGCAGTTTAATAAAGACATGCTGAAAAAACTCTCGCCATACTATTAAATGATAGCCTCTAAAAAAAGTATGACCAACCACGCATATTAAAGAATAAAATATCCCCCCTATATTAAACCTTATGCACACCACTACCTAATTTTATCCGTAGGAAAACTTACACGCTGGGGATATAACAGCTTTTCTCTAGTGATTAAGTCGTCTTAAACGTGCATAATTTCTGATTCCTTCACAGTTAAAATTTTGTCAATATCAGCAATGGTTTCATCTGTGAGCTTTTGAACTTTCTCAGACAAATTATGAGCTTCATCTTGCCCAATTTCACCATCTTTTTCTAACTTTTTCAAATTGTCCATGCCATCCCGACGAACATGACGTGTAGCAACACGTGCTTGCTCTGCATAGTGATGCGCAATTTTTACAAGCTCTTTACGGCGCTCTTCATTCAACTCAGGTAAAGGAATACGTAAATTGGTACCATCAACTATAGGATTTAAGCCAAGACCAGAATCGCGAATGGCACGCTCTACAGCTCCTACCATCGTTTTATCCCAGACAGAAACGAAAAGCATCCGGGGCTCAGGAACAGAAATATTAGCAACCTGATTTATGTGCACAATAGAACCATAAGATTCAACAGTCAACGGTTCTAATAAACTAGCTGATGCTCGTCCAGTCCTCAAACCACCTAATTCATGTTTAAAAGCTGTAATAGCACCATCCATGCGACGCTTCAGATCATCCATAATCGATGTAACATTCATATTTCTGTCTCCTTCAATTGTCCTTTGAAGCTTACTCTTATTCCGATACTATTGTAAAGCGTCCTGTTCCATTCAAGACCTTCGCCAAACCGCCTTTTTCATGAATGGAATAGACAATAATCGGTACATTATTCTCACGTGCTAAAGTGATAGCTGTCGAATCCATAACAGATAATCCCCATTGCAAAATTTCAACATGCGTTAACTGATCAAAACGCTTAGCCGTAGGGTCTACCTTAGGATCTGCTGAATAAATACCATCAACTTGTGTTCCTTTAAGAAGAACGTCGGCACCAATTTCCGCTGCACGTAAAGTAGCAGCAGAATCAGTAGTAAAAAATGGATTTCCTGTACCACCCGCAAAAACAACAACTTTTCCCTGATTGATATAAGCTATTGCTTTCCGTTGCGAAAAACTTTCACAAATTTGTGGCATAGCAATTGCAGATAGTACAACAGTTTCAATCCCTAATTTTGTCAATGACGTCCGCAATGCTAAAGAGTTAATAGAAGTTGCAAGCATTCCCATATGATCACCTGTCACTCGATCCCCACCATGCGAAGCAACAGCAACGCCGCGAAAAATATTTCCCCCACCGATAACAACCGCAACTTCTATTCCCATTGCGCGCACTTCTGCAATATCAGCAGCAATACGATCTACAACAGAAACATCAATGCCAAAACTCTGCCCCCCCATAAGAGCTTCACCAGAAGCCTTTAAAAGAATACGTTTATACGGAAGTGCTAATGCCATTCATAATCTCCCCAAAAGCACCTTTATTTTTTCTTTTTACACCACGAAGGGCATCACTTTTTACATGACGCCCTCTCAACAATTATACTGTTTCCCTCAGAGATTTTACAATCAACGATATAATTTTAAATCTCTGATCAAGAATTTGCAATAACTAGCCTTTTGCAACAGTCGCAACCTCTGCGGCAAAATTAGAATCTCCTTTTTCCACACCTTCACCTAGTACAAAACGTATAAATCCTGTAATTTTTGCGGGAGCACCAATTGATTTCTCAGCATCCTTTAAAGCTGCCTCAACAGTTATATCAGGATTCATAACAAAAGCTTGAGAAAGCAAAACAACCTCTTCAAAAAACTTCCGCATACGCCCTTCTACCATTTTTTTAATGATATTTTCAGGCTTTCCAGATTGCCGTGCTTGATCTGAAAAAATCGCTTTTTCACGTTCAACAGTAGCAGCATCAACATCTTGTGCGATAAGCGCTAATGGATTGCTTGCCGCAATATGCATCGCAATTTGCCGACCAAAAACAAGAGCGGCTTCTTTATCTCCTGTTGTTTCAATTGCAACCAAAACACCAAGCTTACCAAGACCTTCAGCCACACTATTGTGTATATAAGACGCAACGACACCATTCTCCACAGATAATTTAGCAGAACGACGAAATATTATATTTTCGCCAATTGTACCAATTGCATCTTTGATTGTAAGCTCTACAGTCTTCTCAGAATCAGGATAAAGAGAAACAGAAACAGATTCAACATCACCTGGCGTATCTAAGGCAGCAGTTGCTACATTGCGCACAATTTCTTGGAAACCATCATTGCGTGCAACAAAATCTGTTTCAGAATTAATCTCAACCAAAACTGCATTGGAATCTTTTGATGCAACTCCAATTAATCCTTCAGCTGCTGTACGACCCGCCTTTTTATCTGCTTTAGCGATCCCTTTTTTGCGAAGCCAATCAACAGCAGCTTCCATATCACCATTAGTTTCTGCTAGAGCAGCTTTACAATCCATCATACCAGCGCCAGATAGTTCTCGAAGTTCTTTTACTTGTGCAGCAGTAATACTCATATTTGCCTCTTTATTCTGTAACAGTGAAAGCGTGCGAATTTCCTCTGCACGTCTATAATCTCTTCTTTAGAAAACAAAAGTACCTTAATTAAGCGTTTTATATTACTCAGAAACTGCTAAAATCGCATTTTCCAAAATAGGCTCCACAGGCACATCAGCTTGAGCTCCTAAATCAACACCCATTGCACCTTGTTGGCGTGCAATACCATCAAGGGCAGCACGAGCAAAAAGATCACAATAAAGGGAAATTGCACGTGAAGCATCATCATTACCTGGTATTGGATATGTCACATCATCAGGATCACAATTGGTATCAATAATAGCAATTACAGGAATACCCAAACGTTTTGCTTCTTGGAGGGCAATATTTTCTTTATTTGTATCGATAACAAACATAAGATCTGGAACAGATCCCATATCTTTAATACCACCAAGCGCACGATCAAGTTTTTCACGATCACGTTCCAAATTTAAACGTTCTTTTTTGGTAAAGCCTTGCGCTTCAGCAGCAAGAATTTTGTCAATCTTACGCAAACGATGTATCGAATTGGAAATTGTTTTCCAGTTTGTAAGCATACCGCCAAGCCAACGCGCATTAACGTAATATTGGGCGGAACGATTCGCCGCATCAGCGATAATATCAGATGCTTGCCGTTTCGTACCAACAAAGAGAATACGACCACCACGCGCAACGGTATCTGAAACAAGTTTAAGTGCTTGGTGTAAAAGTGGAACAGTCTGAGCGAGATCAATAATATGGATATTATTCCGTTGACCATAAATATAGGGAGCCATTTTTGGATTCCAGCGATGAGTCTGGTGACCAAAATGCACACCTGCTTCTAAAAGCTGATGCATAGTAAAATCGGGTAGTGCCATAATCTTATCCTTTCCGGTTCAACCTCCGCGGAAAAAGCAGGGAAACCCACTACCGGCGGATGCTTGCTAGACTCCTTTTACAGATTATTTACAAACACCCAAACTCCGCGTGTGAAATTAAGACGAACATACTAATATTTGATTCTTTTTCAAGTCATTTTCTTTAATCATTTAATATTTGCATTTTCACATTGATCAAAATCTTTTCCAAGTTCCAAGAATTCGAGACTGTTCAATTTTGCACGCACTGAAAAAGTTCCATAATCAAGATGAAGATCACGCATAACACCATTCTCGTGTAAAAGAAAACTGCTGCGATAAATCGGCAAACCATCCTTATTCTCCCCATCATCAAAATAAGAGATTGTAACGGGCCAATACTCTTCTTCATCCAATTTTCTCATTTTTTCTGTTTCGCTATCAGATAAAAGCGCCTTCTTTTTTCCTATGACGATACTTTCTTTTATAACTTTATTTGCTTTATTTGTCCCATCAAATACAGTAACATTGTAAAAATGATTTCCTGCTTTTGCATGGCGGATAATATTTTTTAGTTGCATTATTGGAAACTCAGCCATTGCAAGCTTATATTCTTTTTCCTTTGGTTTTTTTAATATAACTGTAATACCATCTTGGGTACGCTTAGCAACCCCCTCGGCGTGATACGTAACCTCTTCTCCTTCTTGATCTGTAATATTAAAACGGAATGTACGACTGTCCCCTGTTTCATAACTTGTCGTCTGTTGATCTGTTAAACGTACCGGCATACCTTCAATGTGAATACGACTAATGAAACGAAAACGCGTTCTATAGCCTTGGCACGCCGAACCAGTAAGCTCATAAACCATTCGCCCTGACATCCCAGAAACCGTTATTTCATGAGAAACATTATCGAGACGAAAATCATAAATTGCTCGATGAGGTACAATAAAAACAGGCTCTTCAGCTCTCGCAGTGCATAAAAAAACAATATATGAAATTATTATAAATAATGATCTAATCATTCCCAACTTCCAAACCTTACCCCCGTTGCATAACATCATACAATAAGGCAAAAAAGACTGATTTCTTAATTAACCACACATTTTCTTAAATCAAAAAATAGGTTATGTAACGAAAAAAGCATCATAGAACAGCTATGGAGTTTAAATTATGACCAATGTGATTGAAAAAAAACTCGAAAAATTCGGAATCGCTATTCCTGAAGCAACAATTCCTCTCGCCAATTACATCACCATTTCACAAAGTGGCAATCAACTCTTTATTTCTGGGCAGCTCCCTCTTATTAATGGAAAACTAATAACCATTGGTAAAGTTGGTGCAGCTGTGAATCCTGAACAAGCCAAAAAAGCATCTGAAGCTTGCGCTCTCAATATTCTCGCTCAACTCAAGGCAACTCTAGGTGACTTAAATAGAATAAAACGCGTAGTAAAAATTACTGTTTTTGTGGCTGTAGATTCTCATTTTACCGATATCCCTCTTATTGCCAATGGAGCCTCTGATTTATTTGTTAAGATTTTTGGTGAAATTGGAAAGCACGCCCGTTCTGCCATTGGTGTCGCCTCTCTTCCTATGGATGCTCCTGTAGAAGTTGAAGCCGTTATAGAAATCTAAATCTTTATTTAAAGACAGCTCACTACACTAAATAAACACTAAAGTCAAAATACTTCTTTGTTTTAAACTCTTATAAGGCTTGCATTTTTCTGGTTTGAAATTAAAATTTTAAAACTACAAGAAAAGGAAATATTTGATGAAACAAACTTACGACAATAACAATATTTTTGCTAAATTGATTCGCAATGAAATCCCTTCTGTTCGTGTCTACGAAGATGATGATGTGATTGGATTCATGGATATCATGCCACAAGCACCGGGTCATACGTTAGTCATTCCTAAAAAAGGTTCTAGAAACTTACTTGATGCAGATACTGAAACATTATTTCCTGTCATTAAAGCTGTTCAAAAAATCGCAAATGCCATCAAAAAAGCTTTTCAAGCAGATGGCATAACTGTCCTGCAATTTAATGAAGCAGCTAGTCAACAAACCGTTTATCATCTCCATTTCCATATTATACCACGGATGGAAGGAATAGAACTCACTTCCCATAATAACGTGATAACGCCGACAGAAATACTTGAAGAAAATGCAAAAAAAATCCGTGCAGCTTTGTAACATGCTCTTAAGTTATTGTGCTTTTCTTTCCCACACTTTTTTTGTAGAATTTTGTATTTTGTTTTTCTTTAAACCAACAGATATATCGGAAGATAAAATTTTTAACTGCAGTTTTTCTTTTTCGCCATTTGATTTTTGTGTCAATATGCGAACAATGCCACCATTACGTAACTTTCCAAATAAAATTTCATCAGCTAATGGTTTTTTAATATATTCTTGTATAATCCGCGCTAATGGGCGTGCCCCCATCTGAGAATCATATCCTTTATTGGAAAGCCATAAAGTTGCAGCAGGGCTTAACTCAAAACAAATCCCCCGATCAGCTAATTGTGCTTCAAGCTGAAAAATAAATTTCTGCGCTATTTGATTGATGATTAAATGGGATAAAGGTGCAAATGGAATAATTGCATCTAACCGATTCCGGAATTCTGGTGTAAATAACTGATTAATTGCTTCTATATCCTCACCATCACGTTGTATTTTTCCAAATCCAATAGCTGATTTTGCCATATCTGAAGCACCAGCATTGGTTGTCATAATCAAAATAATATTGCGAAAATCAATTTTTTTGCCGTTATGGTCTGTTAATCTACCATAATCCATTACCTGCAATAAAATATTAAATAATTCTGGATGTGCTTTCTCAATCTCATCTAGCAAGAGGATCGCGTGAGGTTTCTGATCAACTGCGTCTGTAAGAAGACCTCCTTGATCAAACCCTACATAACCTGGAGGCGCTCCGATTAAGCGCGCTACCGCATGCCGTTCCATATATTCTGACATATCAAAACGTAATAGTTCAATGCCTAAAGATGATGCAAGCTGTTTTGCAACTTCAGTTTTTCCGACACCTGTTGGCCCTGAAAATAAATAACTTCCTATGGGTTTCTCTGATTCGCGTAAACCTGCTCGCGCCAATTTAATTGATGACACCAATACGGAAATTGCCTGATCTTGCCCATAAACAACATGTTTGAGCTCTCTTTCAAGCTTACTCAGTATCTTCTGATCATTCCGAGAAACTGTTTTTGGTGGAATCCTTGCAATTGTAGCAATAGTTGCTTCAATTTCTTTAACGCCTATACTCTTTTTGCGCTGTTTTTGTGGCAAAAGCTTTTGAGCTGCGCCACTTTCATCAATAATATCAATTGCTTTATCGGGTAATCTACGATCAACCATATAGCGCGAAGATAATTCTACGGATGCCTTCACTGCCTGATCTGTATATCTAATCTGATGAAAATCTTCAAAGCAAGATTTCAGCCCCTGCAAAATCTTAATCGCATCAGTAACAGAAGGTTCATGAACATCAAGCTTCTGAAAACGGCGCTCTAAAGCACGATCTTGCTCAAAGAATTTGCGATATTCTCTGTAAGTTGTAGAACCAATACATCGCATAGTTCCGGAAGATAATGCAGGTTTTAAAAGATTTGCTGCATCCATATTTCCCCCTAATGTCGCCCCTGCTCCCACTAAGATATGAATTTCATCAATAAATAAAATAGCATCTGGATACAACTCAAGTTCTTTAATAACTTGCTTTAATCGTTCTTCAAAATCACCGCGATAACGCGTACCAGCAATAATCTCCCCCATATCAAGAGAAAATATTGTTGCATTTGATAAAACTTCAGGCACTTGCCCATCAACAATGCGCTTTGCCAATCCCTCAATTATAGCGGTTTTCCCTACACCAGGATCACCAACCAAAAGCGGATTGTTTTTCACCCTTCGACATAAAATCTGGATCATACGTGAAATTTCCATTTCACGGCCAATTAATAAATCAATCTTTCCACTCCGTGCTTTACAATTGAGATCAACACAATAATTCGTTAAAGCACTTGGCAGCCTTTCACCATTGGCCGAAATCTGCTGATCTAATTGCTCTTCAAGCCCTTCAAGTAACATGGATAACCCATCATCACGTGTAATCCCATGTGAAATAAACCGTACAGCATCATAGCGTGTCATTCCCATTTCTTGAAGGAAATATGCGGCATAGCTTTCACGTTCAGAAAAAATTGCAACAAGAACATTTGCTCCCGATACTTCATTTTTGCCAGCAGATTGAGCATGTATCACAGCACGCTGAATGACACGCTGGAAAAAAGTTGTAGGCTTTGTATCCTCATCAGCTCTAATCTGTTCATCTAACTCTGACTGAAGATAATCGGTTAAGCGTTTTCGCAATTCCTCCACATCTACCTGGCATGCCTGAATGACGGAATTCGCATCAGCATCATCTAACAGCGCAAGTAGAAGATGCTCTAATGTTGCATATTCATGCCGTGCTTGAGTAGCAATAGTCAAAGCACGATGCAAAACCTCTTCAAGACTAGGTGTAAAAGATGGCATAATTCCTCACTTCCATTCCATTACACATTGTAACGGGTGTTCATTTTGACGTGCGCACTCCCTCACTTGTACTATTTTCATTTCAGCAACTTCATAAGTATAAGTTCCACATTCACCTATCCCATTGTGATGAACATGTAACATAATCTGCGTTGCTTCTTCGAAACTTTTTTTAAAAAAAATCTTCAAAACGAAAACAACAAAATTCATAGGTGTATAATCATCATTGAGTAAAAGAACCCTATATAATTTAGGCTTTTGGAGTTTTTCTCTAGCTTTCGGTATTATAACCGCACCATACCTACCTGCATCCCAATTCTTGCCCTTTTCATTATGTATAAGATGCAGTATAGAGTTTATTATGAGCATCTGTTCCATTACCTTTATTCCATGCAGCACGTTTTTTATTAATTTTAAGTTCTTTCATAACTATTGCAATACCTGTTTGTATAAGAAAAAACTTTCCTCCTTTGGTAAGATTTAAGTCACTCATAAAATAACTTCTGTAAACAAATTAGTAATATCATTCATCTAAACTGCATAAACAAGTTATAAAAAAGAAGGCTTTATAGAAATTTTTTCAGAGTAAATGGAGAGATAGGATCCTGCAAGTGTATACTAACTATCAAAAAATTATGCGTTGTTATAAAAAAATAGTAATTTCTTTTGTTATGTTAGCTTTTTCTCACTGTTGGGCAGAAGCTACACCTCAGGGGGCCTATCCTGATAAATATGCTGCTATTGTTATAGATGCCACTACAGGCAAAACTCTATTTCAAGCCAATGCAACACTGAAACGTTACCCTGCTTCTTTAACAAAAATGATGACATTATACCTACTCTTTGAAGCTATGCAGATACGTCGTGTGACACCAAATACACCAATCCCTATTTCACATTATGCAGCAATGCGTCCACCGACAAAAATTGGATTTAAAGCAGGACAAACGATTTCAGCAGAAGAAGCAGCTAAAGCACTCATTACAAAATCCGCAAATGATGTTGCTACTGCTATTGCAGAGTATCTTGGAGGTAGTGAGAAAAAATTTGCTCAAATGATGACAGCAAAAGCTCGTAAACTTGGCATGAAACATACACATTTCGCAAATGCTTCAGGACTTCCGGATGTGCATAATTATTCCACAGCACGAGATATAGCCACTTTATCATTAGCCTTACGTAAACATTTTCCAAAACAATATAAATTGTTCAAAATAAAGAGTTTTAATTTCCGTGGACATACAATTAACAGCCATAACAACCTCGTGAAAATAATGAAAGGTGTTGATGGAATTAAAACAGGATACACACAAATGTCAGGTTCTAATTTAGCAACTTCGATGCATCTTGAGGGACGCTCTATTGTTGCAGTTGTTATGGGAGGAAAATCATCTACTGCACGTGACGAACATATGGCTAGCTTATTAAATCAATATTTGCCAAAAGCAAGCCAAATGAAAAATGATAAATATTTAATGGCCTCTGTACAATATCACTTACCTACTGGCCCGAATACTCCTATACCAACCACTAAAGCTGATTCAAGTAATTTTGATGAGGAAATTTCAACTATGTTGACAGCATTTGCAGAACAGCCTAAAAATTCCAATATCGCAATAACTGCTGTAAATAAGATAATTATACCAATTCCTAATCCTCAAAAAGCTATGCTGGTTGAAGCCAATAAAATTGTAACTGCCTCTTTTTCGACAAATACCGGGTGGGCTATCCAAATTGGTTCTCTTCCTAGTAAGGAACAAGCAAAAACTCTGCTTTTAAAAGCAAAAAATAAAGCTTTTTCTACTTTAAAACACGCATATTCCCACATGCAACTGTTTGAAAAAAATGGACAGCATTATTACCGAGCACGATTTACAGGATTTCAATCAAAAAAAGCTGCATTTGATGCTTGTTCTACATTAAAGAAAGCAAATTTTAACTGCTATACTGTAGCATACTAAAAATTTCCAAATTCTGTGTTAGGATAGTATTTATGAAAGATAATGCTTTTGCTTCATTTCATGAAAAGGAGATTTTATTGAAGCAATCATCTCTCCTTTCATTACGTTCTCTTCACAACGTTGCTGCAAAGCTTACTGGTTTGAAATATAATTCAACTGCATTAGATACACAATCTCTTGTTAATCTTCTTATCTGTCAAACAATGCGCAATCGTCGTCTCATAATGCCTCCTGTACGCATACATTTGCGCGTTGCGAGTCAAACTGGGAATGTGCCTATTAAAATCCGTTTAGGAGCAACAAATATTTAATTCTACAAACTATCGCTAAAAGGAATTATTTTATTATCGCACCATTATCTGCGGTCTTTAAAAACTTCGATAAACATACTTCTTTCTTAAGTTGTAGAAATGATTTTGACGAATTTTCTAACTATGCCAATAGATACCTTCAATTAAACTATTTTTTAGAATATAAAAAATGCCAAATGCTTTTTTGCTTTTTGATGTAACATCAAAAATTATCCTTGATACCTTTCATAAGAAGAATATCTCCACTAGATGAAAATTCATCTTTTTAGGAATTATCGCGAAAATTCAATAAAGGAAATTCCTCTTAATAACGCATAAATTTATCTTTGAACATAAATGCTGTACAAATCTCCTAAACTTTTAGAATTTCGATATACAAAGTAATTTTAAAATACAAATACTATTGACCAAAAAACATAAAAACACCTTTTATAAAGAGTCTTAGTTGCTAAGAACTTTTAATTATAACATTGAAAGCTGATAAAAGAACGATAGTGCTAATTTTGCTCTCTTTATAAATAAAACTGTTAATTCTCAATAGATTTTATACTATTCATGGAAACCTTATATTATTTATATGCATCATCATGAAATAAATTTAAGATCGCGAGATATTTCTTTTTAGAGTTTCTTTTCAAAACATTTTTTCGACACATCAGCTACCCAAAATACCTACGATTCTAAAAAATCAAAATCTTTAAAGCTCTCTCATATTTCATCATAATCATTCAAACTTAAAATAAATTTTCTTTGGATACCAAGGCATAATTTTCTATTACTTAAAAGATATTGCTACGGAAACTTTTAAAATCATAAAACCCAGCAAAAAAATAGTGGCAGATTGGCTACGAATTTTACTTTATACTTTTTTACTTTCAAATTAGACTATTCTTTTCATTTCAAAATTAAACCAAACAAATATAAGCAATAGCCTTTCTCCAATCTCACATGCAAAAGCTCTTACCCACTAGAAAGCATTGAAGCTGTCCTCAAATTTATTTCAAATATATTGCTGAATTAAATTTAAATTTTGATTTAAAGTAATAAAAAAATAAACTTTATCAGAAATAATAATGCGATCCCTCTCTTAATAAATAAGTTATGGATTAAAAAATGTCCAGCCTTAACAAGATATCACATTAACTGCGAGGCCACCTTTACTTGTTTCTTTATAGCGTTCACTCATATCATGACCAGTCTGGCGCATTGTTTCGATACATGCATCAAGAGACACAAAATGATTTCCATTCCCATGTAATGCAAGAGAAGAAGCCGTTACCGCCTTAACAGCCCCCATTGCATTACGCTCAATACAAGGAACTTGTACAAGACCTGCAACAGGATCACACGTCATTCCCAAGTGATGCTCAAGCGCTATTTCCGCTGCATTTTCAATTTGAGCCGGCGTTCCACCTAATGCCGCAGTCAACCCCGCTGCAGCCATTGAGGATGCCGTTCCAACTTCACCTTGACACCCAACCTCTGCACCAGAAATAGAAGCATTATGTTTGATAATACCGCCAATAGCTGCTGCTGTTAATAGAAAATTATGTATTCCCTTTCGATCTGAATCATCATTAAACTGAAGATAATAACGTAAAACAGCTGGAACAACACCAGCTGCCCCATTTGTTGGTGCTGTAACAACACGGCCACCTGCTGCATTTTCCTCATTAACGGCTATAGCATATACCGAAAGCCAATCATTTGCCCAAAGTGAATAATTGCAATTTTTCCTTTGATTTTCTAAAAGCGTCTCATACAACTTTTTAGCACGTCTTGGTACATACAATCCACCAGGCAACTCACCTTCTTGCGAAAGACCTCTATCAATGCAATTTGTCATAGCTGAAAAAATTTCATCAAGTCCTACCTCAAGAGAAAACCGCTCCATCTTTATTTCTTCATTTAAGCGCTTCATTTCAGCAATTGAAAGTCCTGATTTTTCTGCCATGGATAACATTGTACGAGCAGAATCAAATGGATATGGCACCTCAAACACTTCTGATTCTATATTGCCATTCATATAGTTTAATTCATCTTCAGTTACAACAAAACCACCACCGATAGAATAATAAATCTGCCGCAAAAGAATACTTCCATCAGTATCAAGTCCTTCAAATGCTAGTCCATTTGTATGTCCAGGTAGAATTTCCTTTCGTTCAAAAATAAGATCATGTTGCAAATCAAACTGATAAGTGGGGTGGCCTTCTGGTTGCACTTTTCTTTCACGTATAACCTTTTCTAACAGGAATCCCACGCTATCAGGATCAATAGTAGAAGCTTTTTCTCCTAAAAGTCCTAATATGATAGCCTTATCTGTCGCATGACCGATACCCGTGAAAGCTAAAGAACCATAAAGATAAACACGTATACGAGAAATTCGAATATCAGATAACTGAGAAAAATCTCGTATCTTTTGCAAAAACATATTAGCAGCTGTCATTGGCCCCATCGTATGTGAACTAGAAGGACCAATACCAATTTTAAAAAGTTCAAAAACAGATAAAAACACGCATCACCTCAAAACTCCAGGATAGTTTGAGCATACGCTTTTCCATCACATTTGTCCCATTATAAAATCAAATTGTGAGATAAACTAAAAAAATGACAGTAATAAATACGAGTGTTGCTCGTCTTGCTACCACCCAACACTCTCTTTCTATAGTGCTTTCCATTAGCCAACCTTCACAACGGACAATGCCCCCTAGAGTCACCACTCTCTTAACGTTTTAAATGTAGTAAAATAAGTTTTAATATGCAATATCAAAATTCAAGAAGAATGAAAGATCCTTATCGAGAATATTTTTTATAATGCACAAAACTCTTTAAAGCATATGCTTAATTATATAAAATATTTTATGGCTACGCTTCAATGAAACGTACAAAGTTTTCTAAGGGTTCTCGTTCTGTCTCAAAATTGTTTTCTGGAGCACTCATATCGCGATAACCAAGTGCCATACCGCAAATAATATGGCGATCAGAAGGTACAGACAAAAGCATACGTAGCTGTTTATGATAATCAGCAAAAGCTGCTTGGGGACAAGTATCTAATCCAAATCCACGTGCTGCTAACATAATGGTCTGCATAAACATACCCAAATCAAGCCAACTCCCCATTTCCATGTCGTGATCCATTGTAAACAAGAGCCCTACAGGTGCATCAAAAAACAAAAAATTTCGCGCCTTTTGATGAAGCATTTTTTCTTTATCTCCTTTTTTAATTCCAAGACTCTGATAAAGTTCTAAACCAACTTTTTGGCGCCTTGAAATATAAGGCTCTCGCCACTGACGTGGATAATAATTATATTCACGCTCTCCTTTTACACCTGAAAGCACAAGTTGCGAAAGCTCTTGTCCTACTTTCTGTAATACACTTCCCGTAAGCACAATCACTTGCCATGGCTGAACATTTGTTCCAGATGGTGCACGTGCTGCAAGTTTTAAGATTTCTTTGATTGTTTCCAACCTAACTGGCTGATCCGTAAAAGCACGAATTGACTTTCGCGATAAAATAGATTGAAAAACACTAATAGGAGAAACTGCCATTGTCTTTTCTTTCTCTATGAAAAATATTTCTTACTTATCAAAGATAATATATGACGGGAATATTTTTGCTTCTTTTTTTATTGCGCTTTATTGCTTCAAATGGCTTATACTCATTTCACGCAGTGTTAAAGAATCTCATTAGAAATACCTATCTCTTTTAATAGAAAGGAAACTATTTAAAAGCAGATAAAATAAATTTCATAATCAGCGATTATCCCCCTAATTTCGCTAAATTCTCAAAAAAATCTCCTCAATTCATTCTAAATCTTATAGAAGATCATCAATATCACGCTGCATATTCTCTTTAAATTAGATCGTTTTTTATTAATTGCTGCAATTAATTTCTTAAGTCTTTTCTCATGATTAGACAGTTTATCAAACAGCCAACATATCAAATGTTTCAGAAAATAAAAATTTAACTCTTTTAACACGCAATATTTGTTTTTAACTTTAACGATCCGTTTGTATATAAAGCTGCATCTCTCCACACTGGAAAAGGATAAGAAATTCCTCTGCTCCACAATAACGCAAAATCCACGCTGTTATTGAAAACTCGCGTTCAAGTCCCCAATTAAATAATATTCGCACATTTCATCATTCTGTCTTTATAGACCATATGTTTATAAAAAATATATCTATTTTCTATAAACACTTAGTAAATCCTCTACTTTTTATTTTCCCATATTCTAAAATATAAAGAAATATACTTCTACCATACAAATATTGGTCATAAAAAAATCAATTATTTTTTTAGATTAAAGGAAAGATTGCTAATCATCCATTATCAGACCTGTTAAATCTTTATAAAACATATCAATTGAAATTTTCCTAAATTCGAAATTAGTCGTTATTTCACTTGTATATAATCGACTCTTTTCCTTGAAAAGTGGCCTTTAAGCTTCTCATATCTTGAGAAAACTTTCCATTACCTATTACTGCCTTCAGAAATAAGAAAACTTCGAAAATGAAGAAACAAAAAAGATAAACATCATTACCAAATAATAAACCTACTAAATATATCTGAAACGATTATTGCTTTATAATTTTTATCATTTTTCTCTTCAGAAAAATATGCAATTTCTGCATTTCAAGATATAAAAACGTCTGAACTTTTTATTCGGACGTTTTTATATTATGTGATGTTATATTTAAATTATTTAGTAATTACTTCTGTGGTCATATTTGTCAACATAGCCTTCGTCACTTCGTTATCATTAGACTTACGTTGCTCATCTACAATCAAATCATCACGAACTGCAGCAATACGACGGATTTGAGAAATTATACCACCAGTCCCTGCTGGAATAAGACGACCGACAATAACGTTCTCTTTAAGTCCTTGCAAAGTATCAATTTTACCAGAAACCGCTGCCTCAGTAAGAACACGTGTTGTTTCCTGAAACGATGCTGCTGAAATGAAAGAAGGAGTTTGAAGAGACGCTTTTGTAATCCCAAGAAGAATGGGATTACCTGCTGCTGGTTTCTTCCCTTCTGCAATCAAATTATCATTAATTTCATCAAGTTCAATACGATCAACGTTATCACCTGGAATATAACCAGAATCTCCAGATTCAGTAATTTCAACTTTTTGCAACATTTGACGAACAATCACTTCAATGTGCTTGTCATTAATAAGAACTCCTTGCAAACGATAAACCTCCTGAATCTCATTAACAAGATAAGATGCCAAAGCTTCTACACCCTTAATCGCTAAAATATCATGAGGTGCTGGATTACCATCAAGGATATAATCTCCCTTTTCAATTTGATCCCCTTCTTGGAAATGAAATAACTTACCTTTTGGAATTAAATATTCTACTGCCTCAAGAGTATCATCATGTGGTTCGATAATAATACGACGTTTATTCTTATAACCACGGCCAAACCGAATTGTACCACTTACTTCAGCAATAATCGCATGATCCTTTGGACGACGCGCTTCAAAAAGCTCAGCTACACGGGGAAGACCACCTGTAATATCTTTTGTCTTAGCACTTTCCATTGGTAAACGAGCAATAACATCACCAGCCCTAACATGAGCACCAAGCTCAACAGAAAGAATGGTGTCCACTGACATCATGTAACGAGCTTCACCTCCCTTATACAATTTAGCAATAGGGCCACCCTCTTTATTTGCTTGGATAATAATGGCTGGTTTGAGATCTACACCACGTGGATTAGCACGCCAATCAATCACCAAACGCTTCGTAATCCCCGTCGATTCATCAGCTGTTTCAGTGACAGATAAACCATCAACCATATCTTCAAAACCTACATAACCCTCAACTTCCGTTAAAATTGGACGTGTATAAGGATCCCATTCTGCTATACGCTGGCCACGTTTAACTACATCACCATCATCAACAAAAATATGCGCACCATAACTAACACGATGCACAACGCGCTCTTTTCCTAATTCATCCTTGATAAGGATAGCCATATTACGCCCCATAACAACCAAATGGCCTTCAGAGTTGCGAACCACATTACGATTACGAATCTCCACCGTACCTTCATAAGATGCTTCTAAATACGATGAATCAACAACCTGCGCAGTTCCTCCTAAATGGAAAGTACGCATAGTAAGCTGTGTTCCCGGCTCACCAATTGACTGAGCAGCAATAACACCAACGGCTTCTCCCTGATTAACAGGTGTTCCACGCGCTAAATCACGACCATAGCATTTCGCACAAACACCAAGGCGTGTTTCACATGTTAAAGCAGAACGAATTTGAACTGATTGAATTCCGGCTTCTTCAATCTTCGCAACATCAGCCTCCTCAATCATCGCTCCACCTTCCAGAATAACCTCTCCAGAGATAGGATGTAAAATATCAACAAGTGCTGTACGACCAAGAATTCTTTGCCCAAGAGATGCAACAATTTGTCCTGCATCAACAATTGGTTGCATGGTAAGACCTTTTGCTGTACCACAATCAACTGCTGAAATAATAGCATCCTGAGCAACATCAACAAGACGTCGCGTTAAATAACCAGAGTTAGCAGTTTTTAACGCAGTATCAGCAAGTCCTTTACGTGCACCATGAGTAGAATTAAAGTATTCATTAACAGTTAGACCTTCTTTAAAATTGGAAATAATGGGGGTCTCAATAATTTCACCCGATGGTTTTGCCATTAATCCACGCATACCGGCCAATTGTCTCATCTGATTAGCAGAACCACGAGCACCAGAGTGCGACATCATATAGATCGAATTCATTGGCCGTTGACGACCTGTTTTGGGATCAAAATCAACAGCTTGAATACGTTTCATCATTTCATCCGCAACGCGATCTGTACATTTACCCCAAGCATCTACAACCTTATTATATTTTTCACCTTGTGTAATTAAACCATCATTATATTGCTGTTCATACTCCTTAGCCAAAGCTTCTGTTTCTGCAACTAAACGCGACTTGCTGTCAGGAATAACCATATCATCCTTACCGAACGAAATTCCTGCACGACAAGCATAAGAAAAGCCAAGCTGCATAATACGGTCACAAAAAATAACTGTCTCTTTTTGTCCACAGTGCCGATAAACATGATCAATCATTTTAGAAATATTCTTTTTTGTCATTTCTTGATTGACAATATCAAATGAAATATCTGGATTTCTTGGCAAAAGCTCACCGATAATTAAACGGCCAGGCGTTGTATCATAAAGTTTAGCAACTTCTTTTCCATCCCTATCGATACCCTTAACACGGCCTTTAATCTTCGTATGAAGCGTTACAACCTTATTTTCCAAAGCATAATGAAGCTCACCTATATCAGAAAAAGCCATTCCTTCTCCTGGTTCTTTTTCAGAAACGATCGAAAGATAATAAAGACCAAGAACCATATCTTGAGATGGAACAATAATAGGCGCACCATTGGCTGGATGAAGAATATTATTGGTCGACATCATTAAAACACGGGCTTCAAGCTGTGCTTCAAGAGAAAGCGGAACGTGCACCGCCATCTGATCCCCATCAAAATCTGCATTAAAAGCAGTACACACCAGTGGATGAAGTTGGATAGCTTTCCCTTCAATTAAGATAGGCTCAAAAGCCTGAATCCCCAAACGGTGCAATGTTGGTGCACGATTGAGCAAAACAGGATGTTCACGAATGACCTCATCTAAAATATCCCAAACTTCTGGATGCTCCTTCTCAACTAGCTTTTTTGCTTGTTTTACAGTTGAGGAATAACCCTTCGCATCAAGCCGAGCGTAAATAAATGGCTTAAATAATTCAAGCGCCATTTTTTTAGGAAGACCACATTGATGTAATTTTAATTCAGGACCTGTCACGATCACAGAACGTCCCGAATAGTCAACACGCTTTCCAAGTAAATTTTGACGAAAACGTCCTTGCTTACCCTTTAACATATCTGAAAGAGATTTTAATGGACGTTTATTAGCTCCAGTAATCACACGCCCACGCCGTCCATTATCAAACAATGCATCAACAGCTTCTTGCACCATACGCTTTTCATTGCGTACGATAATTCCAGGAGCGCGCAACTCAATTAGCCTTTTCAAGCGATTATTACGATTTATAACACGTCGATAAAGATCATTCAGATCTGATGTCGCAAAACGCCCACCATCAAGTGGAACCAATGGGCGTAAATCCGGTGGAATAACCGGAATTGTTTTCATAATCATCCACTCTGGTTTATTTCCAGATTCAAGAAAATTCTCAACAATCTTGAGTCGTTTAATCAATTTTTTCTGCTTTAACTCTGAAGTTGTTTCAGCTAATTCGAGACGCAAATCATTAGCGATTTTATCTAACTCCATACCAGCTAAAAGTTCGTAAATAGCCTCAGCGCCAATCATAGCTGTAAACTGATCTTCTCCAAACTCATCAATAGCAAGCATATATTCTTCTTCAGAAAGAAGTTGATGAATCTTAAGAGATGTCAATCCCGGTTCGGTTACAATATAATTCTCAAAATAAAGAACCCGCTCAATATCTTTTAAAGTCAAATCTAAAAGTGTAGAAATACGACCTGGTAATGATTTAAGAAACCATATATGCGCAACAGGTGCAGCAAGTTCAATATGTCCCATACGCTCACGACGCACGCGCGAAAGAGTAACCTCTACACCACATTTTTCACAAATAATGCCCTTATACTTCATGCGTTTATATTTTCCGCATAGACATTCATAGTCCTTAATAGGACCAAATATACGCGCACAAAAAAGACCATCACGCTCTGGTTTAAAAGTCCGATAATTAATAGTCTCAGGCTTCTTAATCTCACCATACGACCAAGACAAAATTTTCTCAGGACTCGCAATGGAAATACGAATAGAGTCAAACGTCTGCGCTGGAGTTTGAGGATTGAAAAGATTCATGACCTCGTGGTTCATGCTGTTCTCCTTCAAAGATTCTTAGAACCTATTGTAATATCTCATTTATTTATAACAGATCTTCTTTTAAACACATTTACTTTAAAAAATGACCTAGATTACCTTAATAGATTATTGAGTCTCTTAAAATAATCAGAATGCAACCTTTTTAATGCGCTCTTTCGAATTATTATTCTGCTGTATCAGACAATACGCGTCGTGCAATAAGCTCACGCGCATCATCAAGCTCTACATTAAGAGCGAGCGAACGCATTTCTTTCACCAACACATTAAAGCTTTCAGGTATCCCTGCCTCAAATGTGTCATCACCACGTACAATCGCTTCATAAACTTTCGTCCGACCAGCTACATCATCTGATTTTACTGTTAGCATTTCCTGCAAAGTGTATGCAGCACCATAAGCTTCAAGTGCCCAAACCTCCATTTCACCAAAACGTTGACCACCAAACTGTGCTTTACCCCCTAACGGCTGCTGGGTAACAAGTGAATATGGCCCAATAGAACGCGCATGAATCTTATCATCAACAAGGTGATGCAATTTCAACATATAAATATATCCCACCGTTACAGGACGATCAAAAGGCTCCCCAGTACGACCATCATAAAGCGTTACCTGCCCTGAACTATCTAAGCCTGCATCTTCCAGCATAACGTTAATATCAGACTCATGTGCTCCATCAAAAACAGGCGTGGCAATTGAAACCCCTTTCTTCATCTGCAATGCTAATTTGTAAAGGCTTTCATTATCATACTGACGAACTGGTTCATTATGGTTATCATCAGGCATAAAATTTTCAATACGCTGACGCAAAGGAAGTATATCACCAGTCTCTTGATATAGTTCTAACAAATCACCAATCTTCTTACCCATCCCTGCACATGCCCAACCAAGGTGCGTCTCAAGAATTTGTCCAACATTTATACGACTAGGCACACCAAGCGGATTCAGAACAATATCAGCATGAGTTCCATCTTCAAGAAATGGCATATCTTCTACAGGAAGAATACGCGAGACAACACCCTTATTCCCGTGACGTCCTGCCATCTTATCACCTGGTTGGATCTTGCGCTTCACAGCAACAAAAACCTTCACCATTTTCATAACACCAGGAGGCATTTCATCACCTCTTTGGACTTTTTCAACTTTATCCATAAAGCGACGTTGTAATGCTTCTTTTGATTCATCGTATTGTTTGCGCAAAGCTTCAATTTCATTTTGAAGCTTTTCATCTTCAACAGCAAATTGCCACCACTGAGATCGTGGATAATGCTCCATTACCGTACTATCAAGCTTTTTACTACCCGAAAAGCCTTTCGGACCTTCCACAGCGATTTTACCTGTCAACATATCAGTAAGTCGCGTATAAACATTGCGATCAAGAATTGACTGTTCATCATCACGGTCTTTTGCTAAACGTTCAATTTCCTCACGCTCTATTGCCATAGCTCGTTCATCTTTTTCCACACCATGGCGATTAAAAACTCGAACTTCAACAACAGTACCAAAAGTTCCAGGAGGCATACGCATAGAAGTATCACGAACATCAGATGCCTTTTCCCCAAAAATTGCACGCAAAAGCTTTTCTTCCGGCGTCATGGGACTTTCACCCTTTGGTGTAATCTTCCCAACTAAAATATCACCTGGTTGAACTTCAGCACCAATATAAACAATTCCAGCTTCATCAAGATTTCTTAACGCTTCTTCCGCAACATTCGGAATATCACGCGTAATTTCTTCCGGACCAAGTTTTGTATCACGTGCTGCAACTTCAAATTCCTCTATATGAATCGAAGTGAAGACATCATCAGCAACAATACGCTCAGATAACAAAATAGAATCTTCGTAATTGTACCCATTCCAAGGCATAAAGGCTACAAGAACATTCCGCCCAAGAGCTAAATCACCAAGATCCGTGGATGGACCATCTGCAATGATATCACCCTTCTCTACCCTATCACCGACATGCACAAGAGGACGCTGATTAATACAAGTAGACTGATTGGAACGCTGAAATTTTTGCAAGCGGTAAATATCAACGCCTGATTTTGAAGGATCTAAGTCTTCTGTTGCACGGATGACAATACGGGTAGCATCAACTTGATCAACAATACCACTCCGCTTTGCACTTACAGCAGCTCCTGAATCTCGTGCTACAACGGATTCCATCCCCGTACCAACAAATGGCGCTTCCGCCCGGACAAGAGGAACTGCTTGACGCTGCATATTTGATCCCATCAGCGCGCGATTCGCATCATCATTTTCTAAAAACGGAATAAGCGCTGCTGCAACTGAAACCAACTGTTTTGGTGAAACATCCATCAAATCAACATAATCGCGCGGCGCCATTAAAACTTCACCAGCATGACGGCAAACAACAAACTCTTCTATAAAGCGACCTTCACTGTCTAATGAAGAATTAGCTTGAGCTACATAATGCTTCGCTTCTTCCATCGCAGAAAGATAAATAACTTCTTTTGTGACTTTACCATCAATAATTTTTCGATATGGACTTTCAATAAAGCCATATTTATTAACCCGCGCAAATGTTGCTAAGGAGTTAATGAGACCGATATTGGGACCTTCTGGTGTTTCAATCGGACAAATACGACCATAATGCGTAGGATGCACGTCACGAACCTCAAATCCCGCTCGTTCACGAGTCAATCCACCGGGACCGAGAGCAGAAAGACGGCGTTTATGGGTAATTTCTGACAAGGGATTGGTTTGATCCATAAACTGCGACAACTGAGAAGACCCAAAAAACTCTCGAACCGCTGCTGCAGCAGGCTTTGCATTAATCAAATCCTGCGGCATAACTGTATCAATTTCAACTGATGACATACGCTCTTTTATAGCACGCTCCATACGAAGGAGACCTATGCGATATTGATTTTCCATCAGTTCCCCAACGGAACGAACGCGACGATTGCCAAGATTATCAATATCATCAATTTCACCACGACCATCACGTAATTCAACCAACATCTTAACAACAGCAAGAATGTCCTCTTGACGTAAAATGCGGACTGTATCTGGACAATCAAGATCCATACGCAAATTCATCTTAACACGCCCAACAGCTGAAAGATCATAACGCTCTGAATCAAAAAACAATGAATGAAACATTGCTTCTGCTGTATCAATTGTTGGGGGCTCTCCTGGACGCATTACTCGGTAAATATCAAACAACGCATCTTGCCGACTTTCATTTTTATCCACCTTTAAAGTATTGCGGATATATGCTCCAATATTCATATGATCAATATCAAGTATATTGATTTGGTCAGCACTAACATCAAGCAAAATTTTTAATACTTTTTCGTCAATTTCATCACCAGCTTCAAGGTAAATCTCACCTGTTTCGTAATTGACTATATCCTCTGCCAGATAACAACCTAATAAATCATCTTCATTAACTTTAACCGCCTTGAGTCCTTTTTCTGCTAAAGACTTCGCAGCCCGAACTGTTAGCTTTTTACCAGCTTCCGCAACAACTTCACCACTATCTGCATCTATAAGATCAGAACTAAGCTTCATGCCTTTAAAACGATCAACAGAATAAGGAACACGCCATCCTTGTCCATCACGCTCATAAGTCACTTTTTCATAAAACGTCGATAAAATATCCGACGCATCCATACCTAATGCCATCAAAAGACTGGTAACAGGAATCTTGCGCCGTCGATCAATCCGCGCATAAATAATATCTTTAGCATCAAATTCAATATCAAGCCAAGAACCACGATACGGAATAACACGAGCAGCAAAAAGAAGCTTTCCCGATGAATGCGACTTCCCCTTATCATGGTCAAAAAAGACACCTGGAGAACGGTGCATCTGAGAAACAATAACACGCTCAGTACCATTAACAATAAAGGTACCATTCATTGTCATCAAAGGCATATCGCCCATATAAACGCCTTGCTCTTTAATATCTTTGATATCTTTAGAACCGGTATCCTCATCAATATCAAAAACAATTAAACGCAATATAACCTTTAAGGGAGCAGCATAAGTTAAATCACGTTGACGGCATTCTTCAACATCAAATTTCGGTAAATCAAATTCATAACCAACAAACTCAAGCATAGCTGTACCAGAGAAATCAGAAATAGGAAATACCGATTTAAAAACAGCCTGCAAACCTTCATCTGGTCGTCCACCTTTCGGTTCCTCAACCATGAGAAACTGATCATATGACGCTTTTTGAACCTCAATAAGATTCGGCATTTCTGCAACCTCAGGAATCTTACCAAAAAATTTGCGTACTCGCTTACGACCATTAAATTGAGACATCATTGCGAGAGTCTGAGCCATCGTCGCTCCTTGATTCTTACTCTTCAAGGCAAACCAACCTTGAAAGCTTTATATCATTAATCTGCATTACGCAGACCAGCTCACTTGATACCCGATAAAGAGCATCGCTACCCCCCCCAAAAACATAAGCCATTGATCTATTCGGCTCTATGATGAGAGGATGAGAAATTTAACCTATACCCAATACTATTCCCAAACCGTTGAGAAAAGAGTTTTTACTCATTATTTTCCTTCTTTATTAAGAGAAAAAAATCGGCAAACATGCATGTCCACCGATAAAATTAAATTTACTTAAGTTCAACTTTAGCACCAGCAGCTTCAAGCTGAGATTTAATTTTCTCTGCTTCTTCTTTAGAAGTACCTTCTTTAATGGGCTTAGGTGCTCCTTCAACCAGATCTTTAGCTTCTTTAAGACCAAGTCCTGTAAGAGCGCGAACTTCCTTAATAACATTAATTTTCTGCGCGCCACCTTCAACAAGAATAACATCAAATTCTGTTTTTTCTTCAGCAGCTGGGGCAGCAGTACCAGCAACAGCAGCTACAGCTACAGGAGCAGCAGCCGAAACCCCCCACTTCTCTTCAAGTAACTTAGAAAGCTCAGCTGCTTCCAAAAGGGTTAGATTAGAAAGGTCTTCTACGATCTTCTCTAGATCAGCCATTTTTCAATTCCTTCAATTAAAAGATTTAAACCACTATTAAAACTTATTCAAAAAATAGAAAAGCATTAAAGCTCTTCCATCACCATGAATACAAACAGCCTCAAGCCGCCTTATCCTCCTGAGCATATGCTCCAATGACACGTGCAACCTGACCAGCAGGCGCATTAATAACCTGTGCAATATGGGTCGCTGGGGTAGAAATCATGCCTACAAGTTTTGCCCGCAACTCGTTTAATGAAGGCAATGAAGCCAATGACTTCACAGCATCTACATTTAAACTTGTTGCCCCCATTGAACCACCAAGGATAACAAATTTGTCATTGCTTTTTGCAAAATCAACAGCAACTTTTGGTGCCGTGATTGGATCTTCTGAATAAGCAATAAGCGTTTGTCCAGTAAACAAATTTACTATTGATTCAGATTCCGTGCCCTGAAGAGCAATTTTAGCAAGACGGTTTTTGGCGACCTTAACGGCACCGCCAGCTTCACTCATTTTCGAACGTAGATCATTCATCTGTGAAACTGTCAGACCGGAATAATGTGCAACAACAACAGAACCAGACTTCTGAAAAGCCTCGTTCAGCCATGTAACAAATTCGCGTTTTTCCGCTCTATTCACTGTCTTTCTCCATTTAACAGATTTGCCTAAAACAAATCCGTTGGTTACCTTTGATAACATAAAATACTTTATGTTACCGATGAGGATCCTGTCCCCTTTTTCACGCACAGCGCTAAAAGGCAACCCTGGCTCAAACCCTTTAAGTCTTTAACTCTCAGTTTTTACTCCAGTCTCATGTAGGTTTTTTTGATTAAGATACCTAAGAGTATCACCCACAATCTCGGACAGGATATTCCGGAATTTCTCCCGGTATAACTTAAACCCTATAAAACTTAGATAGTCAAATGCCAATAAAAATCAGCATTTAAAATACAATTCTGATTTTCACGCACCCCAAAATAAAAATTATAAATCAGCTTACACTGACTCTGAACGAACCGTTGTTGGATCAACTTTAACACCAACCCCCATAGTTGAAGAAACAACAACGCGCTTAATATATTCACCTTTTGCACCTTGTGGTTTGGCTTTAATAACTGCACTCGCAAAAGCTTTTATATTTTCGACGATTTTTTCAACGCCAAAAGAAGCCTTACCAATACCAGCATGCACAATACCAGCTTTTTCAGCGCGAAACTCAACAGCACCACCTTTAGAAGCTTTGACAGCACCAGCAATATCAAGTGTTACAGTACCAACTTTTGGATTTGGCATCAAACTTCGTGGCCCAAGAATCTTACCAAGACGACCAACAAGGGGCATCATGTCTGGTGTTGCGATACAACGATCAAAATCAATTGCCCCACCACTAATGTTTTCAAACAAATCCTCTCCCCCAACAATATCAGCTCCCGCCGTCCTAGCCTCTTCAGCCTTATCCCCACGAGCAAAAACGGCAACACGGATATTTCGTCCCGTTCCATTAGGTAGATGAGCAACACCTCGAACCATTTGATCGGCATGACGAGGATCAACACCCAAGTTCATTGAAATCTCAATCGTTTCATCAAACTTGGCAACTGCACGCTCTTGAACCATCAAAATGGCATCCTTTAAAGCGTAAAGTTCACTAAAATTAATACCTTTTTGGATATTTTTTATTCTCTTTGCTACTTTTGCCATAATATTAGCCTACCACTTCCAAACCCATCGAGCGAGCAGAACCTTCAACCATACGCATTGCTGCTTCAATGTCATTTGCATTAAGATCTTTCATCTTTGATTCCGCAATTGCACGAATCTTATCGCGAGAAATGCTCCCCACAGACATCTTACCAGGCTCTTTTGAGCCAGATTTCAACTTTGCCTCCTTCTTTAAAAAGAAGGATACAGGAGGAGTCTTGAGAGAAAATGTGAAAGACTTATCTTGGTAATACGTAATAACAACTGGTATTGGAGCTCCCTTTTCCATTTCCTGTGTAGCTGCATTAAACGCCTTACAAAATTCCATGATATTAATCCCACGTTGTCCAAGAGCTGGACCAATTGGTGGAGATGGAGTAGCAGCTCCTGCAGCAACCTGCAACTTGAGCTGACCTATACTTTTTTTCGCCATAACAATCTGCCTTCAATTTCACTGATATACTGACAATTTATTCTGCCTGTATTCGCTGCAGCCACACGGTTCGGATCATTCAGCCAACAAAAGCTATAAATCACCTCTCCTCCTTACTTAAAGTAATTAAAACTACTCTAATGCTTAATTAAATTTTTTCAACCTGACCAAATTCTAAATCAACAGGCGTAGGACGCCCAAAAATAAGCACTTCAACCTTAAGACGAGAACGTTCCTCTTCAACTTCTTGAACTATTCCATTAAATGAAACGAATGGACCATCAGCAACGCGGACCTGCTCCCCAATCTCAAATAATACAGAAGACTTTGGAGATTCAACTCCCTCCTGAACTTGTTTGAAAATTTTCTCAACCTCTCGATCAGAAATGGGAACAGGACGCGCATCCGATCCTAAAAAACCTGTCACCTTAGGAGTATTCTTAATAAGATGATAAACTTCATCTGTTAATTCAGCACAAACAAGAACATAACCAGGAAAAAATTTTCGCTCAGTATCAACTTTACGTCCACGGCGAATTTCTACGACACGTTCTGTTGGGACAAAAATTTTTTCAAATAGATGATCAAGTCCTTTTTGCTTTGCCTCCTTATCAATAGCCTCCGCCACTTTCTTTTCAAAGTTTGAATATGCCTGAACAATATACCAACGAGCCGCCACAGTTACATTTCCTTACATTCTCAACTAAAAAGATATTTCAGAAGATCAATAACTCGCCAAACGCCAAAATGCATAACCTGATCCACAATAAAAAAGAAAGCTGAAGCCAATGCAGTTACTAATAAAACCATAGCAGTAGAAACAACCGTCTCACGACGTGTAGGCCATTTCACTTTGACTGTTTCTGCATAAACCTGCTTCAAAAAGGTAATCGGATTGGTTCTAGATCCCATCACTATACTCTCTCTAGCCCTATTGTGCTCTTATACAACAAAATAAACAAGAAAAAACGCAAAAACCAACTTCCAGACTTAATTGCAATCTCCTTACTTCCTATTCAATACCGTTTCATACACAAAAAAACAAGCCCCATATAAAAAAAAGAAGAAAAGGCGGTAAAAAAACACTACCCCATATCTAAAATCCTATTCCCCTTTGGCAGGGGCAGCAGGACTTGAACCCGCGACCTACGGTTTTGGAGACCGCCGCTCTACCAACTGAGCTATACCCCTAAACTCTCAAAACTAAAGCACTTCTAAAATCCCCTCAACAAATATTATTTATTCAATGATTTCAGAAACGATACCGGCACCAACAGTACGACCACCTTCACGAATAGCAAAACGAAGTTTCTCTTCCATTGCTATTGGAACGATCAACGAAA
>NZ_JACIFE010000009.1 GCF_014197255.1 Bartonella fuyuanensis | reverse complement strand
AATCTTATATAAAAAATGGTCAAATGAATCATACATAAAAGGATGGATTCTTAAGTGGATTCATATAAAATAATTCCATACAAGCTATTGACTTTATCGTGTTTTTACGCAATATTTGATCTGTCTGTAAATTAAAGAATGATAACAAAGATATACGTTTGTTTTTGTCTGTGCAATTTTGTATTATCTCTAAATTAGGTTGTCTACCTGTTCAGAGACTGTGTGATTAGAGATATGCGATGTCCTTGCTCCTATCTACGTACAAAAACAGGAACAGCAGAGAAAACACTGAATTGTCTTGATCTTTGTCTCAAATAAAAACTCTCCAACAAAATTTTACACTTTGATTGATAATATATTCTAATAGTCGATATTTGAATGCTCTTTTCTCCTTGTTTTTACTTTCCATTATAAACTTGAAAGTGCTATAAAGAGCAATATTGCTTAAAAGGAAAAGGACTTCTAATGGTAAAGATCAAAGTAGAAAAACCCGTTGTTGAACTCGATGGAGATGAAATGACCCGTATCATCTGGAAATATATCAAAGACAAATTAATCCATCCCTATCTCGACATTGATCTCAAATATTATGATCTTTCCGTTAAAAACCGAGATGCAACCAATGATCAGATAACAATTGATTCTGCCAATGCTATCAAAAAATATGGGGTTGGTATAAAATGTGCAACCATCACACCTGATGAGGCACGCGTTAAAGAATTTAACCTAAAAGAAATGTGGAAATCACCCAATGGTACAATACGCAATATTTTAGGAGGCGTTATTTTTCGCGAACCTATTATCTGTAAAAATGTCCCTCGCCTTGTTCCTAACTGGACAAAGCCAATTATTATTGGACGTCACGCTTTCGGCGACCAATATAAGGCAACAGATTTTAAATTTCCAAGCAAAGGAAAATTAAGTATTAAATTTGTAGGTAATGATAATCAAGTTATTGAACATGATGTTTTTGATGCTCCAAGTGCCGGCGTTGCTATGGCTATGTATAACCTTGATGAATCAATTCGTGATTTTGCCCGCGCATCTTTTAATTATGGCCTACAGCGAAATATTCCAGTTTATCTTTCAACAAAAAATACCATTCTAAAAGCTTACGATGGTCATTTTAAAGATATTTTTCAAGAAATATACAACACGGAATTTAAAACTGAATTTGAAAACCATAAATTATATTACGAACACCGTCTCATCGATGATATGGTTGCTTCTGCTTTAAAGTGGTCAGGTGGATATGTGTGGGCATGTAAAAACTATGATGGCGATGTTCAATCTGATATTGTTGCTCAAGGCTTTGGTTCTCTTGGTCTTATGACTTCTGTTCTCATGACACCTAACGGTCAAATTGTTGAAGCAGAGGCAGCTCATGGTACAGTAACACGCCATTACCGTCAACATCAACAAGGTAAAGAAACATCAACAAATTCCATTGCCTCTATTTTTGCATGGACACGTGGATTAGCGCATCGTGCCAAACTAGATAACAATGAGAAGTTAAAAAATTTTACCACAACATTGGAAAAAGTTTGTATTAAAACCGTCGAAGAAGGTTTTGTGACAAAAGATCTTGCACTTTTAATTGGACCTAAACAAAAATGGCTTTCTACAACAGGTTTCCTGGATAAAATCGATGAAAATCTTAAAAAAGAAATGGGGAACTAATGTATGTATTATTTAATTAAAGTTCAAAGCTCTAAACAAAACTTTGAATTTCTCTTGGCAGATTTAAAGAACTACCTTATAAGATAAGTAAAAGGAAGATAAATTTTTATTAAGTAGCAAAAATAGTGAAAAAACAAAGCTGGTCTGCGCTTTTATTAGGTAAAAATAGTCTTTGCTTTTTAACGTTTACAGGAGGTGTTGTATTACACGCTACTAACGTTTATATTGTTATTACTATTTTGCCCTCTCTTATGAAATATATTGGCAGTGAAATATATTATTCTTGGGTAGCGACTGTCTTTATTATAGCTTCACTCCTTGGTACTTCACTTGCCACAAAACTATTAGAGAAATTAGGTCCTCGCAACGCTTATGTTATCTCTGGGCTTTTCTTTGCTCTAGGCACCTTCACATGCAGCATTTCTTCATCCATGCCATTATTTTTAATAGGACGCTTTATTCAAGGATTTGGAAGTGGTTCTTTGTTATCCCTATCCTATTCTATGGTACGTATTGTCCTCAGCCCACCTTTATGGTCACATGCATTAAGTGTTATCTCTGGAATGTGGGGAATATCAACTTTGTTAGGACCAGCAATTGGAGGAATTTCTGTATATTATGGTATCTGGAGAGCATCTTTTTGGATCATTGGAGTCTTAGCTATATTCTTCTCACTCATAGCCTTTAAATTTTTACCAAAGAAGAACAAAAACTATGTTCCAACATCTCCTCATCCCCTTCTCCAGCTTCTCACACTCACTTTATTGATTTTTATCATTTCTGTTGGAGGGGCTATGGACACAACAATGGCAAAAATTTGTGGATTAATTATAGGACTTAGCCTTCTGTTTGTTCTAGTAAAAATTGAATCATCCACCCTTTATCCTATGTTGCCACGCAAATCCTTTTCTTTCTCTTCTGAAATTTTTCCTGTTTACGCATTAATACTTGTTATGACGACAGTCGTATACAGTATAGAGCTTTATTTTCCACTTTTTCTTCAAGAGCTTCATGGACAAACTCCACTTATTGCTGGTTATATAGCAGCCCTTATGAGCCTAGGTTGGACATGTGGAGCCCTCTTAAGTGCTGGTGTATCAGCAAAAAAAATCCGCAATATCATTGTATGTTCCCCTTTATTAAAATTATTAGGCACAGCTGTTCTTTTATGGCTCATTCCAACAGAAATTTCCACACTCAAATATATTTTTATTATCTGCTTAGCACTATTTTCTATTGGAATCAGCGCAGGTATAGCATGGCCACATTTGCTCACACGGATCTTACGATGTGCAAACGATGAAGACGCTCTACGTGCCAGTGAATCCCTTACCTCTGTACAACTGTTTTCGGCTGCATTAAGTACAACTATAGCAGGAGTCATCACCAATCTTGCCGGCCTCTTTAATCCTGGAGGAATAATAGGAATGATCTTAGCGGCCAAAACCCTCCTTATAGTGCTTATTGGTCTTTTATTTTGTCTTGCTATTCCATTAGCACTGCGTATTTCTTACTGTATATTTAAAAATCCAATAGGACGGACATTCCAATAACTAAATAAACATAAAAATACCTTCTTCACTCAAAAAAGAAAAATATTAAGCATGCTTCTCCATATACCATGAGACACAAAAAATCATTAACCCACACAAAGTTAAAACACCCCCTAAAATAGCTGTATATTCATAACTATAGCCCAATTTTAAGATTAACGCTCCAAATGCTGCTCCCAAAGCGTTGGCAATATTAAAAGCAGACTGCATTAATGCTCCTGCCAAAATCTGCCCCTGTAGCGCAACATCCATAATTTTTGTTTGAATAGAAGGCATAGCAGCAAAAGAAGTACCAACAAAAAAGCACCCTATTGCTGCTGTTAATGGAGCATAGGATAAAAAGAAAAAAAGAAAAAAAACAAATAGGCTCCAAAGCATAGAAAAAAATATCATCGGCGAAATACCAATTTTACCAGCCAATTTAGGCCCTAAGAGATTTCCCATCACCATCCCCAATCCAACTAACGGCATGATAAATGGTACCCACTCAAGTGAAACGCCAGAAATATGCATTAATGTTGACTTAATATAAGTGAAAACAGAAAATAATCCTGACGCTCCCACAGAAACCATTAGCAAAAGAATCCACACCTGCTTTTGCTTTAATGCGCTCATTTCGCGTAAAGGACTCGTTTTTGGAATACTCGAATCATAAGGAAAAAAATTCCAAATAAGCAAACAACACAATAAAGCAATCACTCCTACAAGGATAAAAGCAATCTGCCAACCAATAAGTTGCCCTATCCAAGTAGCACCTGGTGCTCCCACAACAGTTGCAATTGTTAAGCCAAGCATAACATACCCAACCGCCTTAGAACGTTCATTCATTTCCACCATTGAAGAGGCAACCATAGCCGCAAGTCCCAAATAGATCCCATGGGGAAAACCACTGAGAAAACGCAATACTACTAATATGCTAAAATCTGAAAAAAAGGCACTGGCAATATTTGCTAAAGCATAAAAAAACATCAATCCTATCAAAACAGTTTTGCGTGATGCCTGAGCTGTCGCAACAGCTAAAAGAGGTGCTCCAATCACAACACCTAATGCATAAGCAGAAATATATTGACCGGCAGTAGGAATATCAACATACGAATTTCGTGCCATCTCTGGTAGTAGCCCTATTGCAACAAACTCTGCAGTACCAATAGCAAAACTCCCTGCAACCAGAGCTAAAATTACTAAACGCTGTATTTTCAAATCACTAACCAATGCAAGAACCTTTTGTTGCTAAGAATCCTTCATACCATCATTTCTAAATAGGAATTTTAACTATAGATATTTGTAATACACAGAAACAAAAATTCAAAACACCGTTACATACAGAACTAATAATCCTCAATAAAGTTTCAGAAATATTTTGATATATAAAGCATTTTATGAAATTTTAAGCAAGATTCTTTAATGAAATATCTTTGAAAGCCTAAAGGCTATAGATGTATTCAAATATTCTAGCAGCTCTGTCAGATAGTAAACTTTATCTCCTCTTTTTAACTGTTCCAACTTTACAGTGAACGCCTTATTTTGAGACGATAGATAGCACACTCTAAAAATAATTTTAAAATTTAACGAATAACATATTATAACCTGCATAACATATTGATTTATAATGATAGTATAACATTACTCATATTGAATTAGAATCCCGAATAACATAAGATTCTCTCATTTCAAATCTATTTATCTTGAATCAATCAAAACCTCTCATTTGCACATCACAAGCAGAGCTAGCGTGTAGGTAAGAACTATAGAAAAAAGACTAAAATAGCTCTTATGAACCGTCTTAATACAAGATCTGTCGCAACTTGGGCGCTAGAAAATATAATGATGGTGCTAGCTTATTACTTCATAAGCGTAAAGATGGAGGTGCTCAATGGCTTTATCGCTATATCATTCACGGGCGCCGTCGTGAAATGGGATTAGCCCTTTAAGATCTAATGATATCATGCTGATTATAGATTTGGACCTCTTTTATTGAGAGGACATCAAGAAAGAAGTTGTGTTTTAAAAAAGCTTGTTTCGTCTGCTCTTCCTTGAAAAACATTTTGCTTTCCTTTTTATTCCATTATACTTTTAAAATAATCGTTACATATGAAAAGAGGAAAATGAAGAAAATATCTTTAGGGAAATAATAAAACAGCTCTAAGCCCTGGATTCGCATTTTCAAGTAACAATTCCCCCCCGTGAAGCTTCATAACTGCTTTTGCTATACTTAAACCAATCCCAAAACCAGATTGTGTACGACTTTCTTCAAGGCGAACAAATCGTTCTGTTACTTTTTCAAGTTTATCCTCTGCTATTCCTGGGCCATTATCTCTCACAACAACTAATAAATGTTCATCACGATATTCCATTGATAAACAAACCTTCGCTTTCCTGCCACTTTTAGAGGCATATTTAATTGCGTTATCTATAAGATTAAAAATTGATTGTGCAACAAGCTCACGATTCAACTTAAGCTCTTTATTAAATATATCTCCCAACTGAAGTAAAACACCTGACTCTTCAGCAAAAGGTTCATAAAGCTCAACAGCATCTTCAAGGATCAATTTCATATTCATCATCTCAAGATGCTCAATTGCACTGCTGGCTTCAATGCGTGAAATCATTAAAATTGCATTAAATGTACGAATAAGCTGATCTGATTCAGCTATAACACTATCAAGTACCTGACGATATTCAAGCTTTGTCTTATTTCCCGAAAGTGCTTCTTCAGCACGATTTCTAAGACGCGTTAACGGTGTTTTTAGATCATGAGCAATATTATCTGAGACCTGACGCAAACCAATATTTAACTCTTCAATGCGGTCTAACATAACATTAAGATTAGTTGACAATCGATCAAACTCATCCCCCACCCCAGAAACTGGTAAACGCCCACTGAAATCACCAGCCATTAAACGCTGTGACGCAGCTGTCACTTGATCAATCCTTTGCAAAGCTCTTCTGCCAATAAAAAACCATATGAGTAAAGCTCCTCCAACCATTGCAGCAAGTGCAATGATCAGAGCTTTACGAATAACCGTAGCAAAACGTTCCGGCTCATCCAAATCGCGTCCTATAAGAATCTTCATAGCATTAGGCAAATCAACAATAACTGCCAAAGCACGATGTTCACTTGTTTTGCCGTGTTCTCCAAAACGGGAATATAAAAAAGAGGTAGAAATAAAACCACTTTGATTCAAAAGACCTAATTCAATACGTGCTACATTTCCTGCCAAAATACGCCCCATAGGATCTGTGACAAGATAAAGAAATGCTCCTGGTTGTCTTGAACGATAATTAATAGTGCGCATTAATAAAGGCAGTCCGCCATAATGATAAGCATTTTCAATATACTTTAATTCTTCGTGTAAAGCCTGTTCAGTTTGCTCTGTTAACAACGAGACAGAAAATGCCATCATATAAATCGAAAGTCCTATTGCCACCAATCCAAACAATAAAATGTAAAGTGCCGAAAGCCTTAAGGCTGTAGTGCGCATTATATTAACCAAACGATTCATACTTCGTTATCTGGTGCTTTCAGCATATATCCAGCTCCACGCACAGTATGAAGAAGTGGAACATCAAAATCTTTTTCAATTTTGGCTCTCAAACGGGATATATGAACATCGATGACATTTGTTTGTGGATCAAAATGGTAATCCCAAACATTTTCCAAAAGCATAGTGCGTGTAACAACTTGTCCCGCATATCGCATTAAATATTCAAGTAAACGAAACTCTCGTGGTTGCAATAGGATATTTCTATCACCCCGTTTTACCGTGTGTGCCAACCGATCAAGTTCAAGATTACTTACGCAATAGACAGTTTCTGCCTCTTTAGGATTCTTGCGCCGTTGTAATACTTCAACACGCGCAAGAAGTTCAGAAAACGCATAAGGCTTTGTCAAATAATCATCCGCCCCTGTACGTAACCCTGTTACACGATCATCAACTTGACCTAAAGCTGACAAGATAAGAACCGGTGTTTCATTGCCTTGAGCACGCAATTCAGCAATAATAGAAAGACCATCGCGATGCAAAAGCATTCGATCAATAACTATAACGTCATAATTTTCCGTGGTCGCTAAATCATATCCCATATCCCCATCATAAGCAACATCAACAGAATGCCCTACTTCCAAAAAAGCTTTTTCGAGATAACGCCCCGTCTCATGATCATCTTCAATAACGAGTATCTTCATAAAACGTATCTCCATTATTCTATTGTGTTGTAGGAAAAATATTTAATTAACCTTTACCCCAAAACTAAAGTTTTATTTTTTGAAAATTGGAAGAGCAACAAAACGATTTTGATCATTCGTTCGCACTTGTAAAAGTATAGCTTTTCGTCCTAACTGCTGAGCATTTTCGATTGTATTTATAATATCAGAAACTTTTTTAACCGGTTTATTATTCACTGTCACAATGAGATCTCCAGGGCGTATCCCTTTATCTGCAGCATCTGAATCGGGATCCACATCCGTTACGACTACCCCTACACCATCATCAGAAGGAGTAACAATCAAACCGTAATCTTCTAATGTTTCATCTAAATCACTACGTTCCTTTGAATATTTTGAACTCTCTTCTTTATTTTCATCTTCAGACATTGAAGCAAGTTTGACTTTGATATTCTCCTCTTTACCTGCTCTCCAAATACCTATGGTGATTGTTTCTCCTGGTTTAATATTTGCAATACGTTTCGCCAGCTCACGCGCATCTGCAACCTTTCCATTATTCACCGAAATAATTACATCACCAGCCTTAATACCAGCCTTTTCTGCTGGCCCCTTTAATGGATCAGTAACCAAAGCACCTTTTGCTTCTTTCAAACCTATTGAATCAGAAATCTCTTTTGTTACTGGCTGAATCTGAACTCCTAGCCAACCACGCTGAACTGAGCCTGTTTCGATAAGTTGTTGTACAACCTGTTTTACAGTGGTTGCCGGAATAGCAAAAGCAATCCCAACATTTCCTCCAGAAGGAGAAAAAATTGCTGTATTAACGCCAACAACTTTTCCATTAAGATCAAATGTTGGCCCACCAGAGTTTCCTCTATTAACAGCGGCATCAATCTGAATAAAATCATCATAAACACCTGTGCCAATATCACGTCCGCGTGCCGAAACAATACCTGCTGTTACAGTTCCACCGAGGTCAAATGGATTTCCAATAGCAACAACCCAATCTCCAACACGAAGCTTTGAATCATCACCAAAATCAACATAGGAAAATTTCCTTTTATCATTCACTTTTAGTACAGCAAGATCAGTTTTGGGATCCTTCCCAATGAGCGTTGCATTTAATTTTGTACCATCATCAAGAACAACAGAATAACTTGTTCCCTCAGAAATCACATGATTATTGGTCACAATGTAGCCATCAGACGAAATAAAAAAACCCGATCCAAAAGCGACAGGACGAAGTCTCTGCGAATGAGGAGGAAATTTATTTTTAGGCTTATCAAAATCATAAAATTCTTTAAAAAGCCTTTTTAAAGGATGTTGATCTGGTAATTGATCAAGATCCGGACCACTAAAAAAGTTGTTAAAGAACCAATCTTTTTTCTTTTTATTACTCTTCACTTGCACTGCAACAACAGCTGGCTTCACTTGAGCAACAATATCTGCAAATCCTTGTTGTGGCATTAATGAAGAAAATACAGAATTTGCATGAACCTCTGTCGTCCACAAGCTTGATGCACATCCACTAAAAAACAGGGCACTCTCTAATACTGTGGAAAAACTTACTGCGACAAATGTTTTAAGAAAAGTTTTTTTTAACATTTACTCTATGCTCCTATTTAATCATGCTTTTATTTTAATTCTGATTCCTTATAAAGGACCGTACCTTACCGTTTTCTGTCTAAATTGTTAAAGTTTTGTAAGGTCGCAGTATTACCTAATATGATTACGATAAGGTTGAACGCCCATGCAGATAATCTGAATTTTATTTTTTTAATGCAATGGTATTTTTGACTATTTTTTTTCATCCACATCAATCATTATCTTTTCACGATTATACCACCTTAATTGGGAAAACATAATACTTGCTCCAATAATGACAATTATCAAAGGTGAAAACCATAAAAACCAAGTTGTTTTACTCAATGATGGTTTCAAGAGAATAAATTCACCATATCGTTCAACAAGAAAATCAATGACTTGCTGATCGCTATAACCCATTTTTAATCTTTTACGAACCAAAAGTCGTAAATCACGCGCCAAAGGAGCATCTGAATCATCAATTGATTGATTCTGGCAAACAGGACAACGTAAATGCGATGAAATATCTCGTGCTCGCGACTCAAGAACCTTATCCTTTAAAATCTCATCTGGCTCTACTGCTCTAGCTAATCGAAAAGGACACATTGCAATTAAAAAAAATAAAATCCAAAGATTTTTTTTCATCTCAATGTTTTCTCCAAAAATTTAAAGCAAGCAGCATCCTGTTGTACACGTCGATATGAAACCAAGAGCCCAGAAGAGAAAGACATCCGCCTATAGCCATTATGAATGCTCCTAACCAAATACATCTTACATAAGGTTTCCACCATATATGCACAACAAGCCCCCGATCATCGAGACGTCCTGGCACAATATATAGCTGCGATAAGCCATGATTTCGAAGACCAACTTCTGTTGTTGATGTATTTTGGTTTGAATAAAATCGCTTTGAGGCTATTACATAACCAATAACGTTCTGATTTTCAGATACTTTAAAATAAAACTCCATTGCCGAATAATTCGAACCAATGCCATCACGCACTGCATCAAAATGAAGAGTTTTATCTGCTATAGTTACTCTATCTCCTATGTTCATGGTTAAAATGCGTTCTTGCCCAAAACTTGCCACACAGACAATACCAAATAATGTAACACCTAATCCCATATGTGCCATTGCCGCACCAAAAACCGACCATGGCAATCCAAGAAATCTCTTAACGCGGACTGAAAAAGCTCTCTTGCCATATCCACTCTTTCCCCACAGATCCGCTAAACTTCCTAAAAAAATAAACGCCGAAAGCCCAATACCTAAAACAGCAAAAATATCATGCAAAGATGCTGCATAAAATATTATAAAACAGACGATACCAACCAATATAAAAATAAACCACAACCGCTCAAAAACTGCAAGAAAATCACCGCGTTTCCACGCCATCATTGACCCAAACGGAATGAGCAATAACAGCAAAAGCATTAGCGGACCACAGGTAAGATTAAAAAAAGCAGCTCCTACAGAAATTTTTTTTCCTGTTAACATCTCAATAAAATAAGGATAGAGCGTACCAATCAAGACTGTTGCTGTTATTGTTGTAAGTAACAAGTTATTTAAAATAATAAATCCTTCACGCGAAATTGGTTGAAAAAATCTTTTTGTTTTTAAAATAGGGATGCGCAAAGCAAAAAGAAGAAAAGCCGCTCCTGTAAAGAAAAATAAAAGTACAAAAATTGCTTGTCCCCGTGCTGGATCAAGAGCAAAACTATGAACAGAAACTAAAAGTCCTGAACGAACAAGAAAAATTCCCATCAGAGAAAGGAAAAAAGTAAGCAGCGCCAAAAATAAAGTCCAACTTTTCAATATCCCGCGTTTTTCGAGAACAAGAATAGAGTGTAAAAGAGCTGTTCCTGAAAGCCACGGCATAAACGAAACATTTTCAACAGGATCCCAAAACCAATATCCCCCCCACCCTATCTCATAATAGGCCCAATAAGAGCCAACCATAATTCCCAATGTCAAGAAACACCAAGAAAGTAAAATCCAAGGACGAAGCCAACGCGCCCAAATTCTATCAACGTGCCCCATAATCAACGCAGAAACTGCGAAAGAAAAACAAAGTGAAAAACCAACATAACCTAAATAGAGCAGCGGTGGATGAATTGCCAACGCAACATCTTGTAAAAAAGGATTGAGACCATTTCCTTGCAATGCTGGTGGATTCACACGTAAAAATGGGTTGGATACAAAAAGAATAAATAAAAGAAAAGCACTTATAAGCCAACTTTGGCAAATTAAAACGAGCGTCTTAAAATCTTCTGGCAAATGTTGGCTAAATAATGTTATCAATGCACTAAAAAAAGAAAGACTTAAAACCCATAATAACATAGAACCTTCATGGTTCCCCCAAACACCAGTGATTTTATAGAGCATCGGTTCTTCTGAATGAGAATTCTCAACAACATTCACAACAGAAAAATCAGATAAGACATGAGCATAAATTAGCACTAAAAAAGATAAGAGCAATAATGTAAAAGTGATATATGTTAGAGGAACAGCTGTTTGCATTAACAAACGTTCTCCCCACCAAAAACCTAAAGCAGGTAAAAAAGCCTCTAATAAGCTTATTGCAAATGCAGCAGCTAAAAAAATATGACCCAGTTCGACAAACACAATCGAATTATTTCTCCACGCGGTAATGTTTTTTCAAACGATCAACTGTTTCTTTAGGCATATAAGTTTCATCATGTTTTGCTAAAATACGCCTACCTATAAAAAAACCTTGTTTATCGAAATGTCCTTCTACAATCACCTCCTGGCCTTCACGAAAGAGATCTGGTAATATACCATTGAAAACCACTTTTTTACGCTTTGCACTATCTCTTATAAAAAAAATAACTCCTATTTCTCCAACATATTTAACGGTTCCTTTTTCAACAAAGCCACCTAAACGCAAAGGGCGCCCTGTTAAAATATCTTCGCTTGTAATTTCAGAGGGCATTCTAAAAAAACCGACTGTATTACGCATTGCGTACACTATGAGACTTGCCGCAATTGCCATAACCAAACAACACAATAAGATGACCAGCAAGCGCTTTTTTTTTTGCTGCCTTAAAATAATCTGCAACGAAGTAGAATTCTTTAAAGATTGCTTGTTCATAGACACTCTACAAAAAAATTTTAAACACCTTATATAAGCATCCATTTCTATATTTTATTTTTTAAAAACTTTGCACACCTTTTATATAGGTGTAATTTTTTATCCAATACTTCACCTTTACCAAGAAACTTAATCAATATCTTTCTTACTTTTTTAGCTTTTCCACCAATTTTTTATTTAACATATCACCACTTAATGGTCCTCTCTTTACATTCTTCATTTCTGTTCTTCAATCTCCTTCACATCTACCTTTCATTTCTAAAATGATCACCCCTCTTGTCGCTCTAAACAGCTGTTCTCTTTTATTTAATCATTTCAATTAGCGACTATTCCTTCGTCTTTGGATGTTCATTCATTAAATCACGTAACTGAATTATCATTTTTTCAACACGTAATCGTCCTGTAAAATTTTCAGGCATTGTGTCAAGAAAGCTTTGTAAAAATTGGACAGCCTGTGCAATTTTTCCTTCTTGATAAAATGCCTCTGCTAACAATAAACGCGGATAAAAATCTGTTTGCCCTAAATCCGCTGCTTTTTGAAAAGCATCTTGGGCTTCCTGCGTTATAATTCCCCCTTCATAACCAACCAATGCTAAACCATACCCTACAAGCCTCGGCGCTGTTTCTCCATTCAAACGAAGTGCATCTAAATAAGTATTTACAGCCTTTTGAAAATAGCCTTCTTCAAGATACCCTAACGCTAATGCATCTGCTAGTTTACCATCATGAGGTGAACGGGAAAAAAGCACTTGTAGAAGAACAAGCTTTTCTTTCTTACTGAGAGTTTTAGGATCCTTATCCATTAATTCGCTAAAAAAATAACTTTTTACTTTTGGATTACCTGTCAATCCATAAATACCCCATGTCATAAGAAGAACAAACAAAATACTTAAAACTTTAAAAATATTTATTTTTTTATAATGCATCTAAAGCTTATTAAAGTTAACTGTATGCATATAATTTCTATAATCATCTATAATTTGAATTTTCCATTCCGACTTTATCGCATCATCAAAACACAGGGAAAGAAAAAGAATACTTTCCAGAAAAGTGAGAAAAATGCTGAAAAATATAGGAAGATCATATTATTTTTTCCAATACGAACACAGAGAATGGTTTAGTTACTTTTGCCCCTCTTCATGAGAAGAGTGATGTGAAATAATAAAAAATCACTTTTTATGAAATACATTATAAAATCTATTATTCATTTTTATCCTCTATATCAATTAGGTAAATAAAATAAAAACAAGACTTTTTTTATATTTTAATTATAAATATTGATACGCTAAAATGATTCTCCACTCTTCTTATATTGTCTAAAAAATATCGCTTTAAAAATTTGTAGACATTTCCCGAATCAAAGAGAACGCATGTTATTCTCTCACTTTAGGTAATAAAACTTTTGCATACAATCCTCCTAAATCAGAACGCGATAAAAAGAGCTTGCCACCATATTCATTGATCATGTCTGAAACTATTGCTAACCCTAAACCTGTCCCCGATTTACTTTTACTAAACCGCCGTCCTCTTTTTAATGCTTCATCAATTTTATCTTCTGTTAAACCAGGACCATCATCTTCTACAAAAATACTAAAATATTCTGTTTCTTCAATGTTTTCTTCTAAACAACAAGAGATCAAAACCTTTGCACGCGACCACTGAGTCGCATTTTCAATCAAATTCCCTATAATTTCTTCTAAATCTTCCTTCTCTCCAGAAAAAACAATATCATCAACATCCATAATAAATTGAATTTGTTTTTCAGGATTAAGTTTTTTCATAACCCGCACCAAACGATCAACGACACTACGAACAGACGTATGATAGACAATACTATCACATTGTGCTGCAATCCGCGCACGTTGAAGATAATGATTGATTTGAGCTTGCATTATTTGCGTTTGCTCTCTCAACAAAAAAGCCTGTTCACCGCACATTTTATCGGTCTCATTCATAATCACTGACAGAGGCGTCTTCAATGAATGCGCGAGATTACCAACCTGCGTGCGAAATCGCTCAATAATCCGCTGATTATTATTAATGAGAGCATTCATCTCTTGCGCAAGCGGCATAACTTCGCTTACTAAATCCGTATTTACGTAGTGAACTTTTCCCTCACGAATATCATTCAATGCGCGTCGAATAAGCTTCAACGGTTGAAAACTAAAGAAAATAATAGCAATGTTAACAAGAACACTACCGATACCAAAACTCCAAAGAAAAATTTGTAGAGTTCGCTTAAATTCTTTTACTTGAGCATGAGCTTCATCGATATTCCCAACAAGCCGAAAACGTGCAATATGATTTTTATTATCAAGAACGACATCACTCTCAATCACTTGTAGCTTTTGACCATTGTTCCCCTTTATCCGATAAGAGCGAAAAAAATTATTGTCAAAAGGTATATCAACATCACTCGGCGTAAATATCTCTCCTCTTTCCAATGAGGGAGATGTCAACCTTCCTTTTAAATTATGTGATATTGCAACAACTTCCCAATACCATCCCGTCGTTGAATCAGAATAACGAATATCATCAATCCCAGCCTCTCCTTTCAAAGTGCCTTCCGGTGACACCGTAACTGTAGCAATAAGACTGTAAAGCTGAGCAGAAAGGATACGCTCTAAACTTTGTTCAGTTGAACGTTTATAAAATAAAATACTCACTGCAGAAATCGATAAAAGAGAAATAACAACCCATAATGTTGATAAGATCATAACACGTAAACTAAGAGATCTAGTAATTACAAAAAAAAATCTTCTAAACCAATTACTCTCTTTGAAAACATTCATTAATCACCGAGCATTCTCACGCGATATCCCATTCCTCGAATAGTCTCAATCAAATCCACTCCTAGCTTTTTCCGTAACCGACCTATAAAGACTTCTACCGTATTCGAATCCTTATCAAAGTTCTGATCATAAAGATGTTCAGTAAGCTCTGTTCTTGAAATGACTCTGTCACAATGATGCATGAGATATGAAAGAAGTCTGAATTCATAAGATGTTAGTTTAATCAATTGACCATCCACAAAAACACGAGACATCTTCGTATCCAGCAAAACATTTCCGCAACATAATGCATTTGTTGCATGTCCCGTAGCGCGACGAATCAACGCCCGCAAGCGCGCTATCACTTCCTCTAAATGAAATGGCTTCACAACATAATCGTCAGCCCCTGCATCAATACCAAGCACCTTATCAGACCAACGATCTCGCGCCGTTAGCATTAAAACAGGCATAGAGTACCCTTCCTGACGCCATTTTTCAACAACACGAATACCATCAATATGCGGTAAACCTATATCAAGTATCACTGCGTCATAAGATTCCGTACTGCCTAAAAAATAAGCCTCTTCACCATCGAAAGCACTATCGGAAACATACCCTGCACACCTGACAGCTTCTGTTAATTGATGGTGAAGGTTTCGATCATCTTCAACGATTAAGATACGCATCACAATACCATCTGCCAACAACTAATCGGCAGGAAGGGAAAACTTCACACGACGTAACTTTTCACCATTACGAGCTGGTACAACAACCACAATTGCACACATATCCTTTCCATCCTGAACAACCAGTTTTGAACGTACTAATACTCCTTTTTCTTGCGTTGCAACCTGCTTACCCACCTCAGCACAACCAGCAGCTAAAACAGAATCTGTTCCTAAAAAAGCTACTAACATTACAAATAAGGAAACTTTTTTCATCATAGATACTTTAATAACCTCTCTTATTCCTTCTAAAGGATAAAAGAAATAATGGTTTTTTTGAGTTGATTTAAAAATCACAAATGGAAAACAATTTATCCTCTATCTTACAGAAAAAGATATTACTCCAAATTTTTAAAAATTCAAAATAAAATATTTCTAATAATTTAAGAAGAAAATTTATTTAATAAAATAATAAAATCTTAATACACAAGCTTACAAGAAATGAATAATTCTAAAACAAACTTTTTCTCCGGTGGCACTATAGCAAAAAAATACTTCTACTCTATATAATTATTATAGATTTGTTTGATTGTATTTCTTTGCCATAGATTTTCTTTTTAAATGTTTAATTTTTTTAAAAAAAAGAAAGGACAAGACCTTAAGCTATTTCACAGCCCAACTCTCATTGAATTAGATGCACAATTAGATACAGCGCTTTATCATATTCATTCTGCTAACAGTTTTTTCTGGAAAAAGACGAAGATTATCTCACAAAATTTTCATCTTCAAGGATGGAAACGTTTTATTGTTGAAGTCCTCGATGAAATACTGACATTAGGATTGCTCGGATTTACTTTTTTCACCATTTTAGGCATTTCTGTTTTTGAACTTACTAAAACAGACTGGATTTCTCCTAAAAACTTCTCCATTCTTTTTCTAGATCGCTATGGAAATCCAATTGGATACCGTGGTGCACTGCCAACTATCTCTGTCCCCGTTGAAGAAATGCCTGATTATGTTATTAAAGCAGTTCTCGCAACAGAAGACCGTCGTTTTTTCGAGCACTGGGGCATTGATTTTCAGGGGATTACACGAGCAATTTCACAAAATATGCAAGCTAAAGGTGTGGTACAAGGTGGTTCAACTCTTACACAACAATTGGCTAAAAATTTATTCTTAACAAACGAACGGACTATAACACGTAAAATCAAAGAAGCTTATCTTGCTCTTTGGCTAGAAGCAAATTTTAGCAAAAAACAGATTTTGCAACTTTATCTTGACCGAGCTTATATGGGAGGAAACAATTTTGGAATTACAGCAGCTGCACAATTTTATTTTGGAAAAAATATACGTCATGTATCCTTAAGTGAAGCTGCTATGTTAGCAGGACTCTTTAAAGCTCCAACAAAATATGCTCCTCATAGTCATATCTTTGCCGCTCAAACCCGTGCCAATGTAGTCCTTTCTAATCTTGTTAATAGTGGCTTTATGACGAAGAGTCAGATTATCAATGCGCATCGCCATCCTGCTAGGACACTCCCTCAAATAGACAATAATCAGCCTAATTATTTTCTTGATTGGGTATTCGAGGAAGTCAAAAAAATGCATGATCAACTTCTAAGCCGTAGTTTAATTATTCAAACAACCCTTGATCCGAATATTCAAAAAGCCGCAGAAGAATCAATTGCGTATCATTTACATCAATATGGTCAACAATATCGCGTAACACAAGCTGCTACCGTTATACTCGATAATAACGGTGCCGTATGTGCAATTGTTGGAGGGCTAGATTATAAAAAGAGCCAATTTAACAGAGCAACACAAGGAGGAAGACAACCTGGTTCTTCATTCAAACCTTATGTTTATGCAGCCGCAATGGAACACGGCCTATCTCCCTCAACAATCGTTTTAGACGCTCCTATCAATTGGGGAGGTTGGACACCCAAAAATAATTCTGGTCGTTATCTAGGGAAAATTGATTTAGCAACAGCTTTAGCCTTTTCCATTAATACAATACCTGTTTATCTCACTTACCAATACCTTAACCGTAATACTCAACCCATCATACAACTCATCAAAAATATGGGGATTAACGCACATATTTTATCACACAAAACAATGGTTCTTGGTACTTCCAACATGACTCCTATGGATCAAGCAACAGGCTTTAATGTCTTTGCGAATGGAGGAATAGCTGGTAATCGTCATGGATTCACGCAAATTAGAACAATCGATGGCCGTGTCGTGTGGGATTTTGAGCATAATGGAAAAAAACTACACCGAGTTCTTAGTAGGCAATCAGCAGCTTACATGAACCAAATGATGGTGGGTGTCACAACACGAGGATCCGGCAAGCGTGCTGCTCTACCCATGACTCTTGTCGCTGGGAAAACTGGAACATCACAATCCTATCGTGATGCTTGGTTTGTTGGCTTTACGGGAAATTATACTGGAGCAGTATGGATGGGAAATGATAACTTCTCAGCGATGAATCGTGCTTTCGGGGGTGGAGTTCCTGCCATGATATGGCACCGTATCATGCTCGCCGCACATCAAAATATCATGCTCAAACAACTCTATGGTGTTAAAGATTCCCTCCTTCCCTATCAGCCTTCAATACCTTCCTCCCATGCAGATTCTGAATTCTCCCCCGCAACACCTTCTACACTTTCTCCTGAAACATTAAATATCGTGCAATTGATTAACAAAGATTTGAAAAAACAGCTGCAAGTTCTTTCAAAGTGAAAACAACTGGAGATTCAATATTTTGAATTCAAGATATTCTAAGATGTTTTTTAATATCACCATTTTCTTTTTTATCTTCGCTTTTTCTATTTTAGGTGGAAAACTGAGTGTCGATTATGTGCTTAATTACTTTCCTCATTTTGGACGCTTCACAATTGGAAAATGGAGTGCTTATCCACAAGTGGGAACTACCAATATGGACCCTTATACCCAAGCCCGCACCGCCAAACAAGGCATAATTTCACTCGGACGGACTGAAGGCATTAAATTCCAAATTTGGCAAGATAATCAAGGGCGTCCATTCTACCCTCACTGTCATTATTTGCTCAAAGGTTACATCCCTGAAACTCGTCTTTTTACTCTTTATGCAGCTGACAAATCCCTTAAACCATATACTTCATCCCAAAAAATACCTTTTGAACTCCACACTGACAATATTGTCTATGAACATGATGGATCATTGCACATTAATATTTCACCCACACCGCAAGCAGGCAATTGGCTTGCAACAGTTAGTCAAAAAAAATTCGGGCTTATTCTTACTTTATACGATACCCCAATTATCTCTGCAACGGCATTAAAAAAGCTCACGATGCCCTCTATAGAAAAAATTCCATCAGGACAACTAAATTGTGACTAAATTTATCTATACTGCTCTTCTTGCAATCATTGGCGCTATTATTGTTCATATTTGCATTTTATTTCTGATCCCCTATTGGGCCCCCAATAACATATGGACAGCACTTAAAAAATCTGGAAACTCTTATCAGTTTGTCGATTTTACTCCTAATAATCCTATTCAGCAGACTGCTGATCCACTCTTTCTTCTTAAAGTTTGCAGATTTAATCTCGAAAATGGACCTGTTCATTTAAAAGCTTTGAAAACACGACAATTGTGGTCACTCGCTGCCTACACACACGATGGAATTATCTTCTATAGCCTTAATGACCGAACAGCCCCTGATGCTACACTCGATCTTATCATTGGAAAACCAATACAAATAATAGAGCTAAAAAAATCAAGACCTAAAAAAAATGCCAATTCAGTTTTAGTTGCTAAAAATTTGAATGAAGGTTTTGTTATTTTACGTATTTTTACCCCTTCTTCGCTTAAAAGAAAAGAAAGTGAAACTTTCCTTTCATCTGCTACCTGCCACATATTTTACGGATAAAAATATCCTTACCTCTCACTTGTACAACAATTTATTTTCTATAAAAACTAAACAAAACCTGTCAAAATGAACATCTTTTTTCTCTATTAATTGTAGTAGATTATAATTCAAATACATCTGAATTTAGATCCCTAAATTTTTTATTGAGATAGAAAATATTTTCAATCCTCTCACAATAATCTTTTATTGAAATACAAACCTACCACCCATGTATACAGAAAAAACAGTAAATTAATTAGCAATATAAGGTACAATGAAATCTTTATCGTAGACGCTCATTATGTATTCAATAAGTATGATCTGATAAAAAAACTTTCCGCAATTAGAAGAAAAAATCAAGAGTCAAGTTCTAAAAAAATATGCTGCTAACAACCATAAAACTTGTTATTTGAAGTGATTTATATTGATTTAAAAATATTCCCATAAAATCGACATCAATGACATGATAAACTATAGAATAAATACTGTTTTTTCAATGAAATGCTAAAAATAATCACTGGAAACTTATAAGACATTATGCGTCCTTGACCTCAAGAATAAGTGCTTTACTTTTTTATGAGCATAAACTTTTAAAGATATGCACTCTGAGAAAACTTGGCTTATAGTTTACAGCTGAGGGGGAAAAATTCATGAAGAAGAAATATATTCGATTAATTTCAAGAGCAGCAGTATGGTCCCCTCGATTTGGTGGATTAGCTTTCTTTATTTTATTATTTTCGGTCATCTTACAACGTTCTTCTGTACTTAATGTAAGCGACTTCATAATTTTAATAGGAATCTCTAATTTCTGTGTAATTATTTCTCTTTTTCTTGCTCTTAAAGCACTTCATAGTTTGTGGATCTATGGAGCTCTAGGGGGAATGAAAGCTTTAAAAGGGATCGTTTATTCGTTAATAACTGCAACACCATTGGTATTATTTTGGGGACTTTGGTTTACTTTACCCGCTCTTTACGACGTTTCTACCGATACACAAAGACCACCAGCTTTTTTTCGCACAATACGTCCTAGTGATGCTTTACCACTCAAAAGTGTTTTGTTCGAACAAGCAACATTACAGAATTCACAATGGCCAGAAATGTCAGGGCGCCGTTACGATGGTTCGCCTGACCGCATTCGTGAATCCGTTCTTAATGTTTTAGCTGCATATGATTGGCCTATTATAGCACAGCGAGAATTCAAAGGCGAAGAAAATGAGATTTATATTGAAACAAGAGCTAAAACTTTTTACCTTGGTTTCACTTCAGATATCGTGATACGCTTAACTAATGAAGGTGATACCACCTTTGTTGATATGCGTTCTGCTTCCCGCTATTTGCCAAGAGATTTGGGAAGCAATGCTGCTTTTATTATCGATTTTATGGATGCCCTTGATACGGAACTCGCTTCCCTTCCTCTCTCACAAGATGAAGGATAACAATCAAGAGAGATAAGGCGCTTTATTGCATAAAAATTGCTTATTTTTCAATAAATATAAACTGATAATTCTTCTACAAAAGACAATAATATCAAAACAGCCCATATTTGAAATAATTAAAAAGATTAAAAAATAGGAAATAAAAAACAGAAATTTTCATGCTAATGCTGATATTAAAGACTCTGTCTAACTGTAATCAGTAAACATTTTTTAAATACTAGATTTAATATATTGTAATAATTAAAATATTACTATAATTTAATTTTATATATTTAATATTCTATTATTTAAATTAAATTTATAGAATTTTTTCATAAAAAATTATATTTACAATAAATTAAAATATATAAATATTAATAATAACTAAAACATTTTATAATAAAAATACAAATAATATAATTATATAAAATTAGTTTTATCTATATAATATTATATTTGTAATTGGTAAAAATAAATAATAATGAAAGATAAAATTTCAAATTAACATATAATAAATTATATTATACTAACATTTATAGAAATATTTATTAATATTATAAATTAACAGCATGCATTATACTTTTAACCTATTTCCACAAATCCCCCAACACCGTAACTAAGACTAAAACCAATTCCACTACCCGCTGCTATAATCATCTGTTTAAGTCTTTCTTTGTCTGTTTTGTGCAATTGGCAAATGGGGGAATTATTTACGTGTATTGGAGAAGTTGATACAATTCATATTTTTTAAACGAGAACCATTGCAACAACTGTACTGAAGGTTCTTTTTACCATTATTCATCTCGCAACACTCTTTTCCATTAGTCTGAAATTTACCTTCATTGTCCTTATAATTTTACCCTTGCAAAAGAGCTCTTTAGCATTAGTTTTCGCCTCTTGACGCTATCAACTACGCCGTGCATTTACCCTGCAATCCGCCCATCAATCACGCCTTATTAGAAAGCTTTACCAATCTTGACGCTATCAAAGCACATGTAAAAAACCAATGCATACGATGCGTATGCACGAAACTTTAGTCGGCAATCTAGATCAAAGCCTCACAATCAGTAAATTTCATCTCTTGAATGGAACATTAAGTCATATTTTTAGTAAACTTTTTACTATTTTTATCATATTTGTTTCGGACTCAAGCAATACTGCAAAACCAGATTACATTAGGGCAACTTATTGCCTTTTATCTTCTTTCTGACAATGTTTCTGCTCCTATCTTAAGCCTTGTTTCTATTATGGAAAGAATGGCAGCATTTAAAAATTTCTCGTCTTCGCTTGGGTGATATTCTGAACTCCCCTTCAGAATGGGAAAAAGAAAAGCCATCCCTTCAACTCACCACCATACCCCATCTTGAAGCTAGAGATATCTGTTTTTCTTATGGTGATAAGTTCATTATCAATCATCTTAATATCTGTTTACAACCTGGTAAACTTATTATGTTTCTTGGTCCTCCAGGATATGGAAAATCAACTTTCGCTCAACTGATCTGTAGTCTCTATTTTTTAACAAGTGGACAAATATTGATTAACAACCAATCTTTACAGAATTTTGATATCCGTAACATTCGTAAAACAATCGCAGATTTTCCCCAAAATCCTTGCCTTTTTTCCAGAACTATTCTTGAGAATATGCTTCTTGCCAAATCAGATGCCACTAAAGATGAAATCAGCGCTGCACTATATGTTAGTGGTTCCCATGATTTGTTCTCTCAATTACCTCTAGGACTAAATACTCAAGTAGGTGAACAAAGTGGCTTTTTATCAGGTGGGCAATGCCAACGCTTAGCATTGGCTTGTTTTTTTCTGATAGAGCCGCAACTTCTTACCTTGGATAAACATACTTCCGCATTGGATGAGACGACCAATGCACAAATTGTTGAACATTTATACAAGCTTTCGCAAGATCGTATTGTTTTCGTTATTACGCACAAACGCGTTTTTTTCTTAAGTATGCAACCGTATTAAATTTCTATGATCGGGCGGCAAAAAAGCAGATAAGGCTCCCCATTTGCATCCTTTATCGCCAACACTTCATATGGTAGATACTGTTTTAATCGTCTTATTTCCCTTTATTGTAATTAGTAACTTCATCTCAAAAAAAGAGATTTTCGCACAGAAACAAGGAGAAACTATTCCCACCGTCTATATCCAGCTGGTGCAAGCGCAAAAGACAAGACACATTGAGTAAGTTCTTGTAAAATAATATCAATTTGTTCATCAAAGCGATCTTTTTATTCAATTAGATCCACGCGAAACCTTAAATGAGTGCGCACGTACCCAAGCAGATATTGCCCAACAAACCCTGCAAGTATAAATTGCCACTGCTATTTTCACTGCATTGAATGAACGAGATCCTTTAGATGAGGATTTTGTAACCAAAGGGATTTCTTATTTACAAATTTCTTCCTCCAGCAGCAATACAACGAAATGGATAAAGAAAAATTCATCAGTGCACCTCTTCAATCGCTACAAGATAAAGTAAAAACACTGAAAACTCAGGCTGACCGCATTGCACACAGCGGTGCGATTCTATATGCGCAATTGGACAAATTACAAAATGATCCATAATTAAGCTAAGAAAAACTCAAAGCTGCCCAAAACCTGATGGAAACAAAAGTCATCAGCAACTTTCTTTAATTTCAGAACGTTTACATGACTTAAAAAAATGTAAAACATGAAATTTTAGCCAAGAAAAGACGTTGGGAAGAAAACAACGCTGGAATAGAAACACTCCGCCAGCAAAGACAAAGTCTTATTTCTGATGAAAACACCCACAATCGGCAGCTTTCTCGTGAAACAGAACTCTCTTTGCAAAGATTAAAAGCCAAACTTGACAGCGGCCAATATCGTCTTGACCATTTATCACTGTACGCACCTGTTGATAGACGCATTGACGATTTAAGTATTCACATGTTGGGTAGCTTTGTAGAAGCTGGGAAAACACTCATGCGTATTATCCGGGGCTCAAGGGGACTCATTGTTGAAACGTTTTTTAATAATCGAGATATTGGTTTTAAAAAAAAGGCCAACGTGTTTACGTAAAATTTTCTGCCTTTCCACCTAAACGCTATGGCGTTATATACAATACAATTTAAATGTAAGTGCAACAGCTCGCTATGAGCAAGAAATTAATGGTGCTTATGCTGTTTTAATCAAAATAGACTAAGATCATATCACTTTTAATCATCAAGAACTTAAATTTATCCCTGTCATAACCATGACAGCTGATATCATTCCTTCAAAACGACGCCTTATTTCTTTGAACCTATTACAAAAATTTTAGAACAATCTTTAAAGAAAAGATAATGTCTATAAATGAAAATCCAGCACCATCTCTCTTAGATTCAATTACGGCTTTGGGGTCCCCATGGTCGTTTTAATGCTTCAAGCTCCTCTACACCGTCGCTGGCAAATTTGGGATATTGAACAAAACTTAAAACCAGCCTTATAGACTGGGCAACACAAGCTTTATAAAATGAGCATGGAGAATTTTGCGCCTTTACCACATGAGTTTTTTTAGATGAAAAAAATTACCAATCTATGCTTGAAAAAGGAGAACTTTTGTCCAATGTTGATTGGCAGAGTGGAAAGTACATGTGGTTCATTGATTATGTAGCACCCTATGGCCATATTGCTCATATTGTACATGCTATGCAACAACATGTATTTCCTTATTAACATTATTGTTATGCTGGCTGACGCAATAAAGACGGTGAGATCAGAAAAATTACCCGCTGGTGTTGCTATAGAGCACAAAAACTATCTAATATAATTTTTGTAAACTCATTGAAATAGAGAAAAACTTCTAAAAATGATTATTTTATTAATGATAATAAAAGAAAACCTTACATTTTAGAGTCACTCTAGCTACGGAGGAACATTTTCCGGATTACAAAATCCAACAAGAATCACCTCCTTAAACAGTATTAAGAGTCTTAACCCACTCTCAAGTTGCTAATTGACTAATTTTACTAAACACTGGCTGGGGTACCTGGATTCGAACCAGGGAATGCCGGTACCAAAAACCGGTGCCTTACCGCTTGGCTATACCCCAAAAACACACCTTTCAAAGGTTTTTGCCTCTTATAGCGATTCCTGCGACTGGACGCAACATCTGAAAATCAAAGAGCTTACTTTTTTATCATAAAGTTTCTGAATCTTATATAGTATTGCCTCGATCCAAATTCGCAGAAAAAACTGAAATACAATTACATCTTATAACAAAATTAGCAACTATCCATCAGTTATTTTGCCCTTTTATTAATTTTCTAGGAACATAAAATGAAAGACTTGTAGTTTATTCTATTTTTAATAACTTAGCATCTGCTTCACTTTTCTTGGTATATTCAAATCTCATTTTACTCAATTAAAATAGAAAGAGCAGAAAACCTTATGCGTTTATGAAATAGAATTAAGTGCATAGAAAATTGTCCCTCAACATTCTGTGACAAACACTATGATGTACCATACCAATAGATTGGAAAAGTTTTGCAAAAATTAATAACAACTTGTGTCATATTTTAAAAACATTCTGAATCACAAAAAACAAGGAATGATAACCATCTCCATTTATTTTTTATTCAAAAGGTAACAATATCTTTACCCATTCATAGATGTAAAAATTCTAAAGCTCCTTTTTAAAAGTAGAGCCACTAAAATTAATTATTACAAATGAACATTCAACATTTGCTTTTAGGTGTTGTAAATGGCAAATTGGGTGCTTAATAATTCGAATCGAGGAGATTTTAAATGGCTTTTGAATTGGCTGCATTGCCTTATGATTACGATGCTCTTTCACCCTACATGTCACGAGAAACGCTTGAATATCATCATGATAAGCATCATCTTGCTTATCTTACTAATACCAACAACTTTATAAAAGACCTAGGATTGGAAAACGAAAGCCTTGAAGAGATTGTTAAAAAAAGTTTTGGAAAAAATATTGGTTTGTTTAATAATGCTGCGCAATGCTACAACCATAATCATTTTTGGCTTTGGATGAAAAAAAATGGGGGTGGTCAAAAACTGCCTGAAAAACTAGCAAAAGCTATTGAATCTGATTTAGGTGGCTATGACAAATTCCGTGCTAATTTTATTGCTACTGCTAGTGCTCAATTTGGTTCTGGGTGGACGTGGGTTGTTGTCAAAGATGGCAAACTTAAAATTATGAAAACACCTAATGGTGAGAATCCTTTGGTTCATGATGCACAAGCTATTCTAGGTGTTGATGTATGGGAACATTCCTATTACATTGATTACCGCAATGCTCGCCAAAAATATCTTGAAGCTTTCGTGGATCATTTGATTAATTGGGATTATGTTTTGGAACTTTATGAAGATTGTGGATTGTAAGCTAACTAAATGATTTTTAAATATCTAAAAGTCCCTATAATCCAATGAATTATAGGGACTTTAAAATAGAGGTATTATAGATTAACCGCGGTTTTTCTTATTATCTTTAGAATATATGCATAGATATAGGCAGCTTCTTTTAGCTTTGAAAAACGTCCAGCCGCACCAGCATGGCCTGAATCCATATTAATACGTAATAAAATCGCATTATCATCTGTTTTAAATTCACGCAATTTGGCTACCCATTTTGCAGGCTCCCAATAGGTTACACGAGGATCGGTTAATCCTGCTATCACAAGCATAGGGGGGTATTTTTGCGCTCTGATATTATCATAAGGAGAATAAGAAGCTATAAGATTATAATCTTCTTGTGATTCAAGAGGATTTCCCCATTCGGACCATTCAGGGGGTGTTAGTGGTAAGGAAGCGTCTAACATCGTGGTTAAAACATCAACAAAAGGCACATTGGCTACAATTCCAGCAAAATCCTGTGGAGCTATGTTAGCAATAGTACCCATCAACATACCTCCTGCCGAACCACCATACGCAACAAGCCGATCATGAGCTGTAAATTTATTGTTGACCAGATAGCGTCCACAAGCAATAAAATCTGTAAATGTGTTATATTTAAAAAGATGTTTTCCTTTTTCATACCATTCAACACCCTTTTCCTTCCCCCCACGAATATGGGCAATGGCATAAATAAAACCTCTATTTACCAAAGAAAGTACATTGCTATTGAAACTGGCAGGAATAGAGATACCATAAGCACCGTAACCATAAAGTAGACAGGGTGCACTACCATTGAGCGAAGTGGTTTTATGATATAAAAGTGAGATGGGAATTTTCTCACCATCATCTGTAGAAACCATAATACGTCGCGTTATATATTCATCTTTATTATGACCAGAAGGAATTATTTGTGTTTTTAAAAGAATTTGTTTGCGGCTTTTTATTTCATAATCAAAAACTTGATCAGGTGTTGTCATAGATGAATAGGAAAAACGAATAGTTGGGCTATCATATTCTGCCGCACCTTGTAATTCTAAAGAATATGCCTCTTCTGGAAAAGAAATGGAACGAATTTTTTTGGTGGTACGCTCCATAATTTTTATCTGAGGAAGCCCCTCAAAGCGTTCGAGCCAGATAAGAAAATCTTGATACGCATCATGGAATAGTATCAAGCGTCCAAGCTGATGTGGCACAAGTTCCGACCAATTTTCTGATTGCGGAGCTGCAGACGGAGCAACCATAACTTTAAAGTCCTTTGCATTATCTAAATTGGTAAGAATATAAAAGATATCGCCACCTTCTGTAAGTGAATATTTAACACCTTTTTGCCGTTTGCGTACACATTGAGGAACACTAAGAGGTACTTCAGCAGGAATTAACCAAATCTCTGACGTTTCATGATCATGAATATCAATATAAATAACATCATGAAGCTTAGAGCCTCTTACATCTAAGAAAAAACCTGGATCATTTTCACGAAAAATAAGCTTATCTTGCGATTGATCAGTATTTAAGCGATGATAATAAAGCTCTGAAGGTCGATGATTTTCATCCATTTTTGTATAGAAAAAACCCTCAGCTTGAGCATCCCACACAATCTGTCCGGATGTATCAGTAACAGTATCCATACAATCAGATAATGTTTCTAAATTACGAATTTTAGCTGTATAAAATTCTGATCCTTTATCGTCATAAGTCCATACAACATATTTATGATCAGGAGATTCTTGAACTGAACCAAAATTGAAATATTCTTTACCTTCAGCTAAAAGATCACCATTAAGATAAACATGTTTTTCTTCACCATTCCTTAGAGTACGAAAATAATGTGGTTGTTGCCCTCCGGTAACATAAGAAAATCCGTAAGCAAAAGGTCCATTTTTTATAGGAACGGAACTATCATTCTCTTGGATCCTGTTTTTCATTTCAGTAAAAAGCAAATCTTGTAATGGTTTTGTATCAGCCATTTGGGCCGCTTGATAAGCGTTTTCTTTTTCGAGATGATATCGAATCTTTGAATCAAGACAGTTAGGATTTTTCAACACATCTTGCCAATTAGACGCACGTAACCAATGATAGGGATCATCACGAAAAATACCGTGATATATTTCCTTATGAGTGATTCTAGATGCTTTCGGAGGAATTATAAAAGGGCGAGTCATACACAATCCTATATTAAAATATGTTAATGTTAATAGCTTCCTTTATATGTTTAGAATCATAATTATGGATGCAAGTGCAAAAATTTATATGCTCTACTCATTTTTAAAAATGGTGCGATGATAATTTTACAATGAACATCTTTCTGTTCATTACATATCACAGCTATTGTTTTTTAGACAGATAATACCACTTTTATAATAGAAGTTATTGGTAAGATAATTAAATTATAAGAAAAATAACTGATTTTTTAAAACAGTATAAATATATATAAATTTTTATCATTATATCATGAAAATAAAAATATTACATGTCACATTTAATAAATAATTGTAAATTATTATATATAATATGTAAATATTTTTATTATTAAAATTTATAAATTATAAAATATAAAAATAATTTTAAAATTTATTTAAAAATATTAAATTTATATACTATACTTTATATACTTAATATTTCCTATTTTTATATTCTTAAGATAAGATTTAAAGTTATACTTTACGTAACTATATTTTCAATGTATTGTATGTTATGTAGAATAGTTTATAGAATAAAACTATCTTTTAACATGTAAGAATTTCTTTTTTCTTATTGAATATTATGACAAAAAATAGGTATTTATTTGATTTTTTTGTGTTTTGGCAATTTTATAGAATAATTTAATTGACAAAAAAGATTTTTGTACAATATGAAACCCATGTGCATGAAATCTTTATATCATGAGTATATGCACTACGATCTCGATTTTGAATTACTCGATTTTAATTAAAGGAAACAAGAATGGAACATCGTCCAGTCTTAGAGACTGAAAGCAATTTAGTTATTACATTAGTTGCTGATATTGTTGCTGCCTACGTAAGTAATAATTCTATTCGACCGACTGAAGTGCCAAGTTTAATTGCTGATGTCCATGCTGCTTTTCGTAAAGCAGGAAATCTAGAGTTAACAGAAGTTGAAGTTGAAAAACAAAGACCTGCTGTTAATCCAAAGCGTTCAGTATTCCCTGATTATCTTATTTGCCTTGAAGATGGAAAGAAATTTAAATCTTTAAAGCGTCATCTTATGACACATTATGGAATGTTGCCAGAGGAATATCGTGAAAAATGGCAGTTGGACAGTTCTTATCCTATGGTAGCACCTAATTATGCAAAAACACGGTCAGCTTTAGCTAAAGAAATGGGACTGGGACGCAAAAGCAAACGGAAAAAAAATAAATAATCATGTTTTGCTGAAAAATAGTCTTATATATAACGTTGATTTTTTAGTGTATATGTTTTCTATAAAGCTTGTGTGGTCAATCTTTCTAAAAAGAGAATTATATGTAACTTTCGTCGTGAATCCGTTTAATCATTGATTTCAAACCATTTGATCTTTGTGGTGTAAGGTTTTCGTTTAATCCAAGTTTTTCAAAGAGATATTGAGCATCGGTATTGCGAATTTCAGAGGCTTTTTTGCCTGAATAAAAAGCAAGAAGAATATAAATGAGTCCACGCACAATGTGAGAATCAGAATCACCTTGAAACGTTAATATTGGATCTTCTGAATTATTACGTGAAGATAAAAGCCACACTTGACTAATACAGCCACGAACTTTGTGGGCATCATTTCGAGCTTTTTCTGGAAAAGGCGATAATTCATGGCCAAGCTCAATTACGTAACGATAACGATCTTCCCAATTATCTAAAAGCGAAAAGTTTTCTATAATATTATCGATCGTTTCCGCCATCATCTCAATCCTGTTTCGTTTTAATAATCATATTAAATATACTTATTGATAGATAAACTTTCATTTTCCTAACATAAACATTAAGAATGTTTAAAATTCTTATTTCAAGCTAAAATTGTAGAGTTTTGTAAGGGCTCCTGTATTTCCATTTTGCGAGAAATATTAAGAGAGGTTTCTGTATTATTTTTGTTACCTAATATGTTGCCCAAATATTTATAAACAGCTCTTGCACCGTAATATGCACGTTCTCCAAGTAAACTAAAAAAGGACTTTCCTACTTTACAGGTTTCTATATTACGATCACAAAATGTTCCTAAGTCATGTAAAGCTTCCTTAAAAGCAATCATCACATCGCTCGTTGTTGTTTCATTATTTTTTTCGCCAGAAAAATAGTTACTGCTTGGATTTGTTACAAAAAATGAACTAATAACAAAAACAAAAAACAAAAAAAATGACAATTTGATTAAAAAACGTATCATAGGCAATCAATGTACTGCAGTGGGGGAAATACAATAAAGGAATATTTTATATACTGCTTCTTTATAAAAAATTTATAAAATGAACTTTTTATAAATTGAACCTAGATCATTGACTATTTTATAAATCTGATACAACACAGTTGTATAAAAATGGGATATGTTATCTGCTCGGAAAAAAGTAACATTAAAATTATACAAAAATAAGAAACATAATCATGATGATGTAAAGAGGCTAGAAAATGTACAACGCACATTTATCGTCTTCTATTCCACAAGTAAAGTGTCGCCATAGGATAAAGATTAAACACACAAACCAATTTCTTTTCCATATTGTGTCCATATTTATTTTAAAGGATAATTTATCATTCTAAACTTGGCTGAAAAGGCTAAATACAATTAGTTTTTATTATTTTAACTATATTGTCTATAAAATTTTACTGGCATGTCATGAAAACGATCAAGATGTAGATAAAAATATTAAAAAATAGATGAAGCTCTTATGATTTCATTTCAAGACAAAATTTTTCCTATAATATATTAAATGTCAATTTAGTTGATACTTATGAACATAATTAAATATAATTAGAAGACATTTATATCAAAATATAATAACATTAAGAGATAATTATTCCCATCAAACCATTTACAGAAAAGTAACCTTATATACATAAATTATATAGAATATATGATGACTAACCTCTTTCGAGCATTCTAGAAAATATTCTCGACTTTACTGAAAATAATAGGTAAATATATGCGCAAAAAATAAAGCATGATGTAGTATTATTGTTTAGATGGTTAATAAGTGATAATATAGTTTGCAAACACTTAAATGGTCTTGAACATTAATCATTTAATGCTCCCTTTATACATATTAAAGATTTATAAAATATGGAATTAATAAAAGCTTATAAAAGCGCTTATTGATTTATCAATTTATAAATTGGTATAATAGATTTGCTTGTTTTAGACTTTTGAAAGGAAAAAACAATCATGTAAATGCATTTCTCTTTATCTAAAATTAAGAACTAATTTACATTCGTTTCTTTGTAAAAAAAACTAACTGAAAAAGTAATGATAAAAAAACGAAAGATATCCCGAAAAAAAACTGTAAAACAGCGTAAATACTATAGTAGTATCATTATCATATTTCTTTTAATGATCTTTCATTTTATTTTTTGGATAGCAAAAACTCTTTATTTCTACATACGAAAAAATACTTTATTCTTTGTTGGCTCTCTTCTTTTTAGCATTAGTTTTTTGTTTGTTTCATTTAATGCTTTATTTTCGCAAATGACAATACATCAAAATATTCCAACTCAAATGAAGTTTTCCTCCACTCAAAGTATAAGAGAGAGCTCGACTTTATCCGAAAAAAAAGCAAAATCACAAGAACTTTCTCGTGTGACTTCAGTACATTCTCAAAGTCATCACCATACCAACTCACCTTTTCCCCCTAAATCAGCAAGCATACTGGAAAAGCAAAAAGAATTAGCAAAATTAGGATTCTATGATGGACCTTTAGATGGGCTGGAAGGACCTAGAACACGCCGTGCTATTGCTTTATGGAAACAACAAACTGCTCAGAAAATGCAAAACAATGTTTTCTCCAATCCCACAACAGATGAAATTGCGATATTAATTCAGCAGAGCGAAATAGAAATGGCAAATAAAACAACAAGAAATATAACACACTCAAAGAAATCCATTTTAAAGCCCTCTGTTGAAGATATTAGACAGGTTCAAAAAGCTTTACATATTTTTGGTAATGAAGAGGTCATTATCACAGGAATAGAAGATCAAAAGACAATAGAAGCCTTAAAGCAATTTCAAAAAATGTTTGAGCTTCCTGTAACAGGTAAAATTAACCACACAATTTTAATGAAAATGCGTGAAATTGGTTTATTAAATTGAAGCTAATCATCTATATTATAAAAAATCTCTTGATTTATAATAGTATTTTAATTTGCATTGTTTAATGCCTTCCCTGAGTACAAAAATATTTCTCCAGCTTAAGACTTTATATGAAATCAATCAGAACAGTTTTCCTGCACATTTCATCAGCCATACAGTTGGTAGCAAAGGGACCACGGTCAATTACAGAAAAAAGGAAACTATTCAAGATAGCAGATGCACTTACTACAGAATCTTTAAAGCTTCAAATGATAAGGGGCTACGAAATTCTGTTATAGCATCACGCTTTCCTTTCATATTCTCAAGCCAAAAATTGTCTATATATCCTCCTCAACTTGCACTTTATTAATATGAAACTAAGGATTTGTGCGAACACCTGTAAAAATAAGAAAACATAAAGTCAGTTGGATTATGGTTGTTGTTTGGCAAAGTGTTTTATAAAAAGGCAGCACTTCGTTCCAATCTATTATCGGAGAATTTGTAACTGAATGGTGTTATTTCACAGGCTTGTTTTAAAGAGATATCGCTTAAGACTCCCAATCCCATTTTACGGCATCGACCATAAAATGAATGATATAACGATAAAGCCATTGAACACCGCCATTTTTATGTTTGTGAAGAAAGCAAGCCGATACCATCATTATATTTTCCCTCTAATGTTGCGACAGATTTTGCATTAAGACGATTCATAAGAACCATTTTTATCCCTCTCTTATACAGTTTTTATCCATCCGTCAGCCCCATTTGTGACATGCAAGCAAATGGATTTGTTTGATTCAAGACACAGATTTAAAATGAGAAAATCTCACGATATTTGATAGTCTAATTCAATATGAATAACGCTAGGTTATCTTTATAAATCAATATATTGTTTGAAATAAACTGATTGCTTTATTCTACCAATCACCGATGATATCTGATCTTAATTGAGATAGACAAGAGAGTATTTTATGCTTTTTCTAAAAGTTTTTTTATCTACATACTCATCTCGCTTGTAACCAGTAAGCGAGTATTTTTATGTTTCTTGTATCAGAAATTAAAACGAGAAATTTTCACTGTATATTCTTAATTTAAATTCCAAAACAGTAAATTATCAATCAATACACCTTATATGAAACTGAATATCAGAATTAAAAGATTCGTTCACAAATTAATAATCAAGTACCTTTTTTGAGGTAATATGATATCTATATCTGAACAAGCAAAGGACAGAGCTTAAAATTTAAATCTAAAATTTCTAAGCCTTTCTATCCTTTTTTAATTTTTATCTGTAAAAAAATTGGTTATTTCACGTCCTTAATTTTTTAAGCTTAAGAAATGGTCGCTAGGAATATAAAAATCTCCGTTAGCAAATATTTTTACGAATCAGGAGGGTTATTTCAATCTGAAAGAACTAGGAAGTGCTACGGAAATGGCTTTTTTCATAACAGTAGGTAGCGCTTCTTCAGCAAGGTGTTGAATGTTACACCACCAACCATTTTCACAATTCATTTCATGGATATCCTCAGTATAGTAAACATCGAGTTTTAGAGAAAAGTGAGTAAAAACATGCGTAATTTGCCCTTTGAATTGCCAATTGGCAATAAAGGGTGCATTTTGGAGTCCATTTTCATTGTTTATACCAATATTGTTAGGAATTTGGGTCATTCCACCAAGGAGTTTTTTTTCTTGTCGTTTTTCCAAATAAATTTGTTTATTTTTATTAAGAACTACGAAAGCAATACCTATCTTTGAAGGGCGTTCTTTTTTAGGAGATTTAACTGGAAAAGATTCCATTTTTTGCATCTTTGCTGCTTTGCATAAGCTTTGAAGAGGGCAAATATAACAAGATGGTTTGCGTGGGGTACAAATTGTTGCTCCTAAATCCATCATTGCTTGAGCAAAGTCACCAGGACGGTTTAAAGAAGTAATTTTTTGTGTTTTTTCTTTAATTTCAGCTTTGGCTTTTGGTAAGATTGAATCAATAGCAAAAAGGCGTGCTACCACACGTTCGACATTACCATCAACTACTGCAACAGGGCAGTTAAAAGCAATTGCAGCAATGGCTGAAGCAGTATAATCTCCAATACCGGCTAGAGTTCGCAATACTTTTACAGATTGTGGAAATTGGCCTGCATAGTCTTCAACAAGTTGTCTTGCACACTTTTTAAGATTACGTGCGCGTGAATAGTAACCAAGTCCAGCCCATGCTTTCATAATATCATCTTGTGAAGCTATTTCTAAAGAAGAAAGATTAGGCCAAAGTTTCAAAAACTTTTTAAAATAAGGCTTAACTGTTTCAACGGTTGTTTGTTGGAGCATGATTTCAGAAAGCCAAACTTGATAAGGATCAGGGCGGATACCTTGTTTTTGCTCTTCAGGGGTAATCCGCCATGGAAGATTTCTATGATTTTGATCGTACCAAGAAAGGAGGTGCGAAGAAACTTCATACATGGTTATTTTCAAGCATAAGGAGATCTAAAATGCAAAGGAAAAATATTTATTTTATTATTCATATTTTTGCTCTTTCATATTGATCTTGTTGAGACACTAGTGAAGAGAGCGTTTCTATTTTGTTGATATTTTATAAATTAGGAAAGCTATCGCTTTTTAAATGAAACAAGTGATTGTAATTGAATTACCGGTTGAATAATGATCTAAAAATGAGGAAAAAACTTAAAAAACATTCTTTTTATTCTCTTTCTGAGACGATATTTAAAATACTTGATCCAGTTTTACGAAAACGGACAGGGTTAAATGTAGAGCTTATAGAGCATTGGCCACAAATTGTCGGCGGTGATATCAGTAAACATACAATACCGCTTAAAATTATTTGGAAACATCGTAGAGATCAGAATGAAGTTTTTCAACCAGCAACACTTGTTGTAGCATGTGAAGGATTTTCTGCGTTAAAATTGATGCATGAAACAGAGGAATTACTTCATAGAATTAATGGATTTTTTGGCTATATTGCCATCGATCGCATTAAGATTGAGCAAAGAAATTTGTCGGTTTTTACAAAACATTTGCCTCTAAAGTCGGCTTTGAGTAAACAGGACAAAAAATACATGGGAAAGATGCTTGGAGGAATTGAAGATAAAAACTTACGCCAATCACTTTATGAACTTGGCTGTTGCATTTTCTCGGAAAAAAATAATAAATAGCAAGATATTTTGTATATTTTTTAATATATGAGAAAGCATTGAATTCCTATTCGTTTAATAACAACAGAAAAGTATTATTTATGTTAAAATTTCGTTCTTTTTTATCTTTTGGGGTAATTTTTCTCTTCATAACGATTGTACAAAACAGTGTAACAGTTTCTTTAGCTCTTGGTCTAAAGCCAGTTGTAACGGTTGATCTAGCTGAACTTCTTCAATCGGGTAAAGTAAAAGATCGCTTTGAGGGAAAAGCGGATGCACCAGTCGTCATTATTGAGTATGCTTCGTTAACATGTGTTCATTGTGCGTATTTTTATAATGATATCCTTCCTCAAATTCGCAAAAAATATATCAAAACAGGAAAAGTAAAACTGATTTTCCGTGATTATGCTTTTGATCCTCGAGCAACAGCAGGCTTCATGTTAGCGCGCTGTGCACCAGAAGATCGTTATTTTCCTTTGATAGAAGTTTTATTTCAAAAACAAAATGAGTGGGTTTGGAAAAAAGATGCTCTGACACCATTGAAAAAAATTAGCTTACTGGCGGGTTTTACAGATGAGAGTTTTACTGCGTGTTTGAAAAATCAGACTATTTTAGATGAAGTGAATGCATCTTTTGAACGTGGTAAAGAACTTGGTGTTACAGCAACACCTACTTTCTTTATCAATGGTAATAAATATGAAGGTGCCATGAAAATAGAAGACTTTTTTTCAGTGATTGATAGTTTTCTTAAAAACTGAATCTTAATCTTTCAAAAGATGGATAGTGATATTGGGAGTCATTATCTTTGAGGGAAGATTGGATTATACATTTATGAAGCGATATTTTTTGGTTAACCGATTTTGAATCAAATCATTGTTTCTAGTGATCCTAGATTGAGTGATGTTTTAATGGTGAGATGGGAGGATTTGTACAATGAAAAAGTGGGTTTATAATTTTGGCGATAAAAATGCAGAAGGAAGTGCAAGCGAGCGGAATCTTCTCGGAGGGAAAGGCGCTAATTTAGCAGAAATGAGTAATCTTGGTTTGCCCGTACCACCCGGGTTTACTCTGACAACAGAAGTTTGTAATTTTTATTATGCACATGACAAATCATATCCAGAAGAGCTACAGGAATCTGTTAAGCAAGCGCTAAAACGCGTTAGTGAACAAACAGGACGTGAATTTGGTAATGAGCAAAATCCTCTTTTGCTTTCTGTTCGTTCAGGTGCAAGAACCTCTATGCCCGGGATGATGGATACAGTGCTTAACCTTGGCATGAATGATGAGACTGTAAAAGCCATTGCTTTACAAGCTAATAATGAACGTTTTGCTTATGATAGTTATCGGCGTTTTATTCAAATGTATTCTAACGTTGTTTTGGGATTAGATCATTCGTATTTTGAAGAGATTCTTGATGAGGAAAAAGTACGTAATGGTTACACTATTGATACAGAAATGACAGCCGATGATTGGAAAAATGTCATTACTGCTTATAAAGCATATGTTGAAGAAAAATTAGAAACCCCTTTTCCACAAGATCCTGAACAGCAATTATGGGGAGCGATTGGAGCTGTTTTTTCAAGTTGGATGACAGCCCGTGCAGTTACTTATCGCCATTTACATAGCATTCCTGAAAGTTGGGGAACGGCAGTTAATGTGCAAGCTATGGTTTTTGGCAACATGGGTGAAGATTCGGCAACAGGTGTTGCTTTTACACGTAATCCATCGACAGGAAAAAAAGAACTTTACGGTGAATTTTTAGTTAATGCGCAAGGGGAAGATGTTGTAGCAGGTATTCGAACACCTCAAAATATTACAGAAAATGCGCGTATTGTTGCTGGTTCAAATAAGCCGTCTTTAGAAAAAATTATGCCTGAAGCTTTTTTGAAATTATGCCAGATTGCACAGAAACTTGAGCAACATTATCGGGATATGCAAGATCTCGAATTTACTATTGAAAAAGGTAAATTATGGATGCTGCAAACTCGTTCAGGAAAACGTACAGCTCGTGCAGCTCTCAAGATGGCAATTGAAATGGTTGATGAAGGATTAATAAGCCGTGAGGAAGCTGTGATGCGTGTTGATGCAAAGTCACTTGACCAACTTTTACATCCAACACTTGATCCCAAAGCAGAGCGTTTTGTTATAGGATGTGGTTTGCCTGCTTCTCCTGGAGCGGCAACTGGTGAAATTATCTTTACTTCAGAAGAGGCAGAAACTGCATCAGCAGAAGGTCGCAAAGTTATTTTGGTACGTGTAGAAACAAGCCCAGAAGATATTCATGGGATGCACGCTGCAGAAGGAATTTTAACAACGCGTGGAGGCATGACAAGCCACGCTGCTGTTGTTGCACGGGGAATGGGAAAGCCATGTATTTCTGGTGCTGGAAGTGTGCGGATTGATTACAACACAAATACGCTGTTTGCTTCAGGAGAAAGCTTAAAAAAAGGTGATGTTATCACAATTGATGGTGGAAGTGGGGAAATTTTCAAAGGGGAAGTTGCAATGTTGCAGCCTGAGCTTTGCGAAGACTTTGAAAAATTAATGGAATGGGCTGATGGGATGCGACGTATAAGAGTTCGCACCAATGCTGAGACACCATCTGATGCACGTCTGGGACGTTCTTTTGGAGCTGAAGGTATTGGTCTTTGCCGTACCGAGCATATGTTTTTTTCTGGTGAACGTATTGTTGCCATGCGTGAAATGATTTTAAGTCATGATGAAAATGGTCGTCGTAAAGCACTGAATAAACTTTTGCCAATGCAACGTTTAGATTTTGCTGAATTATTTGAAATTATGTGTGGTTTACCTGTTACCATTCGCTTGTTAGATCCTCCACTTCATGAATTTCTACCAAAAACTGATGCAGAAATTCTTGACGTTGCCAAAGCTATGGGAGTTTCTACTGAAGTGCTTTCTGAACGTGTGCAGCAATTGCACGAATTTAATCCTATGCTTGGGTTAAGAGGATGCCGCTTAGCCATTACTTATCCTGAAATTGCTGAAATGCAAGCGCGGGCGATTTTTGAAGCAGCAGCAGAAACAGCCCAAAAATCTGGCTCTCCTGTCATGCTTGAAATTATGGTACCACTTATTGCACTTAAATCTGAACTCGATTTCGTAAAAGCGCGTATTGATCAGATTGCTGAGGAAGTAATGAAGGAAAAGGGAAGCATTATTCAATATATGGTTGGAACGATGATTGAGCTTCCAAGGGCAGCACTTCGAGCGGATGAAATTGCTGAAACTGCGGAATTTTTCTCATTTGGAACAAATGATTTGACACAAACCACTTTTGGAATTTCCCGTGATGATGCTACTCCTTTTTTAGCAACCTATTTTCAAAAAGGCCTTTTAGAGTTAGATCCTTTCATCTCTATTGACCGTGATGGAATAGGAGAACTTATTACCATTGCAGCACAACGTGGACGTTCAAAGCGCAAAAAAATAAAATTGGGAATTTGTGGTGAACATGGAGGTGATCCTACCTCTATTGCTTTTTGTGAAGAAAATAACTTGGATTATGTTTCATGTTCTCCTTTTCGGGTACCAATCGCTCGCTTAGCAGCAGCACAAGCGGCAATAGCAACGAAAAGGATGTAATGGGTTAGTATTTTTTGTTGTATCTTTACTGCTGAAATAAACTTAACATGGTATTTTATTTTTTCCTTAAAGAAAATAAAAATTTCTAGGCATTATAAGCTAGATTACACGATAGAGTGTATTTTTAAAAGGTTTATGAGAGAAAAGGTAAAGCAAGATAGAACAAGGTATAATGTTAAGATATTTTCAGGATCGATGAGATTTTTGATAGAGAATAGCGTTCTGTGATGTAGTTAATTTATACATTTATTCTTTTAATAAAGGCTATGGACTCCTCACGCAACGCAGAACACTCTAAAAAATGTATTTGTTTTGCACATTTACATGCTGTTTTGACGAAATGTTTCTCAATACAAACTCCATTCCATGTCGGTTTGTGAAACGGAGATATGTAAAACTCTCCGTTAGTTTATAAAGCCCTCCCCTAGAGTTTATAAACCCCACTGTGCGCTATCATTTTTCCACTTATGAAGGAGAAAACCAGCACCACCATATTATTTGTTCTCCCCTGATATTGCCTGAAACTTCTTAGTATTTGAAAGTGTTCATTATAGGAATTTTTATTGCTTTCTTCAATTGTTTTACTCCAGACATCAATATTATTTACAAGTAAATGATTTTGATTGTTTCATTATAAAAAAGTTAAAATGAGTGGATTTTATGATATTTGAGACTTTCATTCAACATAATAAATAGCGAATTACCATTATAAACCAATATATTGATTTATAAGTGTAAAGTTGATAGCATACAGAGAGTTTACCATTATACCATTCATAGGTATTATCATGAAATGGGTTTAGGTACGTTGAAATACGTTTCTTTAAAAGAAAGCACACAAATGTGCAACTCAGCAGCGTTCTGTTTTATGTAAGAGGCTATTCTCCCATTAAGAACGTGAGAAACAAAAGTGTGAGTCAATACGCAATCTTCATTATTAAAAATACATTGCTTTAGATGCTTTTGAAAATTGTAACACTGAATTAAAAGGAAAAGTGATTTCTACCTCTTAAAAATTTATATTCTTCTCCAATTAGGCCACCTTTCCATTTCAAAGATTTCATAAATAGATATACGCAATATCCTTTCTCCCATTTGACATACAAAAGTTGCAACAGCAAAAAAGCACTGAACTGCCTTAATATTTGTCTCTAACATGCTGTTGAGTTAGATTTGAATGTTGATTTTTATAAGCAACAACAAAAGCACAGGTTCTCTTTAGGAAAAACATCAAGATATTGATTTATAATTATAATTCACTGTTCTGTATGTTGAATGAGAAGATCTAATAACACAAAATTCTTTCATTTCAAATCTGTTTATATTGACTCAAACAAACCCTTTTGCTTGCACTTTACAAGCGGGGCTAGCATGTGAGTAAAAACTATAGAAGAAAGAACTAAAAATGGTTCTTATGAATCGTCTGAATGCAAGATCTGTCATAACATTAGGGGCTGGCAAATATAATAATGGCGCCAACTTGCTTTTTCACAAACGTAAAAATGAAGGTGCTCAATGGCTTTATCGTTATCCCTTCATAAAATACCCGTTTTTAACATTTGTGAACGTATGATCATTCTTAAATGATCTATGGACTTCAATCGTCCATTTTCCTCATAATACCAAAAGTTCCAACCGTTACAACTCTGAGAATCTTGTGCTTTTCTTCCCATTGCATGAATTGAGCCCGCTTCGCCACCATGCATGATCGTACCATCAGCTCTGACAATAGCAGATACTTTCTTCTTCCGATCATAAAGAACTTCTCCAGGATAGAGTAAACCTGCTTCAAGCAAACTGTTGAATGCTACGCGCGGTTCCGCTTTTTTTCTATCCAAAATCGCCAGTTCTGGTTGTTCTAAAGTTTTAACCGCCGCAATTCTCTCACATGCAGCATCAATATAATCTTGCTCGCGTTCTATCCCAACAAAATCACGCCCTAAAAGCTTGGCAACAGCACCTGTTGTTCCAGAACCAAAAAATGGATCAAGAATAACATCACCAGGTTTACTAGAAGCCATAATAATACGCGCTAACAATGCTTGTGGTTTTTGTGTTGGATGTAATTTACGTCCTGCATCATCCTTTAAACGTTCAGCTCCAGTGCAGAGGGGAAAAAGCCAATCTGAACGCATTTGTAGATCTTCATTTGCCGCTTTTAAGGCATCATAATTAAATGTGTACTTTTTATCTTTTTGATCTCGCGTAGCCCAAATAAGCGTCTCATGAGCATTTTGAAAACGGCGCCCTCGGAAATTAGGCATCGGATTATTTTTACGCCAAATAATATCATTAAGTATCCAAAAACCTAAATCCTGTAATGCTGTACCAACTCGAAAAATATTATGGTAAGATCCGATAACCCAAAGTGTTCCATTGGGTTTTAACACACGACGGCAAGCAAGCAACCACGCACGGGTAAAAGCATCATAAGCAGCAAAACTCTCAAATTGATCCCATGCATCATCAACCGCATCAACAAGCGAATGATCTGGACGGTATAAAGCACCATTCAATTGCAAATTATAGGGTGGATCTGCAAAAATCATATCAACGGAATGTTTTGGAAGTTTTTCTAGAACGGAAACACAATCTCCTTTAAAAATTTTATTGCGCCATGGCATCTGCGAAGAGGTACGAACGAAATCTTTTTGAAGCTGAATAACTGTCATGAAAAACCCAACAAAATGAACTGAATTTGCCCTATAATCAACCAAAAGCGTTTATAGGCCCGCATTATCAATCCATATTTACAAAATAGAGTAAACGTATCGTTAAAATTCCTTAAAAATTGATCTTCATTTTTGTTTTTTTTGAAGTAAAAAACTTTCATATGAAGGAATCCTTATTTTCTTTTTTTCAATAAGCTGTTTCCATACCTTTTATTTCGTAAAATAAACAAGAATCTTTTTCAAAGCATATTTTTATGAAATAAGATCTTCTCAATGTCGCTTTTATGAAAGTTATCCATACAATATAACATGTAAAGGAATATCTTATGCCTCAGATAGATCTTATTATCTTTGATTGTGACGGAGTTTTAGTTGACTCTGAATACCTTGCAGCAAAAATTGGATCTCAATTGCTAAAAAAAACGGGATATGAAATATCACCCGAAGAACTGAGTGAACGTTTTTCAGGGCTTATCTTCTACGATATTCTTAAACAAGTTGAACAAGAAACAGAAAAACCAATTTCTGTCCATCTCATAGATCAGATGTCAAATATTTTTCGTACACAAATAAAGACTGAATTACGTGCTATTGATGATGTAAGAGAAGCTGTAGAAATTATTCAAACACACTATCCATACTGTATCTGCTCTAATGCAAAGAGCTTAGATATAAAAGAGATGCTTACCATTGTTGATCTCTATGATCTTTTTGAAGGTAAAATATTTTCTGCACCTGAAGTTGGAACAAAAAAAACGAAACCTGCCCCTGATGTTTTCCTTTTTGCCGCAAAACAATTACAGGTGGAGCCCCGAAATACTATCGTTATAGAAGATTCACTTCATGGTGTACATGCTGCCATAGCAGCAGGTATGCGTGTCATCGGATTTACGGGAGGATCACACAGCTATCTCGGACACTCTAATGCACTTGCAGAAGCTGGTGCAGAAACAGTTATCGCAAAACATGCTCATTTAGAAGAAGTCTTAAAAGCAATGGCTGTATGGCGAGATTTATCCTAAAAAAAATCTCTTGAATAAATCTTTTTATAAACGGACATTTTTACCAAAATGTCCTCTCCTTCTTACTCCTCCCCTCTTGTAATAATTTCAATAAATGCGTGATTCACGATATAAATAAATTACATTTCAATGGGAAAGAGAAAAATATGGCACCTCTCTGAGCAAGCAGAAGTCAACTAACCTTTGCACATACTTTAAAAAAATAAAAAGCGGAGATGCAAACGCATAGAGATCCTGTTTATCCAGCTCAAATCCGATATTCTACCCCCAACTTCAGCAATCCATCATAATAAATTATCAGATTTATCAAGAAAGAAATATTACGATGCTTTGTTTGATAAGATGTGAAAAGTACTATGCTTCCTTCATCTGATCAAAAAATCACACGCCATAGTAAAATTTATGGTATGGGCGTATTGATCATAGAGCAATACATTAAAATTCGTTGAACCTATAGAACACAGGAATTCTTTGAAAACAACAAGAACACCTTTGCTGTACGAGAACCCATACCGCATCAATTCAAACATAGTAAAATTATTAAAGGTTTATTTACATACTGCTTAAATAAGATTTTAACAACATCAATTAATATGCCCTCTCTGAAGTTACAAAAGACAAAGAAAATACATCCTAACAAAAGACGCAACTATATAGAAACATTCCATATCAAGAAACTGATAAGCGATATCTTGATTCATAATGATAATCTAGCGTTATTTAAATTAAACAAAAAAACTGAATATCCCAGAACTCTCTCATTTCAAATCTAGCTATGTTGAATCAATTAAGAATAGGAATAAAAATATCCTTTTATATATTATCTTAAGTACCAAAAACTGTAATAATATTAAGAACAAGAAAATTGTATGATAGTATCACAGCTTTTGCCTTTATAACCGTCAAGTATAACTATCAAGATGGTAATACCCTATGAATTTTATATTATGAGGCTTTTCCTGATACCACTCATGCGTATCATTATATAACAGGCTTGAATATCTTGAGAAAGGTTTCTTAAAAAAAACATGTAAATATGAGGCATATAATAATATTGAACAGCATAAAGTGATACTAGCAGCTGCTCAAAATTTTTTGAAAACAATAAATAGACTTTTAAAATAATTAATGAAAACAGATCTCTCAGAAAGTAAGCTAACTTTACGAAAAAATACCTTTTCTAAAAAATAAAAGTGGCATTTCAGTTTGGATAGAAGAAAATGTTGAAAAACATTATCCAATGTTGATCTTTCAGCACCTATAAATGTAGCTTAAGTGATATTCTTCGATACACTGTCTTGCACTGTGATAATTCTACTTACATTGGTGAAAAACACATTAAAGATAATATCATTTATCCCTATCCAACTCGAGCTTTACTTCACACTATGAAAGAACTGTACATTTTTTAGTATCTATAACATAAACGTAGATATAACTAAGCTGAAATAAAAAATAGCATTATATCATACAGTGAATAAAATTTCAGCGCTTGCCTTCATATTTGAATTAAATTTGTTAATAATTTTTTCATTAAAATATCCAATTTTTATGTTTTTATTATTAACTTATTAGTAAACGTATATTTTATAGATTAAAATCATAAAAAATTTAATTAATTTTATTACTACTGTTACTTATTTACAATAATTTTTATAAAAAATTATAAATAGATTTTTATATGTATTTTTAATATTTACTAAAAATACGTAATGTTGTATATATTATTAATATAAATTACGTTATATGAATATATTGTATGTATTCTTACATATCAAAATTAAAAATATTTGAGGGAAAATTATGATAAATATATTTAAAACTTATGTCTTCAGCATTTTTATAGCGAGCACTTTTTTTCTTTCACAAATCGTAAATGTTAATGCAAATTATTCAAGAAAAGATGCTCCAAAAGAGGAATTTTCTGTTTCCCTAATGGAAAAAGCAAAGAATATAAAATCTGATGCAGTTTCTAGAACTGCTTTTTATTTCCCATCTGTAAGTTATGAAACAGTTAGCGAAGGAAAAGTTGAAAAAGTCGTTGATCCTACAACTATAGGAGTGGGATTATTAGTTGCTGGATATGCAATAAGTTTTATCGGATCTCTAATAAGTTGGATAAAGGACTTAGTATTGATATTTAGATAATTCAATATAATATACAAATAGCTTCATTATGTTTTATTAATTATTATAAAATTATTACATAATGAAGCTTATATTTATCTTATTATAAATATAAATTATATATCTTACATCCCAAAAACAAAATATAAATTTACAATATATATATTTAATATTATAAAGTATTTTATGTAAATTATGATTAAAGTACTGAAATATTACGTACTAAATACTCTAATAGCCATCTCTCTTGTTCTTTTACAAGTTGTAACTGTCCATGTTAATCATTTGAAAAATGGTTTTTAATGAGAAACTATTTCTCTAATGGAATAAGAAAAGTTATCAATATAATGGCTTTCTATGCACTAAACTTAACTCATGAAGCAAAAAGTGGATCTGCCACTGCAGAAAAATTTGAGAAAATATTTTAATCCATTATTCTAAAAGTTTTTTGATAGTAAGAGCTTCAAATTTTGGATTTTTAACTAGAATCTGTTATGACCATATTTACCGCAATAATCGGATAGGTAATAGGAAAAATTAAAAGCAAATAATTCAAAGCTATTCAATTATTTTTTCTATTTAAAATGGACGGCTTAAAGCTTGCTTCACACCATTTGGTGAGATGCTTTATGCTGTTTATAGATGAACTTTAGATTCCCACGCCGTATAGTATAAATATAATACCCAGTCGTATAAAAAGCAATAAATTAAGCTAAATAAAGATTATTCAAAACATACATTTACGCACGGAATGCCATAAAATTACCTTCTAAATCTTTCAACGTGAATCTTAAGCTGTAGCAGATCAACATTCATTTTAGCATATTTAATTGTTACAAAATATAAAAGCATCAAATAACCATGAACAATTGAATTTTACAAAAAAATCTTCAATAACTATTATTCTATATATTTTATATTCAGGAAGATACATATGTGGAGACACACTGTAAAATTTAAATAAGTGGAGAATAGAGGGAAATTCTTCAATTGCAACAGCTTTTCTGTGTAAATTTGACGTTTATATCTCAAAAATAAAAATGCTTAAGACTCGTTCTTTGCATTATTGATTCACAAAGAAAAAAAATAAACTTCTATTCATTTAATAATATAAATATTATGAATAACTTCACCAATTTTCCAGAAATAAAAAGGATAAGACTTATGAAATATATCAGCACGAGAGGTGAATCTTCTTCTTTAAGCTTTATGGAAACTATCATGACAGGATTGGCGAGTGATGGTGGGCTTTATCTGCCAGATAAATTTCCTCAGCTATCATTTGATGCGTTACGAGCACTTCGTGGTCAGTCCTATACAACAATTGCTAAGACTATTCTTTGGCCATTTGTGAATAACGAAATTGAATATACAGCTTTTGAAAATATAATAACTGAATCTTATGCAACCTTTCACCATCCAGCAATCTGTCCATTACGACAAACTGGAGCAGATGAATTTATCCTTGAGCTCTTTCATGGCCCCACTTTAGCTTTTAAAGATGTCGCAATGCAGTTTCTTTCTCGACTGATGGATTATATTTTGACTAAACAAAATAGATGCGCAACGATTATAGCTGCAACATCTGGTGATACAGGAGGGGCAGCGATACAAGCCTTTGCTCAAAAAGAGCATTCAGATATTTTTATTTTATTTCCTAAAGGACATGTATCACCTATTCAACAACGACAAATGACAACCAATCAAAGTACGAATGTTCATGCCATTGCCATTGAAGGAAATTTTGATGATTGTCAAGCTCTTGTCAAAGCAATGTTTAATGATCATAATTTTCGTAAAAAAAGAGCACTTTCAGGTGTTAATTCTATAAATTGGGCGCGTATCATGGCGCAAACTGTTTACTATTTTTCATCCGCGCTTTCCTTAGGTGCTCCTGATAGAGCTGTTTCCTTTACTGTTCCTACTGGAAATTTCGGTGATATTTTTGCAGGTTATGTCGCTGCTCGCATGGGGTTACCCATTGCTCAATTAGTCATTGCAACGAATGATAATGACATCCTTACACGGACATTGACCAGCGGTACTTACGAAATACAACCAATAATCCATACAACATCACCTTCTATGGATATTCAAGTCTCTTCTAATTTTGAACGTTTACTTTTTGAAAGTAGCAATCGTGATCCAATGTGGATTCGCAATGCAATGGAAAACTTAAAAAAAACAGGTTTCTTTACTCTTGATGAAAAGCAACTTAAAAATATTCGTGCCTTATTTGTCGCTGGGAAAAGCAACATAGCTGAAACAGCACAGACAATTGATAGGATCTATAAGGAAAGTGGTTATCTTGCTGATCCACATACAGCCGTCGCCCTAAAAGTAGCGCGTGAAAACAAAAAACCGCATATTCCAATGATCGTTCTTGCCACAGCGCATCCTGCTAAATTTCCTGAAACTATCAAAAGTGCTTGTGGACTTCATGTCTCATGCCCATCTCATCTTAAGGCTGTAATGGAACGCGAAGAACACTTTATAGGTCTTGCTAATGATGAAAAAATAGTAAAAGATTATATTTCTTTAAAATCTCGTGCATCTTATTAAAGTTAGCTGCATTTAATTTAAATCAGAAATATTCTAATACCCTTAATAATGAGGTATTTGGCTTTTTAATGGAGTTGTAAATACATGGATGTAGATATCTGTCGCCTTAGTAATGGTTTGACTATCGCTACACATACAATGCAACAAATTGATAGTGTCGCTCTTGGGATATGGGTTAAAGTAGGCTCACGCAATGAAACATCCACACAGCATGGTATTGCTCATCTGCTTGAGCATATGGCTTTTAAAGGAACCCAAAACCGTACCGCTTTTCAGATTGCAACCGATATTGAGGATGTTGGTGGTGAAATCAATGCCACAACCAGTATTGAAACAACAGCTTATGTTGCACGTGTACTTAAAAACGATATCCCGCTTGCTATAGATATTTTAGCTGATATCTTGATGCATTCAAGATTTGACAAAGATGAACTAGAACGAGAAAAACAAGTAATTTTTCAAGAAATTGGTGCCGCCCATGACACTCCTGATGATATTGTTTTTGATCACTTCACAGAAACAGCCTTTCGCCATCAAGCCCTTGGCCGCTCTATTTTAGGAACAGCTAAAACTATTCAATCATTTACATCTGCTGATCTCCATGAGTTCATCAATAAACAATATAGTGCAGATCGTATGATTGTTGTTGCAGCAGGAGCTGTAAAGCACGAAAATTTTCTGCAAGAAGTTGAAAGGCGTCTTGGCACTTTTCGCTCCTATTCAACCGCACCTCTTACTAATCTTGCAAATTATGTCGGTGGTGACTTTCGTGAATATCGCGATTTAATGGATACACAAGTTGTTCTAGGGTTTGAAGGGCGTGCTTATCACGCGCGTGATTTTTATACAGCTCAAATTCTTTCAATCATTCTTGGTGGTGGTATGTCCTCACGTCTTTTTCAAGAAGTAAGAGAGAAACATGGCTTATGTTATTCTATTTATGCTTTCCATTGGGGATTTTCAGATACTGGACTTTTTGGTATTCATGCAGCTACCGGACAAAAAGGGCTCAAAAAACTTCTCCCTGTGATTCTTGATGAACTTTCCAAGATCAGTAAAAATATTCACCCCAATGAACTTCAACGAGCACAAACACAATATCGTGCTAATCTCATAATGTCACAAGAAAGTCCCTCTAGTCAAGCACACCTCATTGCTCGCCAAATGCTCCTTTACGGTCGACCAATTCCCATATCGGAAACAATTGAACGCCTTAATCTTATCACACCTAAAAGATTAACTGATTTAGCGCATCGTCTTTTTACAAACTCTACCCCAACACTAACTGCTGTCGGTCCTGTAGGATCCCTCATGAATTTTGATGACTTAACATCAACTCTTTCATATAAGCTAAAATAAAAAATGCTTTTCAAAACAACATCACAATAACATGCATACATTTTACCATAAAGTGTTTACCACAAAGGTTCTTCGTATTAAATAAGTTTTGGAAATATTGGGCAAAAAGGTGTAAAAAACTACCCACTTCAGACTTCATGTGATAAAGGTTCTAATTAGTAAAGGTATATCTGTGAAATCTGGAATTTCATGGTTTCGCCTTGCCCTTTTGAAATATAAAATTTCGTCTACTTCAAGCTTCATTGAAACAAAGTGGATAGGTGGGCTATTTGTATATAAAAATTATATGGCTTAAGAAAAAATAATAACAATTTATTATATAAATAAATTATGAAAGGTGGACGTTTTTTCTCAAAAATCTAAATGAAAATTAAATATCCTAAAATATTGAGAGTGGGACATAGTGAAGAGTTTGCGTAAAATAATTAACATCATTTCCATTGTAATCATTAGTTTTTTTATCCATCTTACATCAGCACAAGCGATTGAACCTGTTAAAATTTCTTCTCAGGATGCTGCTCTTGATCTCTCAAAAGCAATTGAAATTCATCAGACAAAGAACTCTATTTTTCAAACAAGTACAGCGCCAGGAGCAGATGGTATTGTATGGCGGATTGAAGTGCAGGCGAAAAGTGAAAATTTTTCCGGAAACTGGGCAGTTTTTTCTCTTGCAAATCCAACAGATGAACAGATCGATCGTCTCATTGTTGCCCCCCATTACCGCATGGTGCGTTCTGGATTTTTTTGGCCAGACCTCGGATCAGCAAGGGTTCAATCCATAACACCAAGTGAAGGTTTTTCTCTTGATCGTCAACCTAGTGCAAACTCTGATATCTTTCGTATTACCCTTAATCCTAGGGCTGTTGTTACATTTGTGGCTGAACTTAATTCTGCGAATCTACCGCAAATCTATTTATGGCAACCTGAAGCTTATAAGGATGCAATTAATTCTTATACGCTTTATAATGGGATTCTTCTTGGTATATCAGGTCTCTTAGCACTTTTGGTAACTGTTCTCTTCGTCGTCCGTGGAACAGGCCTATTTCCTGCAACAGCTGCTGTCGCTTGGGCGGTGCTTTTTTATATTGGTATTGACTTCAACTTTTTAAATAAATTCTTTGCAGTTACTCTTACAACACAACCAATCTGGCGTGCTGGTACAGAAGTAGCACTTACTGCTACACTCTTCATTTTTCTTTTTACCTACCTCAACCTTAACCACTGGCATTATCGTTTTAGTTATGGTGCTATCGCCTGGACTATAGCCTTTTGTAGTCTAGGAGCCTTTTCTATTTATGATCCAATTAGAGCAGCTGGAATTGCACGTTTATCTTTTGGCCTTACCGTTGTGCTTGGTATAATATTAATTATCTATTTTTCAATTAGAAGCTATGACCGCGCAATTATGCTCATTCCAACATGGTTACTCATTAGCTTTTGGTGTATTGGCGCCTATGCCTGCATAGCAGGACATTTAAACAACGATATTATCCATCCAGCATTAGCAGGAGGATTAGTGCTCATTGTTCTTCTTATCAGCTTTACTGTCTTGCAACAAACTTTTTCTAATGGCGCTTTCCATGAAGGAATATTTTCAGATCTTGAACAACAAGTACTCGCTGCAAAGGGAGCCGGAAATATTATTTGGGATTGGAATATTGAACGTGACCGCATTACTGTACATCCAAACATGGCAACCCTTTTTGGAAATGAAATTCATAATCTTAATGGATCTATGCACAACTGGATTTCAGCCTTGCACCATGATGATCGTGAGCGCTTTCAAGCCGTCTTGGATATCATTCTTAAAAACAAAAAAGGGCGCGTTGATCAAATTTTTCGACTTTCTTCTGGGGGAGGATATTATCATTGGTTTTCTCTTCGCGCACGTCCAGCCATGCAAAAAGATGGGAAAATCACACGTATTATTGGAACCATTGTCAATATCACAAATCATAAAAAATCCGAAGAACGCTTATTGCATGATGCAATCCACGACAGCTTAACCGGTCTTCCTAATCAACAAATTTTCTTTGATAGACTACAAAACTATACCGCTTTGGCTAAAGCAAATATCAAAATTAGACCAACTGTCTTCATGATTGATTTTGATAATTTTCGCCAAATTAATCGCAAATTAGGCATAGCTGTTGGAGATACTGTACTCCTTATAATCGCACGTCGTTTAAATCGTCTCATTAACTTTCAAGATACCTTATCACGTCTTTCAGCAGACCGTTTTGCAATTATTTTACTCAGTGAAACTGAACCACAAAAAATTGCAGCATTTGCAGATCATTTGCACAAAACAATTTCAGCACCTATTTCACTTTCAGAAAACAAAATAATCCTTTCAACGTCTATCGGATTGGTTACATGGAGTGAAAGTCGATCAACTGCTAAAGACATTTTTAATGATAGTGAATTAGCGATGATTCGTGCAAAACAAATGGGTGGAAACCATATTGAACCTTTTCGCCCTAATTTTCGCACTTTGGGTCTCGAACATAATACGCTAGAGAAAGATATTCGTTACGCCGTAAGACGTAATGAGATGAAAATCCTCTATCATCCTATTCTTAATTTATCAGACGGACATATTATTGGTTTTGAAACAATTGTAGAATGGCATCATCCGACTTATGGAAATTTAAATGTCTCTGATTTCATAAAGATCGTAGAAAACGAACAAATTGTTATGGATTTATCACAATTTATTATCGATAATGTCATTATCGATCTTATAAATGTACAAGAAAAGTTTTCCCAACAGGCTTTCTTTATTTCAATTAATTTACCAAGCGCAGAAATGCTGCATCCTCGTTTTATCAGCCAGTTACGTGCCGCTTTGATTCGCCATCCGCTTCACAAAGGGCACTTGATGATTGAAATATCTGAGTTTGTCTTAAGAAAAAATCCTGAACAATCAGCACACTTTCTCGAACAAATTAAAATACTTGGACTGAACCTCGCTCTCGATAACTTTGGAACAGGTTATTCGTCACTTACCTATCTTGTGCGTTATCCATTTGATATGGTCAAACTCGATCGTTCACTTATCTCAATTGATTCTCTTAAAAAGAAACTTGTTCTTAAGTCTATCATTAATATGGCAACAGATCTTAACTTGCAAATTATCGCAGAAGGTGTTGAAAATGAAAAAGAAGCTATCTTCCTCCGCCAAGAAGGGTGTAAATATGTTCAAAGTACACTTGTAACTAAACCAATTTCCATAGAAGAATTAATCACTCTTGTTCAAAGTCATTTCCCTTATAAAATAAAAACATAATGGATAGAATAACGTGTAAAATTCAAAAACTCAGAAAATAATAGAGCTCTACGCATGTCCCATTTCAGAAGCAAGAAAGGTCGGATTGATCCCCATACGTGTTAAGCTTTCATCATACTTGCGGCTTAAATCGCTTTCAAAAAGAAAACCAGGTGATGTAGAACTGATTAACCAACCATTCGTAGAAATTTCAGCCTCAAGTTGCCCTGCTTTCCATCCAGCATAGCCTAATGCGACCAATGCATGCTGTGGACCTTGTTCACAACTGATCGCTTTTAATATATCAATTGTCGCAGTAAAACAAACCTTATCTGCAATAAAAACAGTTTCTTCACAAGCATAATCATCTGAATGAAGGACAAAACCACGTGAAGGATCAACAGGACCACCATAACGGACTGGAAATTTTTTTATTGATTCAGAAAGACATTTTTTTTTGCCACTGTCTATTACTCCAAGATGAAGCAAAAGCTCAGGAAAATCAATATGGTGTAATTGATTGAGAATAATGCCCATCGCACCAGCATCAGAATGTGCGCAAATATAAATAACAGAGCGAATAAAGCGTTTATCATTCATTCCAGGCATTGCTATGAGCAATTGTCCACCTAAAAACCCATTACACTGCTTCATTAATCTGTTATTCTCCATAATTTACATAATAAAAGTTTGTTCATTTAGTACACTAGGAAAATAAAACTCCAATGAAAAAAAGTCACATATTTACAAATTTACAAAATATCGCAGCTTTCTTTTATAAAAAGCTTTTAGTTACTTTAAGCTTAACATTCCTAATTTTAGAATTACTTAACATTCCTGTAAATGCTCAAAGAGAACAAAAACTCCTGCTTTTCGCAACACCTTGGCATGAATCAGATGGTGGTCGTATCCGATTAGCAATCACTGAACCTTCTCCTTCTGAAATAAGCCAAGGTATTATTGAAATTATGCTTAAACCGGGATGGAAAACTTACTGGCGTAACCCAGGTAGTTCTGGCATGGCACCATTTTTTAATTTCAACCAACAGGTTTCTTACGAAATCTTTTATCCTACTCCACAAGCTTTTGAAACGGAAAATAATTGGTCATTAGGCTATAAAGATAAAGTAATATTACCCTTCAATCTTTTTGGTTCAAGAAAAAATTTACGTGGCGCTTTCACTCTTGGATTCTGTAATAAAATCTGTATTCCATTTACTATGAACTTTGATTTTTCACCATCTGCTTTTAAAAACAAACAACTTCCTGCTTCCTTCTTAAAAAATGCCCAAGATTCTTTGCCTCGTATGATGCAGAATGCACTAAAAATAAGCGCCGAAAAAAATAACAATACCCTCCTTATAAAAATACAAAATAATAATAAAAACACTCCTGCCTCTCTTTTTTTAGATGGAGGAGAAATGCAAATTGGAGTAGCAAAAAAAGTCAGTGATAATGCAGAATATACACTCTTTAGTGCTCCACTCTATTTCGTACCAGAGAAAACAAATCAAAAAATTTTTTATACAGTTTCTTTTAAAGATTACGCCTTAAGTGGAACATTCACATTTCAAACGCAGCTTCCTCCTCTTGCAACTCCGTGATAAAGAGAAAGGTTCTCAAGCAGCAATTATGCTGGGAAATATCCATTTTCGCGATATTGAGTAATTGCTTTACGAGCAAGCGCATCGGCACGTTCATTCTCTAAATGTCCTGCATGGCCTTTTATCCAATGCCATCTGACTGTATGGCAAGAACTAGCACCTTCAAGAGCTTTCCATAGCTCCATATTTTTCACAAGATTTTTTGATGCAGTGCGCCAATTATTCTTTTTCCAATCGTTAATCCACTTAGATATACCGTTACGTACATAAACTGAGTCTGTATAAAGATCGACCAAACAAGGCTCTTTAAGCGCCTTTAATGCACAAATTGCTGCCATAAGTTCCATTTGATTATTTGTTGTATGCACTTGACCTCCATAAAGCTCACGTTCATGGCCATTCCAGCGCAAAATTGCTCCCCAACCTCCAACTCCAGGATTCCCTGAGCAAGCACCATCTGTATAAATTTCAACGACTTTTTGTTGATTTGCCATAAAATTTAAAAACCTAATTCACTCAGCGAATTTACATTACTGAAAAAACAAAGCTTGTGCCAATACTCCCATGGATCTTTCTTAATAACAAAGCTATCAAGCGGTGTATTAAACCAATCATAAAGGCGTGTAAGTAAAAAACGTAAAGACGCACCACGAGTCAATAAAATAATTTTGTCCAATTCTAAAGGTATCAACGGTCTTATTTTTTGATAATTTTCCAATAACCTACGTGCTTTGATAAGATTATAGGAATGATCAGGCTCAAAGCACCAAGCATTTAAACAAATTGCTAAATCATAAGCCCAAAAATCATTACAAGCAAAATAGAAGTCTATCATACCAGAAAGACGATGATTCACAAAAAAGACGTTATCCTTAAATAAATCCGCATGAATAATACCTGTAGGTAAATTTGATGGCCAATTTTCTTGTAAAAAAGCCAATTCCCACTTAATTTTTTGTCTAAATTTTTTTAGTAATGCATCTTCTCTGGTTTGACAACGTTTCCATAATAACTGCCAGTCCATAACAGAAAGAGTATTTTTACGACTGAGTGTAAAATCCTGTCCTGCTAAATGCAATCGAGCCAACCCTGTACCCACTTCGCCACAATGATCCATGTCGGGCTGTTGAATCCACATTCCTTTCAGAAAAGTAGTAATAGCGGCAGGACGTCCTGCTAATTCACTGCTCATCATTCCATCATTTTGAATAACGGGTTGAGGACAAGGAATTCCATGCCGTCTTAAATGCTGCATCAAATTACAAAAAAAGGGTAAATCATCTTTTGAAATACGCTTTTCATAAAGTGTTAGAATAAATCGTCCTTGTGTTGTCTCCAACATAAAATTAGAATTTTCAATTCCCTCCTCGATGCCTTGATAAGACAAAAGTGAACCTATTGCGTAACGTGTTAAGAAGGCTTTTAAATCATTTGGATGAATATTTGTATAAACTGCCATTATTCCTCATTCTTCTTTTGTTTTAGACATGGCTGTATCTTGATTTTCATTTTTTGCATTATTTTCTTGACCATTAACAAAAGCCATATCTTGAGATGTTAAAATGACATCACGTAATTCGCGACTCACTAAAAATCTCTCCGTTTCTACCACTGTTTCAGCCAATTCTATTGTCACATCATAACGCTCACGAAACGCTGAAATAATTTCATCAATAATAATTTCAGGAGCCGAAGCTCCTGCGGAAAGACTGACAACAGAAAGAGCTTTTAAGTTTTCAAAATTAATTTCATCAGCACGCTGCACTAAAATAGCTTGCTGCGCACCAAACTTTTCAGCAACCTCTACTAAACGTCGTGAATTAGAAGAATTTGGTGCTCCAACAATCAAAAACAGATCGCTACCCTTTGCTGCAGCCTTAACTGCATCTTGTCGATTCGTTGTAGCATAACAAATTGACTCAGCCGCTGGTGCCGCCAATGCAGGAAAACGCCGTTGTAATACATCAAGAATTCCTGCTGTATCTTCAACAGAAAGCGTTGTTTGTGTAACAAATCCTAATTTATCTGGATCATTTGGTTGATAATGTAAAGCTTCATCGACCGTTTCAATGAGCGTCACAGCCCCTTCTTCAAGCTGCCCCATCGTTCCTATCACCTCAGGATGACCAGCATGACCAATCAATATAACATGACGACCATGACGTTGATGCCGTATCGCTTGTTTGTGAACTTTTGAAACCAATGGACAGGTTGCATCGAGATAAAACAACCTATAGCGTCGTGCCTCTTCTGATACAGATTTTGGTACACCATGGGCAGAAAAAACAACCGGTTGACTACGATATTCCTCTGGGATCTCATTAAGTTCTTCAACAAAAACAGCCCCCCGTTGTTGCAAACCCTCAACTACATAGCGGTTATGTACAATTTCATGACGAACATACACTGGAACACCATATTTTTTTAATGCAAGAAGAACAATCTGGATTGCACGATCAACCCCTGCACAAAATCCACGTGGTCCACAAAGACGGATCGTTAAAGGGGGAAGCCCAGACATAAATCATCCTCAATCTCTATAGATTTAGTTTCATATTTAAACAATCATTATACATGAATAAGTAATGTAAAAAAACTGACAATACTATTTTTGCATAAAGGCACACACTTTATAGTATCTTCTTACAACATTTTTTTGCAGAAAAGCTCTTTATATTTCACGCGACTCAAAGTCGATAAACTACCAGACAAAAGATTCGATCAAAAGAACTCCAAAAATACCAGCCAAATAAAGTAACGAAAAGAAAAACAGTTTTTTTGCCATCAAAACAGTTGCATCATATGTATCTGCTTTCCACAAACGATAGGAAAAATAAACAAAGATAATGCTTAAAATTGTCGAAAAAATACCATAAAAAATTCCGCCAAGACCAGTAAAATAAGGAAAGGCAGCGCATAATATCATCAAAATAGTATAAAATAAGATCTGTTTTTTTGTTGAGTATTCGCCTCGTACATTAGGCATCATAGGAACACCTGCAACCTCATAATCAAGAGATGAAAAGAGAGAAAGAGCCCAAAAGTGAGGGGGAGTCCACATAAAAATGATTAAAAATAATAAAAAGCTATCAATACTCACAGTCCCTGTTGTCACAGCCCATCCAATCATTGGTGGGAAAGCCCCAGCAGCACCACCAATAACAATATTTTGTGGTGTGATACGCTTTAGCCAAATTGTATATATAACAACATAAAAGAAGATTGTGAAAGCAAGAAAAAACGCCGCAAACCAATTAATAAAACTCCCCATAATCAATACCGAAAAGATAGACAAAACCATGCCAAAAATAAATGCCTTTCGGGAGCTGATTTTACCCATAGGAATGGGACGCTTTTTGGTTCGTTCCATTGCGGCATCAATGTCAGCATCATACCACATATTCAGTGCCCCTGCACCTCCACCACCAGCAGCAATACATAAAATTGCTAAAAAACCATCTAAAGGATTGATAGGAACCGGAGATACTATTAAACCAACTAGAGCCGTAAAGACCACAAGAGACATAACACGTGGTTTTAATAATGTGATATAATCACCAATATTGGCTTGTGGTGGCGTTGATTTACCATTCACAACCGATAACTCTCCTGAAGCAGACATTCCACTCAAAGCCCTTTTTCATTTCTGTCATTCACAAACCAAGATCATCTAGCATATGGGAATGATCAATTAACACTAATCATATTTTTTTGAAAAAATATGGGCTATCCCTTGTATATATCCCCTAAAAATAGATAGAAACATTTGCAAATAAAAATACATTTTTTTAATCAACATTCTCTCTTAAGATTACAAATGTACTTTTGTACCATAAAAATGTAGCCTACTAAACATCATAAAACCATGCTAAAATTTATTTCCTACATAAAATGCTATTGTTTCTCATTTTCCTTTAATTTCTTTGCATATGAATTAATATTATTGGGTAAATGCTGGTTTCGTGATATAATTTTTATAGGGAGAATTTATTTTTTATGCAAATCTATGTATGATCGTATATGTTGAGTCGGATAGGATTTTCTGTGATACTTTATAAATTATTCAAAAAAACTTTTTTTATTGGTGCTGTTCTTCACACACTTTATAGTGGCTTTTTTATTAATCATGCTTTTGCACAAACACCCTATGCGCAAAATGTTCCTACTCCACAAACCTATGGTGCATGGACAAAAGTTTGTGCTTTACCACCAGGTACACCTAACATACAGTGTGAAGTTGTTCAAAACGTCCATACACAAGGTCGTCATGATATTAACCTCCGCGTTACATTTTATAAGCTCCCTCAAAAGCAAGGTGCTTTGATGCGTGTTTTTGTTCCGATTCGCGTTGAATTACGTCCTGGTGTCGGAATTAAAATTGACGATAAAAATATGGGTAGAATGGAATATCGTCGTTGTCTTGGTGATAATTGTGTTGCTGAAGCCCTTCTTAAAGAAGACATATTACAAATCTTTTTAAAAGGAAAAATGGCAACCTATTTTGTCTTTACAACCCCCGAGCAAGAAATTGGAGGTCTCGTTGATCTTCATGGTCTTGGCGATGCCTATGCAACCTTACCGACATGAATGAAATTGACACATATTAGGTGATTAAAATTTCATTGTGTATTTTGAGAGCTCTCTAAATTAGATCTAAAAATCTTCTTAGGCTTCCATGAAAATAGGATAATTTTTTATGAAATCGCTGATTGATCATTTTGATATTGCTTCTTCCAAAGTGCAATCACTTGTACAGGAAACGCTCCATCATGCTGATGATGGAGAACTTTACCTCGAATATACAGAAAGCGAAGCTCTTTTATTTGACAATGGGCAACTTAAAAACGGCTCTTTCCATCAAGATATGGGGTTTGGTTTGCGTGTCGTTGCTGGAGAAGCTACCGGATATGCACATTCTAGCGAACTATCAGCTGCTGCACTCAAACGTGCTAGTGAGGCAGCTAAAGCTGTTACCTATAATAATCATGCAGGGCCTTATAGTATAGCACCTCAACAAACAAATAAGAGGCTTTATCAACCGTATAATCCCCTTGATACTCCATCATTTGAAGAAAAAAGTGCTCTTTTGCAAAAAATTGATGCCTATTTACGTACAAAAAATAATAAACTGCATCAAGTGACTGTTTCTCTTTCCGGCTCGCTACAACATGTTGAAATTTTACGTGCAGATGGATCTTTAGTTCGTGATATTCGTCCGCTTGTGCAACTTTCTATATCTGTAGTCGCAGCTGAAGGCAATCGACGTGAAAATGGCTTCTATGGATGTGGGGGACGACAAACATTTAACCAATTTATTTCTGAAGACAATTGGAAAAAAGCTGCCGATGAAGCCTTGCGTATGGCTTTAACAAATTTAGAAGCAGAAGCAGCACCAGCAGGATCTTTTGATGTTGTTTTAGCCAATGGATGGCCTGGCGTTATGCTCCATGAAGCTGTAGGTCATGGTTTAGAAGGTGACTTTAACCGCAAAAAAACATCTGCCTTTTCTGGACTTTTAGGACAACAAATTGCAGCAAAAGGTGTTACTGTTGTTGATGATGGAACAATTCCACAATGCCGAGGCTCTCTCACTATCGATGATGAAGGAACCCCTTCAAGATATAACATTCTCATTGACGATGGAAAACTCGTTGGTTTTATGCAAGATAGACTTAATGCACGACTTATGAGGAGTAAATCAACTGGAAATGGACGGCGGGAATCCTATGCGTATGCCCCAATGCCACGAATGACCAATACAATCATGCTAGGAGGAGATAAAACACCTGAAGAAATCCTTTTTTCACTTAAACGCGGCATCTACGCTGTTTCATTTGGTGGAGGGCAAGTTGATATTACTTCTGGTAAATTTGTCTTTGAATGTACTGAAGCATACCGAATAGAAAATGGTAAAATTGTAGCACCAATCAAAGGTGCAACTCTTATTGGAAATGGACCTGATGCTATGAAACGTATCACAATGATTGGAAATGATAGTAAACTGGATAATGGAATTGGAATGTGCGGAAAAGCAGGACAAAACGTTCCTGTTGGTGTTGGACAACCTCATCTACGAATCAATAATATGACAATTGGTGGAACTACACTTATAAAGGAGTAAGCTTGCTCATTTTTTCCTAATATTTTCCCCTTCTCATCTATTGAAACGGTTTTGTGAAAGGAAAATATTTTCTACAGTACATTGATTTATAAAGATAACCTAGATTAATTCATACTAAATTAGAATCTTGAATACTGTAAAGTTCTCTCATTTCGAATCCGTGTATGTTGAATCAATCAAAATCTTTCGTTTGTACATTACAAACAGGGAAATGATTATATGAATAAAAACTGTACAAGAAAAGACTGAAAATGTCTATAATGAACCGTTTCAAATGTTAAGAGCTGAAATGACATTGGGAGTTGACAAATATAACGGTGGTGTAACCTCTCTTAAACATGCCTTTTGCATGATACATTAGTCTTTGGATGGAGTAGCTGTATTTATATAATAATAAAAAGGTTATTATTATAGATAAATTTTGGAGAGATTTTATAATAATACTCAAATGAACTGCGTAAAGAAATTTTCAAGCTAAAACTTCCAATCTTTTCTCTCTAATTTAGGGAGAATATGAAGGCGTAATGGTAAAAACCAATGTCCATCTTTACCGTTACCTTTTAATTCAGCTTTACGACTTTCAAAAGCATCCACGGCAATATCTTTTAAATAATGAAGATTGCGTATTGCCTCACGCTTTTGTTTCTCACGTTCTTTAATGGGATCACGCCCTTCACGTAAAACAGCACGCCATTGGTTTGCCAATTCACGGGCTTGTTTTAAAGAAACATCTCTTAAAGCACCCAATCCCATTTCACGACGGCACCCATGAAGGGTATACCGTAAAATCCATTGAGCACCTCCATCTTTACGCTTATGAAGAATCAAGCCGGCACCATTATTATATTTGCCAGCCCCCAATGTTGCGACAGATCTTGCATTAAGACGGTTCATAAGAGCCATTTTTTACTCCTTTCTTATATAAATTTGATCCACACACTCATCCTACTTGTGATGTGCAAATGTGTGGTTTTGATTGATTCAAGATAAACAGATTTGAAATGAAAGAATCTTAGGTTATTCGGGACTCTCATTCAATATGAATAATGCTAAATTATCATTATAAATCAATGTTTTATCTAATAGGATAACCACATCATAAAAGAAAACCGTGCCAAGTGATATGACGCGGCTTTCAAATAGCTATTCTAATGATAAAAATAATCTTACCCAACATGGAGTAATGAACGCGTATATACAAAACGTATCTATTGCAAGAACTTTATTTAAAGATATGAAAACTTATCAATTATAACGTCTTTATCTTTAAAGAGATTCATATAAAACAAAGCCCTTGATCAAAATGCTCCTTTTAAATCGTTCCAATATACTAAGCTCAAATTCGAGCTGAGTGAATTCAAAGAACACATTGTCTAAAATCAAACCTATCAAACAAATCAAAACGCTTGATAGCTTTAACAAAACCCGTTTTTTACAGTTGCAAATGTTGGCTTTTAAAACAAGCTCTCATAAAGACAACAAACAACCGCTTTTATCAAATGCAAGGCTTTAAAAACTTTTATAAACATTAGTTTCAAACGTTTCTTAAAATCATCTCATTTTATGTTTCAAACGTTTAAACGTGCATTTAAAGAGGTTCTCATAAGTGTCTTTTTATTTTGCACTCAAACATAACTTTTTTGCAAAT
>NZ_JACIFE010000008.1 GCF_014197255.1 Bartonella fuyuanensis | reverse complement strand
AGGATCTATTCATACATGCCAATCTTATATAAAAAATGGTCAAATGAATCATACATAAAAGGATGGATTCTTAAGTGGATTCATATAAAATAATTACATACAAGCTATTGACTTTGTTTCGTTTTTTGATATTATACCGATTAGAGATTGAACACATCCATTGTTTCTCCACGAATAATTTTCTTTTTCTCCTACTGACCTTTCTCCCCTTGCTGAACGCTATATGTCAGACTACGTACAAAAAAATGATCTTAGTGCTTACCCTCCTATAGTCTTCGATCTTGGTTACGCGATTTGCTCGCTAAAACAACAAACGCCCCCCTTGAAATCGCTGAAAACATCCTAAGTCATACGGTCAGAGATATGAATTTACAAACGAAATGTCATGCATAGCTGATCATTTATTATAGCACAGTCGTGCATAAGGAACTTTGTTAATTTCAAGGCTGGCAACCCTGATAGAATATATTGAAAATGAAAACAACTTAGCTCATGAAGGTAATTGCTGTGTTCTGATATGTTTATGTTTAAAAATCTAATCGCATTTTTGAAACTGAATGAGTTTATGGTCATGCAAAATTAGCTGGTCGTGCATATATTTATAGCTCTGCGGGAATTTATGATCATGTTATTGTTAGTGGCGTAGAAAAAATTCATAGCAAGATTTATGGAAATGCAAAGATTAAAAAGACATAACAATTTCTACGTGATGTCATTCTATCAAACTTACGTAAATATTGCTATTTCTTATTAAATATACTGTTGATTTTCTGTTACTTCAAAGTTGGTTTTACTAAAACTCATAAGACGTTAGCCTGAGTCTTCTTTTCACAAGCTAATACAGTAGAACTTATCTCTAAATTTTTAAAATTGATCGCAGTATTGATATCTCTATCATGAAATGCAGCTTTTAAATTAAAAAATATGAACTCAACAATGGATTGCTTATAATAAAACGCATTAACACCGTAAATTCTACGTCTATTGATTAAAGCTTATCAAAAAAACGAAATGATAAGTATAATCTTTAATCACTTTACTACACCTGTAATAATCCGTTTAAAAAAGCAACCCTTCATAAGACACAATAACCACCTTTATCAAAGGCAAAACCTTGAAAGTCCCTTTGCTGTTAAGATTAGTTCTTATTTTTTATAACGAAATGCTCTTAAGAACAAATGATAACTGAATTATAACTGTTATAAAATACAAGTTTCAAAAATTTCTTATAGATTATGGCTCAAAATGTTTAAATATTTATTTAGAAAAACTATTACAACTGGCTTTCCATTTTATACTAAACATAACTTCTTTGCAAATTAGCCAGCTCAATTTTGAGTTAGAAAAATTAACCAATCCAATTTTGACAGTATTATCTTTAGAATAGAGCATTTTTTAAACAGTGTAGCTTTTTCTAAAATTGAGTAAAATACCATACGCTTGTGGTCTACAACGGTTTTAAATTTTGTTTACTTTTCTTTTCTAAATAGGGATCCTCAATTTTCGAAGAGATTCAAATCACTTAACCCAAATTCGAATTAACCTTATTTGATTTCATCCTTTTAAACTATAGCTTTAAAAACGTTTTTTACTCATTTTCTTACGTTATATCACAAAATAGCTTTTGACTTCATTAAATATAATATTATGTTTTCACACCCGTTGCGATGATCTGTATCATGCTTACCTACTGTCCTCTACGCTTTTAAAAAGCGTTTTAAAACCGATCTTGTGTCTAAAATCCTTTTATAAATTTTTACATGAATTAACCCATGATCTTATAATGCTCTCAAACGGTTATCTCCTTAATCGGGAATAAAGAAGATGTTGCTGTAATATTTTTAGATTTTACGCTTGCCAATTCTGACGATCATTAATTTTTATTGCGGTGAATACTTCAAACTTTAAACAAGATATGATCTTAGGTTTATAGGATCTATGTTATCGATAATTTCAAACGATACCATATATCAGCTAAAAGAATTTTCTCTTAGAAACTTACAATTGAAACCGTATAAATTATACTATTTTGCATCCGCAGCAATAACAGCTTTGGTAATTGCATCAGGATCTACAACAGGTTCACCACGTTTCATTTTATCAACATTTTCCATACCCTCAACGACCTTCCCCCATATGGAATATTGACGATCAAGCCACGGAGTATCTGCAAAACAAATAAAAAACTGAGAATTAGCAGAATTTGGATTCTGACTACGTGCCATCGAAACTGTACCACGCTTATGAGAAAGATTCGAAAACTCTGCTGGTAAATTTGGTTTTTCTGAACTTCCCATACCCGCACGAGATATATTGAATTTTTTACCATCCCTCTTTCCAAATTGTACATCCCCAGTCTGCGCCATAAAACCATCAATAACGCGATGGAAAATAACATTATCATAAGCCCCCTCACGTACAAGTTCTTTAATACGTGCAACATGACAAGGTGCCAAATCAGCAAAAAGCTCAATAACAATTCTCCCCTTTGTTGTTTCAAGAATTAAAGTATTCTCCGGATTTTTATTCCCAGCCATATGAAAAACTCCTTTGATTTATCTCTCAACTTGTAAAGTAGCAGTATTAATAACATCAGGATTGTTTACAGATCCATTATTACTTATGGTACCTTTTTTAATTTTATCAACAACATCCATTCCCTTTATCACCTCCCCAATAACCGTATATTGACCATTTAAAAAAGGAGAATCATCAAAACAAATGAAGAATTGAGAATTTGCGGAATCGGGATCTTCTGAACGAGCCATCCCAACCGTACCACGCTTAAACAGTCTCTTTGAAAACTCTGCCGGTAAATTGGGATAATTTGAATTACCCATACCAACGCGCTTCAAATCAAAATTTGCACTATCTTTTTTTCCAAACTTTACATCACCAGTTTGTGCCATAAAGCCAGGAATAACTCGGTGAAAAACAACATTATTATAAGCGCCCTCCTCTGTTAGTTTTTTAATTTGTGCAACATGTTTTGGCGCCAAATCAGAATGCAAACGAATAATAACATCACCGTTTTTGAGAGATAAAACAAGAAGGTTTGCATCACTCGTTGAACGGGAATTATCAGCAACAGCATGCAATGAAAAAAAGCAAACAATACATATCAAAATAGCAAAAATTCTACCAACCACAATTCTTCTTCCCTAAAGACTGAAATTTCAAGTGCAAAGCTTCTGCAATATTGGGCGGCACAAATGGCGTTACATCGCCTCCCATAGAGGCAATTTGACGCACCAACGTAGAAGTTATTACACGCCCAGAAATGCTTGCCGGCAAAAAAATAGTTTGCAATTCAGGAGCCATAATGCCATTCATCGCTGCCATTTGCATTTCATAATCAAAATCAGTACCATCACGCAATCCACGAATAAGAAATGAAGCACCAACTTCACGCGCCTTCTCAATTAGAAGGTTATTAAATGAAAGAACCTGCAACCGATTAGAATCTGTGCCGAATAAATCCCTCCCTACCTGCGTAATGAAACCAACACGCTCTTCAAAGCTAAAAAGTGTTTTTTTGTTAGCCTGTATACCTATAGCGACGATTACTTGATCAGCTAACACAAAACATCCTTTTAAAACATCAATATGACCGTTTGTAAGAGGATCAAAAGAACCTGCATAAAGAGCAATTTTCATAACGTCACTCCGCCCGCTTCAAAATTATTTTTCTTCGTTTTTATTAAGCGTATCAGAATGCTTCTCACTTTCATCCTCTAATGAACTCGTATCATCTTCAGATTCAGAAATACGTTCAACTGATACGACTCTTTCACCTTCAGCTGTATTAAAAATTGTGACCCCCTTCGTTGAGCGCCCAGTAATACGAATTCCCTGAATAGGGACACGAATAAGCTGTCCCCCATCTGATACCAACATAATTTGATCTTTCTCCTTCACCGGAAAAGCCGCTACTAATTTACCAATTTCAGTTGCTTTAGATGGATCTGTTGCACGAATCCCTTTCCCACCACGTCCCGAAATCCGGAATTCATAGGAAGAAGAGCGTTTACCATAACCAAATTCACTCACCGTCAAAAGCATTTGTTCACGTGCATGAAGTTCTGCATAACGTTCATCTGTTAAATCTGTTTCAGCACACCCATTTTCCTCATCAAACGTTATAATATCTTCAATATCAGTATCTGCACCAGCAGTACGTCGTTCATTCATCACACGTTTAATATAAGCAGAACGTTCAACGGATGTCGCCTCAACATGCTCTAAAATCGTCATTGAAATGACTTTATCGCCTTTAGCCAAACTGATACCACGAACCCCTACAGAATTACGCCCAGCAAAGACACGAACATCGACAACTGGAAAACGGATGCATTGTCCATTCGCTGTTGTTAGAACAACATCGTCATGCTCTGTACAGGTTTCCACAGAAAGAATTTCATCTTCTTCATCAAGTTTCATTGCAATTTTACCATTACGATTAACCTGAACGAAGTCAGATAACTTATTCCGACGTACAGTTCCACGTGTTGTCGCAAACATGACATCCAATGCGCTCCAGCTCGCTACATTTTCAGGCAAAGGCATAATCGTTGTAATGCGTTCGCCTTGTTGTAAGGGAAGCATATTAATCAAAGCCCGCCCACGCGATTGCGGTGTACCCAGCGGTAAACGCCAAACTTTTTCCTTATAAACAATCCCACGTGATGAAAAGAAAAGAACCGGAGTATGCGTATTGGCAACAAATAACTGAGTTACAAAATCCTCATCCTTCGTGGACATACCAGAACGCCCCTTACCACCACGATGTTGCGCACGATAAGTATTAAGAGGTACGCGCTTAATATAGCCACTATGGCTAACCGTTACCACCATATCCTCTGGCGAGATCAAATCTTCACTTTCCATCTCAGCACTACCAAAACCAAAGACGGTACGTCGCGGTGTTGCAAATTCTTCACGAAGAGCACTCAACTCGTCCTTAACAATACGCATAATGCGTACGCGCGATGCTAAGATATCAAGATAATCAGCAATATCCACACCAATTTTATTCAATTCATCAGCGATTTCATCACGCCCAAGGGCTGTTAATCGTTGCAAACGCAGTTCTAAAATAGCACGCGCCTGTTCTTCAGAGAGATTATAAGTACCATCCTCCTGAATAATATGACAAGGATCATCAATAAGTTTAATCAAAGGCGCAATATCCATCGCAGGCCAGCGTCGTTCCATTAATTGTGCACGCGCTGTCTGCGGATCTGGAGCTTTACGAATAAATGTTATAATTTCATCAATATTCGCAACAGCAAGGGCAAGGCCAACCAAAACATGTGCCCGCTCACGCGCCTTACGCAAAAGATATTTTGTTCGCCGACCAACAACTTCTTCTCGAAAAGCAACAAATGCACGAAGCATATCAAGCAACGTCATTTGTTCAGGTTTTCCCCCATTCAATGCAACCATATTACAACCAAAAGAAGTTTGCAGCGGCGTATAACGATATAATTGATTTAAAACCACTTCCGCCACAACATCTTTCTTCAACTCAATAACAACACGATAACCATCACGATCAGATTCGTCACGCAAATCAGAGATTCCCTCAATACGTTTATCGCGCACCAATTCGGCCATTTTCTCAATCATCGTTGCCTTATTAACTTGATAAGGTATCTCACTCACAATGATTGCCTGTCGACCACTACGAACCTCTTCGATATTAACTTTAGCACGCATAATGATTGAGCCACGCCCTGTTTCATAAGCTGAACGGACACCAGAATATCCGAGGATAATACCCCCTGTAGGAAAATCTGGGCCAGGAATAATTTCAACTATTTTATCAAGTGTAATATCGGGATTATCAATCAAAGCGATACAGCCATCAACAACTTCGCCAAGATTATGGGGAGGAATATTCGTTGCCATTCCCACAGCAATACCACCTGATCCATTAACCAAGAGATTAGGAAAACGCGCTGGTAAGACAACCGGTTCACGTTCACGCCCATCATAATTATCCTGAAAGTCAACAGTGTCTTTATCAATATCAGCTAAAAGTTCTTCTGAAACTTTTTCTAAACGACACTCAGTATAGCGCATGGCCGCAGGTGGATCACCATCCACAGAACCGAAGTTCCCCTGCCCATCAATCAACGGATTTCTCAAAGAGAAATCCTGTGCCATCCGTACCAAAGCATCATAAATTGAAGAATCACCATGGGGATGGAATTTCCCCATAACCTCACCAACAACACCAGCGGATTTACGATAAGACTTATTGAAAGAAAGCCCCATCTCATTCATAGCATGAAGAATACGTCGATGAACAGGCTTAAGACCATCACGAACATCAGGAAGGGCACGCGAAACAATCACGCTCATTGCATAATCGAGGTAGGAGCGTTGCATTTCATCAATAATACTGATTGGTTCAATACCGGTCAGCACATTACGCTCTGGGTGTGGAGGAAGATCGGTCACAATTTCAAAACCTTTAAAAAAGAATCGTTTTACTTCTATTTATATCGAAAAATACACCAGAATGCTAATTTCTCTCTCAGGATAAAAAAGAAATTTAACAAATTTTTTCAATATGTTACTAGTTTCTATTAAAAAAAATACTAATAGTACTGAATAATTTTCACTTCGCTAACCTTCAAAAATCTGAAATAAACAAACCATAAAGCAATTATAATTCTGCAACTTTAAAGACTCCTAAAAAGGTACCTCATCATCTAATTTATGTGAAAAACCTTCTCCTAATTGATTATTATTTTGACCAAAAGTATTCCTTTGACTTAAGCTATTATCAGCAAAACCACTATTGTACCCCCCGCCTTGACTTGCTCCTTGCTCTCCACCCGCTACCCCACGCCCATCAAGCATTTGCAATTCACCACGGTATTTTTGCAAAACAACCTCTGTTGTATAACGATCATTTCCATTTTGATCTTGCCATTTCCGTGTCTGTAACTGCCCCTCAATGTAAATTTTGCTGCCTTTTTTTAAATATTGCTCTGCAATTTTGATAAGATTTTCATTAAAAATAACAACACTATGCCATTCGGTGCGCTCTTTTCGCTCATTTGTATTCCGATCACGCCAACTTTCTGAAGTAGCAATACGTAGATTTGCCACTTGATCACCAGAATTCAAACGGCGGATTTCAGGATCTGCACCAAGATTACCAATTAAAATAACTTTATTAAGGCTACCAGCCATCGCATAAACTCCAAATTTTTAATTCGCCAAATACTCTGTTGTATAAAAATTATAACCACCTTGACCTTCAACTTACATGTCTGTAATTGACCTTCAATATGGATATTGCTATCCTCTCCCCAATATTATATCTGTTTAATTATATCAAAATATGATAAAAGCGCATAGTTTATTCCGCCAAAAGAGAATAAAAAGCCACTCACTTGTATTTTTCTTTTCACAAAACTTATACCTTTTCTCTGCATTAAAGCAGTCAAATACATTGTAATTCTAAAAAAACAGTTTTATTCCTTTAGATGCTCAATTTTTGTCACATATGCTAAGGATAAAATTATGACTCATCAAAAATATATCTCTATTCGGGGTGCACGTGAGCATAACCTTAAAAATATTGATCTTGATCTGCCTCGGAATAAACTCATCATTATAACAGGACTTTCTGGATCAGGTAAATCATCTTTAGCTTTTGATACAATTTATGCTGAAGGACAGCGCCGCTATATCGAAAGTCTTTCAGCCTATGCCCGCCAATTTCTGGAAGTCATGCAAAAACCCGACGTCGATCGCATAGATGGTCTTTCCCCAGCAATCTCCATTGAACAAAAAACAACCAGCCGTAATCCCCGTTCAACAGTAGGCACTGTTACTGAAATCTATGACTACATGCGCCTTCTCTTTGCTCGTATTGGTATTCCTCATTCTCCGGTAACAGGACTTCCCATTGAAAGTCAAACAGTAAGCCAAATGGTAGATCAAATTATGTCCTTACCAGAAGGAACGCGAATTTTTATTATGGCTCCCTTGGTGCGAGGACGAAAGGGAGAATATAAAAAAGAGCTAACAGAACTTTTAAAAAGAGGATTTCAACGCGTTAAAGTTGATGGCGAGTTTTATGAAATACCTGATATTCCTCCTCTTGATAAAAAGTATAAACATGACATCGATGTCGTGGTAGATCGCATTATTGTGCAAAAGGATATCACCTCTCGCTTGGCTGATAGCATAGAAACTTGTTTACAGCTAGCAAAAGGACTTGCTATTGCTGAAATGATAGATAAACCCTTGACACAAAAAGAAACAATAAAAGAATCTGCTTATAAGTCAAAAAATGAGACGCACAAACGGCTCATTTTTTCAGAAAAGTTTTCTTGCCCTATCTCTGGTTTTTCTATCCCTGAAATTGAACCACGACTTTTTTCGTTCAATAATCCTTTTGGTGCCTGTCCTCTCTGCAATGGACTGGGCATTAAAAAGGCAATAGACCCACTGAAAATCGTGCCAAATAAAAGTCTTACTCTAAAGAATGGAGCTCTTGCTCCTTGGGCTAAATCAAATTCTCTTGACTATAGCAAAACCTTAGAAGCATTAGGAAAAGCTTACGGTTTCAAACTCACAGATCAGTGGTGTAAACTCTCCAATGAAGCACAACAAGCTATTCTCTATGGTACAAAAAAAAATGAAATCTCTTCTGATTCTGGTTCGCAGAAAATGGATCAACTTTTTGAAGGAATCATCCCCAATATGGAGAAACGCTGGGAAAAGACCGATTCTGCATGGTTACGTGAAGAGATAGAACGTTATATGTCTTCTTCGTCTTGCCCTGCTTGTCAGGGTTATCGTTTAAAACCAGAGGCACTTGCTGTAAAAATCCATGGAATGCATATTGGGCAAATATCAGATCTTTCTATTTTAAAAGCAGATGATTGGTTTGCCAATATTCATCAACATCTCACCGAAAAACAACGTAATATCTCCGCACGTATTTTAAAAGAAATTCGTGAACGCTTAGCTTTTTTAAATCATGTAGGATTGGAATATCTTACTTTATCTCGAAATTCAGGAACGCTCTCAGGTGGAGAGAGCCAGCGCATTCGATTAGCATCCCAGATTGGTTCTGGTCTTACAGGCGTCCTTTATATTTTAGATGAACCATCCATTGGTTTACACCAACGCGATAATGAGCGCCTTTTGGAAATGCTGCGTCATTTACGCAATCTTGGCAATACAGTTATTGTCGTTGAACATGATGAAGACGCCATTCTTTCTGCAGACCATATTGTCGATATGGGTCCTGCTGCGGGCATTCATGGTGGAGAAATCATAGCGCAAGGTACACCACAGGAAATTATAGAAAATTCAGCCTCGCTCACAGGCCAATACCTTTCAGGAAAAATGTCTGTTAGAATGCCGACTGAACGACGCAAAATATCAAAATTGAAAACCCTTAAAATCATCGGCGCCAAAGGCAATAATCTCAAAAATATCAATGCGAACATCCCTCTTGGAACCTTCACATGTATAACCGGCGTTTCTGGAGGAGGAAAATCAACATTTCTTATTGAAACGCTTTTCAAAGCAGCATCACATCATATCATGGCCAGTCATCACAGCCCCGCTAGCTATGATAAAATTGAAGGCTTAGAGTTCCTCGATAAAGTCATCGATATTAACCAATCTCCCATTGGACGCACCCCACGCTCTAATCCCGCAACCTACACAGGTGCTTTTACACCAATTCGTGAATGGTTTTCCGAGCTTCCAGAATCAAAAGCCCGTGGTTATAAAGCAGGGCGTTTTTCATTTAATGTTAAAGGAGGACGCTGCGAAGCATGTCAAGGTGATGGAATCATCAAAATTGAAATGCATTTTTTACCTGATGTCTATGTTACCTGCGACGTCTGTGAAGGAAAACGCTATAATCGAGAAACACTAGAAATAAAATTCAAAGGACAATCTATTGCCGATATTTTGGATATGACAATTGAAAAAGCAGAGGATTTTTTTCAAGCTGTTCCTGCCATTCATAATAAAATGAAAACTCTTATTAAAGTCGGATTGGGTTACATAAAAGTAGGACAGCAAGCAACCACGCTTTCCGGTGGAGAAGCACAACGTATAAAACTTGCGAAAGAACTTTCACGTAAAACAACGGGACGTACACTCTATATTTTGGATGAACCCACTACAGGTTTACATTTTCACGATATTTCCAAACTTCTTGAAGTCTTGCATACACTAGTTGAGCAAGGCAACACAGTCATAGTCATTGAACATAACCTTGATGTTATAAAGACAGCCGACTGGATTATTGATTTAGGACCAGAAGGTGGAGATCGCGGTGGTGAAATCATTGCAACTGGACGCCCTGAAGACATTATTAAAATTCCCGCTTCCTATACTGGAAAATTTCTAAAAAATGTTTTATCGCGCTAGCCTAGCTATAATTCTAACTCTTAAAAATTCTTTCTATTGTCAAATACATTAGACTTACAAAGCCTGTACTTTTTCCTCACGAAGAACAGAACGCTATTATATTACCGCTTTACATGCTTATTTTAAAGCAATATTCTCCAACAATGGTATAGTGGTAAATCAATTATTGTACACCACCATTTTTACACTTTCATGAAGGTACGAACCAACACCATCATATTTTTTCCAATATTTTCTTATCCCTAAATATTCTAACAATCTTTGGTTATCGAAAGCTTTCACAAAAAGCATTTTTCTTTTTTTTAATGTTTTCATCCACACACTTGTACCTCTTATATAGATAAAGGATATAGTTTTGAATGATTTACTATAAAAATATCTAACATGAGAAAATCCTATGCTATTGGGATGCCTCATTTAATATGAAGAACGTCTTATTATCATTATAAATCAAATTTTTACCTAACAAAAAAGAAAAAACTCTCCTAAATTATATTATTTTGATTTTTTACAAAGATTGTAAGCTTTTTTCCCCCAAACAGTATTTCACTTTATTTTACAAGAAATTCTCCTCCAAGAGTATATAGAAACATCAGTTCCGACTTTCTGTGCACAAAGTATCTGTTAGATATCTTACAGTTGCCAATATAATGTGATGCAGTCTAAAAAGACAAAATAACATTGGAGACAATTTCAGTATGAAAAAAATTGAAGCCATTATAAAACCTTTCAAACTTGATGAAGTGAAAGAAGCACTTCAAAAAATTGAGCTGCATGGTATCATAGTAACAGAAGTGAAAGGATTTGACCATCAAAGGAAACAGACAGAACTTTATCGTGGCACAAAATACATTGTTGGCTTACTACCTAAAGTAAAAATTGAAATTGTTGTATCCGATGAAAAACTGGAACAAACTGTTGATGCAATACGTAAAGCAACTCAAACTAAACATATAGGAGATGGAAAGATATTTGTCTTTTCCATTGATGATGCCATTCGTATAGACACTAACGAAACTATGGTCGATACTCTTTAATAGATAAAGAAAAAATTAATCTTTTTCTCCACCTCAACGCCATATTAAGGAAATTGAATATGACAACCGCATCAGATATTATCAAACAGATTGCAGATAATGAAATCCGTTTTATTGATTTACGTTTTACTGATCCACGAGGAAAATTGCATCACATTACAATGGATATCGCAGAAATCAGCGAAGATACCTTTAATGATGGTGTTATGTTTGATGGTTCTTCAATTTCTGGTTGGAAAACAATTAATGAATCTGACATGGTTTTAATGCCAGATCCAGAAACAGCACATATGGATCCTTTTTTTGCTCAATCTACATTGGTCATATTTTGTGACGTCCTTGATCCTGTCTCTGGTGAATTTTACCGTAGAGATCCTCGCTCTATTGCTAAAAGAGCTGAGGTTTATATGAAATCTTTAGATATTGGGGATACAATCAATATAGGCCCAGAGGCAGAATTTTTTATCTTTGATGATGTGCGCTATAAGACAACCCCTTACAACACAGGTTTTAAACTCGATTCAAGTGAACTTCCTTCCAATAATGATACGAAATATAAAACAGGCAATCTAGGACATCGCCCACGAATGAAGGGAGGCTACCTTCCTGTTCCCCCGATTGATTCCTGCCAAGATATGCGTTCTGAAATGCTCATAGCACTCAAAGATATGGGAGTGCAGGTCGAAAAACACCATCACGAAGTGGCAGCAAGTCAACACGAATTAGGTATTCGTTTCGATACGCTCGTCCGCGAAGCTGATAAGATGCAAATTTTTAAATACGTTGTACATCAAATAGCAAACAGTTATGGAAAAACAGCAACCTTCATGCCAAAACCAGTTTTTGGTGATAACGGATCTGGAATGCATGTTCACATCTCCATTTGGAAAGATGGCAAACCCCTTTTTGCAGGAAATGAATATGCTGGATTATCTAAAACCTGCTTATTTTTTATCGGTGGTGTCATTAAGCACGCAAAAGCAGTCAATGCCTTTACTAATCCATCTACGAACTCCTATAAGCGTTTGGTTCCAGGTTATGAAGCTCCTGTTCTTCTTGCCTATTCGGCACGCAATCGTTCCGCATCTTGCCGTATTCCAATGAGTTCCTCACCAAATTCAAAACGTGTAGAAGTGCGTTTTCCAGATCCAACAGCAAATCCCTATTTGGCATTTGCAGCCCTCTTAATGGCTGGCATTGATGGTATCAAAAACAAAATTCATCCTGGACACGCTATGGATAAAGATCTTTATGATCTTCCTTTAAAAGAACTCAAGGAAATCCCTACTGTTTCAGGAAGTTTGCGTGAAGCGCTTGAAGCACTCGACAAAGATCGTGGCTTTCTTAAAGCTGGAAATGTTTTTGATGATGACCAGATTGATTCCTTCATTCAAATGAAAATGCAAGAAATTTTACGCTACGAAACAACACCCCATCCTATTGAATTTGATATGTACTATTCTGTTTAAACAATCACTACGCTTTTAAAATGGAGGCAAAATCTTCTATTTTTGTGGATATTCTTCTTGAACGAGCACGAGAACTTTTTTTCTCATTTGCTTTTCCAAAGGATTGAATTTCTTCAAATTAGTTAACAAGGCTTTTAATACCGTGAATTTATTTTCTTATTCCAATTTTTGTATGTATTGTCTTTATTACATCAGCAGCTCAAGCACATACAATTACAAACTAAAAATTCATAACTAAAAAAACGACATCTGCTCGTAGTAAAACACTTTAAAATACCGATACAAATGCCATTATAAATGCTATCTCTTCTCATAATTATCAATAGCTTAACTATAAAAAAATCTTAATAAATCATAAAATAATGGAAATAAATAGAACAATGAGAAAAAAATGATATGATTGAAAGTATTTACATTGACCGAAAAAACATAAAGGTACACTTGGTAATGGCATTTCTTATTTTACTGTACTAGTGGAAGTTTGTAACCGCAACAAATACTAGAAAATGCTCTATTCAAAGTGAAATTATTACTCTGCTTTATAGTAATCAATAATATTTTATCAGTGTTACTGACGAAGCAATCTTAAACATAACCAGTGAAACATTTCTTGGGTTTGAAAAAGTAAAAACCAATCCCCCTAAAATCGCAAAAAGACTATAATAAGAAAAAGCAAATAGAAACAAAAATCTTATAAACATACTGTAGAAATTGTAACAGCAGCATTAAATTCAGCATTTTTATGAGCACGGCGCGCCATTGTTTCTTTATCCATTCCCCATTGTTCCATCATCCAATCTTCATCTAAATGAGCAATAGACCAAGCATAATCGGCATCAATATCTCTCGCAGCAACCGCAAGAGCAATGAGAGCAGATCCCGTTAAAGTCGTCATCATATGGAGTGCAGCAAGCATATAAGGAGATTCAACTTTACGTAAATAACTGCTCACTGCTTGAATAGCTTCTGGGGATTGTTCTACATGCATCAACCCTTCTGTCAAATAAAACTGTGCACCTAGTTTTTTTTCTGCCCAATCTAATAAAGGATCCCACTGTTTAGATTGTTTTTGCACTAGCTCTTTAGGTGTTTGTGCACGATAAAAGATCATATCACCTGCAACGAAACGTAATAAATCTTCAAAAACAACCTGCCTATCATCGGCGATACCATCAATAACAGTATTAACAAGACGGGTCATCGGCATTTTTGCTGGATCAATAACTTGCTTTTGGTTCTCAAATTCCTGAGCAACGAATTCAGCAAATACTTCTGTTGGTACATAAAAATGACGCCTTGCAGGCGTTTTAATGGAACGTCCATCTAATAAGATGGTAAAGCCCCCTTCTTCACAAGCAATCTCCACTTTTCTATAAAATCGTTTTGGTAACGGTTGACATGAAAAACTTTGAATTTTTTGAACAGAACTCTTTTTATTCAATGGCATATCAAAGTGACTAAAAATCTCACGCATATTATTTATCTTTAACCTTTTCAAAAAAAAACGTTTTATCCAACTTTATACACTTTAAACAAGATTTAAGTTGACCTTCCCACACCTCAAAGAAAGAAAAAAATCTTGTCAATCTCAATCTAAATTTAAAATTATATTTCATGTTTTTTACAAACAAAATAATGATAGCATCTTTTCAGAGACTCAGTGATTTATGACTGTAACATAATTTACTAAAAGCATTATCTTAATTAGAACGTTAATTATATTAAATTCGATGGTAAAAATGCTCATCATTCACGAAATTATAAGGCTGTGCATTTTACGCATCCTCTTCCTTTTCTTAAAACAAAGATCCAAAATTAACAGTTAATCTTCCACTGCCTTTCATGCCTAATATGAGCACACCTTAAACAACGGTATCTTACAGAATATAGGATAACTAATGCTGCTATTTCTAAAAGGCTGATTGGCAAATGTATTCCCAACATTTATAGTCAAAATAGCACAAAAAGTAGCTTTAATCCTGCGATAGAATAAAACTTTGAAAATCATATTTCTTATTTTTGCTAAAAAAATATCAAAAATGATAGCGCAATCCACCAGAAAAACGAACACCAGAAAAACCTGCCTTGCTTAACATATGCTGATAACTAAACTCACTGTGAAGGATAACTTTAGAAAAAAACTGTGAATTGACACCCAAACCAACTTCTAAGAAAGAACCGAAAGAACCCAACTGAAAAACATCTTTAAAATAAACAAATTGTTTTTTACCAAAACAATTAGCAAGATGAACATTGCCATAAAAAGAAATGCTACGATCCTTTTCAGATTCTGTAAATATTTTACTTAAACGCCCACCAATACGCACTAACCATTGACTTATTTTCTTCATCTCAACATCAAATCCATCAACATCGTGAAACTTATGAAATTTAAGATATTGATGAATAAGCTGAATCTGCGGATCCCAAATAAGACCTTTACGTCCTGGCATAAACACTTTACCAACAGAAAACGAAATATTCAGAGGATTTGTTTTTAATGTCGCGGTCTTACCCCAAGCATAGGTAAGTACATCCCCTTTAAACAAACCATAAGATAAAAGACCATCTACATAAAAACCAATGTTATGTTCCACACTACTGGACGCCGCAAATGACCATTTATTAAATGTGCTTTTTCGACTTTGTTCCACGTTATGAGGTTGTAAAGAAAACTTCCCGTAAGTTCCTATAATCCCAAAAGATACCGTACTATATGCTCCTTCTATTATTTTGAGCAAAATTCCTGTTTCTATAGCATTATAATTAATATTACCATCGTATCCATATTCAAGTGTAGAAAGATCTGAGACATAACGATAACTTCCACCATAACTATGAACAGATAAAGCAAAATTCTCTTCAATTTTTAATGATTTATGAGGATTAGACCGCATAACTTGCAACTGCTTTTGTTGATTACTTATATCCATGAGCCCAACATGAAATAAAGTATTTGGTAAAAGAAGATAGGTCGGAACTTGTGGAACAACCTCTCTGATCTTTAACTCAGAATGAGGAATAACAGCCCCCTCCGAAGTAGGCTGAATATATTTACTTTCAAGTCGGAAATCCCAAAAATCCCCATCTCCTTTAACCAATCTTTGAGAAGTTTGTGCATTTCCAAGAGCGGAATCTGGACCATAAGCACGAAGATAATATTGGTACGGTAAACCCTCCAATACAATATAAGAACGATTTAACTGAAAAGAATCTTCTACTGCTTTTCCAGAAACCTGAACAAGTGAAATACTATGAGCATTTTCACTGGATTCTATTTCCCCCTGATTCTCTGCAACAAATTGCACATAAACTGTCGTTTTTCCAGAAACATCACCATGTATTAAAAGTCGATCCGTCCGTTTATTATCGAGTAAACCATCACTACTGAGATATGTATTGAGATAAATATCTGCACTATTTTGTGCACTATAAACTTCTTGCTCACCCTTGCCAATATAAAGTGTCTGATACTCCTGATACATTGGAGTTTCAAAAGCAATAAAACTATCAGAAAGTTTTACAAATGAAATAAACGAACTTGTACGGTTTGCGATTTGCGAATCTATTTCTCTTTTTTTTGTCAAAAACCATTTTGATCCTTCTGTCAAATAAAGTTCAGCGATAGAATCATCAGCAATACGAGTCCCTCCTATCAATGAAGAAGAATCAGCCAAAATTGCTACAATCCCCCCCTTTTCTGTTGTTAATAATAAATCACCAGAAATTTTTGTACCTTCTGTTACTGCAATATAACTACGACTATTATTACTATGAATAGCTGTTCCAGCTGAAACCTCAAAAACCGTCCTTTTCAAAAAGATAAGTCCTTGTTCATACGCATTATTCTCCTCCCTCATCTCAAAATGCATACCATGTTTTTTACCTATTGCTTTAATTGTTGAATCTTCAATGTTAACCCGCGAAATTGAAATATCTCCTTCCTGACCAACACGGAATTGTGCCTGAGAATCTTGCCCAACTGTCAAAATATGAACATCAGTAGAAACAATATTAGTATTCTTCAAATTAATAGAGCCATGTTGGTTTACATTGAAAACTGTATACGCAGTTTTTTCAGTTGTATTTCCTTTATCTTCTGTTTTTTGACGTTTTGCAGTAATGGTAACATCATTTAAAGTTGCATTTCCTCTTATACCTACATAAAGTGCAGCGACATCATTCACATCAATAAATCCACCTATCATCTGGATATCCGCATCAGCACCAACAAAAAGAGCGCTCTCTTGGCCGCTACCTTGACCTTCCACCTTAATTTTTGTATTCGTTAACGTAATAGATGCTCCTAACTTCTCTGCATAAGCAGCTACCTGAAAAGCTTTAATTGTTCCACGATTGACCTCAATCATTCCGCTATCAGCTTTAACACCTATTGAGACATTTTTAAAAGCCGAATCGCTCAAAACAATTTTTCCCCCTCGTGATACAACAGCACCATAAATATCTTCTGTACCTGCAATACCTTCAACTTCTACACGCATTGCTTGAATAACTGTATTTGGCTCTTTTACGACTATAGCAGCAGGCAACATGAGAGAACTGCTCTTGTCATTCTTTCCTTTAACAGGTAGCATAAACTTATATATTTTATCACTAATTGTATGCTTTGCACCATCACCGCATCCATAAGGTAATTTGTTTTCATCACATGACAGTGATACAAATGAATGAGAACATGCTTCAATATTTATATTTAACAAAAAAGAAAAAGTAATTGCTGTAAAAACGCATAAATACAAGTGATTTCTAGATACCTTACTTACCATTGTTTTTCACAGCTTTCTTTTTTTCAATAAAAACAAAAAATACCGGCAAAAAAATAAACCATAAATTAAATACAATAAGAATAAAACAAAATTATATTATTATCCTTTCAGATAATAATATAATTTTAATAATATGTTTTGTATTTTACTTCAAAGAAGAACAAATTAACGATCTCCTAAAGGATTAATCACCAAAACTTCTAAAAGCTATACCACAAAGCACTGAAAAACTAATCTCAAAAAACTCGAGGAAATATAAATTTTGTAGAACTTCAATATTAAATTTCTTTCACTGCAAGAAAATAAAAACATAATAAAATGAGAAAAATTGTTAAGATTTAAATGCTCAAAATGATGCAAATATATAAAAGCTATGAGCGCTGCAACATTACTCCAACCACACCAAAGATCTCAGAAAATGCTCCCTCACGCATAAGCTAATGCTATATAAAAACTCTAAGCTATCTAACAAAGAAACTGCATAAATAAACAAAACTCCCTTTCCTCTTCTCATCAACATTTTGAATTTAATATAGAATCTTACCTTAAAGCGGATTATAAAACAAAAAGCTATTTACATCAAACTTACTCGTACAATACTTTATATTTCCTGATAAAACCCAAAATACAATGAAATACCCATTCTCCTAAAACTGAAAAAAATAAAATATTTCATCAAAATCAGTTCTATGAAAGCAATTTGTTTATTATCATTAAAGTATTTTAACAAAATTATTCTACGTCATTCTCATTTGATTACAACAAAAGTATCATTATCCATAACCTGCTAACACCCTACTATCAAGCACTTCGCGGTGCTGATGCAAAATTCCCTTTGAATCCTAAAATTTGTATTGATAACCTGCTTTAGTCACGCACTCAGAATTACTGAAAACTAACTTGTATGAGAATCGACATTTTCAAGAGAAACCTCGATTGATTTCCAATCACATTTCGATACTCCTTGTTCGAACATAATATTTATTGAAACCGGATTTCATATCATAACACCAATACCGACAGAGGAAATTTGCTAACACATTCTCATAATAGTCTAATAAAATTACAGCATTCAATATTTTTCTCATTTTCCCCTCCCTCAACATGCACAATAAAAGGCCTATAAGTTGTACTAAGACTTCTTTTGCATGCAATATTGCTGACATCGAAAAACAACCCTTTTTCTCCATGTGAAAACAAAAATAGAGAATTATTGATCACAACCGCATCAAAATTTAAGGTTGACATTCTGGTTTTTCTTTGTTCTCTTCACAATGAGGACTTTGCAAGCGCCTTTCTAAACTTCGTTTAGGAATAACAGCATCAGGTTGACAAATTGGAAGATTCTTATATTTCTCACACCACTTCACCCTTCCCAATTTATCCTGAAATCCTGCGTGTATCATACACACATTCACTGACTCTTCTGCATTGAACTTTTCATCAGTGCTTTTTTCTGTATCAAAACGACCATCAAGATGCTGTATTCCACATTCTAACAAGGCCTTTTTTATCTCAATTTGATCTGCTCCAGACTTTTCCCACGCATCGACAACCGTCTGAGAAGGCTGTTCTGAGTAACATCCAGCCATAACAAATAGGGCCATCCCGCTTAATAATTTAAAAATCTGCTTCATTTTCCTATCCTTAAATAATTTTGATATCACAAAACAATTTATAAATTATTTTACATGCTGTTTTTTTCACTTCTAAAACAATGATGGATATCATTAATTTTCATTATCATTTATTTCTTCCCGATGACTATGCTGTTAATGTCATATCAAAAATACAGAAAAATTACTACTAAAATTAGATTCTATCAACGTTATGCATCATAATTATTCTCAATATTTTAATTACAACCTAAATAGATGTTTTTATAAAATATTGTGCCTGAACCTAAATTTTTTGAACCCATAGATCAATAGCATTAAAATGATTTGTTGAGAAAACAATCCTCCATCCCAAGCGAAGATAAAGATGGTGAACCCAACTGGAAGACTTAAATATGTGCTAGGCTCTTTCTAAAAAAGACTACTCAAACTAATTTTTGATACTTCTCTGAGGAATGACAGCGCCTAAAATGGCAAGTGAGAAAGTTTTCGGATTTATAATTCTTACACCAAATCGCTCTCCCCCACTTTTTTATTACAGAAACCAGCTTGAAACATGCACACTTCAATGGATTCTTTGATACTGACACTTATCTTTTTGATTTCTAGATTGAGATCATAAGGGATTGGCATTCCACATTCTAGAAGGCTTTTTCTACCTCAGCCCCCCCTCCAAGCTTCTTCTACATACTCAAGTATCCTAGGCAAAGCTTATTAAACTGACATCCAGTTATGATCAATAGAGCTTAAACACTCAATAATTTAAAGTTTATTTCATTTTTTCTTCTACAAGAAATTTGTGTTAGATGAGACAAATCATAAAGCTTTTGACACATATAGCTCGTATTTCTAAGAGAAGTCTAAGAGTTGTTAGCATTTGTAAACATTTTTCCTACTTTTCCCACCAATTACTGTATTTATAAAATCATCTTTATACCCATCAAAGCCAACCGTAGTTTGTTTGTCTCCGCTCGCATAATATCACAAATCTGCTATTACCTCAGCATTCGAAGTTGATTCATAGAGATTAACCTCTATTTTTCCTCCTAGATCCCGTACACCTTGTTGTTTTAAGAATACAGCACGCTATACACTATTATACCGCCACGGCTATGAACATAAAATCTAACTCCGTATTACCGTAGCCATCCATCAGATTCTTTCGCGTCTTATGTTGAGCTAATTAGCCCCCCCAATTATTTTCCAAAAACTTCTAATACTCTATTTCTATCAGCACTGATATTGCTCAACAGCTTGGGAGACAACAACAAAATAGAGTAGTTTATTTCGATTTTAGCATGCTGAACTGCATAAACACCTACCTCCTCTGAGTATGAGTAAAACGCCATTGAACAAAACATGGATCTTGCTTAAACTAACCCCAAAACCTGTTTCATATTCTTCTGAATAACTGCCATAGCAGTCTTTCATACCATCAATCGTCAGATTTTCTTCTGTTACATTGATGTCTTAACCCCAAAAGAAATGAGAAGCAAAAAACTTTATATTTTCTTGTCTATGTCTATATAAACATTACCTCTCTCTCCAAGAATGGAGAAAACTATTGTAATATGTGATTTAGATTTAGTCGTAGCATTCTTAAGCACCTTTTATAATGATATTGAATGATTTTTCCTTCTCCACTGGTGATAAAAGTTAATCCTATATTGATGTTACCAACATTATAATAAAAATCAGCAAAAACATTCAATGAAACATAATCTTATAAAAAAATAAGTTTTGTGCTCACTATTTTAACGGCAATAACGACAAGAATCATAAAACTGCCGCGCCCTCATCACTCTCTTTAAATTTACTCTTCTATGAAATTTTATTGTGATATCTTTCTGCTCTCTATTAAAATTCTTATAAATGCAATAGTATAATGCCTTCAGCGACTCTATTATCCACTGTTTCTACCAATGCCAATCCTCTTTGAAAAAATGACCATAGAAATGGAAAAAACTTCTCCCCCCTTTACTCTAAACACCCCCAATATCCTTTCAAAGGACGCTGAAGCCCCCCTTCTTTTCACATAAAAACTCTTTTTTTCTCAATTGAGTAAAAATGAAAAAATTAATAAAATAATAAAAATAATTTTCACAATAATTTCTCGTATGTAACAGAATTTCATTAATAAGCTTAGAAAAAGAGAGAGTCCTATAGTATCTACACACTGTTAAATATTTTAATACGAACCGCCTAGATTAATGGCCAGCTCACCATAAAAAAACACCTAATATTTATATTGATTTGACCGTTATCATAAGCAATGGCTCACAAAAACTTCCAAAGTAAAATGATAATTGGCAGATAAACTCCAATCTTTGGAAAATAACGATCAAATACTTAGCTTGCTTGAAAACATAAACTATTTGTTTTTAGTTTAAACTCTATTTATATTTCATTGCAGTTTTTTCGTTTAAAATTATAGAATTTAAGTGCATAAAAACAAATAACAAGCCAAATAATCCAACTAAAACCTATAATTAAAATTGGTCGTGTCTCATCGAAGTACCATAAGAGAATAAAAATAAAAACCATAAACAAAATAGAAAAAAGCGATCCTATTGGCCAAAATGGAATTGGAAATTTTAAACCATTCTGTGCTTCTTTAGACATCTTCATCCGCATAAAAATTTGCGAAAGTAGAATCATCATCCAAACAAAAACCGTCGCAAATGTTGCCATTGCTGCAATAAGAAAAAAGAGCCTTTCATGGTAAAAATAATTAAGAACAGCACCAAGAAGAAAAATACCGAAGATCATCAAAATAACAAAAACTGGTATACCGTTTTTTGATAAATACTGAAATTTTTTCAAAGCATAACCTTCCTGCGATAAACCATGTATCATACGACAAGCACCATACATTCCACTATTCATTGCAGAAATAGCTGCTGTAACAACAACAATATTTAAAATATTTGCCGCATATGAAATCCCAAGATTTTCAAAAATGGACACAAAAGGACTATTCATAAGGCCAATTTCATTCCAAGGATAAAGTGACATTAAAATAGCTAATGCCATGACATAAAAAAGCAAAATGCGAACTGGAGTAGCATTAATTGCCTTTGAAATTGTTTGATGAGGATTTTGGACTTCCATGATTGCCATCCCAATGATTTCTATGCCACCAAAAGCAAAGACAACAACACTAAAGCAAGCTAAAAAACCGAACCAACCATTGGGAAAAAGACCACCATTCTTCCATAAATTATGAACAGTAACAGTAGAAAAATCTGTACTTTCGCCCCAACCACAAAAAATAATTGCTATCCCTAAAATAATCATCGCAATAATAGCAAAAACTTTAATAGAAGACAGCCAAAATTCTAGTTCACCATATACCTCTACAGCAGCTAAATTAATACCCGTGATAATTAACGTAATACTCAGTGCCCATATCCAAGGAGCTACACCAGGATACCAAAACCCCATATAAGTTGCAAAAGCTGTAATATCAGCCAAACCAACAAGAATCATCTCAAATACATATGTCCACCCCGTTAAAAAACCTGCTAATGGCGATACATAATTTGCCGCGTAACGAGCAAAAGAACCTGGCAATGGATTTTGAATAATCATCTCACCTAAAGCACGCATAACCATAAAAATAGCCAAACCAGCAATACAATAAGCAATCAAAACACTTGGACCAGCAAGCTTAATTGCTTGTGCAGACCCATAAAAAAGACCTGTTCCAATAGCAGAACCAAGAGCTAAAAAAATAACTTGGCGCTTGCTCATACCTCGTTTTAGTTCATTTATTGCCATTTTTTTCCTTTTTTATTGATGCTGATTAAAATTCACACCACAATAACAGCTTTATGATTAAATAAAGCCGCATATTTTCTTTCGAAGATATATTTTAAAAGCATTAAACAATAGCCTTCCAAACGCTTTATTCTAGGCAATGAAAAATACTTTTACTGCGAGTGATCAGCTTTTTATAGCTTATAGCTTTATGTCATTTTATTGAGGTTACATGATAATCAAATTTTTTATAGTTGTCATTTAATTCATTTTTATATTTTTATTTTTCTGCAAAAAACATCGGATTTAATGAAATATTAATCATAAATTTTTCAGTTCTATAAATAAAAGCTTTAAACTAATAGAATGATATTTAGGAAGAAAATATTTTAATTTCTTTTAAACCTTCTACACTTTTTAGCTCTAAAAATCATAAATTGGATTCGGTAACATATGAACTCATTTTTTGAAACTAATTTATGTAACTTAGTTAATGATACAACGAATCTCGCCATTCCTCAATGGCGCGAGAAAATTTAGCTTCAGCCCATGTCTTAAGAATCCAAACCACTTTAATTCCAAAGAAAAGAGCTACTACAGTAAATATCATTCTTTCAACTTTTGAGCCGATTAGCCCAATAAGAGAACAACTATTTTTCCCACTTTTTTGACCTGAAATACTCATGACACCCCCACTTGTTATCTGAACAAAAACATCTTTCCTCTGTTCACGCAGAGCAATAAAATTATCCCGTCGAAATCTTTCTTTCGAAAGATTCGCACAAACCTCTATAATTGGTGAAAAACAAATAATGGCTGCCATTAAAATATATAATAAGCGATTTTTCGACATTTATTTTTTATTGTGTGTTATTTAAAAGTTACAAAAATTATAAAATAAATTTTTAAAAAATAAATATTTATATTATTAATTAATAATAACTAATCTATAATATAAAATAATTTTATTAAATAAAGAGTTTAATGTCAAATGAATACATAACAAATAATAGATAAAAAATATTTACTAATTATCATATATCTATTCATCATTTCCCCAATTCTTATCTAAATAATCATAATAATTAGGTATATACTTCTTTTTTAATTCAGAATAAATATTATTTAGGTTCTAGTTGAGGAAAAATTTCCGGTAAAACAGATAATAAGTGTCCTTCACGCACAAGTATATGCCCTTTATGAAGATCTGGAGCCATATAACGATCTTCCTGAAGGGAAGCGATATTTTTGCGTAAACATTTCATTACAGCTTGCAAAAGAGTACTTGTTTTTAAAGGCGCACGATATTCAATGCCTTGTGCTGCAACAAGCGTTTCAATGCCAATAAGTGTAAAAAGATTTTCACTCATTACCAATAACCGGCGCGCACCATGGCAAGCCATTGAAACATGATCTTCTTGATTGGCTGAAGTTGGTGTTGAATCAACAGAAGCTGGATAGGCCATTTGTTTATTTTCAGCCATTAAAGCCGCTGCTGTTACTTCAGCGATCATAAAACCTGAATTAAGACCAGCATTATGCGCTAAAAAAGCTGGAAGACCATAAGAAACTGCTGGATCAACCATAAGAGCAATACGTCGTTGAGAAATAGATCCTATTTCACACAAAGCAAGAGCGATCTGATCAGCAGCAAACGCTACAGGTTCAGCATGAAAATTACCACCTGATACAACCTCACCGTTTCTTAAAATCAATGGATTATCTGTAACAGCATTTGCTTCAACAATCAGCGTTTTTGCTGCTGCTAGTAAAATATCGAAACATGCCCCCATAACCTGTGGCTGACAACGTATACAGTAAGGATCTTGTACGCGCTTATCACCACGTAAATGTGCTGCACGAATTTCTGAATCCTCGACAAGCTTTTCTAATGTTTTCGAAACAGCCATCTGCCCATAATGTCCTCGTAAAACATGGATATCAGGATGAAATGGCACTGTTGATCCCATAATGGCATCTGTCGTCAAAGCTCCTGCCAACAATCCACCACACAATGCCCGATAACCTCGAAAAAGACCTGCAAGTGCAAGCGCTGTTGATGTTTGTGTCCCATTAATAAGAGCTAAACCTTCCTTTGCCTTTAAAGTAATGGGAGACAATCCCGCTTTCTCCAATGCAGCCGCTCCACTCATACGAATATTTTCAAAAAATGCTTCTCCTTCTCCCATCATAACAGCTGTCATGTGAGCAAGTGGGGCTAGATCACCTGAAGCGCCAACAGATCCTTTTTCAGGGATAACAGGAATAACGCCTCTTACAAGCATATTTTCCAATAATCTTACCAATTCTAGACGAACTCCAGAAGCCCCTCTTCCTAAAGAGATAAGCTTTAAGCTCATTATCAAACGCACAATATTTTTAGCTAAAGGTTTTCCTACTCCACAACAATGCGACAAAATAAGATTTTTCTGTAAAACAGCAAGATTATCCGCATCAATCTTAATTGAAGCCAATTTCCCAAAACCAGTATTAACACCATACACAGGCTCACTTCCAGCAGCAATTTCAGCAATACGCTGCGCTCCTTTCTCGATAGCTAAATGCGTGTCATTATGAAGTTTACTTACTTCACCATTAAAATAAATAGCTTCAAGTTCACTAAGCGTTACCTCGCATGGTTTTAGTATAATAGTCATAATTTTCTTTCTTTTTTAATTAAAGTACAATGCTTAATATTATTGATTTTTCTATAAAGCAAAAAAATTATAACGACTCTTTAAACGAAAAGAATTTTTTAAAGCCATTCCTTAAAATAAAGGCATTACCCAAAAGTAGAACGCTAACAGTAGATTGAAGATATTTACAAGCAAGACAAAGGTAGTGCATTTTAAACCCTAAACTATTTTCACTGAACTTATAAAAAAGCTTAAATAGATAGCTGATGCAATCTAGCATGAACGCAAAAAACACTCTGTCCCTCGGAGATAGAACAGCACACACAATGGAACTTGATGGAAAATTAAAACTTATTCAAAACATCAACATAGAGAAAAAATTGAGCTTATTTGCCACTCTTACTAAATACACTAGCTTGAAACCTGAAAAGTATATCTTTAATAAGATCATCAAAAACTCGGCCTAACTCGTTAATTTAAAATAGAATAAAAAATTCATTTTACATTAAAAAAATAATTAATATATTATTTTTTATATTATATATTAAAAGATAGAAATACTTCTTATGATGGGGTTCTATTTTGCTTTTTTTGTCATTTGGATCTAATTTTAGAGCCAATTTTAAAATTGGTTTGTTTTTAAGGTTCTTCAAAACCACTTTTTTGAGCATTTATAGACTTTTTAAAACTATCTACCACTTTTACTATAAAATTCTTCCTGTGATATTTTTTTCAGTTTTTTCTCTCGAAATCTATTTTAATAAAACCCTCATTTCATAGTAAAAAATAATCATAAAAATTAAAGAACATTTCCATTCAATCCACCTCTTTCCATTTTATAAAAAATCTTCTGTTAAAAAAGCCCTTCAATTTTATCATACAGTTCATAAGTTTTCTATTAATAAACTCCCATATAATTAAACGAACAGTGAAAATCAGATATAATGAAACGTCAATTTGAATTCTGAAAAAGCTGTTTCCCCCTCTCAAAATACACTTTAATAATGCGTGAATTTTCTATCCATCATCTGTGCTCTGATGTGCTACCAGAAAACAAAAGCAATTATCGATATCAAATTATCCCATACATATAGAGCTCACTCCGATACAAAAACTCCAAACTTTCTGCCTTTCATATTTCTTTATCAATGCATCAACTGCTGCAAATACTCTTCCCCACAGCTCTCAATGCGCGTTACACTTGTATTGAAGAGCAGTTCATTCTAGGAAAAGATTCAGACAGGATCATCAGCACCCAATTGTGCGTATGATAAGAAATCTTTTCTGGCTTTACCCCAAAGCCATTCCTAATTTCCTGTAAAAAATCAAAATTATGATAATAATAGGAATAATCTAGACTCATCTTCATGAACTAATTTCTTATAAATCTTTAGAAATTCGCTAGATTTGAAACCACAGTTATTTTGAACAACCGCCATGACATCATTAGTTCGAAGTTGATCATGAAACAGTGCCAAGCAGCTTAAGGCAGTGCATCCATTAACTGCCTGCGCAACAAGGATAAAATCGATAACGCCGATTTTCGGCTATAGGTCTTCAGCTCGGCCATAATACCACTGCACTATAAGAAAATTCCCTCTCCCCCGCTTAATCATATCTGCCGATACATCGATAACATAGCATAATATTGATGTTCGTTCCCTAAAAAGTTTAATAATTCCTTCTAATGCGATGCTTATCCCCACACCGACATCCACTGAAAATATAACGCGGGCACGATCATAATCTCTAGCCAATTCATCAAACTTTTCACTTTGCAGTTAAGCACTTTTTATTGTATGCCCCCCCCTTCTTCTTCTCACTAGGAATATACATGATGGAAACGCCTGTTTTCCAATGTATTAAGCATAACTTCTAAAGAAGGGAAAATGGAGATTCTCCCTACCTTCTATTTTTCTATAAGATTGTTTCTTAACATTCTCTCCTTCTCCAATTGTTATTTCTCTTTTCTGAAAAGAAAGAAGAATTATATAATCTTCTGTAATAACAATTAAGTTAAATACCATTGATCTTTCATAAGGAGATATCTATATTACCGATTGAATATCAAAAAATTATTTGATTATAATAAAAACACATACAGATATCAATTTATTAATGATAATGTCTGTTTATAAAATTCAAAATACTTTCCATAAAGAAGCTAAACCCTATATGATACATAAAATATTTGTGGAGACATCTTTATGTTAAATGTACAATCTGCTTCAATGTTTAAAATATTGAAACAATTTTTAATCGTTATTTTTTTGCTCTGGTTAGTACCATTTTTAAGTGGCTGCGGATTCAATACAATACCAACAAATGAAGAAAAAGCCCATGCAGCATGGAGTGAAGTGCTCAATCAATATCAACGCCGTACAGATCTTATCCCTAACCTCGTAGAAACAATTAAAGCTTATACAGCCCATGAACAAACCGTTTTCAAAAATGTCATTGAAGCACGTGCCAAAGCAACACAAGTAAATATTAATTCAGATATGTTGAATAATCCAGAAGTTTTGCAGCAATATCTGAAAAATCAAGCAAATTTATCAAGTGCACTTTCGCGGCTTATGGCTATTGTCGAAAACTATCCTGATCTTAAAGCAAACCAGAACTTTCTTGCTCTTCAATCACAATTAGAAGGAACTGAAAACCGTATCTCCATTGCACGCCGAGATTATATCGAAGCAGTACGTGTCCACAATACTGCACTCAAAACAATGCCAACAATGATTTGGGTCAAGTTATGGTTTCACGATGTTAAACCTATGCCAACTTTTACGATTGATACCGATAGCCAACAAATGCCAAAGGTTAATTTTAATTAATGAAACTATTTCAACACTCCATACAACGTCGTGTTTTTCTACGTTTACGGGTTCCTTTGAGTATTCTATATTTAATTATTGCATTAGAGAATATCACGTACGCGCACACTAAATTCCCTCCCTTAACAGGTTATATCAACGATATGGCTCATTTACTTGACCATACAACAAAGAAAGATTTAACGGAAAAACTAGCTACACTTGAAGAAAAAACAGGAGATCAAATTGTTCTTGTAACGCTCCCTACTCTTTCAGGTAATGATATAGAAATTTACAGCAATTCTCTTTTTCGCACATGGAGATTAGGTCAAAAACAAATCAATAACGGTATATTACTCGTTATTGCACCAAATGAACGCAAAGCGCGTATTGAGGTAGGCTATGGTTTAGAAGGAGAACTAACAGATGCCATTTCTTCTGTTATCATTACTAATTTCATGATTCCTAATTTTCGTGAAGGAAATTATCAAAAAGGAATTGTCGAAGCAGTTCATGCAATTATCAAAGTGATCACACAAAGCGATGCTAATTTTTCTTTTCGAATCAATCAAAAAGCAAAATTTGTTGAAGAACAGCGTAAAAAAGCTGAAAAAGAGGAAATGATTATAAATATAATCATATTTCTCATTCTCTTTATAGTTGTTGGTTTACCCATTCTTGCTATGATTTTTGGTAAAAAAGTAGGTCCATGCAAGTATTTTTGGCTGGGTATTATTTTCACACCTTGGTTTCTAAACTTAAATGCCAACAGTCGAAGCTCGAATGGAATCTTTGGTAGACATTCAAGAGGAGGAGGATTCAGAGGGGGAGGTGGATCGTCAGGTGGAGGTGGTGCAACAGGAAGATGGTAAAAAGAGCGGGATGATTTTTTTAATAAAATTTCTTGCACTTCTTATAAATTATCACCTATCTTATTTTTTTATTATTTTTCTAATTACAACACAAACTCAAACATCAAGACAAAAATTACCAATGACATTTGAATTAAAACCGACGGATCGTAATCACTTATCGTATCATTTTAATGCAATTTTAGGAAATCCACCCGTTGAATGGAAAATAAGTGATCATCTTGTTGAATACCCTAAAGCTCTGCGTTATATGCAGGGGCGTGTCGAAAAAATTCTTTCAAAAACCGCGCATGAACAAGTTTGGCTCCTTGAACATCCTTCCCTTTATACGGCGGGTACGAGTGCAAACAAAAAAGATCTTCTAGCGCCGCATTTATTCCCTGTTTATGAGGCAGGTCGTGGCGGTGAATTTACATATCATGGTCCAGGACAACGTATTGCTTATATTATGCTTGATCTTAAACGCCGAAAACAAGATATTCGAGCTTTTATTAGAGCACTAGAAGAATGGGTTATACAAATGCTTGCAAACTTTAATATTAAAGGCGAACGACGAGAAGATCGAGTTGGTGTCTGGATTAAACAATCTCATTACCCATCAAAACAAAATGATCTTTCTGCCGAAAATAAAATTGCAGCTATTGGTATTCGAGTGCGCAAATGGGTAAGTTTGCATGGAGTTTCTATCAATGTTAATCCTAATTTAGCCCATTATTCAGGAATTATTCCTTGTGGAATTAAAAATCACGGTGTAACAAGCTTTCTTGATCTAGGTTACCCTGTAACAATGCATGATATTGATATCGCTCTCAAAAAAACTTTTGAACAAATTTTTGGTCCAACAATCGATGTTTCCTAAACACATTGATTTCTAAATAAAAAACAGGCATAAGATACATTTTAATGAATATTTTATGAGGTAGATAGCTAAACACTATGAGCGGTAATGAGAAGGATCTTTTTAGTGTTTTAAATAAAGCCCAGTCTCTGGTAGATACAAAAGAAAGCACTCTGCAATCTCCAATAAAATCAAAAGCAATGATTTCAAAAAAAAGTGCGAAAACTACGCAAGAAGATGAATATAATGCCCTCTCTATTCGAGTGCTTGAGGGTTTAGAACCTGTGCGTTTACGTCCTGGAATGTATATTGGTGGAACAGATAGTAAAGCGCTTCATCATTTATTTGCCGAAATTATCGATAACGCGATGGATGAAGCTATCGCTGGTTATGCAGACACCATTGAAGTATCGTTAGATAAGAACGATTATATAACTGTTACAGATAATGGACGCGGTATTCCTGTCGAAAATCATCCTCAAATGCCGGATAAATCTACTCTTGAAGTTATTATGACACAACTCCACTCAGGTGGAAAATTTGATGGAAAAGCTTATCAAACAGCCGGAGGACTTCATGGAGTAGGAATTTCTGTCGTTAATGCTCTTTCGGATGATATGGAAGTTGAAGTTGCCCGAGAACGAAAACTTTATCGCCAACGTTTCTCACGAGGTATTCCTCAAACTGGCTTAGAAGATCTGGGAGATGTTTATAATCGTCGTGGTACGCGCGTTCGTTTTCATCCTGATTGGAAAATTTTTGGTGGAAAAACATTTGATCCAGAAAAAATTTATAAGATGACGCGCTCCAAAGCCTATCTTTTTGGCGGAGTAAAAATTCGTTGGACTTGTAATCCAGTCATACTTGAAAGCACAAAAAATATTCCTGAAAAAGCTATTTTTCATTTCCCCAATGGACTTAAAGACTATTTACTCTCATTACTAAAAGATGAATGTTTAGTAACGTCAGAAATTTTTTCAGGCAAAATGCAACGAAATAATGGCCATGGTGCCATTGAATGGGCTATTGCTTGGCATAGTGGTGATCCTTGTATACAATCTTACTGTAATACTATTCCTACGGGAGAAGGAGGAACACACGAAATAGGATTGCGTCAAGCTCTTTTGCGTGGTTTGAAATCCTATGCTGAGTTAATAGGGAATAAGCGTGCAGGAATTATTACCTCTGACGATATTATGCTTTCAACAACTGCAATACTTTCAGTCTTTATCAACAATCCTGAATTTGTTGGACAAACAAAAGATCGATTAGCAACCATTGAAGCACAGCGTATTGTTGAGAGTGCAATACGGGATCCTTTTGATCATTGGTTAGCAAATTCTCCACAAGAAGCAACAAAATTGCTCGATTGGATTATTGAACGTGCTGAAGAACGTGTTAGACGGCGCCAAGCTAGAGAAATAAATCGAAAAACTGCTGTACGTAAATTACGCCTACCTGGTAAACTTGCAGATTGTAGCCAAAACCATGCTTCTGGTACCGAATTATTCATTGTTGAAGGAGATTCTGCAGGGGGATCCGCTAAACAAGCAAGAAATCGAGCAAACCAAGCAATTTTACCTCTTCGTGGCAAAATCTTAAACGTAGCCAGTGCTGCAGATGAAAAAATGAACTCAAGCCAAACAATTAATGATCTTATCCTTGCTCTTGGATGTGGAACACGCTCTAAATATCGTGAAAAGGATCTTAGATATGAACGTATTATCATCATGACAGATGCTGATGTTGACGGTGCTCATATTGCTTCCCTCCTCATAACCTTTTTCTTTCAAGAAATGCCCGACCTTATTCATCAGGGGCATTTATATCTTGCCGTCCCCCCTCTTTATAGAATATCGCAAGGAGGAAGAGTTGCTTATGCACGTGATGACATCCATAAGGATGAATTACTAAAAACTGAATTTACTGGAAAAGCTAAAATTGAAATCGGACGTTTTAAAGGATTGGGCGAAATGCGCGCAGAACAACTTAAAGAAACGACTATGCATCCTCAAAAACGCACACTGTTACGCATTTCTATTGATGCAGTAGAAATGCAAGAAACAAAAAAAGCTGTAGAAAGTCTCATGGGAACAAAACCAGAAGCACGATTTCGTTTTATACAAGAGAATTGTACTTTTGCCTCTAATCTAGATATCTAGTGTAAAAAAATCTTTTTCAAATCACTGCAGCTGCATCAATCACGCGCAGTTGCGTATTGATCGTTCCATTCCAATAATTCAAACTAAGATGACCTGCTAAATGGATTCTTTCACCAATATTTTCAGAAAGAAAATCACCGAGCGATGTACCTACAGCACAAAAAGCTATTCCTTGCAGTTTTTTTCCTTCAATATTAGATATAATGAGACGAAGATGACCTTTACCAACTTCAGATAGATTTATTAACCGATGAGAGGGAAAAACAAAAACAGGGGTTGCATTTCCTGGCCCAAATGGTCCTGCTTTTTCAAGCAATTCAAACAGTTCTTTATTGGCACCAGAAGCAGAAAGAGATCCATCTATATTAAGAGACTTTTTTGCACGCAACTGTGAAACCATTGAAGACACTTTTTCTTCTAGCCATGTTCGAAAGATTTCAATTTTCGTTGATTGAATTGTAATCCCTGCTGCCATACTATGTCCCCCTCCCTTTTCTAATAAATTTAATGTAACAGCTTCACGAACGATTCCTCCTAAATCTATACCATTAATTGAACGTCCTGACCCTACACCATTTCCATCTTCTTTCAAAGCAATAGCAAAAACAGGACAAAAAAAACGCTCTTTGAGACGGGAAGAAAGAAGACCAATGATCCCCGGATGCCATTTTTTATGAGAAACTACAAGTGACAATGGTGTTTCTTGATCTTGATAAAGAGAAGCAATATAGGACTCTGCTTGTGCTAATTGAATGCTTTCCATTTCTTGGCGCTCTTGATTAAGTCGATCTAATTGTTCTGCTATTTTCTCAGCTTCACCTTTATTCTCACAGCTAAGCAAACGAGCTCCCAAAGCTTGGTTGCCAATCCGCCCTCCTGCATTAATTCTAGGACCTAACAAAAAACCTAAATGAAAACTATTAAGTGGCTCCCCGATTCGTGCAACCTTTATTAAAGCCGCTATTCCTGGATTCTGCATAGAACGAGCGACTTGAAGCCCTTTTACTACAAAAGCACGGTTAACACCTTGTAATGGAACAACATCACATATAGTCGCCAATGCCACAAGGTCAAGCAGACTTAAAAGATCAGGCAACTGCCCTTTAAAATGTTCTTTCCGCAGCAAATGATGAACCCAAGCTAACGTAACGAAAACAACTCCCGCAGCACATAAATGCCCCTGTTCAGAAAAATCATCAGGGCGATTAGGATTGATAAGAGCAAAGGCTTCTTGATGAATCTCTGACATTTGATGATGATCTAAGACCACGACATCAGCGCCTGCAAGCCTCGCTGCTTTTACTGCATCTGGGCTATTCGCACCACAATCAACAGTGATAATTAAACGGGCGCCTTCTTGCACTAACATTCTCATTGCTTGTTCATTCGGACCATAACCTTCAACAATACGATCAGGAATATAAATTTTTACTTCAATACCAAAACAACGAAAAAAACGTGCTATAAGGGCTGATGAGCAAGCACCATCAACGTCATAATCACCAAAAACCGCCACCTTCTCTTGATTTACAAGGGCCTTAATAATGCGTTCTGCTGCACATTGCATATCTCTAAAACTTTTTGGATCAGGCATAAGCGTACGCAATGTCGGATTAATAAAAGAAACAGCATCAGCTTCATCTACATCTCTTGCTGAAAGTACTCGAGCTAACTGATCTGGAAAACCAAACTTTTGAGAAATAGCGCGCGCATTATTTACCCCTCGAACATCAAGAGCGTTTAACCAAGCTTGACCACAAGCAGAAGATTCAACATTGAGAAAATAACGAGACCACTGCATTTTTATTTATTTATAATAAAAGTTAATAAAATACAATCATGCGTTAAGGATAAAATCTTTTGCATCCTTCATTTTAAGTTTAAATCGTCTATAAACTTTTCTTAATATGGTATCACAATACCTCAATCATAAAGTACTGTTTTTTAAGTTTTTATTTTCTCTTGACGTAAATCAAAAGACATTATATCAGAGTGGACAGTATGCGTTAAATATTTCGCTATGGTAACAATTTTCAACGCACAGCATAAAATTACCCTTATGTTCAAGGGATCTAATTAAAGGATACTTCTATGGCAACTTTTTCACAAAAGCCAACTGAAGTGGTGAAAAAATGGGTTATTATTGACGCAGAAAACCTTGTTTTAGGCCGTCTTGCCACATTTGTTGCTAACCGCTTACGTGGCAAACATAAAGCTACATTTACTCCACACGTTGATGATGGTGACAATGTTATTGTCATCAATGCAGATAAAATAGCTCTCACAGGCAAAAAATATACAGATAAAAAATATTATTGGCATACCGGTTATATTGGTGGAATTAAAGAACGTACAGCGCGTCAGCTTCTTGAGGGACGTTTTCCAGAGCGCGTTATAAAAAAAGCAGTAGAACGCATGATTCCTCGTGGTCCTCTTGGTCGTCGCCAATTGAAGAATCTACGTATTTATGCTGGGAATCAGCATCCGCATGAAGCACAACAGCCCGAATCTCTTGACGTTGGTGCTTTAAACCGCAAAAATAAAAGGATTGCTTGATTATGGCTGAAATTAATTCTCTTTCTGAGCTTAAAATAGTAACAAATATTGCAGAAGCACATGAAAATGTCATTTCTGTTCACGTGCAAAAACTTGATTCACAAGGGCGTGCCTATGCAACAGGAAAGCGTAAAGACGCTGTTGCTCGTGTATGGATCAAACCAGGTTCGGGGAAAATTATCATCAATAATAAGGAATTTGATAAATATTTTTCTCGTCCTGTTCTTAGAATGATTCTTCGTCAACCAATTATTGCAACAAACAGAGATACCCAATTTGATATTATTGCAACCGTTGCAGGGGGTGGTCTCTCTGGACAAGCTGGTGCAGTGCGTCATGGCATTTCCAAAGCTTTAACCTATTACGAACCAGAACTTCGCTCAATATTGAAAAAAGGCGGCTTTCTTGCTCGTGATAGTCGTGTTGTTGAACGCAAAAAGTACGGTAAAGCAAAAGCACGGCGTTCGTTCCAATTTTCGAAACGTTAATTTCAATTTTTGTACAACACATAAAGCTCCAGGTAAAAATGGAGCTTTTTTCCCATCTAAAACAAATTATTAGATGAATGCAGAGCTGAATTTATACCTACGAGAAGAAAACAAGCCTGCAAAATAACCGCTTCTCTTTAAAGATAAAAACTAAAAAAATAGGATAGAAAAATTTTAAAACCTCAGTTTCAATTTAAAAAATCTATTCTGGTAACTTAGATATATCCAGATATATCCGCATGCGATGATATGAAAGTATTTGCAATATAATTTCAGCTAGCTCACAAATTTTTTAATGTCTTTTTCTATCATTCCTTAACAAAGTTTCAATCTAAGAAATGCTTTACCATTGTAATAAAATGAGGAACAGAAATAGGTTTTGACATATATTCTTCACAACCACTTGCACGAATTCGTTCCTCATCTCCCTTCATAGCAAAAGCTGTTACAGCGACAACAGGAATAGATCTTACTTCTTCATCTTCTTTTAATTGTTTAATAACATCTATTCCCGATACTTCTGGCAACTGAATATCCACAAGGATAAGAGAAGGCATTGATGAACGTGCCAAATCTAATGCCATAAGACCATTACGTGTTTCAACAGTTTCATAGCCACTCGCTTCTACAAGATCACGGAATAACTTCATATTAAGCTCATTATCTTCCACGATCATGACTTTTTTTGACATTAGTATCACTCCACCCTTCTTAGACAAAATAGAGAAATAGAAATGAATCCATGTTCTCTTTGTTTAAGATAAAATGATAAAAAAAATTGTAAACTACAAAGAAATTAAAAGCTTTCAATAAAAGCATTTCTGTAACAAGAGTGCAAATAGAGAGGTTCTTCAGAATTAAAACTTGATAATCATATCGATAAATACAAAACTAACTAAACCGTGATTTTAAATCACGGTTAGTAATCTAAATATTCAACAGCAAACTAATTTAAAATTCAGCAAGTAAAATATCCTTTAGTTAAACGCCCATGCACTATGAGTAAAAGCATCGAACGTTCTTCCACCTGTCGCTCTACTAGAACTCGGTGGCTTTCTAGTAAAGAAATATACAAGATATGCGACTAAACCAAAAATTAATGCCTCTGCCCCCATTAAACCCGCAACTTTTTGGATATTTTTCTCAGTATTTTGTCCTTTAAAGCGGTTAATAATCAGATTAACAGCTTTAAATACTCTATTCTCCTGTGTCATTACAGAAATGAAACCAGCATTTTGAAATCTATTATTTAAGGAATCAGCATTAGCTTTTAAAACATGGGAAAATAAAATACCTACTATAACAAAACATAATATACAATTTTTAAATATCTTCATCTTAATCACCTATTATAATATTAAATTTTCTTTACTGTAGTCTCTAAAAAACCTCATATCATATGCCTATAATCTATATTTATCTTCTGATAATAAAAATTAAAATTATTATTTTATATTATATTCATAATGTATAAATTACATATTTATTTATTTATGTCAATTATTTATTTTGTATCTTTAAATTTTATAATCGATTTATAAAAATCTGTTAACATATGAATATTTTATTGTTTTATTATATTTAATATATTTTTATTTATACATAATGTTTTTATATAATATAATAATATAAATAGTTTTCAAATTTACAAAAATACAAAGCAGTTCATTGAAATATACTAGAAAAATAGTTTTATCTTAACATAGATTGAAAAGAAATAGCTAAGCTAGAAAAAATTAGCATCAAGACAAACTTAGCTCTTTGATTAAAAAATAAAGAAGGTAAAATTAAGAGTGTGCTTTAATGATAGCGCTAAATCTAATATTATTACATATTTCAACGATTTCACAGTCATTCGTTTCTACAAGATCGAGGAACAACTTCAATCAAGTTCATCATTTTCCACAATCATGACTTTTTGACATTAAGATAACTTCACACTTTGAATACAAAAAGAAAGAAATAGAAATAAATACATATCCTCTCTAACCCAAATAAAACGATAAAAAATTGTAAATCATAAAAAAAACTCAATACATCTAATAAAAGTATTTTTTTGAAAATATTTGTAATTAGGCATTATATTTTTTCAGTTTATAAAGATAAAACCCACAATAGAAGATACAAAACTTCTTCACCAAATTTCATACCTTTCTCATAGCTTGGAAAAGCAAAGCATGTATCTCAATCATAATCAACAAATTAGCTCTTTAATAACAGCACGCTTGTTATCCTTTCCATTGCATTCAACCATTGAGAATTCTTTCGCCATATTTAATGTAAGGTGATATTCTATATTTGGATAACTGCTTGTAGATTTTACTCTTTTTTGAGTAAAATTCATGGTTTAAACAGTTTTCTAATCAACGATTTTTTCTTTAATTTTGATGAATGTGCTCATAATAAACTTCTATTGGTTGGATGTTTTTCATTCATACTCTAAAAGAGTGCCACGTGCTAAAAAAGCACAGCCAATAGTCCATTGTTACGCTTTCCTCGTAAGAGTCAAGAGGATTGTATAGCGTAAATGCCCCGACAATACCATAATACGCGTGGAATATATAATGAATCAAAGACTTTTAATGTAGCGGAAAAGAGATTATATCGGCAAATCTATTCATTATTGGTTTAAGGAATTCTTAAAGCATCTGATTTCAATAGATATATACTGATAATATATTGTCAATTAAAAATTGATGCAAATAAACCATGCTTCTTTCACCAGTTAATTCGAATTTCTTTTCCATGATGATAATCTCTTCATGCACACTTTGTCTTTGAAAACCTTAAGATACAACACTCGTATTTTTGCTGTGATTTTTGCGTAAGGAATGACTGTTCCCATTCCTTCAGAGGCTTGAAATACTTTTGAACCAGATCCAAACTGTAACGTAGTGGTAACTTCCACCATAAACAATCTTTATAGCCAAATATCACGCTCACTCATCTAAACTGATCTTTCCTGATTTCACTATATGGATTAAATCCCAGTACTTTAAGACTTCCTTTATCAATAAATTTTATACTAGGGAATATTTTAATCAGTGTTGGTTTATTTGCCCTATTCGCTCCAAGAGTTAGAAAAAGATTGTCCTGAAAAGGACAAAACTTATATTTTTCAGCACGCAATAATTCTTATATACTGGCTTTAAAAGAGAAAGCTCTCTGTTTCTGAAAGAAGCTCCTCTATCTATGTTGAGACATATTTTGATATATTGTTAAAATTAATCAATAATAATTCGCATCAGTCACCCCTCATTTAAATTTATCTCTTATTTGAATATTTTCGTAGACTTTGAATACCTATTTTATTCATAGGAAAAGATAAACATGTTCCCCCCTCCTTAGTATAATAAAACTTATCTGAATCTTGAATTTCCAATTTTTAGTATGAAATATTTTTTTATGGAATGGATTCACTTAAATGCAACATTAAGATACTAAAAAGCTGTTTCTTCTTTTGTAAAAAGTAATCTTTCAAATAAATTCAGTTAAGCAAAGGAATCAGAAAAATAATAACTGAAAGAAGTCCTTTACTAAGAAATTCTCATTGTGTATACAAAGGTATAAATAGTAGATCTGTAATATAATCTTGCAGATAATTCAAAGGAGTATTTTCATAAGCTCAGCTTATTTAAAATACGCCGTATCCGGAAATAATAAGACAATCAACATGAATAAAAACTGTAGAAAAAACTTATGATGTTTAAATATTATTGTTTAAAAATATAGTCCTCTCATAGCGATTACCTACCAAAATCTTGCTTTAAATAATATTCTATTGGCTTTAGCAAATTTAGAAACAAAGTCTTCACCAATCAAAAAAGTAAGTAGCGCCTTTTTACTCTCTTTCAGCATCATTCTCATTAAAAGATAAAAGATTAAAACTTTGAACCATATGAGGTGGTAAAGGTGCAACAATATCCAATATTCCTCCTGAAGGATGAGGGATACGAATACGACGCGCATGAAGGTGAAGACGATTTTGAATTCCTCTTGGTAATGTCCAATTACTATCAGAAAAAAAATACTTTGTATCACCAATGATAGGATGATCCATATGGGCAGCATGCACACGAAGCTGATGTGTTCTCCCCGTATATGGTTCCATTTCAAGCCACGAAAGAGCCCGACCCCGCATATCTAAAACGCGATAGTAGGAAACCGCATGATATGAATTTGGCTCTCCATGTTCACAAACACGCATTTTATCACCTTGTGCAGTCATTTCCTTAACCATCCACGTTGAAATTTTATCCCTCTTTTTTTTAGGCACCCCCCGAACCAACGCCCAATAAGTTTTTTTTGTTTCCCGCGCTCTAAAAGCAGTCGTTAAAGACTGAGCGGCCCCCCTTGAGCGCGCCACAATAAGCACACCTGACGTCTCACGATCAAGACGATGAACCAAACGAGGCTTTTCACCTTTTTTATTGCGCCATACTTCCAACATTTGGTCCATATGACATGTTAAACCAGAGCCTCCTTGTACAGCTAATCCAGCTGGTTTATTAAAAACAAAAACCGTTGAATCTTCATAAAGCAGCATTTTTTTTAAAACGCTTCCATTACCCTGCCCACAAAGTTTTTTATCCGTTATTGGAAGACTTTCCTTGTCATCAATCGGTAGAGGTGGAATACGAACACACTGTCCCATAAAAAGACGCGTATCGGCTTTCACACGTCCACCATCAACCCGTATCTGACCAGAACGCAATAATCTTTGCAAAGTCCCAAACCCAAGTCTCGGATAACACACTTTAAACCAGCGATCTAAGCGCATGCCATTTTCATCAGCCTCAATTTTTTTTATTTCTACACCTGCCATGAAAATTCCTTTGTCTGATAATTCTACTGATCTATTTTTGCGCCTTTATAAACACCAAAACTCATATTTCAGTTGACTTTATCACACCATATTACAGTTAGTATCCAAAATTGCCTTTTCTTAACATTCAAATTTTATTAGCTAAAATTAAGCGTTATAAAAATCAACAGCTTTTATTACGCTTAACAGCAAATGGAGATAATTGACAGTGTCCTTTTTCAAAACCTATACACGTGTTCTCACTTACCTAAACAGAGAAAAAAATGCATCCCTTTTAATCTGTGCTGCTAATGTTATATTAGCCATTATTACCATTGCGGAACCTATTTTATTTGGATGCGTTATTGATTCTATTGCAGAAAAATCAGGTATTATCTCTACTCTTGCCATTTGGGTTTGTTTTGGACTTTCACATATTATTGCTTATGTTCTTGTTGCTCGCGGTGCGGACCGCTTGGCGCACAGACGTCGTTTAACAGTTTTAACAGAATCTTTCGAACGTATCATTTCTATGCCTTTAATTTGGCATCAACAACGTGGAACTTCTAACGCGCTTCATACACTTTTGCGCGCTATAGACTCCATGTCAACCATATGGCTTGATTTCATGCGCCAACATCTCTCAACGCTTGTTGCCTTATTAGTCCTAATCCCCACAGCCTTTAATATGAATTGGCGTCTTTCAATAGTCTTGATTGTTCTTGCTATCATCTATGTACTAATTGCACGCTTAGTGATGCGAAAAACAAAAGATGGACAAGCCGCTGTAGAATGCTACCACCATAATCTTTTTAAACATGTCAGTGATTCAATTTCTAATGTTTCCATTGTCCAAAGTTATAACCGAATAAAAGAAGAAACTTCCATACTGGCGCAACATACAAATGCTCTACTTGAAGCACAAAATCCTGTTCTCAATTGGTGGGCGCTTGCCAGTGGATTAAACCGAATGGCTTCAACGGTTTCAATAGTTTGTATTCTACTCCTTGGAGCTTTCTTTGTTGCAAAAAATCAATTACGGGTAGGTGAAGTCGTTGCTTTTGTTGGATTTGCACAACTCATGATTAGCCGTCTAGATCAAATAAGCAGCTTTATTTATTGTGCAATATCCTCACAAGCAAAATTACAAGATTTTTTTGAAATGGAAGATTCAACGTTTCATATCAACGAGCCCCAAAATCTCCCTTCCCTCCAAAATGTTAAGGGTGCCATACAATTCCATCATGTAACCTACAAATTCCCAAATTCTTCTCAAGGTGTTTTTGACATTTCCTTTGAGGTTAAAGCAGGACAAACTGTTGCGATTATAGGACCCACAGGCTCTGGAAAAACAACATTAATTAATCTTCTACAGCGTGTATACGACCCTACCTTTGGGCATATCTCCATTGATGGAATAAATATATGCTCGATCAGTCGTGAATCTTTACGCAAATCTCTAGCAACAGTATTTCAAGACACAGGTCTTTTCAACCGAAGTATTCATGACAATATCTCAATAGGAAGAGCAAACGCAACAAACGGAGAACTTTATGAAGCAGCAAAAATAGCAGAAGCGCACGATTTTATTCTGACAAAAGCTGATCGTTATAACACAATGGTGGGTGAACGAGGATCTCGATTATCAGGTGGGGAAAAACAACGATTAGCAATTGCCCGCGCTATTTTAAAAAATGCACCCATTCTCATTCTAGATGAAGCAACAAGCGCTCTTGATATTGAAACAGAAGCACGTGTCAAAAATGCCCTTGATTGCATAAGCCATAACCGCACCACTTTCATTATAGCCCATCGCCTCTCAACAGTACGCAATGCTGATGTAGTCCTTTTTTTAGAACATGGTCACTTAATTGAAAAAGGAAACTTCCAAGAATTAAACGCTAAAGGAGGCCGTTTCTCTAAATTCTTAAAAGCAAGTGGTTTAACAATCAAACCACTCAAAAAAGAAGGAAAAAATGAAAATGTAATCTCCTTACACGAATCCATAGCATCATAAAAATGATACTCTTCACAAAGCTCATGCACAAAAGTATCTCTTGAATACAACAGGAGTGCTTTGTTGATGCAAGTAAAAAATTTTTAAGCATGCTATAATCTATTTTGAATGCAAAATATTTGAAGCAAATATTAAAACTGTTGGGTACTTTCTCGGCTGTTGTAATTTTTTATTAGAATTACCTCTATCTTCACATATCAAAGAGTGTACAAAATAATTTAAGGAAAATATAAAGATATAAAGGCAAAAACAATTCCAATTTTACCGTCTTTTTTAACTCAGCTTTACAACTTTCAAAACCAGCTAAAGTAATGTTTTTTTAATAACGAATATTCCGTATCACTTCACGGTTTGTTTACCACATTCCTTAGCAACAGAGCATGCAAACCAATTATCAAGCATCGCGATTATTTATCCGATATCTTTACTGTACAGGAATTTTATAGATATGAAGCAATTTTGCACTTTTCAGTCTGTCAAAAGAACATCATTTTTTGTCATTATAAAATCCTTTTACTATAAAAAATGAAAACAAATCACAAGCATTTATTAATTATATTTTTTATTCCTTGAGAAATGATACTTTATTTATAAAAAAAACAATATCTTATCATATATCTTCTAAAAACTAAGATGTATCAGTGCTATTTGAGCAGCTCCAGCTTTGTAAATCCAAGGGAAGAAAGCGTATTGCATACCTCTGTTTGCATCCTCTCTACAACCAGCAGACGACCTAATTTTGTGAAAATATAAAGACGGAACAGTAAAAACCAGTTTCCATCTTTCTTATCTCCTTCAAAAGTATCTAAAGCAATATCTTTTTTTAATAACGAAGATTACTTATTGCATCACGCTTTTATTTTTAATATTCTTTAATGGAGTTGTATCCCTCACATAAAATAAAACGCTTATCGAGCTACAGCTTCATGCGTCTGTTTTAAAAAGATATCTCTTAATGCTTCCAAACCTGTTTCACTACGGTGACCATGAAGGGTAGAATGATAAAATTATTGAGACTCCCATCTGACACTTGTGAAGAAGCAAGCTGATACCATCACATTATTTACCATCTCCCAACATCGCAGCAAATCTTGCATTAAGACAATTCATAAGAACCATTTTTACTCCTTTCTTATGATCCATATCATTCATACCGCTTGTGGTGTGCAAGCAAGTGATTTTGATTGCTTCAGAATACACAGATTTAACAAGAAAAATAGAAGCAATATAACAGCCATCTTATTGAATTTTTCAAGACAAAAAATTTTAATCAATTGAAAGCTAATAAAATAATTGATAGCTTATAATTTTATAAGCGTACAAATAATCGTATATTATTCCTTCCATAAAATAAGATAGAGATGTTTTTTTAAAACAAATCTGTAAGTGCAACCCAATAAATACTACACTTCGTAAAAAACATATTATAAAAAGGCATGAAATTTTGCATAATCTCTCTTACTTTAAAAGATGACTCTCTAAACTCTTAAAAAAGATAAAAATAAATAAAAAAATAATAATAAAGAAACACTCTGTTTTATCTTTACGTTTTTGTATTTCCGCTCAATTACGCAGTACCTGCATTTCAACAATTCATCAAACTTATGATACTTTGTGGATAATTGAACATAAAAATATAAAAAATACATATAAGAAATGATTTTATTTCTTAAATTTTTTCAAGAAAATCTCTTAGTACTGTAAATGCTTCACCTGCCTTGTTCCCCTCAGGACCACCAGCCTGCGCCATATCAGGACGACCACCACCACCTTGACCACCAAGCACTGCTGAAAGAATACGAACAAGATCAATAGCATTCAACTTACCTGTTAAATCATCTGTAACGCCAACAATAGCACTCCCTTTTCCATCCTCCGAAACACTAATAAAAGCCACCACTCCAGATCCAATTTGTTTTTTCCCAAAATCGACTAATGCCTTAAGATTCCGTGGTAAAATATTTTTAACAACGCGTCCGATAAAAGAAAATCCATTGATGACGATAATATCATCTTGGATACTTTCTGTTATCACATCACTTAATAGTATTTTTTTTCGTATATCATTCAAATCTTTTTCAAGTTTACGACAATCATCAAGCAAAATTCGTACGCGTTTTTCTACATCTAAGGAAGAAGTTTTTAAAAGATCAGCGATCTCATGTATATGTTCATCTTGTTGACAAAGATAAAGACGTGCTTCTTTCCCTGTTAAAGCTTCAATCCGACGCACCCCAGCTGAAACAGAACTTTCAGAAACAATATGAATCAAACCAATATCGCCTGTTCTTTCTACATGTATCCCTCCACAAAGCTCAATTGACCAGCATTTTTTAACCCCTCCCTCAAGAGGTTTTCCCATAGAAACAACGCGAACTTCATCTCCATACTTTTCACCAAATAACGCCATTGCTCCTTCAGAAATTGCATTATCTACAGTCATGAGTCGTGTTATAATTCTACTATTTTGCAAAACAATCTCATTTGCCAAATCTTCTATTTTTTTCAATTCTTCCAAAGAAACAGATTTTGGATGAGAAAAATCAAAACGCAAACGATCCGGCAATACAAGGGAGCCTTTTTGAGTAACATGAGATCCCAATATTTGTCGTAAAGCCTCGTGTAATAAATGAGTAGCAGAATGGTTTGCACGAATTTTTTTACGACGCACAACATCCACGATTAATTCAACACAATCAAATATCTTCGCCTGACCAGATTTTACTTCTCCAAGATGAATAAAAATACCATCAGCTTTTTTCTGAGTATCATACACCTCAAAAATAAAACCTTCACCAGAAATGATACCGCTATCACCAATTTGCCCTCCAGATTCACCATAAAAAGGGGTCTGATTCACCACAAGAATGGCTTTCTGCCCTAGAGAAACATCATCAACAATTTTACCATCACACACAAGAGCCGTAATAATTCCTTCAGCTTTTTCTGTTTCATAACCTAAAAATTCTGTAACCCCTACTCTATCACGAACAGAAAACCAAATTGTCTCTGTCACTGCTTCACCAGAACCAGACCAATGAGCACGAGCTCCCTCTTTCTGACGTTTCATTGCATTATCAAAGGTATCAACATCGACAGATATTCCACGATGCCGAAGCACATCTTGCGTCAAATCAAGCGGAAAACCATAAGTATCATAAAGCTTGAAAGCAACTTCACCATTTAAATGATCTCCTTCTTTAAGCAGACTACTCGCTTCATTTAACAAACCAAGTCCTCGTTCAAGTGTTTTGCGAAAACGCATTTCTTCTAACTTCAGAATTTCCGAAATTAAAGATTCAGCACGCACCAATTCAGGATAAGCTTGCCCCATTTCGCGAATTAAAGCGGGTAAAAGCCGCCACATTAAAGGATCTTTAGCACCAAGAAGATGCGCATGACGCATAGCACGACGCATAATACGACGTAAAACATATCCCCTTCCTTCATTAGAAGGAAGAACACCATCAGCAATCAAAAATGCACATGAGCGAAGATGATCAGCAATAACACGATAACTTACAATAAAATCGCCAGTTGCCTCAACTCCTGTAATTTCTTTTGATGCTTCAATTAATGCACGAAAAAGATCAATATCATAGTTATCATGAACCCCCTGTAAAACAGCAGCAATTCGCTCTAATCCCATGCCAGTATCAATAGAAGGATGAGACAATTCAACGCGCTCTGCCTTGCTTACTTGCTCATACTGCATGAAAACTAGATTCCAAATCTCAATAAAGCGATCACCTTCTTCTTCCATACTTCCAGGAGGCCCCCCCCTGATTTCATCACCATGATCATAAAAAATCTCCGAACAAGGACCACAAGGACCTGTATCGCTCATTGTCCAAAAATTATCAGCTGTCGCAATCCGAACAATTTTTTCATCTGAAAGACCTGAAATTTTACGCCATAATTCAGCAGCAACATCATCAGTATGATAAACTGTTACTAATAATTTATCTTTTGGCAGACAAAATTCCTTTGTTAAAAGATTCCATGATAAAAAAATGGCTTCTTCTTTAAAATAATCACCAAAAGAAAAATTCCCCAACATTTCAAAAAACGTATGATGGCGCGCTGTATAACCAACATTATCAAGATCATTATGCTTTCCACCTGCACGAACACATTTTTGCACCGTTGTTGCCTGCTTATAAGGAGGTTGTTGAAGTCCAGTAAAGACATTTTTAAACTGTACCATTCCTGCATTTGTAAACATGAGTGTGGGATCATTACGGGGAATAAGTGGACTAGAAGAAAGAATTTTATGCCCATTACGATGAAAATAGTCCAAAAAGCTTGACCGAATGTTATTAACACTATTCATATTAATACCTGTAAAGTACAGTGCAAAACCATAAAAATTAAATACCTTCCGAATTTAACATTCTCTATTGCTACACTCGCAGAGTCAGTTAATCAAAAAGCAGAATGTTTTTTCAAAAAAATTGAAAAAATCTTAAATAAAAAAACTATAGATGAAAAAACGCTCTATCAAATAGCTTCATCGCTTTCTGTATTTTCTGACCCTGCATTTTCTAATAATTCAATCGCAATCAAACCGGCATTTTGGCGCAAAGCTGCTTCAATCTCTGCAGCTATTTCCGCATGTTCACGTAAAAACTGTTTTGCATTCTCACGCCCCTGTCCTAAACGCTGAGAATTATAAGAAAACCATGCACCAGATTTTTCCACAATGCCAACCTTGACACCTAAATCAATCAATTCACCTACTTTGGAAATGCCTTCACCATAAATAATATCAAACTCAACCTGTTTGAACGGAGGTGCCAATTTATTCTTTACCACTTTAACACGCGTCTGATTACCAACGATTGCATCCCTATCTTTAATAGATCCAATGCGACGAATATCTAAACGAACAGAAGCATAAAACTTTAAAGCATTTCCACCTGTTGTCGTTTCAGGAGAGCCAAACATCACACCAATTTTCATGCGAATTTGATTAATAAAGACTACCATACAATTAGAACGAAAAATTGCTGCTGTTAATTTCCGCAATGCTTTACTCATTAACCGAGCTTGCAATCCAGGCAAAGCATCACCCATTTCACCATCAATTTCTGCCCGTGGTGTTAAAGCTGCGACAGAATCCACAACAAGCACATCAACTGCACCAGAACGAACCAACGTCTCTGTAATTTCTAATGCCTGTTCACCAGTATCTGGCTGAGAAATGAACAAGTTTTCTAAATCTACACCAAGCTTACGTGCATAAATAGGATCAAGCGCATGCTCTGCATCAATAAAAGCACAAATCCCACCGCTTCTCTGCGCCTCAGCAATAGCATGCAGAGCCAATGTTGTTTTCCCAGAACTTTCTGGTCCATAAACCTCAACAATACGGCCCTTTGGTAGTCCACCAATTCCTAAAGCAATATCCAAGGATAACGACCCTGTTGGAACTGTTTCAATTTCAACAACCTGCTCTTTTTGCCCAAGACGCATAATGGAGCCTTTACCAAAAGAACGTTCAATTTGTGAGAGAGCAGCATCGAGAGCTTTTGTTTTATCCACGATTATATCCTTGATTGATTCATAATAATCCAACACTTATATTGTGCACTGTATTTTTAATTTAACTAAAGCATTGAATTTAGATTTTCACAGACTATTCCCATTCCTATCTCCACATTCTACCCAGAACACATCAAAATCACCACAATAAAAGACCTAACATTGCTTATCTTATGACACAAAATAGGTTTTAGTAACAGTAAAATAATACTTCTATATGAAAGAAAATTAATACATTTATATCTTTCTAGAAAAGGAACATTTTCAATTTCAACACAATGTTCTATGGTCCCTTTGCGTATCCCTTTAATTAAATACTTAAGAGAGAATCACTCCTCTGATATTGATCACACAAAAATGCATCACCAATCAAAAACATACTAGATTGCATCTAATTAACCACACAAATAAGACAGTTTAATTGTTGAATGAAATATCTTTTAACCTTAAATCCGTAAAAGAACATGCATTTTTAAAAATATCACTTAAAAATGACACTACCACTAATCCAATAAGCATTTAAAATATAAACTAAATTGTTCATCCAATTTATTAAGGGATAAAAAATAAATCTAAGATCAATAAAAAATTTATTTTAACTTAAACTTTATTTTTGATTTTTTGGCGCAATTGTTTCCACCATTCAAGCCGTTTTAAAATTTCTCGTTCAAAACCACGCTCAACTGGTTTATAATAACTCTGACGCCCAAGTTTTTCAGGAAAGTACTCTTGCCCTGAAAAAGCATCTGGTTCATCATGGTCATAACAATAACCATCACCATACCCTTCCTCTTTCATAAATTTCGTAGGAGCATTAAGAATATGCTTAGGCGGCGACAAAGAACCATTTTTACGCGCACAATGCATAGCTGCTTTATACGCGAGATATGTTGCATTTGACTTTGGTGCAGTTGCAACATAAAGACATGCCTGTGCCAAAGCCAATTCTCCTTCCGGTGATCCTAAATAATCATAAGCGTCTTTTGCCGCATTACAAATGATAAGAGCTTGAGGATCTGCTAAACCAACATCTTCAACAGCCATACGAACCAATCGTCGTCCAATATAGTGAGGATCTTCACCGGCATCCAACATACGTGCCAAATAATAAAGCGCTGCATCAGGATCAGACCCACGAACGGATTTATGCAATGCTGAAATGAGATTATAATGGCTATCTCGTCCTTTATCATAAATGGGTGCACGACGTTGAATAACTTTTTGCAAAGCAGCAACATCAAGAATCTCTTCTGACGGTGCAATAGACCAAACTTCTTCTGCCAATGTCAATGCTACCCGTGCATCACCATCAGATATCTCTATCAAAACGTTTCTAGCATTATTATCCACGGGAAGAAATTTTCCCTTCACTTCTTCAGCACGCCTCAAAAGCCTGTCCAAACTCTCATAATCATGAGAAAAAAACGTCACAACGCGTGCACGTGAAAGAAGAGCAGCATTAAGCTCAAAAGAAGGATTTTCAGTTGTCGCACCTATAAGGACCACAGTACCATCCTCCATAACAGGAAGGAAACTATCCTGCTGTGCTCGATTAAACCGATGAATTTCATCAACAAAAAGAAGGGTTTTATCCCCAGATATAAAACGCCTCTTTGCAACTTCAAAAATCTTTTTAAGTTCAGAAACTCCTGTAAAAATAGCAGAAATTTGTTCAAACACGAAATTTGTCTCAAGTGCTAACAAACGTGCAACTGTAGTTTTTCCCGTCCCTGGAGGTCCCCAAAAAATCATCGATCCAATTGAACCAGCTGCCACCATACGTGAAAGCAAACCATCCCCTCCGATCAAATGCTTTTGTCCCACAACATCATTGAGAGAACAAGGGCGCATTCTTTCTGCAAGAGGCTGATTTTTATTAACTTGAAAATCAAACGATGAAGTAAAAAAATCTTTCTTCAAAAAAAACCTCAACGAATAAATTGACGAATATACATACCCTCACGTTCATATTCCAATTGCCACGTACGCGAACGAGCTTGCATAAGAATCTTTTTCAATTGATGAACTGTTTGAATTTTATGGCCATTTATAACACGTAGAATATCTCCTGACCGAAAAATTCCAGCAGCATTGCTCATTTCATCAAGATTGATAATCACAACACCTTTTGCAGATACAGGAAGATGAAACCGTCGACTATTTTGTGGTGTTAAATCTAATACCTCAGCACCAGCAAGAGGACTTTCACCCACGATTTTTTCAGATTTTAAAAGTGCAGTTTCCGATATTGATGAAACTATTATTTGTGTTTTTAAAATTTTTCCACTTCGTAAATATTCTAAAGCAAGGCTATGCCCAATGCCAGCAATCATCAAACGATACCCAAGACTATCTGGACTCTCAACGCGCACTCCTTGCACACTTAAAATAACATCGCCCACTTTCAAACCAGCTTTTTCAGCAGGACTATCTTTGATAACTTCAATAATAAGAGCACCATAGGGACGTTCTAAACCTAAACCACCAGCAATATCAGATGTAATATTTTGAAAAGATGCCCCAATATAAGGCGGCACAAAATATTTTCCACCGCGTTTAACAGTATCAAGCATCACTTTTACAAGATTAACTGGAATAGCAAAACCAATGCCTACAGAACCACCGGAACGCGAATAAATAGCCGTATTAATCCCAATTAACTGACCTTTGATATCAATTAAAGCTCCACCAGAATTCCCTGGATTAATAGCAGCGTCTGTTTGAATAAAAAAGTCAAAATCAGAAATCCCAACACGTGTACGCGCTTGCGCTGAAACAATACCACTTGTAACCGTTTGCCCAACACCAAAAGGATTACCAATAGCAAGAACAAGATCACCAACTTCAACAGCATCAGAGTTTCCTAAAGGAAGAACAGGAAATTGAGCATTTTTTGCATCAACTTCCAAAACGGCAAGATCTGTTGCTTCATCTTTGAGTATAACTTTGCTCTCAAATTCACGTCCATCAGAAAAAGCCACTTTAATTTCGCTTGCATCTTTAATAACGTGGTAATTTGTAACAATCAAACCACGTGCATCAACAATTACTCCTGACCCTAATGATGATTGCTTACGGACAGGAAAATTATTTTGAAAATGACCAAAAAATTGCTCAAAAAATGGATCACCCTCAAAAGGTGAGCGCGCTTTAATTTGTCGAGCTGCATAAATATTTACAACAGATGGAACTGTTTTTTTAACTAAAGGAGCAAATGAAAGAGTAATTTCTTTTTGTGTTTGAGGAATATGAGCATACACATGATCAAACGATATCTGCAGCATAATCGCAAAAAAAATCCGCACCCCAAAAGAATACCTCATAATCTACTCCTTATAAAATCAGTACATTCTGTTGAAAGTTAATAGAATTTTAAAAACTATCCCCGCAAATTAAGGATTTCTATTAATATTTCATAATAGCAAATAAAAACAATCTATCTAAACAATAAATATTATAAAAATCAGATAATTCAACATCATATAACTTTCTCCCTGCATTTATTTCTCAAGTAAAACAAACTTAAAAGTGCTCATAAAAAAAACCGCCCAAGACAAGGCGGCCTTTAAAAATTCAACAGAATAAGAAGAATCTACGAAGAAGCCTCCTTTTCACTTTCAGAAACTCCCACACGAGCACGATTCCTAGCTCCTTTTGCTTCAACATCACGATCAACGAATTCTATAACAGCCATGGGTGCATTATCACCAGTACGAAATCCCGCTTTCATAATACGCAAATACCCACCGTTGCGTGAAGCATAACGCGGCGCAAGCGTATCAAATAATTTTGCAACCTTTGCTGAATCACGAAGCGCAGCAATCGCTTGTCGACGCGCATGCAAACCTCCACGCTTGCCAAGAGTAATAAGTTTTTCAACAATAGGACGAATTGCTTTAGCTTTTGGAAGTGTTGTTATAATCTGCTCATGCTCGATCAACGACATTGCCATATTTGCAAACATCGCTTTACGGTGACTGGCAGTCCGATTCAATTTGCGGCCTGACTTCTTATGGCGCATAAGCCCTCTCCTTAAATTCTAACTTTAATACTGATCTTCATAGCGTTTAGCAAGATCATCAATGTTTTCAGGCGGCCATGCAGGAATCTCCATCCCAAGATGTAACCCCATACACGCTAAAACCTCTTTAATCTCATTCAACGATTTGCGACCAAAATTTGGTGTCCGAAGCATTTCAGATTCCGTTTTTTGAATCAGATCACCAATATAAACAATATTATCATTCTTAAGACAATTTGCCGAACGAACCGAAAGCTCTAATTCATCCACTTTTTTAAGAAGTGCTGGATTAAACGAAAGCTCAGAATCAGTCTCTTCAACAAGCTCCTTCTGTGGCTCTTCAAAATTAATAAATAATGACAATTGATCTTGGAGAATGCGTGCTGCAAAAGCAACAGCATCTTCTCCATTAATAGCACCATTTGTTTCAACCGTTAATGTTAATTTATCATAATCCAGAACCTGACCTTCACGAGTATTTTCTACTTTATAAGATACTTTACGAATTGGTGAATAAAGACTATCAACTGGGATAAGTCCTATACGTGAATCATCAATACAATTACGATCAGATGGAACATACCCCTTTCCTGTGTTAACAATAAATTCCATACGAATTTCAGCATCTTCATCAAGAGTACAAATAACATGATCTGGATTTAAAATTTCCATATCTCCAACAGTATTGATATCTCCCGCTCTCACAACACCAGGCCCCTCTTTATAAACAACAACACGCTTAGGCCCTTCTTCTTCCATACGAAGTGCAATTTCCTTTATATTTAGAATAATATCCGTAACATCCTCACGCACACCTGGAATTGATGAAAATTCATGCAAAACACCATCAATCTGCACAGCAGTAATAGCTGCACCACGCAATGAAGATAACAATACGCGACGAAGCGCATTTCCCAACGTTAACCCAAACCCCCGCTCAAGAGGCTCAGCAATCACACTTGTAATATTCGGATTATCATGCGCACATGACTCAACCTTATTGGGCTTAATAAGTTCCTGCCAGTTTTTCTGGATCATATTTTTATTCCCGTTCTTTAGTTCCGTTACCATTCAATCGTAACGACCAATGTGAACATCAGAGTGAACATCAGAGAAATCTCCGACAACAAAAAACAACACCCATTTAAACACGCCGCCTTTTTCGTGGACGACATCCATTATGAGGAATTGGTGTTACATCACGAATAGAAGTAATAACAAAACCAACAGATTGCAACGCACGTAAAGCAGATTCACGCCCCGATCCAGGTCCACAAACTTCAACTTCCAAAGAACGCATCCCATGCTCTTGCGCCTTTTTTGCACAATCTTCCGCAGCAACTTGAGCAGCAAAGGGTGTAGATTTACGCGCCCCTTTAAACCCTTGAGCACCAGCAGATGACCACGCAATCGCGTTTCCCTGTGCATCAGTAATAGTAATCATTGTGTTATTAAATGTTGAATTAATATGCACAACACCCGACGAAATATTCTTACGTTCGCGACGACGAACACGTGTGGCTTCCTTGGCCATAATCTCCCTTTCAACGATCTCATCACTGCCGTAATATCAGCAGCCGCATCTTCTTTTCCTTGCTAAAAACCAAACAAGAAACAGAATATATAAAAAACTTCTACTAAAGGCTCTTATTTCTTCTTACCAGCAATTGCCTTAGCAGGACCTTTACGCGTACGAGCATTCGTATGTGTACGCTGCCCTCGAACAGGCAAAGACCGACGATGACGCAATCCACGATAACAACCAAGATCCATCAAACGCTTAACATTCATAGCAACCTCACGACGAAGATCCCCTTCAACCTGATAGCCCTGATCTATCGCTTCACGAATCCGTAAAACCTCAGTATCTGAAAGTTCATTCACACGACGCCTTATGGGAATGCCAACCTTTTGAATAATCTCTTGAGCAAATTTTGGTCCAATCCCGTGAATATATTGAAGCGCAACGATAGCGCGCTTATTTGTCGGGATATTGACGCCAGCAATACGAGCCACGCCTACTCTCCTTAGTTATGTTGACAAATTATATAAAATACCTGATATACCTTACAGAAAAAAATGGACTCAGAAACCCTTCCGAATCCTCCTATTTCATCGAAATGAACTAAACCCGTTTGTGATAGATTTCATCTCAAAAGTCAACTGTTTTCATTTACTTCTAAAAAAAATCTTATGAAAGAAATCCTCTAATCATTCGTGTCACTTCAGCAATACCAATCATTCCATCAATAACCTTCAAGATTCCCCGCTCTGAATAAAATTTTGATAAGGGAGCTGTTTTTTCACGATATTCGACTAACCTTTTTGCAAAAACAACAGGATTATCATCTAGCCGAACCTGCCCACCAGCCACTATCGTTTCCTGAACACGTTTCTTCATACGTTCAATCAATATATCTTCATCAGCATACAATTCAATAACAGTATCAAGTTGCATATTTTTTGACGCCAGTATCTGCTGTAACACCTCTGCTTGTCCCACAGTTCGTGGATACCCGTCTAAAACAAAACCGTTTCTACAATCAGCTTCATTAATCCGATCTGATACGATTTGATTAACAATGCTATCAGGAACTAAAGCACCAGAACTTATAATAGTTTTTGCTTTTTTACCAATTTCCGTTTTTTTGGTAATAACCTCACGCAACATATCGCCTGTTGATAAATGAGGAATGTTATATTCCTCAGTCAACATTTTAGCTTGCGTACCTTTTCCTGCTCCAGGAGGACCCAAAAGAATAACTCTCATCGATTCCTTCTACCTCCACGAAGTTTTGATTTTTTTATCAACCCTTCATATTGGTGTGCAAAAAGATGCCCCTGAATTTGAGCAACCGTATCAAGTGTAACAGTAACAACAATTAATAAGGATGTCCCCCCAAGATAAAAAGGAACTTGTAATGCCGATATCATAAATTCAGGTAACAAACAAACCAAGATAATATAAATAGCACCCACAACAGTAATACGTGTCAAAACATAATCAATATATTGGGCTGTGCGCTCACCCGGACGAATCCCTGGAATAAAACCAGAATGCTTTTTCAACTGATCTGCAGTATCATTTGGATTAAACACAATAGCCGTATAAAAAAAACAAAAAAACGCCATTAAAAATGCATAAACAATCATATAAAATGGCTGTCCATGAGAAAGAGAATAAGAAATCGCCTGAATCCATTGGGGCATTTTATCAGAAAAATTATTAATAGTAGCAGGTAATAACAATAAAGATGAAGCAAAAATAGGAGGAATAACACCAGCCGTATTCAACTTTAAAGGAAGATGCGACATATCACCTTGAAATATTTGATTACCAATCTGACGTTTTGGATACTGAATAAGAATTCTCCGCTGCGCACGCTCTATAAAAACAATAAACCCAATAACAAAAACAGCAATAAGAATAATTCCCATTAAAAGAAAAGTTGATAAATCAGCCTGACTATGAGCTGTCAAAAGTTGGGCAAAAGTAGAAGGAAAATTGGCCACAATCCCTGTAAAAATGATGAGAGAAACCCCATTTCCAACACCGCGTGATGTAATTTGCTCGCCAAGCCACATTAAAAACATTGTCCCACCCACAAGCGTAATAACAGAAGAGATACGAAACATAAGTCCTGGTTCTAAAACAATTTGAAGCTCTGTCCCTATACCGCTTTCAAGCGCAACCGCAATACCAAAAGCCTGTAGAATTGCCAATACTACTGTTACATAACGCGTATATTGATTAATAATCTTACGACCCAATTCCCCTTCCTTTTTAAGAGTTTCCAAAGAAGGAATAATAGACGTTAACAATTGTACAATAATAGATGCCGATATATAAGGCATGATCCCCAATGCAAAAATTGCCATACGCCCAACAGCACCTCCAGCAAACATATTAAAGAGCCCTAATACACCCGATGCATGATGCTCAAATGTTTGCCGCAAAGCATCAATATTTATACCCGGAAGAGAGATATAAGTGCCAAAACGATATACAAGAAGCGCCGCCAGAGTAAACCAGATGCGCTTCTTTAATTCAGTTGCACGAGAAAAGGTACTGAAGTTTATATTGGAAGCAAATTGCTCTGCTGCTGATGCCATAAAACGTCTCCACTTTACACTCCAGTTTTTTCAATTCCAGAAGTATAATTACAAAATCCATATCTTCAAACACAAATAAATGCACAACTCAAACAATTTTACATAAAAGATTTTACAGAACAGCTATAACACCCTTTAAATTTTTACTCATAATCAAAAAAACTATCAAATAACATCAGAAAAAATAACCTGACCACCTACTTTTTCAATCTTAATACGAGCAGCTTCTGAAGCGCCAGAAACATGAAAGACAATCTTAGCCTTCAAATCACCATCAGAAAGAAGACGAACACCATCTTTTTTACGACGAATAAGAGCAGCTTCTTTTAAAGCAATTATATCAACAGGCTTTTCAATATTCAACTTACCTGCATCAACTGCCAACTGAATACGTCCCAATGAAATCTCATTATAAGCTTTGGCAAAAAAATTCCTAAATCCACGCTTCGGTAAACGACGATAAATGGGCATTTGTCCACCTTCAAAACCACTAAGGGAAACACCAGAACGCGATTTCTGCCCTTTTACACCGCGACCACCAGTCTTACCAGTACCTGAACCAACACCACGCCCAACGCGCTTACGATTTCTTGTTGCGCCCTCACAATTACGCAGTTCATTGAGTCTCATACTAATACTCCCACAATTCTTAAGCTTTATCTATAATGCGAACAAGATGCCGAACCTGAGCAATCATACCCTGCACACAAAGGGTATCTTCTAAAACACGCCGCCGACGCATTTTATTTAATCCAAGCCCCTTTAAGGTTGCACGCTGAATCTGTGAGTTCCGGATAGGGCTTCCAATTTGCTCTACTATTACAGTTTTACCAGTCCGAGATTTTTTTTGAACCATTTCCTAATTCCTTTTCTGATAATCTCAGAAACTACCCTTCTACGTCAATCAAATGGCGACGACGCGCCTGCAAAGTAGAATATTTTATTCCACGCCGAGCAGCAATATCCCTAGGATGCATTTGTTGTTTCAATGCATCAAATGTTGCACGCACCATATTATAAGGATTCGAAGACCCTAATGATTTTGCAACAACATCCTGCATACCAAGAGCTTCAAAAATAGCACGCATAGGCCCTCCAGCAATAATACCAGTACCAGAAGAAGCTGAACGCAACAAAACACGCCCAGCGCCATGACGGCCTTCAAGATCATGATGCAACGTACGTCCAGAACGAAGCGGAACATAAATCATCCTACGCTTTGCAGATTCCGTTGCTTTACGAACAGCTTCTGGAACTTCACGAGCTTTACCATGACCAAAACCCACACGTCCCTTTTGATCTCCAACGACAACAAGAGCAGCAAAACCAAAACGTCGACCACCCTTTACAACTTTAGCAACACGATTAATATGAACAAGCCTATCGACAAATTCATTGTCGCGCTCTTCTCTCTCACCACGTTCTTTTTGTGCCATTCCTCATTCCTTTTTCTTTTCCGGAAGCACGATAAAAAAGCTCCTCACCAAACTGGAAGAACTTAAACGAACCCCCCCTAAATCCCCCTAATCTACCCACAAATAAGAAAACTTTAGAAGTTTAGACCACCTTCACGAGCAGCTTCAGCCAAAGCTTTGACTCGTCCATGGTACACACATGCCCCACGGTCAAAAAACACTTCATCAATACCAGCTTTCTTCGCACGCTCTGCAATTAATTTACCAACAGCGAAAGCCGCTTCTTTACCAGCACCACTCTTTAAAGACTTCTTTAAATCACCCTCAAGAGTAGAAGCTGAAACAAGCGTACATCCCCGTAAATCATCGATAACTTGAGCATAGATATTTTGATTTGAACGATAAACGCTAAGTCGAAGGCGATTATGAGAAACCATTTTTATTCTATGACGAACACGCCTTGCACGGCGCTGGATAATGTCCTTAGATGAAACCATAATACAAAATCCTTATTTCTTTTTACCTTCCTTACGGAAGACAGACTCATCAGCATGCTTAACACCTTTACCCTTATAAGGTTCAGGCCTACGATATTCGCGAATCTCCGCTGCCACTTGCCCAACCTGCTGTTTATTAATTCCAGAAACAACAATTTCTGTGGGCTTTGGAACAGTTACAGTAACACCTGATGGAACTTTATAAACTACATCATGCGAAAAACCTAAAGAAAGCTGAATATCCTTACCTTGCAAAGCAGCACGATAACCAACTCCATTGATCTCTAACCTCTTTTCAAAACCATTTTTTACACCACAAAAAATATTCTCAATCATTGAGCGTGACATACCCCATTTAGAGCGCGCATCTTTTGACTGATCTCGCGGGATAACTGATATAACGTTTTCTTCCAATTTGACTAAGACCTCATCATTAACGACGTAACTTAGTTCACCTTTTGGACCTTTTGCCTTAACTAGCTGACCTTCAACAGTAGCAGTAACTCCAGAAGGAATTAAAATGGGTTTCTTTCCAATACGAGACATCGTTCTAACCTACTTTTTCTTCCGTTTTCTTGATATAACTAGAAAACACGACAAAGAAGTTCTCCACCAACATTCTGTTCACGCGCTTCATGATCCGCCATAATACCTTTAGGGGTCGACAAAATCGAAATACCTAAACCATTTGCCACTTGCGGAAGTGACTTAGCAGAAACATATACACGACGACCCGGCTTTGATACACGCGAAATTTCACGAATAGCAGCCACCCCTTCAAAATACTTCAATTCAATTTCAATTTCAGCTTTTCCATCACCTAAATCAATATGATTATATCCGCGAATATAACCTTCCAACTGAAGAACATCAAGAACGCGCGCGCGCAACTTCGAAGCTGGAGTAACCACTTTACCCTTTTTACGACCAAGTGCATTACGAATACGCGTTAACATATCACCAAGAGGATCTGACATAGACATTAAATAATCTCCTCTTACCAACTAGACTTCACAATACCAGGAATATGGCCCACAGAGCCAAGTTCACGCAATGCGATCCGCGACATTTTTAACTTACGATAATAAGCCCGCGGACGACCAGAAACCTCACAACGATTACGAACCCGAACCTTTGAAGAATTACGCGGTAATTCCGCCAACTGAACAGAAGCTTTAAAACGCTCCTCCAGAGAAACTCTCTGATCCATCACAATTGCTTTCAAACACGCGCGACGCGCAGCATAACGCTTCACCATTCTTTCACGACGCTTATTTTTTTCAACGGCACTTACTTTGGCCATAATCTCACCTCGCTACATTTGCCGTTACGAACGAAAAGGAAAATTAAAAGCACGCAATAGTTCACGAGCTTCATCATCCGTTCTTGCTGTCGTACAAACGATAATATCCATGCCCCAAATTCGATCAACTTTATCATAGTTGATCTCTGGAAACACAATGTGCTCTTTAATACCCATAGCAAAATTGCCATGACCATCAAAGCTTTTCGGATTTAAGCCACGAAAATCACGAACTCGCGGAAGAGCAATCGTGATAAGACGATCTAAAAACTCAAACATACGATCTTTACGCAACGTAACTTTAGCCCCTAGTGGCATTCCTTCACGAACTTTAAAGGTCGCAATAGAATTACGCGCGCGCGTAACAACAGCCTTCTGACCTGTTATTAGTCCTAAATCCTCAGCAGCAAGGGAAGGCTTCTTCGAATCAGCAGTAGCTTCACCTACCCCCATATTTATCACAATTTTATCAATCCGCGGAATTTGCATAATATTTTTATAATTAAACTTTTCTTGAAGCATTTTACAAATCACTTCAGAATAATATGCTTTCATACGCGGTATTTGTCTTTCCTCAGCCATTAATCAAATCTCCCGAACGCTTGGCAAAACGCACTTTATTACCATCTGCATTCACACGAAATCCCACACGCGTAGGTTTACCATCTTTAGGATCAGCAATTGCCAAATTAGACAGATGAATCGGAGATTCTTTAGAAATAATTCCAGCTTCTTGCTTCTGCGTTTGACGTTGATGACGTTTAACCATATTAATCCCACGAACAACAGCTTTGCTCTCTTTTGGACTAACTCTAATTACCTCACCACTACATCCTTTATCCTTACCCGATAAAACAACAACTTTATCACCTTTTCGAATCTTCTGCATAACATTACCCCTTATAACACTTCAGGAGCAAGCGAAATAATCTTCATATGATCCTTACCACGCAATTCACGGGGAACAGGCCCAAAGATACGAGTACCGATCGGCTCTTTTTTATTATCCACTAAAACCGCAGCATTACTATCAAAACGAATGATACTACCATCTGAACGGCGAATATCTTTAGCAGTACGAACCACAACAGCCTTCATAACATCACCTTTTTTAACACGTCCACGAGGAATAGCATCCTTAACCGAAACAACAATAATGTCACCAACTGAAGCATATTTTCGCTTTGAACCGCCTAACACCTTGATACACATGACACGACGAGCACCAGAATTATCAGCAACGTCAAGGTTTGTTTGCATCTGAATCATGACTGCCTACCTTTTTTAATATATACATTCGATCGTACTTTTTATACATCCGGATTTTCCTGCCAAATAACGATAAAATTACCGCTTTCAAACTTACCAACGAAAAATAACTGTTAAATTTCAAAACAACAAACCTAACTAATTATGCTACACTGTCTTTCACAACAATCCAACATTTATCTTTCGAAATTGGTCTAGATTCTTGAATAGAAACTCGATCTCCGATCCTGAACTGGTTGTTTTCATCATGTGCTTTATAATTCTTAGACTGCCGAACAGTCTTTTTAAGAAGCGGATGAGAATAACGACGCTCAACTCTGACAACTATAGTCTTATCGCTTTTATCGCTAATAACAACACCCTGCAAAACGCGTTTAGGCATCTCTTATTTCCTTAAACATTATTTTTACTTATCTTCTGACAAAGAAAAGTTTTAACACGTGCAATATCACGACGAACTTGTTTAACACGTGCAGTCTTTTCTAATTGACCCGTCGCTTTCTGAAAGCGCAAATTAAACTGCTCTTTTTTCAAACTAGCCAATTCATCTTTCATTTGATCGAGCGTTTGTGTCCGTAATTCTGTAGATCTCATCGTTTAACCTCTTTTATTCAACAATACGATGGATGAAACGCGTTTTTATCGGCAATTTTGCAGCACCTAACCTTAGCGCTTCACGTGCAATATCCTCAGAAACTCCATCAAGCTCAAACATGATACGCCCAGGAGCAACACGCGCAGCCCAATAATCAACACTTCCCTTACCCTTACCCATACGAACTTCAGTCGGTTTAGATGTAACCGGAAGGTCTGGGAAAATGCGAATCCATACACGACCAGAACGCTTCATGTAACGTGTAATCGCACGACGCGCAGCCTCAATTTGACGAGCAGTAATTCGATCCGGCTCAACAGCCTTCAAACCATAGGCACCAAAATTCAAATTGGTACCTCCCTTTGCAACACCGTGAATACGGCCCTTGAACTGTTTACGGAACTTTGTGCGCTTTGGCTGCAACATTGTTCTTTACTCCAAAATTTAGTTTAACCTCAAAAACTAAGCATTTTCGCGCCGACGATTCGATGAAGAAACAGATTGATCAACTTCCGTCGCACGACGCTCTGAAGCCATCGGATCATGCTCAAGAATCTCACCTTTAAAGACCCACACTTTAATACCACAGATGCCATAAGCGGTTTTAGCCTCTGCTGTACCGTAATCAACATCAGAACGCAAAGTATGAAGCGGAACACGGCCTTCACGATACCATTCCATACGGGCAATTTCAGCGCCACCAAGACGACCAGAACAATTGATACGAATACCTTCCGCACCAAGACGCATAGCAGACTGAACGGCACGTTTCATGGCACGACGAAAAGCAACGCGACGCTCTAACTGTTGAGCAATTGACTGCGCAATAATCGTAGCATCAATCTCCGGTTTACGAATCTCCACAATATTTAATGAAGTTTCAGCATTTGTCATTTCTGAAAGCTTACGACGAAGCTTTTCGATATCAGCACCTTTTCTGCCAATAATCAAACCAGGACGTGCAGAATGAATCGTAACACGACACTTTTTATGAGGACGCTCAATAACAACCTTAGAAATAGCAGCCTGTTTAAGCTCTTCAAGCACATATGAACGAATTTTCAAATCTTCATGAAGAAGACGTCCATATTCGCCACTATCAGCATACCAACGAGAATCCCAAGTCCGATTAACACCAAGACGAAGCCCTATTGGATTGATCTTCTGACCCATTACGCGGCCTCCATTTTTTCGGTAACTTCACGAACAATAACGGTAAGATGTGAAAATGGACGCTCAATTCTACTGGTACGTCCTCGACCACGAACATGAAAACGCTTCATCATTATCGACTTACCAACATAAGCCTCTGCTACAATAAGCGAATCAATATCAAGACCGTGATTATTCTCTGCATTTGCAATCGCGGATTCAAGTGTTTTTTTCACAGTTCCAGCAATACGTTTGCGTGAAAACATCAAATCAGCTAACGCCGTATCAACTTTTTTACCACGAATCATCGCAACGACTAAATTAAGCTTTTGCGGACTAACGCGAATTGTCCGTGTAACAGCTCTTGCTTCATTATCTTTAAGCCGGCGCGGAACCTTAGCTTTTCCCATTCCTACTTCCTCTTCGCTTTTTTATCGGCACCATGACCATAATAAGTCCGGGTAGGAGCGAACTCACCAAACTTATGTCCAACCATTTCTTCAGAAACAGAAACAGGTATATGCTTATTGCCGTTGTAAACACCAAAAGTTAAACCAACAAATTGCGGTAAAATCGTAGAGCGACGACTCCATATTTTTATAACTTCATTACGCCCACTTGCACGCACTTTTTCTGCTTTACCAAGAAGATAGCCGTCAACAAACGGACCTTTCCATACTGAACGAACCACTTCAGATTACCTTTCTCATTTCTTGCGCTGATGACGCGTACGCATAATAAACTTATCAGTGGCTTTATTGGAGCGCGTACGCTTACCTTTTGTAGGTTTACCCCAAGGAGATACAGGATGACGTCCCCCCGATGTGCGACCTTCACCACCACCGTGCGGATGATCCACGGGATTCATAGCAACACCACGAACATGCGGACGTTTTCCACGCCAACGTGCCCGACCTGCCTTACCATCATTAATATTCCCATGATCAGGATTTGAAACAGCGCCAACAGTTGCAAAACAACTACTAGATACCAAACGCTGTTCACCAGAATTTAAACGAAGAATAGCCATACCATGATCTCGTCCAACCAATTGAACATAAGTCCCCGCTGAACGCGCAATCTGCCCTCCTTTTCCTGGCTTCATTTCAACATTATGGATAATTGTACCTACCGGCATATTAGCAAGAGGCATAGCATTACCTGGCTTAACATCAACATTTAAACCAGCAATAACAGAATCACCAACACCAAGGCGCTGTGGTGCAAGAATATAACTCAATTGTCCATCCTCATAGCGAATTAAAGCGATAAAAGCAGTACGATTGGGATCATACTCTAAACGTTCAACTCTTGCTAAAATACCACGTTTAAGACGTTTAAAGTCAACAAACCGATATCTACGTTTATGTCCACCACCTTGAAAACGAGCAGTAATACGACCACGATTATTGCGTCCACCTTTTGAAGACAAACCCTCAGTTAATATCTTTACAGGCTTTCCTTTATAAAGACAAGAACGCTCTACAATAACAAGCCGACGCTGTCCAGGCGTAGTTGGATTAAACTGCTTAAGTGCCATTAATTCCTATCTCCATGCTTCTTTAAAGACTTGTTGAAACGTCAATAACCTGGCCACTGGCCAGAGTTACGATTGCTTTTTTAACATCACTCTGCCGACCAACAATACCCTTGAAACGCTTCACTTTACCCTTACGGACTATTGTGTTAACAGCTTTAACTTTTACGCTAAAAAGCGCTTCAACAGCAGCCTTAATCTCAGGCTTTGTCGCTTTCGGCGCAACATTAAAAGCAACTTGATTATATTCAGAAATCATAGTAGACTTCTCAGTAACAACTGGACTAATAATTATATCATAATGGCGAAAATCTGTCATTTAAAACGCTCCTCAAGAGCTTCAATAGCTGCCTTTGATAAAACAAGTTTACCGCGACGCAAAATATCATAAACATTAATTCCCTGAACGGGCAAAATATCAACATTAGGGATATTAGATACCGCACGAAAAAAGTTAATATCAATCTCTTTACCATCGACCAAGAGAGCATTATTAAATCCAAGCTTCGAAAAATAAGAAACAAGAATTTTCGTTTTAGCATCTTTAACAGTCAGCTCATTCACAATAATCAAATCTTTTGCTTTTAATTTTGCAGATAAAGCAAGACGCACCCCAAGAGAACGAATCTTTTTAGGAAGATCATGCGCATGGCTACGAACTACTGGCCCATGCGCCTTACCTCCACCTCTAAACTGCGGTGCACGTGCAGATGAATGCCGAGCACGCCCGGTTCCTTTTTGTTTAAACATCTTCGCTCCCGTTCGCGAAACATCAGAACGGCCTTGCGACTGATGACTCCCCTGTTGACGACGGGCAAGCTGCCAACGAACAACACGTTGCAAAATATCCTCACGAGGCACAAGATCAAAAATAGCTTCAGAAACCTTCAATTTGCCAGCTTCATTACCATCAAGAGTTTTAATTACAAGATCCATTATTAGGCTCCCTCAGCTTTAGAGGTGTCCGTCACTGGAGCGACCATTTTTGTTTTCTCCTTCTCAAGACAGCGAATACCAGCAGGCTTCGGAGCATCATCAGGAAGACACTTCTTCACAGCATCCCGTACCAAAATCCAGGAACCTTTAGAACCAGAAACAGCACCACGAACTAAAATCAAACCACGCTCAATGTCAGTGGAAATAACCTCGATATTCTGGGTTGTCACACGTACCTGCCCCATATGGCCAGCCATCTTTTTGCCTTTAAAAACTTTACCAGGATCTTGGCACTGCCCAGTAGAACCATGAGCGCGATGTGTGATTGAGTTACCATGGGAAGCACGATGTCCACCAAAATTATGCCGTTTCATAACACCAGCAAAACCCTTACCAATGCTGACACCAGTCACATCAACTCTTTGTCCCGGAATAAAGTGTTCCACTGTAATCTCAGTACCAACATCTAGAAGATTATCGGGACTAACACGAAACTCCGCCAACTTAGCTTTAGGCTCAACAGAAGCCTTAGCAAAATGCCCACGAAGGGCTTGCGAAGTATTCTTAACTTTAGCAAAGCCTACACCTAATTGAACAGCAGTATAACCATTCTTTTCAATTGTACGCTGAGCAACAACTTGACAATTCTCCAAACGAAGCACCGTTACCGGCACATGTTCACCAGAATCACTATAAATACGGGTCATGCCCAGCTTCTGTGCTATTACACCTGAACGCATCGGGTCTGTTCCTTCTGTCTTCAAACCTCAGAGCTTAATTTCTACATCCACACCAGCAGAGAGATCGAGCTTCATAAGCGCATCCACTGTTTGTGGCGTTGGATCAACAATATCAAGAAGACGCTTATGTGTACGCATTTCAAACTGCTCACGACTCTTCTTATCGATATGCGGTCCACGATTGACGGTAAATTTCTCAATCCTCGTCGGAAGAGGAATGGGACCACGAACATTTGCACCAGTACGTTTAGCAGTTGATACAATTTCACGTGTAGACGTATCAAGAATCCTATGATCAAACGCCTTCAAGCGAATACGAATATTTTGACTGTTCATGCTCTTTATTTCCCTGTTATAGAAAGTACCTTTATAATAAAGGAACTCAACAAATATTATTTATTCAACGATTTCAGAAACGATACCGGCACCAACAGTACGACCACCTTCACGAATAGCAAAACGAAGTTTCTCTTCCATTGCTATTGGAACGATCAACGAAA
>NZ_JACIFE010000007.1 GCF_014197255.1 Bartonella fuyuanensis | reverse complement strand
TCGTCTATGATCTTATGGATAAAAAGAAATCTGCTGTTAACAGGCGCGGCTCTAGCCGCTTTTTTTATGGCTTTAGCCAAAGCTTTTACTCTTGGAAAAAAAGCAGAACAGCAAAAGCAAACAGAAAAGGCTTTAAAGGCAGCAACAGCACGACTTGAGGTGGAAAATGAAGTTAATCAGAAAAGTGATACTGATGTGCGTGCTGCTCTCTCTGACTGGTTGCGTGACCCATAAATATGCTTCTTCTTGTGTTGGCTGGTTGCCAATTTATTTAGAGAGGCAAGATCTGAACGTCATCAGTTCCAATTTAGCAAGAGAGATCTTAAAGCACAATAATCTAGGTGAACGTGTGTGTGGGTGGAAACATGGCTAGCAAAAAAACAAAAAACGACACAGAGCTTACAGAAGGAGAAAAAGAAATCCTTCAAGAAATTATCATGACCTATAAAAGTGTAAAAGTGATGTCACGTTATACGAAATGGATTGTACTCATTATACTCTTATTAGCGCTTGATTTTTCACGTCTTATAGATGCTGTAGGAAATACTTTTACACAAAAACCAAATATCCGACTCTAAATACATTCTGAGATGTGCGAAACTGTTTAGCAAATGAATTATCAATTTCGCACATTTTAAACAGTAGTTTTCAAAAAATTGAAAAATTATCATAAACGCAGCTCAGAATGTAAACCAAGCCGCAAAAGTTCTAAAGTCTCATCATCAAGCTTTCGATAGATCAAAACCAGATCTAGCTTAATATGGCAATCACGACAGTTTCGCCATTGACCTGTTAGTGCGTGATCTCTCCACTGTATTTTTAAGGGTTCGTTTTCCGCTAATGCTTTGATCACAAGCAGCAAATCTGTCTCTAATGTATCAGCATATCGCCCTTTACTTTTACGTTTCAAATCACGCCGAAAAGATTTAGTATAAACGATTTCCCACATCGCTAACCAAAGTCACTTCTCAGACTTACATATTTCGGCTTTATCATCACGAATCATGGCTCGCAAACCATCCAATGACGTACGTTCGACAGGTTCCATTTCAGCTTCCTCGATAGCCTGCAATGTCTCCGAATTGGGTTGAAATAGATCAAGTGGCAATGCTCTATCTCTAGCAATACGGGTCATAAACATACGCACTGCATCTGATACAGTTAAGCCCGTGGATTTGATCACTGCGCTTGCAACTTCCTGAATTTCATCAGGTATGCGTGCTTGAATTTTACCCATTCGCTTAAACCTCTTATTTGTTTGTATTACAATGTACTACATTCAAAGCTTATGTCAAGAAATTTATACAATGATCCCCTCCCCGCTTTTAAAACGGGGAGATGAGTCATGTTGTTTACTTAAGCAGCTTTTACAATAGATTTTTCTAAAACTTGCTTGACTTCTTCAACAAGCGTTTTACAATGCCTAATCTCTTCTACTAACGTAAAAGCTTTAACAAGATGCATATGAAGAGGTCCATAAATGTAAACAGCTTTTTTAGTTGGAGATATTTTATCCCAATCTTTTGGGAAAGCAAAGCGTGTATCACGGTCATTATCAACAGATTGGCTTTTTAACTTTTTTTCGCACTCAGTAAAGTAACGACGAGTTTGACGTCCTTTCTCGTTACGTTCAACCATTGAAAGCTCTTTCGCCATGTCTAAAGTGATGTGATATTCTGTACTTAGACGACCACTTTTAGGTTGCGGTAAATTTTTACCGAAACTCACAAAGTCCTGATTTTCTTGAAAAGAATATTCTTCAATCCGTCGTGAAATCCAATCGTTGAAGCGTATATTAACTTCTAAAAACGTATGTAATTCACGCGCATTAACAGTTTGAACGGTTTGCTGATCAATGACTTGTTCTGATATTTTTATAAGAGTGTTCATGATGAACTCCTATCGATTAGATATTTTTCACTGACACTCAATAAAAGAGTGCCGGTGCTGAAGAACACGGTCGATAGTCCATCGTTATGCTTTTCCCATAAAGGGTATTGTATAGCGTAACTACACCCGACAAAGCCATTATATGCGTGTAACATATAATGAGTCAAAATCTTTAATGTGCGGAGAAGAGATTGTGTCGGCAATCTATCCGCTATCGATTTAAGGCGTTTTCCAGGCACCTGATTCGAAATTCTTTAAAAGAGAAGCACACTGTAGCCTTTATTTGTTTTTTGGACTTCATGCCATATGTTGCGTTTTTTATACAACATTATACCCCCAAACACTAACAATCGTTGCTAAAATACCTCAGCAAGCGCTTGTTCATCTTGCACATCTATTTCCTAGTACTTTCAACAAAATCTTTTAGAAAAATTCCTTGGTACGGTTGGTGGGATTTGAACCTACGACCTCTGGTGCCACAAACCAGCGCTCTAACCAACTGAGCTACAACCGCATAAAAAGGAAATGCATCACACCTGTTCACGATTTCGTAAACATTTATTTTTCATTTATGTGACATAAGGAAGATCAACAAAGTTTGCAAGCCCCTTTAAAAAAATCTCGCAATTTTTTATAAAGAAAAAAGTCTTTTACAAAGAAAATTTTGCCCAATGCTCAAGATTACGATCACGATAATTTTTTATATTATCAACACCATCTTGTTGCATCATCTGCAAAATCTCTTTCAGAATAGTTATAGCAAGCTTTGGACCTTCATAAACCAACCCACTATATAATTGAATCAAATCTGCACCAGCTTTTACTTTTTCCAAAGCAGTCTGTGCATCCTTTACACCACCAACACCGATAAGTGCAATCTCCTTCCCTAATTTTTGACGCATTTTTGCAAGCACAATAGTGGAACGCTCAAAAAGTGGGCATCCAGAAAGACCTCCCTTTTCATGGCTCAAGCGATTATTCTTAAGACCTTGGCGTGAAAGAGTCGTATTGGAAACAATGAGTCCATCAAAATCAGAAAGTTTTATTTCTTCAGCAATATCATCTAATTCCTTCTCTGATAAATCGGGAGCAATTTTTAAAAAAATGGGAATAGAAAATCCATGCTTTTTCTTTTGCTCATTGCGCGCTTGTGAAACCGTATTCAATAAAAGATGCAAATTATCACGAGCCTGTAAATCGCGCAAACCCAGCGTATTCGGAGAAGAAATATTAACCGTAAAATAATCAGCAACATCATAAAAATAAGAAATACCAACAGTGTAATCGTTAATCTTATTAACTGTATCTTTATTGGCTCCAATATTGACTCCTATAACACCAGTGTTTTTACATGCACGCAATCTGTTGTAAACAACTTGATGTCCATCATTATTAAAACCCATTCGATTAATAATCGCTTCATCTTCTTTTAAACGAAAAAGACGTGGTTTAGGATTTCCAATCTGAGGCTTTGGTGTCACTGTGCCAATTTCAGTAAAACCAAATCCTAAACGAAAAACACCCTCTACAACCTCTGCATTTTTATCAAACCCTGCTGCAAGACCAATAAAATTTTTAAACTCAAGCCCTAAAATAGTTAAACATAAACGTTTATCGACAACCTGTTGACAGCCGTTTAATCCACTTTTCAGTCCAACAATCGCCAAACAGTGTGCACGCTCAGGATCCAACATAAATAAAGCAGAACGGCCAATACAACGAAAAAAACTCATCAATTTTTCTCCACAACATAAAAAATAATCTATCACACCTCACTTATATCTTTTAACATAAAAGATCATCAATAAGAGAACACACGATTCAAATAATAATGCTTCCCTTACTATAAGAAAATCCATTACATAACAGCCATACACATTTATATTGATGCATACTGTGTACAAAACTTTTTATTCTTGAAAAAACGTTTCTTTTCCTGCTATTACTCAGAGATTAAAATGTGAATTCTAAACCCTATTAAAATACAGCGTAAATTTAGGCAGCAATAGCTTTCAGAGCCATAGTTTTATCTCTTGCAGGCAAGCGCATAATGCCCCTAAAAAGGCAAGCACATCACTATTCCTAGGCTTCTTTAGGTAATATTATTTTTAATAGAAACAAGGCTTGCTTTATAAAGCCATTTTTCCCCTAGCATTTCTAAAATACATGGTTCATACAACTATTTACACTCATACTATTGTTTCACTATTTTAATTAGCAGCATAATATTCAACTATTTGTACTATATTAATAAAATTTTTAAGAATCTGTAACACAATTACATAAATTAAGCACAAGTTTCTGCTGTTTTTATTTAAAAAGCTTTTTTCTACGAAATATTTAATATACACTTAAATAAAATCTACAAAGCTTTTATTAAAAATTTTAATATCTTATAATATTCTTTAGAAAGTAATATTAATAACCCCTAAATAAAATAGGCCCTTTCCTTTTTTATCAAACGCGGTAAGTAAATTATATCGCTTACATAAAGGGAAAACGCAATGCTTAAAGAATTTAAAGAATTTGCCCTAAAAGGTAATATGATTGATCTTGCTATCGGTGTGATTATAGGGGGCGCTTTTAGTAGTCTGGTAAACTCAATTGTCAATGATATTTTTATGCCAATTATTGGGCTTATTACAGGTGGGATTGATTTTTCTAATATGTTTATTCAACTAGCTGGAGAAAAACAAGCAACATTAAGTGCAGCCAAAGCAGCTGGAGCAACCATTAGTTATGGACACTTTATCACTTTATTTATCAATTTTCTCATTATTGCTTGGGTTCTTTTTTTCTTCGTTAAAGCTATGAATAAAATCCGTAGAAAAGAAAAAGAAGAGGAAGAGGAAAACCTCCCCAAAATATCTTTAGAAAAACAACTTTTAACAGAAATTAGAGATCTTTTGGCTAAAAAAAAATAAATCTATACATAATTTACATCATGGAACATAAGGAAAAAACATTTCCACTGTTGTTCCATGATTTGGTTTTGAAAACAATAAAAATTGTCCCCCACTTTCTTCCACCATTGCCTTACACATTGGAAGACCTAAACCAGTTCCAATAAAAGTCCTATCACCAGATCGCTCATCTTTACGCTCTATCTGCCCATAAGGTTGCAATGCCTGTACAATTTCCCCTTCACTCATACCTATACCATTATCGCTCACTGAAATTTTTACGCGTTCTTTTCTAGAAGAAACGTGAACAATAATCTGCCCACCTAATGGTGTAAAACGAATGGCATTAGAGAGAAGATTCCATATAATCTGGCGAAAAACTTGTTGTGATACCGAAATAAATGGAACATGAGGTGGAGCAACAACACGCATGATAATGCCGTTATGATTGGCTTGAGTTTCAAGAAAAGCTATCGTCGCACGTAAACAAGATATCACATCAAATGTTTCAGCAATAAGAGAGGAAGCAATTTGGTTATTTGAACCAGAATAATTTATCTTCGAGCACTCTAGTAATTGATTAATCAGCGATAATATATGCCTTCCAGAGGAAATAATATCGCGTAAATATCCATGATAACGTGCACTTTCTATCGAACCAAAACGGCCATCTTTCATAATTTCTGCAAAACCAATGAGAGCATTCAAAGGTGTTCGTATTTCATGAACAACTTCAATGATTTTATTCTCCGCTTCTTTTTTTTCTTCTGATAGAACTGTCGCAGTCATATTGCGCAACATAACAGCATAATTGCCTTGCTGTGCTAAAAATACAATCGTTAGAAGAACAGTTAGATTTTTATGGTTTTTTGTCATTAAATCAGCTGTTTCATTGCGATTTAAAACCCGATTTCTCCCCTTCATACGGATTAATTTAAAATACTTTTCAACTAAAAATCGACTTTGCAAAGTAAACAATGAAGGGAGTGGCAGTCCCCGTAGCTCAGTTATTTCATAACCAATTAATGCTAAAGCTGCCCTACTCGCCGACTGAATAAAGCCCTGTTCATCCAACCATAACACACCATCAGTCGCTGTATCCAACAATGATAAAACTGCAGCGGGCTCTTTTATAAGAGCTTGTTCTATAGCATTTACCGGCAATGTTTGTGCATAGGGTAACTGAATAGCTGTTTCTTCAACAAAATTCTCTTCTTTTACCGATGAATTCAATTCATCACGCAATTGTTCTGCAATTTCACGAAAAGCTGATCGTTCTATCTCTGAGAGACACGGCATTTCTGTCTCCAGCTTTTCATCTCTTTTTTCTTGGACGTTTTCTCGGATTTTTAAAACACCAAAACCATAAAATCCCTTAAGCTTCTTTTTAACATCAAAAATTGGTAAAGCAGACAATTCAACATCAAGCCATTGAGAACAACCATCAACAGGCCATTGAACAATCTCTTTATTCCAAGGTATGGCCGCTTCAATAAAACGACAAAGAACCCGATACCGATCATCATTAAATTGATGAGCTAATTCATGAAAACTACACCCTAAAATAGAAGAAGATAGAGGTCCAACAACTTCAGATAACTCTTTTGAAACTTCACAAAATAAACCATTGTTATCAATTTTCCACGTAAAAGGTCGTGGCAAAAGCTCTGGTGTAAAACGAAAAGCTTCTTGCTTACATTTTAATTCATTTCTATTTAACTTCAACTCATCTGCTTTTAATGGCATAACTAAAACTAAAGAAGTTTTGCATTTAATCTCAAATGAATAATGCTAATTTTTCTTACAAATACCTTCTTCTGCTCACAAATAACCTGATATTTTATATCAGTTGCCTGTAACAAAAATTTGACCACTTTACTAAATAAAATAAAAAAATCCTCCAACACCACTACTCATTGAGCTAACAATGGAACACTCCTCTTAGATAAAATAGAAATAGCACCCAAAAAATAAATTTAATTTGTGTATTCATACGCCTATTTTAAAGAGACATATTCCCAAATCCCCATAAAGAAGATCAGGGCATTGTTCTTTACCAGTTTTATGTTTATGAAAGAGACCCTCTAGCATCATCATTATACTTTCTACTCTCTAAGTTAGCAATATTTTGGCATTTGAAAATGTTCATACAAGACATTTTAATTCCTTTTTTAAAATGTTTTTATCCTTACGCTACCTTAATTTATAATGCACAAATAATGATTTTGCTTGTTTCATGGAATGAAAAAATCTTACGATGTTTGAGGCTTTTATCACTATGAATAATAATAAATTATTATAAAGCTTCTCGTATGATACTTTCCATAATCTCCCAAAGACTTTTCTTCCAGCAGAATCGCTAAAGAAGAAAAATAAAAAACATACCACCACACTATTTAACTAGAAATTTCTCTATAAAAAGAGAATAAAAATTATTTACGATTATCGAAAGATTTGTTTAATTTCTTTAATATTCCAAATCATCTAGAAATGTTGAAAATATCGCACAATCTCCGTTGATATCAGCCATATTTACCTCATTAGCAATCTTAATATAAAGATTTGCTTTTGCAAGCCAGTACCATCATTATATTTGCATGCTCTCAATGTTGTTACAATTATTGCATTAAAACGGCTTTATAAGTGGCATTTTTATTTCTTTCTTGTACAGTTTTCATCCACACCCTAATCCCGCTTATAACGTGGAAACAAAAGGTTTTGGTTATTTCAACATAAATAGACTTAGAATGAGAAAATGCCACGGTATTCGGAACTTTCATTCAACATACAAAACAATGAATTATTATTATAAATCAAATTGTTGTAGAAAAATTCCTCTTTTCTCAATTTTTTATTACTTTGATAAAAAATAAAACAAATACATTTAAATAATGACTGTCAGAGATTTTAAAAATCGCACACTTTTAAATATGCTTATTTTATTTTTCCTCATTAAGTAGAATTTCACGTTTTCCAACATGATTAGCAGCTCCAACAATGCCTTTTTCTTCCATTTTCTCGACGAGAGAGGCTGCTTTATTATAGCCAATCGAAAGTCGACGCTGAATATAAGATGTTGAACATTTTTTGTCACGCATAACAATCTTTACAGCTTGGCTATAAAGTCCATCACCATCTTCATCAAAATTTTCTTCCTCAGGAACTCCAGAAATCGAATTAATAGAAACATCCTCTTTATCGTCAGTTTCATTATCTGTTACCGTTGCTAAATAATCGGGTTTTCCCTGCATTTTAAGATGTGCAACGATGGATTCAACTTCTTCATCAGAGACAAAAGGTCCATGAACGCGCACAATACGCCCCCCACCTGCCATATGAAGCATATCCCCCTGACCTAAAAGCGTTTCAGCACCTTGTTCACCCAAAATCGTACGACTATCAATTTTTGATGTTACTTGAAAAGAAATACGGGTAGGAAAGTTTGCTTTAATTGTACCCGTAATAACATCAACAGAAGGACGCTGTGTTGCCATAATAAGATGGATACCTGCCGCACGTGCCATTTGTGCTAAACGCTGAATAGCATTCTCTATTTCTTTCCCTGCCACCATCATGAGATCAGCCATCTCATCAACAATCACGACAATATAAGGAAGCTGCACGAGATCCATAGCTTCTTGATGATATAGCATTTCTCCCGTTTCCTTATCAAAACCCGACTGTACAGTACACATGATGGTTTCGCCTTTTTGAGCCGCAAATGCAACGCGTGCATTAAAACCATCAATATTACGCACACCTAACTTAGCCATTTTGCGATAACGCTCTTCCATTTCACGAACCGCCCATTTTAAAGCTGTCACCGCTTTTTGGGGATCTGTCACAACAGGTGTTAAAAGATGTGGAATGCCATCATAAACAGAGAGCTCTAACATTTTAGGATCAACCATGATTAAACGACACTGTTTTGGAGTCATACGATAAAGAATCGATAAAATCATTGTATTAATTGCAACAGACTTGCCTGATCCCGTTGTGCCGGCAACCAATAAATGAGGCATCTTTGCTAATTCTGCAATGACAGGTTCACCATTAATCCCTTTTCCCAAAGCAAGAGCAAGTTTAAATTCACTTTCACGAAAAGAACGTGTTTGGATTAATTCTCGTAAATAAACAGTTTCACGAACCGCATTGGGTAACTCAATTCCGATAACATTACGTCCAGGAATAACAGCAACACGCGTAGAAATAGCAGACATAGAACGCGCAATATCATCAGAAAGATTAATAACACGTGATGACTTTACACCCGCTGCCGGTTCAAATTCATACATTGTTACCACTGGCCCTGGATGAACATGGATAACTTCACCCTTAATGCCAAAATCTTCCAAAACACTTTCCAAAAGTCCAGCCCCACGCTCTAAGGTTTCTTGAGGAATCATCGTACCTTCATGAAAAATAGGTTTCTGTAATAAATTGACTGGAGGAAATTCATAAGAATCACTTTCAATAGATTGAATATTTTGCGTAAAAACAGAATCATAATTGCCTAATAGCATGCGGGTAGATTGTAATGTTTTAGTTTTACCGTTTGTTTGCACTACAGATAAATCTTTTAAATTCTTTGGAACAGCTTCTGTTATACAATCGACAGTATTATTAATATTCTCAGTTTCTACACTAGCAGCAGTATTGTTTAACGCCCTTGCATCACTTAACGTAGAGGCAGAATCTTCAACAGAAAATCTAGAATAACACTCTTTAATCGTATCATTATTTGTGTGCGTTAAATCAGAAATTTTCTCAACACCCCGTATCCTTTTCTCTGAAGATTCTGATGTAATTGAATTATAGAGTTGTGGAAAACGGTACTCAAGAACACGATAAAGAGCAGTTATTGATTCATCAAAGGTAGTGGAAATATCAGGTGTAGTTTCATGCATCGTATCAATTGATGTTTTATCCTCTTTTGAAGTTTGAATATCGACACGTTCAAATATCAAAGATTCACACTCAAAAAATGCATCATCGGAAAGATGCAAAGTAGGATTCATTTTTTGAAGCACATTTTTCACTTTTAATTTATGATTTTGTTTATCCTCCTCAAGTGAGATACGGATAGCTTGTTGTGATAACTGCTTCAAAACTGTTGGATGACAAATTGTTATTTTATTCTCAATTGATTGAGGATTCATGACTTTTTTTGTTGATAGAATATTTGGCGTTTTGTTGTTACAACCTATAATATCTGTATTTTTTTTTTGTTCTCGCTTTGTAAAAATTTTAAACTGTTCTGCAAAAACTGGATCTGTTTCGATACGACGACGCAAAATCTCAACTTCTGGGGTTCGCGTAAAACGAACATTTTTCCCAAGGGTAAATGCCTTTTTCCATACTTCCGGATAAGAAAATATCTCAGTAATCTTAATAGATAAATCCTCTCTTGAGGACTCTTTCGTACCATCATCAGAAAAAGAAGATGTAGAAATAGATTTTGTTTTTGAATTATGCATAGCACCCAACAAATTTATAGTAATGAAAAAAATAACCTTTCCAAAAAGAATCCCTAAAAGCTACCGTATGAAAGTTAATAACCTTTTGCTGACAGTTATTTTTTAATGAAAAAAATAATACCATAATGCATATTTATAATGTACCCTCTCCCTATTTACGACGTAAATTACCTAGTTATGGTATCGTATAGTTTATATTCTGTTTGTTTTGAAGAAAACTTCATGATAAAAAAATTAAGAAAATTATCTATACCTCTCTTTCTAGCTCATTTTAAAAAGTGGTCAGTTCCAATAATAAAAAGCATTGTTCTATTTAACTCTCCATGCTTGATCATTATAATATAATCAAATTTCTCCTCAGTTTTTATTAAAATTATCCTTGTTACCCTCGTTTTTAAAAGCTTAGACTAAGACAATCATAATTACATAAACACAAAAAGAAAAAGGGAGTAAATGATGTTCAATAAACGGAAATTTTATATCAATGGTCTATGGGATGATCCAAGCACTCCTCATGATTTTAACGTCATTAATCCATCAACAGAAGAGGCCTGTGCTGTCATTAGCCTTGGAAATACAAAAGATGCGGATAAAGCAATTAATGCGGCTAAAGAAGCGTTTCAAAAATGGAAAACAACATCACCAAGCGATCGTCTTAGATTCGTTGAAAAAATTTTAGAGATCTATGAAAAACGTTCCAAAGACATGGCAAAAACCATTTCAATAGAAATGGGAGCACCGATTGATATGGCACTAAATGCGCAAACCGCAACTGGTAGTTCCCATATTCGCAATTTTATTAAAGCCTATAAAGAATTTTCATTTCAAGAAACTTTAATAAAGGGAAATAAACAAGCAATCCTTCACTACGACCCTATCGGCGTCGTAGGATTAATTACACCATGGAATTGGCCCATGAATCAAATAACCCTTAAAGTTATCCCTGCTCTCTTGGCTGGCTGTACCATGGTATTAAAACCCTCTGAAATTGCACCTCTTTCTGCTATGCTTTTTGCTGAAATTTTAGATGAATCTGCACTTCCTACTGGTGTTTTTAATTTAATTAATGGTGATGGTGCAACTGTCGGCTCTTACCTCTCAGCACATCCAGATCTAGAAATGATCAGCTTTACTGGCTCAACCAGAGCAGGAAAAGATATTTCTAAAAATGCTAGTGCTACTTTAAAAAGAGTCTGTCTAGAACTTGGAGGGAAAGGAGCGAATATTATCTTTTCTGATGCCGACTCAGATGCTATTCAACGTGGTGTACGACACTGCTTTTATAACAGTGGGCAAAGTTGCAATGCACCGACTCGTATGCTTGTAGAACAAAATATCTATGATAAAGCCGTAAAAATAGCTAGAGATATTGCAGAAACAACAAAAGTAGGACCAAACTACCAAAAAGGAAATCATATTGGACCTGTCGTTTCACAAAAACAATATGATAAAATTCAAGACCTTATCCAATCAGGAATTGATGAAGGTGCAACTCTTGTTGCAGGTGGGATTGGTTTACCAAAAGGAATGGAACGCGGTTATTATGTTCGTCCAACAGTCTTTTCTGATGTAAAACCGCATATGCGTATTTTTAAAGATGAAATCTTTGGTCCGGTTCTCTCGATTCTTTCTTTTAGGACAGAAGAAGAAGCCATCGCTTTAGCGAATGAAACTGAGTATGGCCTTACAAATTATATTCAATCGCAAGACCGCAATAAATGTCGTCGTATTGCGGCACAAGTACGCTCTGGTATGATAGAAGTTAATGGATATGAGTTACCGAATGGAAGTTACTTCGGAGGTGTAAAATTTTCTGGACGCGCCCGTGAAGGAGGACTTTGGGGAATTAAAGAATTTCTCGATAGTAAAGCAATTTCATATTGGTAAGAAGATCTTTATTAAAAATTTAATAGGAATCGTATGGTTATACAGAAAATAACGGATGAAGGTGCTCTTGGGCAACGTCTCGATCAGTGGTTAGCAAAACAATATCATAATATTTTATCACGTTCACGTTTGCAAACTCTCATCCGTGAAGGCTATCTTAAAATTGATGGTCAAATCATAAAGGAACAAAAAACAAAATTAAAACCTAACCAAATCATTGAATTAGCAATGCCTGACCTTCGTGATGCAGAGCCTAGTGCTGAAGCTATTACATTAGATATCCTTTTTGAGGATGATTATATTGTTGTTATTAATAAACCAGCTGGTCTTGTTGTTCATCCTGGCAATGGCAATTGGACCGGTACGTTGGTTAATGCCCTTATTTACCACTGTGGTAATAGTTTATCTGGTATAGGTGGTGTCAAACGCCCTGGTATTGTTCATCGTCTCGATAAAAATACAAGCGGTGTTATGGTTGTTGCAAAAAATGATCTAGCTCATAAAAGTCTCAGTGCTCAATTTTCTGATCATGGGCGTACCTGCGCATTAGATCGACGCTATCAGGCCTTGATTTGGGGAGTCCCTCATCGCAATATCTGGACAATCGATGCATCTCTCGGCCGTTCGCCCTATAACCGAACAAAGCAAGCTGTCATCCATAACCAAAACCGTTATGCTCGTCATGCTGTTACACATATTTCTCTGCTTGAAAAATACAGCATTCATACGGACGCAACATCTTTTGCTAGCCTTCTGGAATGTCGCCTAGAAACCGGACGTACCCATCAAATCCGTGTTCATATGGCTCATGTCGGACATCCACTTATAGGTGATACGGTTTATGGAAACGCTTTTAAAACAAAATTAAACACTCTTAATCCTACTATTAAAAATGCAATAGAGCAATTCAACCGGCAAGCGCTCCATGCTGCAAGTCTTACTTTTGAACATCCTTCTACTGATAAAATTATGTCGTTTTCCGCACCGCTGCCTCAAGATATGACTAAACTTATTAAGCACTTTAAAAAAATAAATTGAAACTTTTCTTCTTCTCAAGATTTCACAATAAAATATCTTTTTTTGAACAAAATTGAAAAATATGCTAGAGTGAAGTTAAAAGGATAGTTTTCTGTCTGCAACGTAGAATTTGCCTTATCAGGGAATTCAGATAAAAGGAGGGTGCTATATGACCCATATGAATTTGTTATCGGTAATGACAAGTGATGGCGGTTTAAACCGTTACTTGGAAGAGGTGCGTCGTTTTCCAATGCTTGAACCAAAAGAAGAATATATGTTAGCTCAACGTTACCGTAAGCATAATGATCTAAAAGCTGCGCATAAGCTCGTAACAAGTCATTTGCGTCTCGTAGCTAAAATTGCGATGGGGTATCGCGGTTATGGACTGCCCATTGGGGAAGTCATTTCAGAAGGCAATGTTGGACTCATGCAAGCTGTGAAACGTTTCGAACCAGAAAGGGGATTTCGTCTCGCAACTTATGCAATATGGTGGATTAAAGCGTCAATTCAAGAGTATGTATTGCGGTCTTGGAGTTTGGTGAAAATGGGAACAACAGCTAATCAAAAGCGCTTGTTTTTCAACCTTCGTAAATTAAAAAGTAAACTTCAGGCACTTGATGGTGGCGACCTCAATGCAGAACAAGCAAAAGAAATTGCGACTCAGTTGAACGTCACAGAAGATGAAGTTGTATCAATGAATCGTCGACTTTGTGGTGATACTTCACTCAACGTACCAATTCGGACAAAAGAAGGGGAGAACAGTGAGTTGCAAGATTGGTTGGTGGATGAATCAAACGATCAAGAGCAAATTTTAATTGAAAAAAATGAATTAGAAAATCGTCGTTCCATGCTTATAAATGCCATGGACAATCTTAGTGATCGCGAAAAACGTATATTCAAAGCACGTCGTTTAAGCGATATACCGCTAACTCTAGAAGAACTCTCTGGTGAATTTAACATCAGTCGAGAACGAGTAAGGCAAATTGAAATGCGTGCCTTTGAAAAAGTGCAAAATTCTATTAAAGTTTCTGCTTTATCTCAAAATTAAATGTAGGCTTTATAGCCTGTTTTTTGCATATTCTTTAAATGAAAAAAGTATTCTTTGCTTTATGCTTTTAAATAAGCCTGTTAAATCCTTTGAATTATTGATGGGCGAACTTTATTAACTGCGTTCGGTAATAATTGGTAAAATCGGCGTAGAGAATTTTCCATGATCTTTTATTTTGGGGTCTTTACGTTTTATTTTTTTGACCAAGAACTGTTGACTCATCTAATTGTGCAAGCCATTGTTCAATAACTTCATTAAAAATAACCTTACCTGTTGATCCCTTGGCAAAGGTTAATTCATTTATACGTCCATTTTTATCCGTTAACACCAAGCGCATCCAATCTAATTCTCGCATCAGTTGTAAATTACGATCAAGAAATGGATGATTACCACTCAATGCAACAAGAAAAAAATCATCGTTAATCTTCACAGCACTAGCTCTTGTTAAAGCCTGGCCAATGGATTGTTCACTTGCTTTAAAGGTTAATGCTTGAATATTGCTTATTGCTTTACCTGAAAATTTATCAGAAAGAATAAAAATAAGATCCATAATATATGCAGCAGGAAATAACCGATCAGTATTCCGACGTAAAATTAATCGTAATGATACCCCTTCATCGGGAATTGTTATATCACCTTGTATAGCTGTTTCTTCTGGATCTCCCTTCACATGAGACTCCTTTATAAGTTTCCAGCGAGCTCTTCCTGTTGCTATTTTTTCTACATCATTAGTTGTACGTGCTTGATAAAAAATAGCTTCACCTGATTTCTCAAGCGATTCTAAATTGCTGGAAAAAACTGTTGAGACTCCTTCTCTATCCGAAGAATCCGCCGCTTGTTTTAAACCAACATCAATTTCACTTCCATCCTCTAACAAGCGTTGTGTTAACTTTCTCTTAACTGAAAGTGCCTGTGGTACTTTATGGAAAGCTTGAAAATTTTCTCCTAATAACTGATGATCATTTGGTATAAATACACGCCCACCAACAAAAAAAATACCAATAGTTAAAACAACAAAACTAGCAATAGAAATAGTACTTATCACTACACGCCTTTGCACCAATGATTTATTCGCACGATGTAAAGCCTGAGAAAAAATATGCGAAACAATATGCGAACTATCTGTCTGCGAAGGAGAAACCTTTAACGCACAGCTATTAACATGCTGAGAAGGCAAATAAACCTCCACATTAACAGGCTCTGCATCTGGTATATCTGGTACATAAAGCTTATCAGATGCCTCGTTACCCTTTAAACATGTAATAAAATCCTGCTTTTTTTTTATGTTTACCTCGGAAAATTCATTATTCTTTGATAATATGCTTTTTTTTGTATATTCTTTGTCCCCATTTATATTTGTGGAATTCCACCCAATAACTGAAGAAAGCAACTTCTTTTCAACTGCTAAATATTCTTCCTCAACAGTTTCAATAGAGCTTTGAAGAATCTTTCTTTGTTTATCCGCTATTGTTTGTGGTATCTTTGCTATTATAAATTGATGTTCCAATGTTTCAGTAGCTCGCTTATAAACCCGCTTACGCACTTGTGGTGTGACATTATGTTGTGTATTAATCGCCCTTTTTAAGATTCCAACGAAATCTACCATTTCCTTTATAATCTCTCTTAAACTGAGAAAAAACCAGCGCTAAAACTAAAAAACTTTATTTAGCCTTCTAAATTGTTTGTCATTTATATTGGTACAACTATCGTAATAATTTAAAATGAATATGAAAAATAAACAATACTATTTTGCACCTTTCTCTCCCGCACTCTTAAAAATTTTCTTTATAGAAAGATACAAAAACGAATATAATAAAAATATAAACGCCATAATCAATTTGCAAAGGGATCTGTAATAAGAATAGTATCTTCACGCTCCGGACTTGTGGATAATAAGGCCACTTTTGTATTAATCAGTTTTTCAATATAGCGTATATATTTAATAGCCTGCACTGATAAATCTTCCCACTTCAGGACATGTGCTGTTTTTTCTTTCCAACCTTCTAATGTTTCATAAACAGGCTTCACCCGATCTTGAACTCCCATGGAAGAAGGTAAATAATCAATCCTTCTACCATCAAGCTCATAACCAATACAAATTTTTATTTCATCCAAGCCATCTAAAACATCAAGTTTTGTCAATGCTATACCTTGAACGCCGCAAATTGCTACCATCTGACGTACTAAGACAGCATCAAACCAACCACATCGACGCTTTCGGCCTGTTACAACACCAAACTCATGTCCACGCACTCCCAGGAATTCACCAATATCATTTATCTGCTCTGTTGGAAACGGCCCTTCTCCAACACGTGTGGTATAAGCTTTTGCAATACCCAAAACATAATGAATTGCACCAGGCCCCATCCCTGAGCCACTACATGCCTGCCCAGCAACTGTATTAGATGACGTCACATAAGGATAAGTTCCAAAATCATTATCTAATAAAGCACCTTGAGCACCTTCAAAAAGAATGTGTTTCCCTCCCCGATATCCTTCATCTAAGAGACGCCACGTACAATCCATAAAAGGTAAAATTTTATCTGCGACTTGCATTAATTCATCATAAAGCGATTGAGAGTCAATCTCTGTAACACCCATCCCACGACGTAAAGCATTATGATGCCTCAAAAGCCGCTCAATCTTAACCATAAGCGTATCTTTTTCTGCTAAATCCATCACTCGAATAGCACGACGCCCCACCTTATCTTCATAGGCCGGCCCAATACCACGCTTTGTTGTACCAATCTTTAAACCAGATAAACCGCTTTCTCGAATAGCATCGAGATCACGATGCAAAGAAAGAATCAAGGGAGCATTTTCAGCAATACGTAAAATTTCTGGTGTAATTTTTATACCCTGATCACAGAGTTTTTTTAATTCTGAGACAAAATGATGAGGATCGACAACAACCCCATTGCCAATAATTGATAGTTTTCCACGCACTAAACCAGACGGTAAAAGTGATAATTTGTAACTAACTCCATCAATAACCAATGTGTGGCCTGCATTATGCCCCCCCTGATATCTCACTACAATATCTGCTCGCTTAGATAACCAATCTACAATTTTACCTTTGCCTTCATCACCCCATTGTGTACCAACAACAACTACATTGGTCATAACTTTCTCCGTCTGTTTGGTCAAAAAAAACCAGCATTCAAAAACAAATGCTTCTTTATAACGAAACCTTAGAGCAAGTGCGACTCCTCATTTCAGATTTTTCTCAATCTTCAAGTAAATTAAATTTTCAAATTTATGGTAATACAGATAAACAAACACCAAAACATTTTAAATTTATTATTTTCACCACAAAAAGTACAAAATAATAATTTCTCATATCTTTTTTTGTTTGAAATGTGTTGTGAAAATCGCCAGTAATTAGTTAAAGGTGTGCTTTTTCAAATTGGAATGCCCATTCAAGCCATTGTGTTAAAATTTCAAGATCAGAAGCCTCAATTGTTATACCTGCCCAAATTCGAAATCCAGGAGGGGCATTACGGTATGAACCGATATCATAAGCGACCCCTTCCTCATCAAGACGATTCACAACTGCTTTTATAAAAGATATTCGCTTTTCAGTATCCAAAGCAGTAATCACGGGATCCACAACATTTAAACAAATAGATGTGTTAGAACGCACTTCAGGATCTTTTGCCAAATATTCTAACCATGGTGTTTTGCGAACAAAAGCATCCAGGATAGAAAAGTTTTTCTCAACCCGTGCTCTTAATGCTGCAGCACCTCCTAGAGACTTTGCCCACTTCAAACCTTCAAGAAAATCTTCAACACAAAGCATAGAAGGCGTATTGATTATCTTTCCTTTAAAAATATCTTCGTTCAACTTTCCATTTTTCGTCATACAGAAAAGTTGAGGCATAGGCCAAGCTGGAACATGATTTTCAAGCCTTTCAATAGCACGAGGACTTAAAATCACCATACCATGTGCTGCCTCACCTCCCAAAACTTTCTGCCATGAAAACGTAACAACATCTAATTTTGAAAAATCGAGATATTGCGCAAAAGCCGCAGATGTTGCATCACAAATAGTCAACCCAGCCCGCTTATCCGGAATGAAATCCGCATTAGGAATACGCACACCAGAAGTCGTCCCATTCCATGTAAAAACTACATCACGATCAAAATCAAGTTGTGTTAAATCCGGTATTTCACCATAAGGAGCTTCAAAACAACGTACATCAGAAAGCTTTAATTGCTCAACAACATCTCTATTCCACCCTAACCCAAAACTTTCCCACGCTGTCATATCAATGCCACGCTCACCTAATAGAGACCATAGAGCAGCCTCAACAGCACCAGTATCCGAACCAGGCATAATTCCTATACGATGCTCAGAAGGAACTTCAAGAATTTCACGAGTTAAATCAATAACTTCAGCAAGTTTTAACTCTGCTTCTCTAGATCTATGCGAACGCCCAACTAATGCATTTTTAAGAGTTCCAAGAGTCCAACCAGGCCATTTACTACAAGGACCTGAAGAAAAATTAGGATTATTGGGACGACTGCTTGGTTTTTGTAACATTATCATTATTCTCCCCTTTTAGATGATTTTCTTTCTATAAAAAAACAAACCATTATTAAAGATTATTCAATAATATCTTTAAAAAAGTCAAAAATATTGTCTATTTATCTTGTAAGCTTAAAACTCACGGAAACTTTATCATGCTTATAGGTTGATTCTTGTATTTTTTTGCATCACCACCCCGATAAGATAGCATTCTGATAGCAATACACTAACGTATCATAACATACCCATCAAATTTATTTTATAATAAAGATTCATAGAAAAATTTCTAGAATAGAAAGATAAACTTATTAAAAAATCAATTATTTTTCTTTTGATGACTGGACAGAGAAATTTTTAATGTTATAACCGCAAACATCTTACATGTTTTATGAAGCATGCCCAGATAGCTCAGTTGGTAGAGCAGCGGACTGAAAATCCGCGTGTCCGTGGTTCGAATCCGCGTCTGGGCACCATTTTTTGCGTTTAACGTATTGAAATATATAGATTTTTTTCTTTAAATAGCCATTTTTAGACCACCTCTTGTGGTTTATACAATTTTACTTAATTTGTTGTTATTTGCTCCGTATTTTTCTTTGGAGTAAAAGCTAGAATCTCTTTTTTCTCCATCTTACTGCTCGCCCTAGCTTATATAGCTTCTGCTAGGCATTGATTTATAACCAAGAGGACCACGACCTTTAGCAAAAAAAGGAAATCATTGCGAGAAAGCAAACGCGCTTGTTTCAAAATTTCTAATATTTCAGATGATAAAGGCACGCGAAACTCTGTTATAGCATCACGCCTTCCTTTCACATTTGCAGCAGGGGTTGTCGATATATTCCCTTCAACTTGATCTTTACGAATATGATACAAGGAATTGGGATAAGCCCCTAAAAGCCTGTTGTGCTAGAGTTGATACTTCGCAAAGTGTTTTATAAAAAGCAGGCACTCTAAAGCATCTTATTAAGCTCAAAAATTTTGTGCACAGATCCATTAAAAATTCTACGCTAATCCTTTTAAAATACCTTTAAAACTCTACGCCTCTTCGAAAAATTATAATAAGAAGATTTCGTAAAACCTCCTCATAATGGATGCTACTAATAAGAGAGCATCTCACACCCTAAAAATTGAAAGCTGCCAATAAAAAAACAGTAATAGAATATTTTTAATGTATGCTGAGGGTGATATTTATCTCAACATATATAAAATTAGTTTTCTAAATAAACTGCTAAAACCTTCTCTACCAATTTTATAGAAAGCAAAAGATTACGACAATAACCGGATAAAACGCTGAACAGTATCATGCATTCCATACTCTAATGCATCAGCAATAAGTCCGTGGCCAATAGAAACTTCATCAAGCCAAGGAACATTCCTAACAAGAATGGGAAGATTCATAATTGTCAGATCGTGCCCAGCATTTATACCTAACCGCAATTCTTTAGCTCTCCTTGCTGCTAGAATCAGTTTATTTAACTCTTGACCTTGTTTGGTTTTATCCTGAAATGCAGCACCGTAAGGTCCAGTGTAAAATTCCACACGATCAGCGCCCATTGCTTTAGCAATATCAAGGCCATCGACAATAGGGTTGGCAAAAAGTGATACACGAATCTTTCTCTTTTTCAAATTCTGAATAATAGGCGCTAAAAATTCTGCATCATGTACAAAATTCCAACCATGGTCAGACGTTGACTGATCTGGATCATCCGGGACAAGAGTAATCTGGTCCGCATAGTTTTCAGCAATATCTAAAAATCGATCACTTGGATAACCTTCAATATTAAACTCAGCAGTAGGAAAAGTATTCCTTATTAAACAGTATATATCTGGCAAATCCGCAAAACGAATATGTCTTTCATCGGGGCGTGGATGAACTGTCAAACCTGCTGCTCCAGCGGAAAGCGCTATATGCCCAATATTCTTGACATTGGGCCATGGAAGATTACGTCGATTGCGCAAAACAGCGACAGCATTAAGATTAACCGACAGTTTTACCGCCATGCCCATTTCCATTTTTCTATAGTGTGTAACAAGATAGAAAAAAAGTATTTTCCATCTGAACCTCAGATGATACACATATTTTCTCTATCGAACAATCGTTAAACGCTCTGCTGCGCGCGTAATTCCTGTATAAAGCCAACGCGCATACATATCACGAAATGCAAAACTTTCATCAAACAAAACGACGTTATTCCATTGAGAACCTTGCGCTTTATGAACAGTTAATGCATACCCATAATCAAAATCATCATATCGTTTTTTTAATTGCCATGAAATTTCCTGATCAGGGCTTTCAAACGCTGTTTTTAAAAGTTTAATCTTTGCTACCCCACGCTCGCTTTCTTCCTGTTTCACAAGAAGACTAATACTTGGTTTATTTGTCTCTTTCTGCGAAGTCATCACCTTCCATAAAGAACCATTCAACAAACCTTTAGCTGGATCGTTTCGTAAACACACAAGCTTATCTCCCGCTTGCGGATAACCTGCTGTAAAACCCTTTAATACACGTAACCGCTGATTATAAAGGTGGCGTGTACGATTTACCCCTACCAATACCTGATCAGCATCTAAAACCAATTGTTGATTAACCTCTTTACGTGTAACAATGCGAGCTTCTCCATAATCACCATAAGCAATAGAGCGTCCTTCACGCACATCCATAGCAAGCCGCACAATCGGATTATTCCGCGCTTGTCGATGAATTTCTGAAAGAAGAAAATCTGGTTCCCCATTGGAAAAAAAGCCCCCACCTGATATAGGAGGCAATTGACCTGGATCACCAAGAACAAGAATTGGTGTCCGAAAACTCATTAAATCACGTGCCAATCGTTCATCTACCATCGAGCACTCATCAACAATAATGAGTTTAGCTTGTGCAGCAGCACTTCTTCGATTTAATGTAAATGTTGGAGTAACAGACTTTCTCCCTGTGATTTCATCGGAAACTTCCTCTTCCCCACGCGGACAATAAATCAACGAATGAATAGTACAAGCATTGCTTGCACCCTTAGAACGCAAAACCTGAGCCGCCTTACCTGTAAAAGCAGCAAACTGAACACAACCATCTATTGTCTCTGCGAAATAGCGCGCAAGCGTTGTCTTGCCCGTCCCCGCATAACCAAAAAGGCGAAAAAGAGGAGAATGGCCTTCCCTCAACCACGTGGCAACAGCCTTCAATGCATTATCCTGTTCCGGCGAAAACTGCATTATTCATCAAAATAAGATTCTTACAAAAAGAGCAAGCATTTTGAAAAAACATGATCAAAAAATATCATTAAGAATTTCGATGTATAGCTAGCTAATGACTCTCACAGAACAATTGCTAAGCCTTGTGAATCATTTTCGTAAAAAATATTTCAATAATCTAATTTTTTACTCCATCCAAAATGGATATCATTCCAAAGAAAGGATTAAAAAGAACCGTGTGCAAAACTACCACAACATTGAGAGCTAGAACATAGTATAATGGTATAACTTCTTCATAAACTCTATAGGTAAACCTTGCCTAAGAGTATTCATCATACTGTCTTTAAAAATCATAGGGATAAAGTTTTATAGGTCTTACACCTATAAATAATGTTTTCTTTACAGCACAATAAAATAGTCTCTTAAAATGAGGGATAGAAAAAATTGAAAAGAAGAAATTAATCATAAAATCCCTTCACTATTTGATTAACATATTCATTTTATATAAGAATTTTTCCCTCGGAAGGAACAGCATTTGCAATAGCTTCTTCGTTTTCCTCATCAGATAATAACATCTCATTATGAGCACATCCTGATGGAATCATGGGAAAACAATTTTCTAAATGGTAAACCTGACAATCGAAAAGAACAGGCTTATCACAGTCAATCATTTGCTGAATTTTACCATCAAGCTCATCTGGCTTTGAACAATGAATCCCTACGACCCCATAAGCTTGAGCTAATTTCACAAAGTCAGGCATAGATTCCGTATAAGAATGAGAAAGACGATTACCATGTAACAACTGCTGCCATTGGCGAACCATCCCCATATACTGATTATTTAAAATAAAAATTTTTACTGGTGTGTCATGCTGAATTGCTGTTGCAAGTTCTTGAATATTCATCTGAATAGAGGCATCACCAGAAATACACAAAACAAGCGCATCAGGATGGGCTATTTGAACACCGATAGCCGCAGGAAGACCGTACCCCATAGTTCCAAGACCACCAGAAGTCACCCAATGTTTTGGTTCATCAAAATGATAATACTGCGCTGCCCACATCTGATGTTGCCCAACATCTGTTGTAATATAAGCACAAGTATCTTTGGTAAGAGCATACAGCCGTTCAAGAGCATATTGTGGCATGATAACATCTTTTTTTTCCATATATGACAATGAATGGCGTGCTTTCCAATGATTAATCTGCGTCCACCATGTTTTACGACTTTCTTTATCGAACTTTGATCGATGCATATGCAAATGTTGCATTATATCTGCCAAAACATAAGCCACATCACCAATAATTGGAACTTCTGCTTTTACAATTTTATTGATGGAAGAAGGATCAATATCAATATGAATAATACGCGCATGAGGTGCAAATGCATCAAGACGCCCCGTAATACGATCATCAAATCGTGCTCCAATAGCTAATATGACATCACAACCATGCATGGCCATATTAGCCTCATAGGTTCCATGCATTCCCAGCATTCCAAGCCAATTTTTACCAGAAGCAGGATAGGCACCAAGCCCCATAAGTGTGGAAGTAATCGGAAAATCTCCCAATTGAACCAAACTACGCAAAAGCTGTATAGCTTCCATCCCCGATGAAATAACACCTCCACCAGAATAAATAACAGGACGTTTTGCCTCAACTAAAAGAGAAACAGCAGCTTCGATAGCCTTAGTATTCCCTTTTAACGATAGGGAAGAATGCAAAGACCCCTGAACTTGAGGTGCTCTATAAAATCCTGAAGCAAATTGAACATCCTTAGGAATATCAATTAAAACAGGTCCTGGACGCCCTGATTGAGCAAAAGAAAAAGCTTCATGAATAATTGCCGCAAGATCATTTACGTTTTTAACCAACCAATTATACTTTGTACAAGGCTTCGTAATACTCACCGTATCAGCTTCTTGAAAGCCATTTGTTCCAATTATCGTTGTTGGAACCTGACCAGAAAAACAAACAAGAGGTATAGAATCCATGAGTGCATCTTGCAGAGGTGTAACAGCATTCGTTGCACCTGGACCAGAAGTTACAAGCATAACGCCCACCTTTCCAGTGCTGCGCGCATAGCCTTCAGCCGCATGTCCAGCCGCTTGTTCATGGCGCACCAAAATATGCTGGGGCATAGCTTGGTGATAGAGAACATCAAAAATAGGTAAAACAGCCCCACCAGGATAACCAAAAATATGTTTAACCCCTTGATCTATAAGAGCCTGAACTACTATTTCAGCTCCCGACATTATTTTTCCATCTGCACTCTCTTGCTGTCTTAGATCATTTCTCATTTTTCCCACTCACCTACTTGATAGGACAATAAAAAAGCTCCTAACGGAGCCTATTACATAACATATTGTATGATTACCCCCCCATTATTCCACGGCACAGAATATATAAAACATCCCTTATAGAGAGATCTCTAATTCCATTGATACCATTCGTCAATAAAAAATTATATTTTCTAAAAAATTTCTCCTTTACGAACTATCTTTGGCAATTACTTCTATAAAGCTCAAGCTTTTTCATCAAGAAATACGCAGCCATTCTTCATCAAATTGATTACGAAACCAGGTCATTTGTCTTTTTGCATATCTCCTTGTTTCTGTTTTTACCGCTTCAAGAGCGCTCTCAAAGCTTCTATATCCATCCAAATAAGCCATAAATTCAGGTATACCTATAGCCTTCATTGCTGGTAACGAAGGAGAAAGCATAAGATTCTTCATGGCCACCACCTCTTCTAAAGCCCCTTTCTCAATCATTGAATTTAAGCGTTTATGAATGCGTTCATAAAGCAAAGGACGTGGTGGCATAAGAAGAATTTTCTCGACGAAATTCGACACAACGAGAGGCGTTGTCTTTTGCTTCTGCCACCAACTGAGCTTCTTACCGGTTGCATCATAAACTTCCAAAGCACGTACAATACGTTGTTTATCTTGTGAAGAAATTTTTTTAGCAACAACAGCATCAATCTGCAACAACTGGCAATAAAGACTTTCAGATCCCTCTTTATTAAGCCGTAAACGCCATTTTTGCCGCACAACATCTGGAACATGAGGAATTTCCGAAATCCCCTCCAAAAGAGCGCGAAAATAAAGTCCTGTTCCACCAACAAAAATAACTGATCTTAAAGAAAAAGTAGCCAATAGTTTCTTTACATCACACAACCATTGCCCTACTGAATAATTCAAAGTAGGACTTACATGACCATAAAGATAATGTGGAACAACCTCAATATCAGCCTCTCTTGGCCGTGCCGTTAAAACATTCAAAACATCATAAACCTGCATTGAGTCGGTATTAATAATGAGAGCATTTTTTTCTCGAGCCATTTGCAAGGCAAGTTCTGATTTCCCACTTGCTGTTGGCCCTGCTATCAATGTAATTGTTTTGCGTGTCATGAATAGCAATTCCTATCAATCAGTAACTTATTGCAACATGCATGACTGCCTCTAAAGCTCCTATAATGTCTATACCATTATCATAGAATAAACACTTTAAGCAAAAATACCCACATGAATTCCCCTTAAGATAAAAAAATTCTAAGAAATGAATTTAAAAACAACATCAAAAGAATTTCAAAACATTTTTCACTACCATTATTTACAATAATAACACTGAGTTTAACCTATACAATCAAACAGCTTTATTTTTTATAACTATTTTTTTATCCACCACTAAAGAAAGTTATAAATATATAAACTACTGAATATAATACGATTTTTCTCCAAGATGATTTTTTCAAACTGAAGTGAAAAAACATTATCTATAGGATAGAAAATATAACCACAAAATACTAAAAGCCCTATCGGACAAAACATTATTTATAATAACGTTTTACAATTTGAATAAGAATTCTCAAGATCATATAATTTTTTATTTTCCCCTTCTAATAAAGCATCATATCAACATCATTTACTTATCTACATCATCAGCAGAGATAAAAAGCAACTTAAGAAAGACGTGCAAAGATCTCTTACGCAGCATTTCAAAGTTTAAACTATCATAATATTGAAAACTAGCAAGATACTATGACGGTGCCAACTTGTACTTTTGTTTAACATAAAGATATAAGGATTCCCAATGGATTTTATGTTACACAAGCCACACTTTCCATCGTGAAATAAACTTGAGAAATACGAAATATTATGTGCCTGACTTAAATACTTCATATCCCAAATCTGATAAAAAAATACAAAATTAATTTTTCAAAAATCAATCCATTAGAATCGTGACGAACCGTAATTCTCCATCTGGTCGCGCTACGATGAAGAGAGCATTTTTGCGTCCAGATTCACGTAATTTATGAATACGTTTTTTGGCTTCATTAATTGTTGTAACAGAACTCTGATTGAGGTCAATAATCACTTCACCAACGCGAATACGCTTTTTATCCGCTGCGCTATTTTGTGCAACAGATGTCACCACTAATCCTCGAAGCTTATCTGAAATCGAATAGTGATGACGCAAATCTTCTGTCAGTTCAGATAACGTCATTCCCAGAAATTGCACTGTCATGCTTTCCGACAGATCATTGTTTTTTTTATTATTAATTTCCTCTTCTGTCTCTTCATTTGCATCTGTTTCAATCAAACGTCCAAGCTTAACTTCTACTGTTTTTTCTTGCCCATTCCGTAAAACAGTAATATTCACCACTTTTCCTTCTGAACTCTCTGCAACTAAACGCGGCAAATCACGTGCATGTTTAATTTTAGAGTTCCCAAAGGAAAGAATAACATCGCCAGTTTGCAACTGGCTATTATCGACATTATTTCCTTCTTCCTGTTCTATTTTACCAGCAACCAATGCTCCGACAGCATTGTCCAATTTTAAACTTTTTGCAATATCCTCTGTCACCGGCTGAATGCGAATCGCCAACCAACCACGCCTTACTTCTCCAAAGTCACGTAATTGATTAATAACAGAAAGAGCCATATCTGATGGAATCGCAAACCCAATACCTATAGACCCTCCAGAAGGAGAAACAATTGCTGTATTAATGCCAATGACTTCACCATTTCTATCAAATAACGGACCACCAGAATTGCCTCGATTAATCGCTGCATCTGTTTGAATAAAATTATCATAGGGACCAGCATTAAGATCACGGTTACGAGCAGAAATAATACCAACTGTCACACTTCCACCAAAACCATAAGGATTGCCAATAGCCATAACCCAATCACCAATACGCACTCTTTCTGAATCACCAAAACGCACAGCTTTTAATTTCTTACTTCCCGCATCAACTTGAAGCAACGCTAAATCAGTTTTGCTATCCTTTCCAAGGAGTTTTGCCTTTAATTTCGTACCATCCGTAAAATTAATTTCAATATCATCCGCATCAGCGATAACATGATAATTTGTAACAATAATCCCTTTTTGCGCATCAATCACAAAACCAGACCCCAAAAAACGCACTTTTTGAAATTGACTATCTTTTTGGCCGTCCTTAGGTGTAAAAAAATCACTAAAATATTCCTCCAACAATGAATCTTTTGGGATAATAGGTATCGAAGTATTTTCATCCTGCTCTGTTCCTTCAACAGTCTGTGCAGTAGAAATATTCACAACCGTCTCCAAAAGCTCAGAAGCTAAATCAGGAATCGAAAGCAACACCTTGCTTGTCTCTGCGCCCCAAGACAAACTCATTGATCTTGATAGAAAAAAAATCACACAAAAAATAACTCTTGGAAGAAAAGACTTCAAGAACGTATTTTTACCCACAATACTTCTATCCATGACATGCCTTTAACCAAAGCCGTAGAGAGTATTACTCAATTTATTATTCTGCGAAATCAGCCTAGATGAACACTCTCTTATATTCATCATAAAAATAAACAGCTATAGAGCATACTTTTCATACAAAATAGTGCCCTCAACACATTGTTTCATTTATCCTCTACCAACTTTAAATCAGTTTTGCTTAAATTAGGGCTCATTGCTGATGAAAGTTTTCTCTTTGTTTGCAGAGAATTTCGAAAATAAAAAAAGAAATCCTCATTTGGCGAAAGGATCATTGGAATTTTTTCTAAATTCTTATACTGTTCCATCGCTAACCAAAAATCATAAAAAGAGGGATTAGCTTCTCGTGCATTTAATAAAATGCGAATACTTTCAGCTTGTCCTTCGCCTCGAGTAATTTCAGCATCACGCTTTGCAGCTGCCACAATTTCTTCATATTCACGATTTGCTTCTGCCACAATACGATCTCGCTCTTGTTGACCACGCGCCCGAATATTTTCCGCAACAGCTTCCCGTTCAGCAGCCATTTGCCGATAAACATCTTCTGAAACAGCATCAGTTAAATCAGTCTTTCGAATACGCACATCAACAATAGTAATACCCAACGAACCTGCATCTATAGAAAATTGCCGTTGTACCTCAGCCATCATAGCACCTCGTTCATCTGATAAGGCTGCTTTAAATTCTCGCTTACCATAAACAGCACGCAAAGCATCAATAAAACGCGGTGCAAGATTTTCACGTGCTGCAATCTGGGGACGCCCTGAAGCAATCCGCTGTAAAAATAATTTAGGATCCGTAATACGATAAATAAAGAACGCATCCACTTCATAATAAGCACCACCACGAACCTGCACAGATTGCGTAGGAACATCGTAACGCAACAATCGATTATCCACCACAATCATCTTATCCACAAAGGGCATTTTTAAATAAATTCCAGGATTAGACTCTACCTTAACAATTTGCCCAAAACGCTTAATTGCCACTTGTTGACGAGGATAAACAATAAAAAGTGACATCCATAAAATGATCAAAAGGATCATTATACTACTAAAAATAAACAAAAAACGAAACTGCTGCATGATTAGCGTCCTCCAGAAATATGAGAATCCAAAAGCGATGCAGAACGTGCTGACGGTGTTTTTACTTTTTCTGATAAATTGTCGCGCAGCAATTCGTTCAGCGAAAGATAAGGCACCGCTGGAGAATTAATTTGATCGAGAACCAATTTATTTGATGAAGAGAAGATCCGCCCCATCGTCTCCATGTAAAGACGATAACGTGCAGCCTCTGGTGAAATTGCAGCCTCACGTGCTATAGTTTGAAAACGTTCAGCACGCCCACGTGCTTCTTCAACCATTTGTGCTTTTTCACCTTTTGCAATTTCCCGTGTACGCGAAGCTTCACCATTTGCTAAACCAATTTTTGTAAAACGCACACGATTTCCTTCTTCAATCATTCGTCCACGTTCCTGCTCTGCCTGCTGAACAGAATTAAACGCAGCAGCAACCTTAGTAGGAGGAGCCGCCTCACTGATTGACACACGGCTTATTTCAACACCAAGTTGATATTTATCTACAGTTAACTGAGTAATTTTTCTCACATCGTTAGCAACCTCTTCCTTTTTATCGCGTAAAACATCATCAACAGGTCTTGAACCAATAACTTCTCGCATTGCACTTTCAGCAACTTGACGAACTGTTCCTTCTTGATCACTCACATTGAATAAAAATTGTCCTGGATGTGAAATGCGATAGTAAACAGAAAAATTCACATTAACAATATTTTGATCACTAGACAGCATCAAACCTTCACTTTGCTGTCTCTGCCCAGGCTGCCCACCAATTGCAATTGTTTTTTCAGTTAAAGGCACTTTCATATAGGTCTCAATTGGCCAAAAATGAAAATGCAACCCATCACCGATAATTTCCGCCTTAGGCACACCGAAACGCAATTCTACCGCTTGCTCATTTTGTTGGACAATATAAAGTGACTGATAGAGCAAAAAACACACAGCAAGCAGGAGTAACAAAACAATCCCCCCCCCTCGATTAAATTGTTTAAACTGATCCTGACCTTTACGCAAAATATCATTAAGATTGGAACCATTTTCGCCACCATTATTGCCACCAGAACCGAAAAGACTCTTAGCTGATGTTTTTTTGTCACCACTGTTTTTATCACCACTCCACGGGCCACCACCATTTTGATTTGTCCAGGGCATCATCACCTCTTTAACTACTTACCATTCATCAAATACTAATCATTCACTTAAATCTTATAAGAGTTCTTCTTAATTTCATTACTATACAACTGACAAATTTCTTCCACTTCATTACAAAAATTATTTTCGCTCATAAACAACAAAACGTGTCGGATGACTATCTTTATCTCCTTTTGGAATATCTTGTGTTTGCACAATAGTCCAATTTTCTTTATCAAAAACAGGAAAAAAACTATCACCTTCTATAGAAACTAAAACTTCTGTAAGGAATATTTTATCAGCCATATGCAACCCTTGTTGAAAAATTTCGCCACCACCAATAATAAAAATTTCCTTTACATCATTTTGAGAAGCAATGCTTGTGGCAAAAGAACAAGCTTGTGGCAAAGAATGAGCAATCACAGCCTCTTCAGCACTGAAAGTACGATCACGCGTAATGACGATATTTGTACGCCCTGGTAAAGGTTTTTTAAGAGAATCCCAAGTTTTTCGCCCCATAATAATGGGCTTACCTAACGTCAAAACTTTAAAGCGTTGCAAATCTGTCGATAAGTGCCAAGGCATGGCACCTTCACGACCGATAATACCATTTTCTGCAACAGCAGCAATTAAACAAATAGAAATTGTCATATCGCCACCGGCGCTTTAATATGGGGTTGTGCTTCATAATTAAGCAATTCAAAATCCTCAAATTGAAAAGAAAAAAGATCTGTTACCGCTGGATTTATACGCATACACGGTAAAGCATTTGGTATCCGAGACAATTGATATTTTGCCTGCTCAAAATGATTAGAATAAAGATGAGCGTCTCCTAGAGTATGAATAAAATCACCGACTTTAAGGCCGCTTACTTGCGCAATCATCATCGTTAACAATGCGTAAGATGCAATATTGAATGGAACACCTAAAAAAATATCCGCCGAACGCTGATAAAGCTGACAGGATAATTTGCCTTCAGCAATGTAAAATTGAAAAAGACAATGGCATGGAGGCAAAGCCATTTCCTCTATTAATGCAGGATTCCAAGCGGATACAATCAAGCGACGAGAATCTGGCGTTTCCTTAATCATCATTAAAAGATTATTAATTTGATCAATATAGCGCCCATCAGGAGCAGGCCAAGAACGCCACTGATAACCATAAACAGGACCAAGATCTCCCTTTTCATCAGCCCATTCATCCCAAATTGATACGCCATGCTTTTTTAACCATGCAATATTTGTATCGCCTTTAAGAAACCATAAAAGCTCATAAATAATTGAACGTAGATGTAGTTTCTTTGTTGTCAACAATGGAAATCCCGCTTGTAAATCAAAACGCATCTGATATCCAAAAATGGATCGCGTCCCAACACCCGTGCGATCTTTACGATCAATACCCTGATTTAAAACATGGGATAAAAGAGCTAAATATAGTTTCATATGGCTATTATGTCCGATTCTTCTCATTATAGAAAATAAAAACTGTAAAATTTGTACAAACATAATATAAATCTTTTTCTGAAAACATCTTACACAAGAAATTATCGTGATCTGACTAAAATTTTGATGCAAAAGATAAAAGACTGTAGACAGCCTCTTAAGAAAAGAACATAGAGAAATAATGAACAAAAATGGATGAACATGAAATGAAGGGATCGACTATGGAAAAACAAGAATCTTTAGCACCGCATGATACAAAAAAGCGTATCTGGGCTATTGTAGCCAGCGCATCAGGTAATTTAGTAGAATGGTATGACTTTTATGTTTATTCTTTTACATCCATTTATTTTGCATCGCAATTTTTTCCCTCAGATGGCGATGTCGTACAGCTTTTAAAGGCTGCTGGTATATTTGCCATTGGTTTTCTTATGCGTCCAATCGGCGGTTGGCTCTTTGGTTTCATTGCTGACCGTTATGGACGTAAACGCTCAATGCTTATTTCTGTTTTTATGATGTGTGGTGGTTCTTTCTTAATCGCTATACTTCCTACTTATGAAACGATTGGAATGACAGCGGCAATTCTTTTACTTTTACTCCGAATGCTTCAAGGACTTTCTGTCGGTGGTGAATATGGTACTACAGCAACTTATATGAGTGAAATTGCCCTCAAAAACCGCCGCGGTTTTTTTAGCTCTTTTCAATATACCACGTTGATTGGTGGGCAACTTCTAGCCAGTCTTGTTGTCCTTATTTTAGCACTTTATCTCACAGAAGATCAAATAAAAGCGTGGGGTTGGCGTATTCCATTTGCCATTGGTGGTCTAGGAGCAATTGTCGCAATTTACCTCCGCCGTTCTCTTCATGAAACGACAACCAAGGAAAGCCGTTCTAAAAAACAAGCTGGTAGTCTTTTAGAGCTGCTACGCAATCACAGGAAAGCTTTTTTTCTAGTTGTTGGCTTTACCGCTGGGGGATCGCTCACATTTTACACTTATACGACTTATATGCAAAAGTATCTACACACAACTACCGGATTTGATAAACATACAGCCGTAACTATAATGACTGCTGCGCTCTTTGTTTTCATGTTACTTCAACCTGCATTTGGTTTTATGGCTGATAAGATTGGAACAAGAACTTCACTCCTTATTTGGAGTGTTTTAGCCATTATCTTTACAGTTCCTGGACTTAATGTGATTGGTAGCACTAATGAAACATGGATTGCTCTATCAGTCATTATTGGCATGCTATGCATTATGAGCTTTTATACATCCATCTCTGGCATTGTAAAAGCAGAAATGTTTCCCGCTTCAGTGCGAGCAATCGGTGTTGGACTCTCTTATGCTATTGCTAATGCGCTGTTTGGCGGTTCTGCTGAATACGTAGCGCTTGGCTTAAAAAACCTTGGGTACGAATCTGTCTTCTATTTTTATATAACCGGCATGATGATTATTGCATTAATTGCAGTTCTCTTAATGCCTGACGCCCGAAAAGAGGGATATTTACAAGGAGACGATATTCATTAGCTTTTGATATAAAAAAGCCCAGAATACTGGGCTTTTTTATAGATATTCTATGAAAACTTAAAGCTCACAATTTTTTATTCCCTCAAATACGCTAAAAGAAGAAATTTTCTCGCCTGCATATGCTGCTTATAAAAATAAACGTCTTCACATTATTATGAATAAACACTTATTTTGCTGGATTTACTTCGCTGACAATAAGAATTTGTTTATTTTAAGCCTCCCATTTTTAATCAAAATCGAAGTAAAATAATTATCTTTCAAGAAATTTTATCAATAATTAAAGATTATACATCTCCTCCTACTTTTATTTAAAAGTTCTTAATGAGTTCCTCGATAAAACAAAACCACTTCATGAAAAACAGACAATACCATTATGCATTATGTTATGAGTTCGCTCAATTTCTTAAGAAATATTTCTCAATGCATCCAAGTTCATTTCACAACAGCACTCATGAATGACATAACGTAAAACTGCGTAAAGAAAAAACATGATACAGCACTGCCTTTAGACTTAATAAAAGTGCAAACTGCTATCATTATACTATTGCCTTGCTGCTTAATGCTGTGCTCCTCTTGACACTTATAAGATTGTTCATAAAAGTATTTTTATGCACACACTAACCTCACATGTCATATACAACCCCATCATTTTACGAAACAACATTAAAGAGGATCATATCTTTATAAAATACTCTCAGACGCAGATAATTCATAATAAAACAAAAAACAATATTTCCTGAAAAATAGCCCAAAGCCGATGATTTACGCAATATAACAATAGTATGAGTTCAAAATAGCTTTGATGACTCTAAAGAAAATCTTTATAACAATGTTTCTCTAAAAAGCTATTATGATAGCGTTTTTATTTTTTATAATGCACATTGTAAACAACTTTAAAGAGAAGAAAAATTATAAATCTAAAGAGAAAATAGTCCTGAAATGCCAAATAAATTTAGCTCCACATGTTACAAGGAAACGTATTTTTGCTATCATATCTAATGCATCAGGCAATCTGGTAAAATGGTATGACTTTTATGCTTACTCCTTTGCATCGATTTATTTTATCTTCCAATTTTTTTGAAGATGATGATGCAATTACACCACTATTAAAAATAGCAGGTGTATTTTTATTGGTTTTCTTATATGCCCTATTGGAGCTTGATTTTTAGAATTTGTCGGCCAATCGTTATGAACATAAACATTCAATGCTTGTATCCATTTTTAGAATGTGTAGTGGCTTTTTTTCATCACCATACTTTCTACCGATGAAACCTTGGAAATAACATCAGCAATCTTTTTACTTTTAGATAGAGTCTGTAAAAACTTTCAGCGGATGATAAATCTGGGATAGGAACCACTTACATGAGCGAAATTGTCCTTACAAAAAGCATTACGAGCTTTTTGCTTTTTTCCAATCTACTATCTTTATTACAGGTCAACTTCTTGCCAGTTTAATTATATTTATTCTAGCATCACACACAAAACCCTTTGGGATGATTGCTTATTTGCGTCAGAAAGATCACTCAACATTTTACCCCTGTATAAAACTTAGCATCTCATCTACAGAAATTTCTGATCACAATCATCGAATTTGATAACCATACCGTAACAACAATCATCACTGCTGCACTGTTTATTTTTATACTATTCCAATCCATAGCTGATATTATAACCAATAAAATTGGAACTAAAACTTTACGTAACCATTTGAAAGATACTGTCTGCTATCTTTACATTTCCTGGGCTCAGCATCATTGGTCACACCCTCGATAACACCCCATCTAGTACATGGATTACCTTATCCGTTATTATTGGACTGCTCTGTATGTATGAGCATGTATACATCCCATCTCTGTTGTCGTAAAATCAGCGATGTTTCCCCCTTCAAACCGCGCATTAGGCGATAGCCTTTCTCACGCTATTGGCAATACCTTATTTGGTGGTTCTACTGCATACGTCGCACTGGAATTAAAAAACTGAAAATGAATCACTCTTTTATTTTCACGTAATCCGCGTGATGATTATGGCATTCATTGTGCTTCTTTTTGTCCCGAATATGCATCAAGGAGAATACCTCAAAAACAATGAAAAACATTAACCTTTTTTACAAATGGAAAAGCCCAACAAATTGGGCTTTTTTATCATTACTGGATAAAAGTTCCATTTCAAAATTATCTAAATTTTATGAAGCGCATTTAATTGTTTAGTAACCAAATAATAAAAAGTCAGACGACTTTTTCTACGCACTCCAGACATCATCTCAGAAACTTTTGAAACAGCCATTTTAGCACTTTGTTCATCAGCTCCCAAAACATCTTGCACCCATTTTTCAACACGTTCTAACTCTTTTGGATCTGATGTAGAAACAAGCGCTGCATCCTGCTTTTTCATCACCAAAGCTAAACGATGGCTAAGTCGTTCTACTGCTGCTTCATCAGGGTTTGAATCATATATTTTAATATCTGCTAGATTATTCGTCATTTTACATCATCTCCTCTCCAAAAATAAGCGGCCTATACTTTACAGCCGCATCCTATAGCTCCATAAATACTTAGAGGATTAAAAATATTAACAACCCCCTTTTCCTGGAGCTGTTCTTCATCTATATTCAAATGGCTGGCTTATCAGCTATGGTAATAAATAGACGGTGAAATAAACTTATTGGACCCGGGGGCAGTACCCGGCGCCTCCACCAAAATATAAGAAGCCAAAATTATATTTTTCTGGGGGCGAAATAGGATCGACAAAGGTGTAAAGATCGCTCTTTTACTCGGCATTGTACCACCGTTATCGGGCTAAAAGAGTAGTTGCAAATGACAACTATGCGGAAGCACGTCTCGCCGCTTAAAGTGGTGTGAATGTTTCAACTTAAGTCTTAAACCGTCGCAGGTTTAAGCGGGGTTCGAAGGCACCTGGCAACAGAAGCCTTCACTTTTAAAAATGTTATTGATTGATCTTTCAGACATTATCAGACATTATTTACTAAAGTTTCGTGTTTTTTCGATTCATTGAGGTGCATCATAGACAATATATTGCTAGTTTTGAAACACATTCTATTACACAACATCAATACGACCTATTCTGTTACCTGAAATAAAAGGAATAAACTTCAATGGTTAAAGATCAAATCCGTTACGATATTCTCGTTCAGGATGCGCTTCGTGGGGTTATCCGTAAAGTTTTATCGGAAGTTGCCAAAGCAGGTCTTCCGGGAAGTCATCATTTTTTTATAACTTTTTTGACAAATGCCCCAAGCGTTAAAATTTCGCCCCGGCTTAAAAATCGCTATCCTGAGCAAATGACAATCGTCTTACAACATCAGTTTAGAGATCTCAATGTTTCAGAAACAGCCTTCGAAGTAACCCTCTCTTTCAGGGAAATAACCGAGAAACTTGTGATTCCCTTTACTTCCATTCAGGTATTTTATGATCCTGTAGCAGCATTTGAAGCAGCATTTGATCTGCCCTCAAATCTTACTTCTGGAGAAAGTGAGAGCTCAGAAAATACCTCATCTACGCCCATTACTCTATCAAACAAACAAAAAAAAGAAAATATGCTCGCAAAAGAACAAAATCTCAGTCCCAATAAAGAACCTTCAAATAACGATACAAAACAAAGTGCTGATATTGTCTCTTTAGATTCTTTTCGGAAAAAATAAACGCTCTCATGGCTGAACCAATTAACTTTCGTCGATTTCAAAAACAAAAAAAGCGTGCAGAAAAAGCTCTTCACGCTGAGCAAAATCGTTATCGTTTTGGACGAACAAAAACAGAAAGACTTTTTGAGCAACAAAAATCTTTAAAAATGCAAAAATTTCTTGATCAAAATCGTTTACGAAACGACGAATAAAGGTGGAAAAATGCACGAAAATAATACTATAGACTGGTCAAAAGTCATTCCACGAAAGATATCTGTTCGTGTTGATGGACACCCAACAAGCGTCTCTTTAGAACCACCATTTTTAGACATTCTAAAAGATATAGCTCGAAAAAAAGGGCAATCTTTAGCCTTTATTATCACTGATATTGATAGCAAAAGACCCCAACAAGTAAATCTTTCGGCCTCATTACGCATTTATGCCCTTCAAAGTATTCTCTCTCAACGTCTTTAAGACTTGCTTTTGTTTTAATCTATCTTTCATTCAATAAAGATTTGTTATAGCTTTTAAAAGAAAAGTTTTTTAATCTGGAACTTCAATAAAAAAAGATTACAAAAAAGGTATAATGAATAATTTTTCCGGTCACATACCTTTCTTTGAAGAAAATACTCCACCAGCCCATGATAAGGAGAGGTCTGGGTTTTCTACCTGTGCTCTAAAAGAACAAAAAACATATAAAACAGATTATTTAAAACAGCTCAATCCAGAACAGCAACAAGCTGTTATGAATATCGAAGGACCTCTTTTAGTTCTTGCAGGTGCTGGTACTGGAAAAACACGCGTTTTAACAACCCGGATTTCTCATATTTTACGCTCTGGATTTGCCTCTCCTCAGCAAATACTTTCTGTTACCTTTACCAATAAAGCAGTAAGTGAAATGAAAATACGTATTAGTGAACTTATTGGTGATGTTGTTGAGGAAATGCCTTGGCTTGGAACATTTCATTCCACTGGTGCTAAAATTTTACGCCGTCACGCAGAGCTTGTTGATTTAAAAAAGAACTTTACAATTCTCGATAGCGATGATGTTCTTCGACTTTTAAAACAGCTTATTGAAGCTGAGGAATTAGATGATAAACGTTGGCCTGCACGAAACCTTGCAAGGATAATTGATTCTTGGAAAAATCAAGGACTTTCACCAGAACATATCTCAAATAGTGATGCTCATTCTTTTGGTAACGGCATGGGGCGCAAACTTTATCGTCGTTATCAAAATCGACTAAAAGATCTTAATGCCTGTGATTTTGGTGATCTTCTGCTTCACTCTATCTCTATCTTCCAACATAATCCAGATATTCTTCGCGAATATCATTCTCAATTTCGCTATATTCTTGTTGACGAATATCAAGATACAAATACAGCACAATATCTTTGGCTCCGCCTTTTGGCACAACGTCCTCAAGATCAACATATTAATCTTTGTTGTGTTGGTGATGATGATCAATCTATTTATGGATGGCGTGGTGCAAAAGTCGAGAACATATTACGTTTTGAAAAAGATTTTCCTTCTGCCAAAATTATTCGTCTAGAACGCAACTATCGCTCAACATCTCATATTCTTAAAGCCGCCTCCCATCTTATTGCTCATAATGAAGAACGACTGGGAAAAGTTCTTTTTTCTGCTCAAATAAAGGGTGAAGAAGAAAAAGTAAAAATTCATTCAGCATGGGATTCACAAGGAGAAGCACGGGCAATCGGAGAAGAAATCCAACGTGCACTACGAACCGGTCATGCATTAAATCATATGGCTATATTAGTACGAGCGTCATTTCAAATGCGGGAATTTGAAGATCGCTTTGTAATACTCGGTCTTAACTACCGCGTCATTGGTAGCCCTCGTTTTTATGAGCGAATGGAAATACGTGATGCCATGGCTTATTTACGCGTTGTTACCCAACCAGCTGATGATTTGGCTTTTGAACGTATTATCAATACACCTAAACGCGGCATAGGAGATACAACTTTGCGCATTCTTTATGAGAGTGCACGTGCACGTTCTGTTCCTCTTTTTTCTGCTGCTGCTGACATCATTGAAACAAATGAGTTAAAACCTAAGACACGAAGTGCTTTACGAAGCCTTATTGAAAACTTTCGCCGCTGGCAAAATATGCTTCCAAATACTCCCCACAGAGAGCTTGCCGAAATTATCCTTGATGATTCTGGTTACACAAACATGTGGATAGAAGATCGCTCACCAGAAGCTCCGACACGACTAGAAAATCTTAAAGAAATGATCCGTTCCATGGAACAATTTGAAAATCTTCAGAGCTTTTTAGAACATGTTGCACTTGTTATGGAAGCAGAAAATAACGAAAATATGGATGCCATCAATATTATGACACTTCATTCAGCCAAAGGACTTGAATTTGAAACAGTTTTTCTTCCAGGTTGGGAAGAAGGACTCTTTCCCCATCAGCGCTCATTAGATGAAGGTGGGCGTTCAGGATTAGAAGAAGAACGGCGTCTTGCTTATGTAGGACTTACAAGAGCGAAAAAATATCTGCATATATGGTTTGTATCCAACCGCAGAGTACACGGACTTTGGCAATCTGCTATTCCCTCCCGTTTCCTAGATGAACTGCCAGCAGAACATATAGAAACCATAGCAATGAAAACATCTTATGGCGGTTATGGAAAATCTCCCTTTTAATATCAAGATTCCTTGCATAACCGACTATGCAACACCAAGATAAAAGCGTACATAGACAAATAAGAATATTGAATAGAAAGTTATCATTCAATCAACCTCTCATGCCTCATCAGATTTTCTGTCAATAGATTTTTCTGTCAATGACCGATTTTTTCACAAGAAAATTTGTTATAATCATATTACAGCAATAAACGATCATAAAAGCCGAAGAAAAGCGTGTCTTAGATAACTATTTTGTAAACAAAGCTTCACGAACAACAAACCATGAGGTGTTTTCAAGAGATCATTTTATTTGATTATAAATGTCATTTCCATTTGCCAATAAAAGCTTCGATGGGAAGTTTTGCATACCAAATAATACGTTATGAATTTTATCAAGCAGCTAATCCCATCGCCATATCTAACCAAGAGGCACTCTATCGCATTGTTGGGCAAATGTATCTGTAACCGTTTTGCCGAGACCTTAACATAATCGTATAAGGCATAAAATCTTTCGCTATAGCAGCATTTGTTCCAATAACTGTCTCATACCCAACGCTTACTCCTGATATAAACTGCTCTATACCATCTACACATCATATCCAATAATAACATGCTTTTTACAACTCCTTTCATGAAAAGAATGATCTAGCGCCATATAACGAAAATATTCGTTTGGATGATAAGTTATTTTATGCGTTGAAACACAATCCATGAAATAAAACAACAACAACCAATATCGATATAAATGCCTCACTGTTACATTCTAAATGAAAAACCTTCAACCATTCCCTCATGCAAAACCATCCACTTATTAATTTCCACATAGCATCTCAATTTACAACCATACTGCCAAGCTTTTGTATGGATATATGCTTCACTTTTATGGAATTGAAGACTGTTTCCAAGATTCATTATTGCGTTTCATCAATAGATACAGCAAAACATACCAACCAAGCCAATAAAAACAATTGTGAAACAAATATTGCAAAAAAAAACAGCCAATGGTAGAGTTTTTTTGATACTTTTTAAAGAGATAACCTATGAAAAATGTAATCCGTATTTTAGGGCTAACAGTTATCTTTCTCACAGGGGTTTTTATTTATGATATATTTATAAATAAGCCTTTAGGTGATAGCTTTACTCTCATCAATTCAAATGGAGAAACTGTTACCGACGTTGATGTTCGAAGCAAACCTTCAATAATTTTTTTCGGATTCACCATGTGTCCTGAAAGCTGTCCTACCACACTAATCAATATTGATCGGTGGCTCACGGCCCTTGGGCCTGAAGCTGATAAATTAGGAAAATGGTTTGTGACTGTTGATCCTGAACGTGATACCCCAGAAGTGCTTCATGAATATCTCAATAATTTCATGAATAAAATTGTTGGCATTAGTGGAAATCCTGAAGAAGTTCATAAAATGGTCAATTCTTTCAACATCGTTGCTGAAAAAGTGCCTGGAGAAGATGGAAACTACACTTATAATCATACAGCAGCAATTTTTTTACTCAAAAAAGGTGGAAAATTAGCAGGCGTCATCCCTTATGACACAAAAGAAAGCGATAGTGAATTAAAAGATGAAATCGCCATTGAACGACTAAAAAAACTTATCTCAAACTAAACAGTCGATCAAAAGTAAAGAACAGCATGTCGCAGCAAATTCGCCTTTATTATAGTGCTTTTAAAAGTGAGGTAGAGCAGTTTTATACCCTTCTAGAAACAGCTTTTGACGAAGAAGGATATCCTCTTGCTCTCATAGAGATAGATGAAAAGAATTCTATATATGAACTTTCACTTTATGTTGATCAAGACAATCAAAAGAGCGCAATGAAACGTTTTGCAAGTGTTCTTTCTATAGATTCTGATAAAATTAATATAGAAGTTTTACCCAATATTGATTGGGTACAAAAAAGTCTAGAAGGACTAAAACCAGTCCATGCAGGTCCTTTTTTTCTTCATGGAAGTCACAACCGAAACACCATTCCAGAAAATGTTCTCCCTATTGAAATTGAAGCAAATCAAGCTTTTGGTACAGGACATCATGAAACAACAACCTGTTGTTTAGAAATGATAGCCAAAGTAATGCAAAATGAAAATCTACACAATGCCCTTGATCTTGGAACTGGCAGTGGAATTTTAGCCATTGGCATAGCAATGCTCAAGCCCATTCCTATTCTCGCATCTGATATTGATCCCATAGCTATTCAAGTCGCACAACATAATATTGAGCTTAATGGCGTAAAAGAGTATGTTACAGCTATTACAGCAACAGGTTTTAGCCATGAGCAAATTGCAATACGTAGCCCTTTTGATCTCATTGTTGCTAATATTCTTGCCAATCCTCTCATCGAACTTGCGCAAGAAGTAGTAAAAGCGCTTCAAAAAGGGGGATCACTTATACTCTCTGGAATTCTTGAAGAACAACACACCCGTGTTTTGGATACTTATATAAAACAAGGACTCAAACATATCGAAACATACCACCAACAAGGATGGGTTACGATACATCTGAAATAAAAGAAAAGGATATCGTTATGTATCAATCTTTTGAGGCGACAATAAATCCCTCTCATGCTGCAGAACGCATTACCTCCCTTCGTAAAGAATTTGACCACCTTGGACTAGATGGTTTTCTTGTGCCACGTGCAGATGAACATCAAGGAGAATATGTCGCCCCTCATGCTCAACGTCTTAGCTGGATAACCGGCTTTACTGGATCAGCTGGGATTGCATTAATTTTAAAAAACAAAGCCATTATATTCACAGACGGGCGCTACAAGCTACAAGTTCGCCAACAAACTGATTCTCATATTTTCGAGTACGAAGATCTAATAACCTGTCCCCCTTCACAATGGCTTGAAACAAATGGGAAAAATCTTTCTATTGGCTTTGATCCATGGCTTCACACCATTGCGAACACCGATACATTGAGAAACGCATTAGAAATTAAAGCAGGTGGAAAACTTGTAGCAATTCACTCCAATCCCATCGACCTTATCTGGCATGATCAACCACAATTACCACAAGCCCCCATATCAATTCACCCATTCAAATATGCTGGGTGCAATACAGATGAAAAACTCAAATTGATTTGCAAAGATATACAAAAAGTCAATGCAGATGCCTTTATTTTTACAGATCCCTCCTCTATTGCGTGGACATTTAATATACGGGGCAATGATGTTTCCAATACGCCTTTTCCCCTTTGTTTTGCTCTCATTCCCATCCAAGAAACACCAGCCTTATTCATTGACAACAAAAAACTTGGTAAAGAACAAAAAAAATATCTGGAATGTTATGCAAAATTATATGAACCAGAACAACTTCTTTCAAAAATCAAAGAATATCTACAGAAGGGAACAGCTTTTGCCTTAGATCCACAATTAACATGCGAAAAATTACGTACTATTATTGAAGAAGAAAATAGCTCTTTCATCACACTTACTGACCCTGCCGCTCTGCCACGTGCTATTAAGAATGACACAGAGCTTAATGGAGCGCGAAAAGCGCATCTGCGCGATGGTGTTGCTCTAACCCGTTTTTTTTCTTGGTTAGATAAACAAAGACCAGGTACAATAAGTGAAATTTCCGCTGCTCAAAAATTAGAAGAATTTCGCATAAGTACAGCAAAAAAAATGGGGGAAAAACTTGAAGATCTGTCTTTTGATACAATCTCAGCTGCAGGGAAAAATGGCGCTATCGTTCATTATCGAGTAACAACACAAACAAATAAAAAACTCAATGCTGCTGAACTTTACCTTATTGATTCAGGAGGACAATATCGTGATGGCACAACAGATGTCACACGCACAGTTGCGATTGGGAATATTGGAAAAGAAGAAAAACGCTGTTTTACTCTCGTTCTCAAAAGTATGATTGCTCTTGCAACCGCTTGCTTTCCAAAAGGAACACGCGGACAAGATATTGATGCTCTTGCACGCATCACCTTATGGAAAGCTGGCTTTGATTATGCCCATGGTACAGGTCATGGTGTTGGATCTTATCTTTCTGTTCATGAAGGACCACAAAATATTTCCCGCAACGGATGCCAAGAACTCATCCCCGGTATGATTCTTTCAAACGAACCAGGTTATTATCGCAAAGACGCTTTTGGCATTCGTCTTGAAAATTTGATGATTGTGAAGCCAGCACAAAAAATTGATGGTGGAGATATAGAAATGCTCTCGTTTGAAACACTCACACATTGCCCCATTGATCGACGATTAATCCTTCCAGAGCTTTTGACATTGCAAGAAAAACAATGGATCAATGATTACCATGCGCATGTTTATCAAATCAATGCACCTTACTTAAACGAAGACGATAAAAAGTGGGTAAAAGAAGCAACGATGCCTCTATAAATTAAGCAACCTATAACTTTTACTTTCTACAAAAAACAGCACTTTTTTTAAAGAAAAATATGTAGTTGCATCAAGAAATACAAAAAATATTTCAAATCTTTTTGCTGGGATAGTAAACACTGATCTAGGTGAAATAAAGTAGAATGCACTACACGTGGTTATACTTATATTAACGACTACAATTAGCTTATTATAACATTTTTATTCTTAATTTTACCTTTTTAGTTTAAACTCAAAATTTATGCATATTGCCTTGCAATAGTAATCTATATCTTTTTAATTTTTGAACTATTTCCAATAACAGTGGCCCCATAATAACACATATTGATATAACTAAATAGAATCAGCTAGAAAAGAGGGATTAAGTTATTAGAATTTAAAAGAAGTAGGATAATAATTACATCATGTTAAAAGATTTTTCTTTATTTGCAATATTAAACAGTTTAGTATTATTTTCCGAGTATATTTCCTGGAAAATAATTGCATGACAACATAAATAATCTCTGTTTATTACTACAAAATGAGCATATATGGCGTAGATTTTATATAGCTATTACAATGCGTATCATCTTATTCTGTTCCTTACACTTTTATTCAGATATTATATTGGAAATTTTGTACTGAAAAAAGCTTCTGGATTTAAATCAATTTCTATTTCTGCGTTTTCCAAAAGTTGAGTAATTACTCTAAACGGGTACGATGAACTTTATAAAAAGTATGTGAATGAACAGTATCATTATGAGTTGTACAATCAACGTTTAGAAAATGCAAAGGCATATGTGAAATCGAAGAAGTATGGTATATATCATATTCTATATATTGCAGAATATTTATAATGAAGGTTTTCCAGCGCTAAATCTATCTACCTACGTATAGACGCTACACTCTAAATATAATTGGAAAGAAAGCGATTTCATTTGGGAAAAATTTTGTTATAAACTCTACAGATCCAATATTAAAGTACGCTCAAATACTGTTTGATTATGAAATTTTCTCATGCTAAATTCTAGCTCTAATAAATGAGATTTCTTAGGCTAAAAAATTGGAGAGCAATGAAGATAATCAAGAAGAGAATTACGATGCTAGATGCATTAAGGAATACTCGAAATTTTGTCATGAAATTAGGCATGTGTACTACATAATGATGTCTGACAAATATAGATAAAATCATGATATATGTCTGAAACACTATCGCTATCTATTATATATAATGAGCAATAATCTTTTATGGATTAAACACACCAATAATAAACACCTAAACAGTCATATCTTTTATTTTCTTTATATGAAAACTTTCATTATATCACCATTCTGAAGAACAATATTTTCCAATACTAAAAATAATGATAAGACTCCTTAAGAGCTATATATTAACTTTTAGTATCAGGAAATTACTCTCGATAAAGCATGACAATTACGCATAAATTATCGCTCTTGAAGGGGATTTAATCCTTAAATATTATACCCCTCAATCAATCGCATCCAAGCCTCTTCATCGATAACCTCAACACCTAGTTCTTCTGCTTTAGTCAATTTTGATCCTGCTCCAAGTCCTGCAACAAGAATATCTGTTTTTTTAGAAAGTGAACCCGACGTTTTGGCCCCTAATCGCTCTGCCAATCCTTTTGCTTCATCGCGTGACATATGGACCAAAGTTCCTGTAAAAACAATGATTTTCTCCGCTATTGGTGAAGAAGCTGGAATGATAGGCACTTCATCAAGAGGTGTTACTTCTCCAAGCAAAACAGACAAAACCTCACGATTATGCGCTTCTTGATAAAAATCAACAATAGCGCTCCCAACCTGTGGTCCAATTCCTTCGATATTGGTAATCTCCATCCAAGCTTCATTGCCTTTTTCATTTGCTTTATCGGATGGCATAATTGCTTCCATAGCTGCCGTTTGAAAAGCTGCATAATTTTGATAAGCACGTGCGAGGCGACGTGCATTCACCTCTCCAACATGCCGAATCCCCAATGCAAACAAAAAACGGCTTAAAGGAATTTCGCGGCGTGCATTAATGGCATCATATAGTTTCCGAACTGAAACAGTACCAAAACCTTCCATATTTTCTAAACGTATCAAAGATTTTTCTTGGCGCTTTTGCAAAGTAAAAATATCAGCTGGTGTATGAATACAAAGTGCCTCATCTTGAACATGGAAAAAAAACTCTACCTGTTTTTTACCTAAACCCTCAATATCAAAGGCATTGCGTGACACAAAATGACGAATACGCTCAATCGCCTGTGCAGGACAAATAAGTCCTCCAGTACAGCGACGCACTGCTTCTCCTATTTCACGAACAGCATGACTCCCACAAGCTGGGCAAAAATGAGGAAAAATAAAAATAGCAGCATCTTTCGAACGTTTTTCCGAAACAATATCAACAACTTGAGGAATTACATCACCAGCACGTTGTATAATCACTGTATCGCCTATACGAATATCACGCCCCTCACGAATGGGTTCCCCTTTATGGCCAATTCCTTTAATATAATCCTCATTATGCAAACTGGCATTGGTAACGATCACACCACCAACAGTGATAGGAGCAAGACGTGCAACAGGGGTTAATGCTCCAGTGCGTCCCACTTGAATGTCAATAGCTTCTAAAAATGCCATAGCCTTTTCGGCTGGAAATTTATGTGCTATTGCCCAACGCGGTGAACGAGAAATAAACCCCAAGCGCTTTTGGAGCATCAAATCATTAACCTTATAAACAATTCCATCAATATCATAGCTTAAAGAAGGACGACATTCTTCGATATTACGATAATAGGAAATAATTTCTTCTACCGTCTTAAAAACTTTTGTTAATGGATTGATAATAAAGCCATACTTTTTTAGCTTTTTTATCATCTCTATATGACTTTGTGCAAATACTTCACTCACCTCACCACAAGCATAAGCAAAAAATTGAAGCTTTCGGCTAGCAGTTATCCGTGAATCTAGTTGACGAAGTGAACCAGCCGCTGCATTTCTAGGATTGGCAAAAATTAACTTACCCTGTTCTTGTTGGTTGATATTAAGTGCTTGGAAATCCTCCCTCCCCATATAAACTTCACCGCGAACCTCAATGACATCAGGAAAATCACCTTGCAAAACTTTTGGAATATCAGCAATTGTTCGGGCATTTGCCGTCACATTTTCACCAACAGTTCCGTCCCCACGCGTTACTGCACGCACAAGTCGCCCCTTTTCGTAGCACAAAGACAAAGATAAACCATCAATTTTTGGCTCCGCTGCTATTTCCAACACTTGTGTTTCTGGAAGCCGTAAAAAACGACGAATACGTTCAACAAATTCAGTGACATCTTCAAAGCTAAAGGCATTATCAAGTGAAAGCATAGGCTGTACATGAACAGATTTTTCAAACTTTTCAGAAACCGGTGCTCCAATTTTATGTGAAGGAGAATCAACACGAATAAGCTCTGGAAAAAGAGCTTCAATGTCTGCATTACGGCGGCGCAAAGCATCATATTCTGCATCAGAAATTTCAGGCTGATTTTCACAATTATAAAGCATATCATGACGTGCAATCTCTTTTGCCAACCACTCTAATTCACTTTCTGCTTCAAGAGCAGTGAGATTTTTAATTCCGTCTTTGTTCATAAAATCTATTCCAAATGATGAGCTACTACTATAAGAATCTCCAAGCTTTCTTATAAAATAAATACAAGCTTTCCAGTATTTTTATCACTCAATTGACCAATCTTTATGCCAAAAGCTTTTGAGCCGCTGCACGTGCTTCTTCAGTAATTTGTTCTCCTGCCAACATACGGGCAATTTCTTCTGCACGTTCATGCTCTTCGATTTTATGAATAGCAGTAACAAAGCATCCTTTATCATGACTTTCAATTTTCGAAATAAGAAAATGATCGTGCGCTTTCGATGCGACCTGTGGTGCATGCGTAATAGCGAAAACCTGAACATGTTTTGATAAGCATTGCAATCGTTGTCCAATAGCAGCTGCAACAGCCCCCCCAACGCCTGTATCAATTTCATCAAAAATCAATGTCGGAGCTGATCCCCGAGCAGACAAAACAACTTTTAATGCCAACAAAAAACGAGACAACTCACCACCAGAAGCTACACTAAGCATAGGTCCAGCACGTGTTCCAGGATTTGTTTTAACCCAATATTCAATACGATCACAACCCTCTGCACTCCGCCTTTCAACATCACTTTGCATTTCAACAATAAATTCTGCCCTCTCTAATTTCAATGCCGGTAACTCAGCCATTACGCTTTCAGACAAGTGTTTTGCAACTTTTCGTCGTTTTATTGAAATCGCTTGTGCCAATGTATCATAATTTTTTTTTGCTTGCCTTGCTTCATCTTCAAAACGTGTCAATATAGTCTGAGCCTCTTCAAAATCAGCCAATTCAGCATCCATCCTATTGCGTAACTGAACCAATTCGTCCACAGAAACTTGATATTTACGAGCAAAACCCCGAAGAGTAAAAAGACGCTCTTCTATCTGTTCTAATTCATTAGGTTCAAATTCCAATGCCTGTATTGCTGTCTCAATAGCTTCTTGTGCTGTTGCAAGTGCATGTAATGCCTCATCAATAGATTTTACCACTGGCGCAATAAGCTCTTGCGCCTCAGGAATTTTCCGCTCCAATCGCCTCACCAAATTAGAAAGCACTGGAATTGGTGATTTTTGACCCGTTAAAAGATCATCTGCCTCTTTAATATCTGTTGCTATTTTTTCTAATTTAAGCATATCGGCTCGGCGAAGAGAAAGAGCTTCCTCTTCACCAACTTGAAAATCAAGCTTTTCAAGCTCTTCTACACACGCACGAAGATAATCAACCTCACGTACAGCGCTCTCTACCTTAAGACATTGCTGTCTCAAACGCTCCTCAAATTCACACCATGTATGATAACACTGGCGCAAATTTTCTACTTCATCCTCAAGCCCACCAAAGGCATCTAATAATTGGCGATGTGTAGCAACATCAACAAGCGCACGATCATCATGTTGCCCATGGATTTCAACTAACAGACGGCCAATACTTCGCATCAATGCAACACTAGACATCTGATCATTGATAAAGACACGACTACGTCCATCACTTGATTGTACACGTCGTAAAATAATATCGCCCTCATCATCAAGACCATTCTCACGAATAAGTTGGCGTGCAGGATGTGAAACAGACACATCAAAAACAGCTGTTACCTGCCCATGATCAGCGCCATGACGCACAAGCGAAGCATCGCCCCGTCCCCCCAAAGCAAGCGATAAAGCTTCAAGGAGAATAGACTTCCCCGCACCGGTTTCGCCAGTTAAAACCGTCAACCCTGCTGTAAAATGAATATCGAGCGTTTCGATCAAAACAATATTATGAATCGAAAGCTGTACAAGCATATAAAATCAACGTGCCCTATTCTTATCACCACCTAAAGCATGTGAGATCCAAGAAGATTTATGCTCCTGTGGCAATATTTTATTCTTTTGCAATAAATCATAAGAAAATTTATACCACTCACTTTTGGGATAATTACGTCCTAAAATAGCTGCTGCAGTCTGTGCTTCCGCCTTTAAGCCAAGAGCAAGATTAACTTCCGTTAAGCGGAAAAGCGCTTCTTCAATTTGATTTGTATCAGAATATTCTTCCACCACGGTACGAAACCTTCTACTTGCAGCAAGGTAGCGCTGCCCCTCTTCATAATAACGACCAATCTGCATTTCTTTACCAGCCAGCTGTTCGCGCCCAAAACGTATTTTATCCTTAGCGTCTTGGACATATTCAGAATTTGGATAGCGCTCTATAAGAAGCTGCATAGCAGCAATAGCGCGCTTCGTATCACGTTGATCACGCGTAACATCAGGAATCCGACGGAAAGAAGAAAGGCCGATAATATAGTACGCATAAGCCGAATCATCCGCCCCTGGATAAAGAGTAATATAGCGTTGAGCCATGCTAATTGAATCATCATACTTTCCGAGTCGATAATTTGTAAAAGCACCCATGACTAAAGATTTACGGCCCCAATCTGTATAAGCATACTGTTTCTCAATCTTCAAAAACTTCTTTGATGCATCCCCAAGCCGCCCATTCTCAAGGCTAGCAAGCGCCTGGTTATACAAAACATCTGGTGGATCTATTTTCAAAACATAAGCAGACGGATCAAGGGCATCTTTTCCTTTAAAGAGGCATCCCGTTAGCATACAAGTGCTTCCCAAAAGTACCACTCCCAATATCTTGCGTACAATGTTAGATTTTCTATATGTCGTATTTCCAATGCACACATAAGATTTTTTCATAGCTTTCCCAGCCTCCAGAGAAATATCGTCCTGTAGCAAAAACAATTTATAAAAGTTTTTATACTATATCACTTTCAAAATCCACATAACCAATTTAACCGGTTAGGTCAATCATTCCCTTAAAAAATCAAATAAACCATAAAAAATCTTGTCAACTTTCTTTTATTCTTGCTCTAAAAAGCGTTTTTCGTAATATGATTCGTCTGCCAAAACAGCCTTCACCAATTGCGTATTAATTCTATGTCCACTACAATAAGAACGAAATAAGCCAATAAAAGGCGCTCCAAGCAAGGCGGTATCACCAATTGCGTCAAGCATCTTGTGCCGAACACATTCATTCTCCCAATAAGGACCAGTGGGATTTAAAATTTTGTCATTAAGATCAATAACAAGACAATTTTCCAAAGAAGCGCCCCTTGCCTTTCCAGAAAGTCGTAATTTTTCCACATCTTTGATAAAACCAAAAGTACGCGCACGTGATAAATCATCTCGAAACCCTTGTGTAGTAAGATCAAAATTGAAATGTTGCTTACCAATAGCAGAAGAAGGAAAAGAGATCGTTATATCAAAACGACGTCCATAAAATGGCAAAAGCTCTGCAAAACTATGAACTCCTTCAACCCGCAACGGCTTTTTTATAATGAAATAGGAGCGTAATGCATTTTGCTTTACAATGCCAACATCCTCAAAAGCTTGGCAATATAGCTGCGCTGAACCATCCAAAATAGGAACCTCATTATGTGACACTTCAATAACAAGATTATCCAAATTATAAGCAGCAATCGCTGCCATTAAATGTTCAATTGTTTCAACTCTTACATCTCCACCTCCAAGCACCGTTGATAACTCAATTTCTCCTGTTTGCGATGCATGAGCTTGAAATATTTTCTCTGTTCCGTCTAAGCCACGACGCTTAAAAATAATACCACACCCAACATCCGCTGGACAAATCTTCATCACTGATAAACAACCACTGTGAACCCCAATACCCTTAAAGGTCACTGCTCTTTTAAGGGTATACTGATATTTTGGCATCAAATTCGTCATATCACTTTAATTGAATTGCTTTTACATTTTTTTGATAAAATTTATAAAACTATAAAAATAAGATTCATAGTAAATAATAAAAAACCCGCTTTAATTATAAGCGGGCTTTTAAAATTAAAGTATCTTACTCTAAAATAGCAGTATATTTGACTGTATAATTTTTGACTCATTCGCAAAGAAGTAACATTTTTTACTTTTCCCCATTTTTTATCAATTAATTTGCCTGACGACGCAAAAATGCTGGTATTTCCAACTGATCTTCTTCACTTATAAAAGTACGCTGTTCTTGAGGCAACTGAGGATGCAACTCGCTAGAATGACGTGAAACATAAACAGAAGCATCTTGAGAAAGCGCCCGAGGATTTTTATTGTAAATGTGAGACTCTTGCTGCTGAGACGATCTTACAGCAGGTTCCAACTTCGCTTCTGGCTCTACTTCCTCACGATGTGTCAAGCTCTGTTTCAAACGCTGCCAAAGATTACGAGGACCTTGGTCGGTTGTAGATGTTCGTTGATTTTGTCTATGAGCAACAGGAGGAAAATCCTTTAACTCAGGCATACGCATTGGTGAGCGCACTTGCGTCTGTTGCACTTGCTTTTCTTTTTGCTTCACAACTCCTGTCATCTCATCAAGAACATGCGCTGTTGCCTCCATACTCACCGGAACTGTCATAGTCTGTTGAGAACCGCGGCTTACTTGCATACGTGGAACATTTAACATCTGCTCTTGCACAACATTTGAGCTATAAGAAACCGTTTTCGGCGTACTTCGCGTAGTAATTGCTTCTGCAGGATGTGCAAAAATTTGACTTTTAGGACGAAATGGTTCGCCTGTTGACTTACCCTTTTCTATTTCAAGTGCTTCAATCACTTCTACCATTGACTCAGAACGCAGGGGCGATGACTGAACGTGAAAAGAACTATGTGGCATTCCAGAATCGCTTTTGCGCATTGAAGAGGTTGGCCTTTGAAGCTGAGGATGAGATGACTGAACCACATCACTAATCTCACGATCTATACCGGTAGCAACCACAGAAACACGAATAACACCTTCCAAGGACTCATCATCAATAGCTCCAAAGATCACATTCGCATCAGCATCTACTTCTTCACGGATACGATTAGCAGCTTCATCAACCTCAAAGAGAGTCATATCACGACCACCTGTAATAGAAATCAGTAAACCACGCGCCCCACGCATAGAGGTATCATCCAACAATGGATTTGCAATAGCAGCTTCAGCAGCAGCCAAAGCACGCCCTTCTCCAGATGCCTCACCAGTTCCCATCATAGCTCGGCCCATTTCATGCATAACAGAACGAACATCAGCAAAATCAAGATTAATTAAGCCTTCTTTAATCATCAAATCCGTAATGGAAGCAACTCCAGAATAAAGCACTTGATCAGCCATAGCAAAAGCATCAGCAAAAGTTGTCTTATCATTGGCAATACGGAAAAGATTTTGATTGGGAATAACAATCAATGTATCGACAGACTTTTGTAATTCTTCAATACCAGCCTCTGCCGTTTTCATACGACGGGCCCCTTCAAACTGAAATGGCTTCGTCACAACACCAACGGTTAAAATGCCTTTTTCACGCGCTGCGCGAGCAACAACGGGGGCAGCCCCTGTTCCAGTTCCTCCACCCATACCAGCAGTAATGAAAACCATATGAGAATCTGCAAGATGATCGATAATTTCATCAATACATTCCTCTGCAGCAGCTTGTCCAACTTCTGGTAAAGCACCAGCACCCAAACCTTCTGTCACAGCTGCACCAAGTTGGATAACACGTTCAGCCTTTGACATAGCCAAAGCTTGCGCATCCGTATTTGCAACAACAAAGTCAACTCCCTGAAGACCAGCATTAATCATATTGTTCACGGCATTCCCGCCACCACCTCCAACACCAAAAACGGTAATGCGTGGCTTCAATTCCGCGATATCTGGCCGATGCAGATTAATCGTCATTTTCTTTTCCTTCTCATAGACACCGCCAGCCAAAGCGATGAAATTTAATTTATCCAACTAGACTTAACTAAAAACTCTCACGCAACCACTGACCAACACGCTGGAAATACCCTCGTGTGCCCATCGATAAATGATTTCCTGCTGTCTGCATTGTTCTTTCTTTTAAACCCACCAATTGCGGATAAATTAACAACCCAACAGCAGATGTAAACGCCGCCCCTTTTGCAAGAGAAGGAAGCCTCGAAATACCTAAAGGCCGCCCAATACGAACATTTCTTCCTAATATAGTACGTGCCATTTCTGGTAATCCTGTTAACTGGCTTGCTCCCCCAGTCAAAATAACGCGCTTACCAATGATGGAACCAAAACCAGAACGATTTAAACAATCACGAACCATCTCTAAAATTTCTTCAACACGCGCACGAATGATACGACCGAGAACAGCACGAGGATATTGAGTTTCATGCTGTTCACTCCCAATTTCCGCTACATTAATCATTTGCCGCTCATCTGCACTTGTTAAAAGTGCTGAACCATAAACAACTTTTAAACGTTCCGCCTCTGTAAGTGACATAGAGAATCCACGCGCAACATCAAGGGTGACATGATGCCCCCCAACAGCAAGAGCATCTGCATGGACAAATTTTCCCTCAAAAAACACTGAAAATGTTGTTGTTCCACCACCAAAATCAATACAGGCAGCTCCTAAATGTGCCTCATCATTCATCAAGACTGCAAGACCACTTGCAAAGGGAGTGGCAACCATTGCCTCAACACTCAAATGGGCACGATTAATACAAGTTTCTAAATTACGCAAAGATGCCGTTTCCGCTGTTACAACATGCATATCAACACCAAATATTTCTCCTGCCATGCCGACAGGATCAGAAATTCCTTTATCGCCATCCAATACATAAGAAACCGGAATCGAATGCATAACATGACGTTCCGCATCAAAAGCTTTACGTGAAACATTTGAAAAGGCCATACGCATATCACGCTTTGTGACTTCACGACCATTCAAATGTACCATTCCATTAATCAAAGCACTTTGCAATCGACTTGAGGAAAAATTCACAATCACTGAATCTACCACCAAACCAGCCATTTTCTCTGCCGCATCAACAGCCAAACGGATTGACTGCTCGGCGGCGAACATATCCATCACAATTCCAGATTTAATACCGCGTGAACGCTGCACTCCAAAACCTAGAATTTCCATAGAATGCGTACGACCATGCAAATAATGCGCATGCTTCAAAGGACGCAAACAAGCAATAAGGCAAACAATCTTACTTGAACCGACATCAAGAACCGTTAAAAAACGTGCTTTACGCCCCCCCCGATGATGTGATCTAAGCAACATCATAGGTTTCCTGCCTTTCGCGTTTTTAAAATATGCTCTTCTTCTGCTACAGTAGCGTGATAACGCCCAAATGCTTCATCTGATAAAGAAACAGTAACTCGATCAACAAGACGTAAATCAATACTGAGAATATCGCGGGATAAAAGATCTTGCATTGTACCGGACAAAATAAGAGAGGAAAGCCTTTCAAGTGCACCATTTTCAGGCAACATAACACGCACTCCATTATCCAAAACAAGATCCCAACGCCGATCACCTACCCGTACAAAAGCACGAATACGATCATACACCGGATAAACTGACAGCGCTTGAAGAAATAATTTAGCAGCATTTTGTGCACCCTGCCCAACCACAAGAGGCAAACCCTGAACAATTTCCCCTTTAAAGGGCACAATGGCACGACCTGTATTATCAATAATATCTATCATGCCATCATGTTGCCAAATAGCATAGGGCTCACGTTCCACAATAGAAATGCGCATTCTATTGGGATAAATCTTCTGAACATTAGCCGATTGAATCCAAGCCTGTTTTTCCAAACGAGAGCGCACTCTTTCAACATCAAAAGTGAATGTAGAAGGCGCAACATCAAGTTCTAAAATTTTCAAAATATCCTGCTTCGACAAGCGCTTATTACCACTTATATCAACATCAGTAACCACAAAACCAATATCTGAAATTATCGTTTTCACGATCACTGCCATCTGACCACTGGATGAAAATCCATAAAAAGCTGTAACAAAGAAAAACCATACAACAGCAAAAGAACCAAAATGGCGTGGAATATGAATATTGGCAAAAACAAACTCAAACATAAACCGCAGAAAACGACGATAAAGACGCGGAAAAGTTGGCACTGAAAGCACCTCCATTGGAATATTCGTTTTATCAACACTCAACGCATACATGATGCGTCCTCCACTATCCATTGAACAATATCGCCGTAAGTACGACCGCTTGCTTTTGCAATATCAGGAAGAAGAGACGTCAATGTCATACCGGGTTGCGTATTAATCTCAAGCCAAACCAATTCTCCTGTTTTCTCATCAAAACGAAAATCAGAACGGCTAACACCTCGACACCCTATCGCCTGATGTGCTGCTAAAGACATTCTTTGCACACTTTGGTAAATATTTAATGAAAGTTGTGCTGGACAAATATGAAGAGAACCACCAGTTTTATATTTTGAGTCATAATCGTACAATGAAAAAGGCTGACTAGGGAGAATTTCACACACATCCAGCACTTCATTCCCTAAAACAGCACAAGTCAATTCACGACCAGGAATATATTTTTCAATCATCACCTCATCTGCATACCTCCATTCAGCCCCCCCAACATGATGCGGCGGTGCAGTCTCATTTCTCTGGACAAGGATAACACCAAAACTTGAACCTTCACACACAGGTTTAATCACATAAGGAGGCTCCATAGGATGTGCTCCCTCCAAAGAAAAACGACTCATGATACGGGAAGGGGCAACACAAACACCAACACTTGCAACAATAATTTTTGCACGTCCCTTATCCATAGCTAAAGCAGATGCCATCACACCAGAATGAGTATAAGGAATTTTTAAATATTCAAGAATCCCCTGAATCCGACCATCTTCACCAAATGAACCATGTAATGCATTGAATGCGATGTCTGGCTGCAACCGCTCAAGAACAGAAGCAATACGAGCATCAACATCCACGCGACTCACACGATATCCCTGCATCTCAAGAACATCAGCACAAGCCGCTCCTGAAGACAAACTTACAGACCGTTCAGAAGAAAAACCTCCCATTAACACAGCTATATGTTTATCTTTCATAACAAATCACCCTCTTTTGTATACTATATGTAGTTCATATAGAACATATCAGCACCACATACAGAAAAAACAAAGTTTATCCTTGCGAATCAATAACCTAGCATTTTGCATAATGAATCAGACTCAAAAGCTTGATGCAAGAGATTCTTTGTTAATTTATTGATTCTTAATGAATTTTTTTATTATCTCTTTGAAATGACTCAATTTTTTATTTGCACTTTTTAGTGCACAAAAAATCAATGAAATGGATCAAAAAAAGAAACGCTTCGACCGCGTTCAAATTGACCAACACGCTCTATTTCCCATTGTAAAAGATAGGCTGAATGTGTAAAAACACGAGCCCGCACTGTTTCTCCTAATGTTTCAAGATCATAGCCTGTTGCTTGCCCTGTGTTAATCATAAAATTACAGTGCATTTCACTCATCTGAGCACCACCAATTCGTAAACCACGACACCCTGCTTCATCAATTACGCGCCACGCAGATCTATTTTCAAGATTTCGGAAAGTTGATCCACCTGTCTTTTCACGAATGGGTTGTACTGTTCCCCTATGGAGGGCGACTTCATCCATAGCCGCACGAATATCATCTTTATTCCCGGGTTCTCCTTCCAATAAAGCAGCTGTAAAAATAAAACCTTCAGGAACATCACAATGGCGATAGGAATAATGTATATCGTTCAAACTCAAAATATGACGCTTTCCTTTACGGTCCAATGCATAGACCTCAACAACACGCGCTGCAGTTTCAACACCATTTGCCCCTGCATTCATTTTGAGTGCCCCCCCAAGACTACCAGGAATACCATGATAAAAATGAAAACCTGCAATTTCTGCCTTTAAAGCGGCGACAGCTAAATGTTTATCTGCCGTACCTGCACCGACTAAAAAACGTTTTGGAGAAATTTGCTGCACTTGCCCAAAACCTTTTGGCGAAAGACGAATCACAACACCAGGAATTCCTCCATCACGCACCAAAAGATTAGAACCAATTCCTACAATTGTTACAGGAACAAATTCAGGCAAATTTTGAAGAAAGAGGGCCAAGTCTGCTTCATCAACAGGCTGATAAAAAAGCTCTGCTAATCCACCAGCGCGAAACCACGTTACCTTACGCATTTCAACATTAGGTGTAAGCTTGCCTCTAACACTCCCTAACAATGGTTGCATTTGTGCCAACAATGCTTCACCATCAATGTGCTTAAAATTTATCATGATCATCAAAACCCGACAACTGATGAGGCAACGCACAAGCCCATTGTGTGATATTGCCAGCACCAAGAAAAACAACATAATCCTCTTCTTGAGCAAATTTTGAGATAAAAGATACGACGTCCTCCAGACCGTGTATCAAACGCACATCACGATGACCAGCCATTTTAATATGCTCGACCAATTCTTGTGAACCAAATCCTATGATAGGCTCTTCACCAGCCGCATAAACAGGGGTAATCAACACTGTATCTGCATCATTAAAACAAGCAGAAAAATCAGCAAATAAATGATACAAACGCGAATAACGATGGGGTTGTGCAATTGCAATAACACGCCCTTTTGCACTCTCACGTGCCGCACGCAAAACAGCCTTTATTTCAACAGGATGATGTCCATAATCATCAAATATTTCAATGCCACGCCAACTTCCTATTCGCGTAAAACGCCGTTTTACGCCACCAAATTCCGCTAAGCCCTTCTTTATCAATTCATTTGAAATGCCAAGTTCATGCGCTATAGCTATCGCTGCTGTTGCATTGGCAACATTATGATGTCCTATCATGGGCAAAAGCAAATTTTTCAACTCAATCTTTCTTCCTGTCTTACGGGAACGAACAAGAACATCAAAATACGTTTTTTGACCATCCTTCGAAAGATTAAAAAAACGGACATCTGCTTGTGGATTTGCGCCATAAGTGATCACCCAACGATCATCAATACGACTCACCAACGACTGAACCTCTGGATGGTCAAGGCATAAAACAGAAAAACCATAAAAAGGAACATTTTCCACAAATTGCCGAAAAGCCTCACGCACAGCATCAAAACTTTCATAATGATCCAAATGCTCAGCATCAATATTGGTAACAACAGCAATATCAGCAGGAAGCTTTAAAAATGTACCATCGCTTTCATCAGCTTCAACAATCATCCAATCGCCATCTCCTGTCCGAGAATTCGTACCATAAGCATTAATAATACCGCCATTAATCACCACGGGATCAAAACGACCAGCATCAAGAAGAGCTGCAACCATTGATGTCGTCGTTGTTTTACCATGTGTACCACCTACCGCAATTGCGCGCCGAAACCGCATGAGCTCTGCCAGCATTTCTGCACGCCTGACAAGCGGCAAATGTCTTTCTTTTGCAGCAATATACTCAGGATTTGTTTTTTTAACGGCAGTAGAAAAAACAACAACCTCTGCATTACCCAAATTTTCAGCACAGTGACCTATAGAAATGTTAATTCCTTTTCTCCGCAAACGTTCAACATTTGCACTCTCAACTTGATCTGATCCTTGAACTTTATAGCCAAGATTATAAAAAACCTCTGCAATTCCACTCATGCCGATCCCACCGATTCCAATAAAATGGATAACACCTATATCAAGTGGCATTTTCATCAAAAAGTTCCTCTTTTATATCTGATAACAATCGTCCTGCAATTAAGGATTCAGCCATATCAGCAAGGTAACGAGTGGCCTGAGGTTGCCCAACTTTTTTTGCAGCAAGCGCTTGTTTTTCCAATAAATGTGGCGCGCAACAAGCTTGCGTTAAAAAAGAAGAAAGCCTTTGTGCATTTAAATCTTTTTCTAATATAATTTGCGCACCACCCACACGAGCAAGCAGAGCTGCATTCTCTGCCTGATCATGATCCAAAGCATAAGGATAAGGAATAAGCAAAGCAGGTCTACCAATCACCGCTATCTCACAAACGGATGAAGCCCCAGCACGCGACAAAATAAAATGAGCATGTGCCATACGTTCAGCCATATCATCAAAGAAAGGAGCAACCTCGGCTTGGACGCCCATATCACGGTAGATTTTAATCAACCCTTCAGTTTCACCCCGAACTTGCTGCATAATTCGCAAGCGTTTACGGTTTTTATCATCGAGTAAAGCAATAGCTTCTGGAACAATCTGTGAAAAAGAAGAAGCCCCTTGGCTACCACCAAAAATCAAAAAATAAAATGGTTTATTCCTCTCTGAAGAACGATAAGGAATTTCAGCCGCCTTCAACACAGCCTCACGGACAGGATTCCCTGTCAAAAGTGTTTTATGAGCATAAGCGTCTTTTGGCAACAACAAACCACCAGCGATTGCACGTACAAAAATTGCCAACACCCGATTGGCACGCCCCATAACAGCATTTTGTTCATGAATAAATGTTATACGCCTCGTTAAAACCGCAATAAAAAGAGGAGGGAAACTCGGGTATCCCCCAAAACCACCAACAAGAACAGGACGTAATTTAGAAAATAACGCCCACGATTGCCTCATTCCCCTTAACAAAATCCAAAACGTTTTTACCAAAGAAAAGAGATGACATCGTGTAAATGTTGCCGATGAAACGATATGTATATGTTCTTCATCAAAACTTCTTACAAAAAATCGTGCTCTCTCATCTGTTATCAAATGAACATCGTATCCCCGCCGCCTTAATTCAACAGAAAGCGCTTCAGCAGGAAAAAGATGCCCACCTGTACCACCAGCCACCAAAACAATAACTTTTTTATCATTCATAAGGAGTATCCAAGACAGAAGAAGAAAAAGCTGAAAGGCGCGCTTCTGGCCAACGACGTGTTAAACTGAGCAAAATGCCCATCGAAAATGCAATTGCCATCATCGATGAACCACCATAAGAAATAAAAGGCAATGTCATACCCTTTGGGGGAATTAAGTGAAGATTAACGGCCATATTAATAGCTGATTGAAAGCCAATCATCATTGCTATGCCAGTAATACCAAGGCGTATAAAAGTACCACGGGTATTCATTGCTATATATAATGAACGCAGAACAATAAAGCCAAAAAGCATCATAATTAACAAACAAAGGATAATACCGTATTCTTCAGCAGCAACGGAAAATACAAAATCCGTATGGCTATCAGGAATGATACGTTTTACTGTTCCCTCTCCGGGACCTTGCCCAAACCAACCACCATTCAAAATAGCCTCACGTCCTACATCCACTTGAAAGGTATCTCCTTCACCTGTTAAAAAACCATTGATACGCTCGCGCACATGATGCAGAAAAAAATAAGCTAAAACAATTCCTACAGCACCTAAAATGAGGAAGAGAAAAATAACGATAAGAGGCACACCAGCAATAAAAAACAAACCACCCCATGTTGCGCTTATTAAAAATGTTTGGCCGATATCAGGCTGCAAAATCAGTAGCACACAACAAATGACATAAAGTACAATCGCTAACATGTAGCCTAGAATTCCCCCTTGCCTTACCTGTTCGGAAAAAAGCCAAGCGGACATAACCACAAAAGCTGGCTTCATAAACTCTGAAGCCTGTATGGAAAAACCAAATAACGGAATCCACCGCCGTGCTCCTTTTAATTCTGGCCCGAAAAATAAGGTTGCAACCATAAAAACAAGCGTCACAATAAATAAAAGGGCGCATGAACGACGAATATTAGGAAGCGAAAAAAAAGAAATGGTAACCATCACAAAAAATGCTGAAATGCTAAAGATAATATGCCACCGAACAAAATAAAAACTATCAGAAATCCCAATTTTTTTTGCAATAGAGGGACTAGCAGCAAAAGACAGCATAATGCCAATCCCCATTAAAATTAAGCAAGCTGCAAAGACAGAGCGATCAATTGTCCACCACCAATTAGCAATTGGATCTCTATCTGCACGCGTAAACATGGCATTCACCTTATCAGTTTTATAAATTGTCTCAAAGTGATATGGTTCCCTATCCTATTTAACAAACACTTTAAAAACTAAACTACACAAAAAAAGATGCTGGAATCTTAACGCAAAAATATTTTTTCAGAATTGACGCTTTTTTTATTATAACTGCATCACAAAAGAGACAAACGCTTCGCCACGCACTTCATAATTTTTAAATTGGTCATAACTTGCACAAGCAGGTGACAAAAGAACCACCACCTCTTTTGCCTTACAACCCATTGCGTCAACAGTTGCTTCACGCACCGCATTTTCCAAAGTTAAACTCATAGAAAAGGGAAAAGAAGATCCAATAATGCTAGCAAATTCTTTCGCTGCACTCCCAATCAAATAAGCTTTCCGAATTTTAGGAAAAAATTCCTTAAGAGACTCAATTCCTTCTTTTTTTGCTTGTCCTCCAACAATCCAAAAAATATTATTAAAAGTACAAAGTGCAGGAGCTGTCGCATCTGCATTTGTCGCCTTGCTATCATTGACAAATAAAACCGCCCCAATTTTACGTACTTGCTGCATACGATGATCCAACCCTTTATAACTTGCTAAATGTTTTTCTATTAAGGGATCAGTTATTTTTAAAGCCTGCAACGTGGCTAATGCCATAAGGGCATTTTGCGCATTATGACGGCCGTGCAAAGAAACCATAGACGCGAGATCTGCAAGCATATGACGCTGTCCTTGACGAACAGAAAAGAGCTTCGTCCCATCTGCATAAAAGCCATTTTCAACAAAATGATCCTTAGAAATTGCCTCAATTTTCTTCCCCTCATGAAGCAACTGTTGATACAAAACCTGACAAGCTGCATCATCAACTGAAATAAAAGCCTGAGAAGCCTGAGCAATCAGATGCCTTTTTGCTTGCACATAACAAGCGAAACTTCCATGTTGTTCAATATGATCAGGCGTGAGATTTAATAAAAGACCAATAGTCGGCTGTAAAGAGGGAGTTAGATCAATTTGAAACGATGAACATTCAATCACATAAATCCGTTTTCGTACAAACGGCTTAAGAGTCAATATTGCTATTCCTATATTTCCCCCCATCTGCACATCATAGCCCATTTGTTCTAATAAATGAGCAATTAGAGCTGTCGTTGTTGATTTCCCATTCGTTCCCGTAATAGCGATCAAGGGAACATCTTGATCACTAAAGCCAGAGTGCTGTAAAAAATGGTTCCGCGCACGAACAAATAATTCAATATCACCGATAATTTCTATATTTTTTTTTCGTGCTTTTTCAACAACCCAATGAGGCGTAGGATAATTTAAAGGAACTCCAGGCGAGAGAATTAATGCAACAAATTCTGACCAGTCTTCAGAACGGAGATCTCTTGTTGGAATATTCTGTCGAAAGGCTGTTTGCACGTTCGCAAAATTATCATCCCACGCTACTACTTTCGCACCACCATCGATCAATGCTTGAGCTGCTGCTAATCCAGATTTCCCTAAACCAAATAGCGCAACTTTTTGTCCTTTATAACACGCAACAGAAATCAAAATCTCACCGCAATTTAAGTGTTGAAAGACCAATGAGAGCAAGAACAATTGAAATAATCCAAAAGCGTATCACGACTTGGCTTTCAGTCCATCCTTTTTTCTCAAAATGATGATGTATCGGTGCCATAAGAAATACCCGTTTTTTTGTTAATTTGAAATAACCAACCTGAATAACAACCGAAAAAGCTTCCACAACAAAAAGCCCACCAATAAGAGCCAAAACAATTTCATGCTTCGTCGCAATCGCGACAGTCCCTAATAGTCCTCCAAGAGCCAACGAGCCAGTATCTCCCATAAAAATAGCTGCAGGTGGAGCATTAAACCACAAAAAGCCAAGGCCTGCTCCAACAACAGCGCCCAATAAAACAGCCAATTCACCTGTTCCAGATACATAATGGATTTGGAGATAATCAGCAAAATGCATATTACCAGAAAGATAAGCAATTAGAGCAAAAGATAAAGCTGCAACCATCACGGGAACAATAGCAAGCCCGTCAAGCCCATCCGTTAAGTTAACCGCATTACCCATCGCGACAATAACAAAAGCAGAAAAAGGAATAAAAAACCAGCCCAGATTGATAAAATAATCTTTCAAAAAAGGCACAGCTAATCCAGATGAGCCAACTTGCAGAATGGAAAAAGCAGCTATTGCTGCAACAAAAAACTCCAAGCTTAATCGTGCTTTTCCAGAAAATCCTTTGTCTGTTTGTTTCGTAACCTTAAGATAATCGTCATAAAAGCCTATTGCCCCAAAAGAAAGCATAACCAATAACGATACCCAAAAGTAAAGATTCGATAAATTACTCCATAAAAAAGCCGATATCACAGTGCCGATTAAAATCATCAAGCCACCCATTGTAGGTGTTCCAGCCTTTTTAAAATGTGTTTGAGGACCATCGGCACGAATCGGTTGTCCTTTACCTTGCCGCAATTTAAGAGAAGTAATGATACTAGGTCCAAATAAAAAAACAATGAGCCCCGAAGTAAGCATAGCTGCTACGGTGCGAAAAGTAATATAACGGAAAACATTCACCCCCGGAAGCCAATCACTAAACGAAGAAAAAAATAGCATCATGAAACAAAAAAACCTCTTAAAACTATGAAGAAACCGCTTTATAGCGATCCAATAATGCAGTAACTATATTTGATGAACGAAGGCTATTAGATGATTTAATCATAAGTAGATCCCCAGGAGAAATTTCTGTCAAAAGAAGCGGAAAAATTTTCTCAATATTTTCAGCATAATAAACCTTAACATAAGTAGACAAATCATGAACTAAAGATTTCATTGCCTCACCAAATAAAAAAACGGGATTAGCTCCAGAAAGACGTATAGGCTTTATTAAATCACGATGGAGTTTTTCACTATATCCCCCTAACTCTAGCATATCCCCTAAAATAGCAATTCGCCTTCCTTCCGCTCCTACTGGTCCTGTAGCAAGAAGCTCAAGAGCAGCACGCACAGAAGCAGGATTAGCGTTATAGCTTTCATCAATGAGATAAAATTTACCCCCATTGGATAAAGACAATTGATAACGAACACCCCGCCCCTTTTGAGGAGAAAAATGGCTAAAAGAAAGAAAGACAGGTTCTAATTTAACACCTATAGCATCACAAACAGCAATACCGGCTAAACTATTTTGCACAATATGGCGCCCGGGAGCACCAATTTGAACCTCCCTATCCCGCCCCTCAATACGCACAATCATAGAAGAACTATCGGTTAAAAGATGTATATCACGCGCTTGATAATCAGCATTTTCAATTTCACCAAAGCTTAAGATCTTTTTTACACCGCATTGCTCTGCTTTTTGAACGAAATAAGAAAAAAAATCACTATCTGCATTTAGAATAGCAATGCTTTCCTTATCCATTCCCTCAAAAATCTCAGCTTTTGCCTCTGCTATTTCTTCAAGATCTTTAAAAAAACCCATATGTCCTGCACAAATATGCGTAATGAGAGCAACATGCGGACAAACCAACTTGACCAGAGGGCGAATTTCAGCTTTATGATTCATGCCAATTTCAAAGATACCATAATCGCTCTCCGTAGGCATCCGCGCTAAAGTAAGCGGAACCCCCCAGCAATTATTTAAAGAAGCAAGATTCGCATGAACTTTACCAGCGGTTGCAAGAACTTGTTTCAAAGCTTCTTTCGTCGTTGTTTTTCCCACTGATCCTGTTATCGCAATAATCTTCGCTTTTGAGCGTTTGCGTGAGACTTGTGCAAGTTTTTCTAGGGCTTGCAAAACATCAGGAACAACAATTAATGGAGCAGATATTTTTTCCATATCAGTCAAACGGTGCTCCGCAACGATTAGAACGCCTGCACCTCGGGCATAAGCTTGCGCCGCAAAATCATGACCATCAAGATGATGCCCCTTAATGCAGAAAAAAATATCACCTTTTGCAAGAGTCCGGCTATCAATGGAAACTCCAGAAAAATTTTCTGGCAAGCTTCCAATTACTGCACCATCAATTGCAGAGACAAGTTCCTGTTTATCCCATAAAGCTGTCATCTCTTTCGATCCTCTAGAGCTTCCATCGCTTTCAGACGATCTGAAAAAGGATATGTTGTCTGTCCTATAATTTGCCCATCCTCATGACCTTTTCCAGCAATGATGAGTAGATCACCAGCTTTCAAAAGCTGCACCGCGTAAGAAATAGCCTCACCACGATCTGCTATCTCTATTGCCGTTGGCACCGCCTGTAAAATATCTTTGCGTATTTTTTCTGGCATTTCTGTGCGAGGATTATCATCCGTGACAATAACAATATCAGCTTTATCCGCTGCAATTTTTCCCATCAAAGGTCTTTTCCCTTGATCACGATCCCCTCCACAACCAAAAACAACAACCAAACGCCCTTGAGTAAATGGACGAACAGAAAGCAAAACCTGCTCCAAAGCTTCGGGTTTATGGGCATAATCAATATAAATGGGAGCATTATTTTCTGTCTTGCCGACAAACTCTAACCGACCAGGAGCCCCCTGCAAAGTTTCAAGCGCAGAAAAAACTTTGCAAGGTGAAACACCTGTTACAATTGCTAACCCCGCCGCTATCAGCGCATTGGCCACCTGAAAGTCTCCAGCTAAAGGCAAATCAAATGTATAAAGATTGTTTTCTACACGACACTCAATAAGCTGTTTTGAGCGTTGATGCTCAACACGATTAATAGTGATAAATTGCCCCTTACGGCCAATTGTTAAGACACGGCGGCGCGCTTGGGTAACAGCATCAATAACCTTTTGTGAATAGATATCATCAGCAAAAATCAAAGCAGGAGCAGATGCAAGCAAAAGTGTATCAAATAACCTCATTTTAGCCCGCAAATAATCCTCCACCCCCACGTGATAATCCATGTGATCATGCCCTAAATTAGTAAAAGCACCAGCCGTTAAACGGACTCCATCAAGGCGGCTTTGATCAAGCCCATGTGAAGAAGCTTCAAGAGCTGTATGAGTCACACCTTCATGAAAAATTTCACAAAGAAGACGTTGCAAAACAACAGGATCAGGTGTCGTAAGAGAAGCAGAAACATTCCGCTTAGGAGAAATAACACCTACCGTTCCTATACTCGCAGCACAAAATCCAACATGAGTCCAAATTTGACGAACAAAAGAGACAACAGATGTTTTCCCACTTGTACCCGTCACAGCAACAACCGTTTCAGGTTGAGAACCGTAAAAACGTGCAGCTGCTAATGCTAAACTATGACGAACATTAGAAACACGCAAAAGTGGAACAGATAAATCCTCAAAAATAGCATTACAATCTGTAACGACTGCTCGTGCTCCACGTTTTATCGCATCATTTACATAATGTCTTCCATCACCTTTTTTCCCTTGAACAGCAACAAAAACATAGCCTGGTAAGACTTGTCGAGAATCTGCACTAATTCCTGTTATTTCCATTGAAGAAAGCTTATGATCGTTAAGACATTCTGTAAAAACTGTTCCAAACAACATAACGATACACCTTTCTATTCATTTTATCGTTTTTTAACGAAACTTGAATTGCTCTTTTTACTCAAAGAAGACTCATATTCTTTTTTAAAATCTGGTTTTACACCGAGAAAACTAGCTGTGCGACGAACAATATTAGCAAGCATTGGCCCAGCATTCATCCCTGCTGTTGCTGCACGTTTTCCTTCCTCTGGCTTTGGTTCATCAATAATTGTTAAAACAACATAATTGGGATCATCAATCGGAAAAGCAGCAAGAAAACTATTGAAATTTTTTGTTTTGGAATATTTTCCATTTTCAACTTTCTCAGCTGTTCCTGTCTTACCACCTACACGATAACCTTCTACTTTTGCATTACGGCCAGAACCAATATCACTATTTAACTTATAAAGGTAACGCATATTTTGACTTGTTTTGGCCTGCAAAACACGTTTTGTATGGGGCAAAGTTTGCTCTTTTGTCCGTTTTAAAAATGTCGGTGAAATTAACCAGCCGCCATTCATTAAAGCAGCAGCTGCAACGGCTGTTTGCAAGGGTGTTGTTGCCATACCATGCCCAAAAGAAATTGTCATAGAATGGATATCCTTCCAATGATGGGGTCCAATAGGATGAGCAACTTCAGGTAACTCTGTTACGAGTCTATCTAGTAACCCAAGCTTTTGCAAAAAAATACGATGTTTATCAATCCCTAGCGCTAATGCTTCTTTAGCAGAACCAATATTGGAAGAATAAATAAAAACCTCCCATAATGTTAAGAGACGATTTTTCCCGTGAAAATCATGAATAGTATATCCACTACTTGCTTTTATTGGCTTTGAAGCATCAATAATACTGTTTAAATGAAAAATATCGGAATCAAGTGCCATAGCGGTCGTAAAACTTTTAATGATTGATCCCATTTCAAAAGTTCCAGCTGTCATCCGATTTAAACGATCACTCTTTAAGGCTTCAATAGGATTTCCAGGATCAAAATCTGGTAGTGATGCTAAAGCCAAAACTTCCCCCGTATGTATGTTTAAAATAACAGCTCCTGCAGCAATTGCCTTATAACGCTTCATAGCCTGAATAAGTTCATCATGAACAATTGCCTGAATACGCACATCAATCGAAAGTTGAACTTGTTTTAATGATTCTTCAGTTGCAAGACCAGCAGCACGCAAAGCACTTAAACCCGCATCATCAATATATTTCTCCATACCTGCAATGCCCTGATTATCAACATTCACCATGCCCAAAATATGGGAAGTTACAGGCCCATTGGGATAAAAACGACGAATTTCAGTGCGAAAACCAATTCCTGGAATACCAAGAGCCATAATTTGTGTCTTCTGCATTGGTGTTAACCCACGCTGTATCCAAGAAAAACTAGATTTTCTTTTTAAGCGCTTATAGGTTTCCTGCCAATTAAGATCAGGCAAAACTGTTGAGAGCAATTCTATTGTTTCATCCACATCGATAATACGTCTTGGCTCAGCAAAAAGTGAATAAGTTTTAATATCTGTTGCCAATAAACGGCCATTACGATCAACAATATTAGGTCGTGCTGTCAATTGAAGAACTCTTGGCCCCTTTGCTTCTTCAATCTGCCCACCTTCGAACCCATAAGAAATAAGGCAAGCCCCCATAATGCCGTACAGAATTACAAAGCAGAACAACAAAAAAAGCAAACGTAAACGACTAGAATATGGACGACAAACAGAAGCATTATAATTCTTCAATGAATCCTGCAAGAGCTTTTCCTTCTGTGAGAATAAAAAAGTCAATTTCATCACTGTGCGCCTTTTAAGACAACACTATTCATCTGAGATGCCCGATTATTCGCCACAATATCCTGATTATCTTCTAAGATATTTTGTTTAATCACTTCTTCAATTTGATCATGGACCCGTACCGGAATGTCTTTAAATTCTACGATTTGCCGTGGCTGTATAACTTCTAATCCAAGTTTTTTTTGATAACGTTTCGCAAGCTCCTGCATGCGTGAAGGTTTTATCAGCACAGCCCATTCAGCATGAAGCAAACTCACCATATTTTTTGCTGCAGCAATTTCATGCTCAAGATGACGAACTTCATTCATTCGTTTTTGAACATCATATTTTACCTTATAAGTAAGACCTGCCATACATATCATAATCATCACTAAAATCATATCAAATGTACGAAAAACTGTCATTTTTTTCCACCTTTAAAACTGGTAAGCTCTGCTAAACCAAATAATTTCATATCTGCTGCAAGAGCATCTGCTTCAGTCCGTACACCAAGACGCAATCTCGCCGAACGTGAACGAAGATTTGTCTGTAACTCCTCTTTAGTTGCTGTTATCCCACCTTTAACCAAAGGAAAAAATGTTGCTGGAGCAGCCTTTATTTCAGGCAAATAGCGTGATCTCATACATTCTCCAGAACGAGCCGAAAAAAATCTTTTGACCATACGATCTTCAAGAGAATGAAAGCTGACAACACCTAAACGTCCTCCAGCTTTTAAAACGCGTTCAGCAGCAAACAAACCACGCGCCAGTTCACCAATTTCATCATTAACATATATACGAAGAGCCTGAAATACACGTGTTGCAGGATGAATACGATCTCCCGACTTACGCCCTACCAACGCTTCAATAGCATACGCCAAATCACCTGTACGCAAAAAAGGCTGAACAACACGACGCTTTTCAATCATCCGTGCAATTCGCCCAGCATAGCGCTCTTCTCCTAAGATCTTAAAAATGTGCGCTAAATCCCTTGCTTTTAAATGATTTACAACATCGCTAGCAGTAAAACCAGTCTGAGCCATTCGCATATCTAATGGACCATCTTTTTGAAAAGAAAAGCCTCTTTCTGCTTCATCAAGCTGCATTGAAGAGACGCCAATATCCAAAATAACTGCATCCACCTTCTCTTCAACGACACGATCTAGTTGCGAAAACGTCAAATGTACCAAACGAAGACGTGGAAAAAATTCATCAACAAGCGATTGTCCCGCGCGAATAGCATGAAGATCACGATCAAGAGCAATCACTTGTGCCCCTGCTTTCAACAAAGCGCGCGTATAACCACCAGCACCAAAAGTTCCATCAATCACTTTTGCTCCAACCAATGGCATAAGTCCAGCTAAGACTGGTTGCAACAACACCGGAATATGGCGTTCGGCTTTCTGATCTTGTTTTGTCAAAATAATCCATCTTGAAGTTATGCTGTTTCAAAGTAACAGCTTTCTCATGGCAACTGATATCAGAATAACTCAACCTTCAACTTTCATATTAATCCCAATGAACAAAAATAAAGTTATCCTAAGATACACTCTAACGCATTATACTTAAAAAAATGTTATATTTTTTTTAACACTCTTTATTCAAGTATCCATTTTAAACACACCGCCCTTATAGAAGCCTATATGGAATCGATTTTAATAAAATACCGCGTTAAGCATGAAAGATCAGTCGGCCTATAAGCCGGGTTCTGTATAGTAAAGCTTATGCTTTACATGGCAACCATTCATCTAGGACGGATGTTACCATCCGCCTCGTGCAACCTACCCGAATGACTCGCCCGGAAATCGGCTGCAAATTAAATCTTGCACGTCATTTCTATTTGGTCTTGCTCCCGGTGGGGTTTACCTTGCCACATTCATTACTGAATGCGCGGTGGGCTCTTACTCCACCCTTTCACCCTTACCTATAAAAATAGGCGGTTTACTTTCTGTGGCACTTTCCCTAGAGTCACCCCTGCCGGGTGTTACCCGGCACCGTCTTTCCATGGAGCCCGGACTTTCCTCACCTGCCACCTTTAAGTATTAGACAAGCGCGGCTGCCCAGCCGACTGATATATCAATTTATAAAATATTTTTTGCTCCATGAAAATAGCATCTTAAAATATTTTATAGAAACCCTCTCTCAAAAAATGTTTTCACTTTAATGAAGCCAGATAAGTTTTTACTTTTGCACAATATTTTGCTGAAATGGAATTCATTTTTTTTGCAGCATGACCTGCGTTATATTTAAGGATTGTACCACACGTACTTCCACCACTGAGTTTATAGGCCCGCCCCAAATAACGCATACCATATTCAAGATTGGTTGCAGGATCATACAAATCTTGTACAGAACCATTAAAACCCAACCCTCGTGCAGTAGAGGGTTTAATTTGCATCAAACCTATTTCGCCAGCAGCACCCTTTATACTTGCCTTATAATTACTTTCAAATTTTACAACAGCATGAGCTAAATTAACGGGAACATTATACTTATTAGCGAGTTTCTGAATAAGACTCTCATAAGGACGAGCAGAAACTTGAGAAGCAACAATCACTGAATCTTCTCTTGATTCTGCAACATTTAAAACACGATGAGCCCAACTTAGCTCAAATACAAAAAATACAGCACATGCTGTATTTAAAAAGATTCTCAAAAATCGCATTTTCTTTCTCTTCACTCAAAAAATCTCAAATACTAGCCGCAAATAGTTTTGAAATATCTTATAAAGAAAGAAAGCAAAATAACGGCCTAAAAAAGGAAATATTAAGATAATTTCAAGATAAAATTCTTTATAAAAAGAAAAAATATTTATGCACAAATTATATATTCTTTATATCATAAAATAAAAAATAAAAAGATTGTAGTTAAGATTATATTATATTAAATAAATATGATATACTATATTAATAATTTTTAATGCGATAAACTCATCAAAGCAATAGAGATAAAAATACTTTTCCTTACCGAAGATTCTCGATCTCGTAAAAGTTTCACAAAGAGTAAAAACCGTTATTAACGCTTCTCACTAGCCAATAAACCAACCGAGGCCCTCTTTATGTCTAATAACCGTTAACCAAAGCCCCCCCAAAATCCATCATACTCTTTAACCAATTCAAAATATCGTGCAAACTCTTTGAGAATTTTCTAGCTACTCCTATCAAATAAAAAATAACTGGTATATAAATACAAAAAGGGATTAACGTACTTTATTATAGCAATCTCTGCTTTTATTTTGTATAAGTAGTGCACTCATATTATCCTTACCCTCTTTGTGGGAAATACTGTACTAACTTAAGCTATCTTTTACTGCTTTTGCCATTGTAGCAAGGGTTGATGTCGTTAGCCTAACTGATGCCCTTGATGGACTCTCTATCGCTTCTGCATTATTCTTAATATTTTGATTTTCTACTTTTGTAATAAGATAAATTTTGCTGATTATCTTACAAATTTATTATTCTCCCGAACGCTTTTCAAAACCTCAGGCAAAGCCTTTTTACCTAAATCAAACCTAAAAGCGCAACTTTAAAAAGTATTACCACTAGAGGAACAAAAAAATCGCTTTTGAGAGAGCTATAGCAACAATTTCACCAACCTTGTGAACCTATTCCGCTCAGATCCACTTTCATAAGAAAATGAAATCACATTGCGATACATCCACTCCATAGATAACTCTTGCTTCCAAAGACTCATCTTAGAAAAACGCATAAATATTTAGAAAGGATACAGCCAACCTCTCTAGCATACTTCTTCTGTTCCATTAATCTGCTGAAAATAAAAAAGAGTAGCCGGAAAAAACCGATAAACAGCAATACGCTGAAAAGCAAAAAGGCTAGTGCAAAAAATAAAAAACATAAATAAAATGAAAATAATGTCAGCCTCCCACCACCATCTCTTACTTTAAATTACCGAATTCAGATTCGTTTTGAATATTCAACGATGTCTCAATAAAGAAAAATTTTAATCATTGAAAGTAAATACGCTAATACTAACCACCTGATAACACCAACACATTGATTTATAATGATAATTTAGCATTATTCATATGGAATTAAAGACCAGAATAACGTAAGATTCTCTCATTTCAAACCTGCTTATCTTGAATCA
>NZ_JACIFE010000006.1 GCF_014197255.1 Bartonella fuyuanensis | reverse complement strand
GATCGCTCCATCAGCTAAACTTTTTGCTGATTCACAAACACTTTTTGCCTCTTTAACTAAAGTCATGGCTGTAGAAGCTTGTTCCCTGCATTCGCTGGCTAAGGCCTTGGCTTCTTCAAAAACCCTTTTCATCTTTAAAAAAGTTAAAAGATTTTATAGAGCTTCTTTCAAAAATGGAATAGCGTTACAAGATAAAACTTACACCACTCATTCAATGAGACAAAAATTAAAAATAATTATTGAAAATGAAGCTCTTACTCTGATTATTTTGCAAAAATATCAGAACTATTTCAAAGTTCATTATAAAAATTTGTGAATTTAATCTTAAATGATTATACACTACAAATTTTTACTTTAACATATAATGCATTTTTCTTTCTTAAATGTTTTCTTTGATTAAAATACCAACAAGTAAAATAAAAAATACTTTAGCTTGTTGCTATCAGCTTTTTATCTTTCCATGTATCGTAATAAAAAACCTCATTCAAAATAAAAGCTACCCTTTCTCGGAATGAATGAGAGGTGTAGTTTTTTTAATGGTAAGCGCTATAAAGGATGCAATTAGTACTTTTAAAAAACCACCAATTAAAAAACCTAATGAACTTATTAAAACTGTTAGCAAAGAAACTTGAGTCATATATGCTGTCCATGGGATACCAAAAGCATAGACAACTCCTATACCACCCACAGCATTTATCGAAAATAAGAGTATAAAATTTAATCGTTTCCAAAATAACTCAACCATAAAGCCAATAAAAAATGCAGCAAATGGAAAACTAATGAGGTAACCACTTGTAACTCCTGAAAAAACACTAATTCCGCCACGTCCACCAGGTAACAGAGGTAATCCAATCGCAACAAGAATAAGAAAAAGAAGCGATGCGAGAGCTCCCCTTTTTGCTCCAAGTATAGACCCTGCTAACATTGGAGCCATAGACTGAGCTGTAATAGGCACCCTCAGCAAAAAAGGAAGATAAATAGGAGGAAAAAGACTCAAAACAGCGTAAACAGCAGCAAATAAAGCAATATAGACTAAATCTTTTGTATTCATTTGATTACCCCTTCATGACAGAAACACTTCATGTATTGTTGTATAATTAAGTATCAGTTTTATAAAATTATACTTCCAATAACTTAGATATAAAAAAATATTATAATAATATTTATTATATGAATCATATAAAATTATTACAATATTTAACTTATATTCTAAATCACGATAGTTAAATTCAATGGCTTTATGGTGATATATTAATGAACAGCATATAACAATAGCATAACAAAATAATATATTTATTTTAACTTATGCTTATTATTCTTTATTTTTAAACGTATTTCATTATAATAATGCATTGGAAAATTATTTTTTCTTTGAATGAATGAGAGGAGCAGATCTTTTAATCGCGAGTGCAACAAAGGATGCAATCAATATTTTTAAACAATCCCCTAACAAAAAAACTGATGAAGCCATTAAAACATTCAATAAAGAGACTTTAGTCATATACGCTGTCCATGGAACACCAAAAGCGTAGACAATTCCCACACCACCCACAGCATTTATCACAAATAATGTTATAAAATTTAATCGCTGCCAAAACAATTCTACCATTAAACCAATAAAAAACGCAGCAAATGGAAAACCTATCAAATAACCACTTGCAATCCCTGAAAAGACACTAATCCCTCCACGACCATTAGGCAACAAAGGCAATCCAATCGCAACAAGGAGAAGAAAAAGGATAGAGGCTAAAGCACCCCTTTTTGCCCCAAGTATCGATCCTGCTAACATCGGTCCCATCGACTGAGCCGTAATAGGCACTCCTAAAAGAAAAGGAAGATAAATAGAAGGAAAAAAGCCTAAAATAGCATAAATAGCAGCAAATAAAGCAATATAAACTAAATCTTTTGTATTCATTTGATCCTTCCTTTCACTATAAAAAACTTTGATTCCTATGGGATGCTGGATCAACAATATCAGCATCATAAGAACGCGCTTCCAATGCTTCAGCAACTTCTGAAGCCATTCTTATGGTCCGTATAATTAAAGGTATTGTAAGAGCAATAAAATTCATATTAAGGCCGCGTGCTTTCTGTGCTTCATATACTTCATTAAATTTTTCACGCAACAGAGGAATAAACCGTATCGCCATAGAGATAACCATACTCACTTTTGATGGATTTATACCCAAACAACGAAAGTATTGAAGCCCTGCTTCAATTGCTTCCACCATATCTGAAACTTTTGTTGTAAATGAAATAAGTGATGATAAAGAAAAGAGGATCAGAAGACGTAATATAACCTCAACTCCTGTAAGCCAACTGATAAAAATAGCTTGAAACATAAATAAAAGAACTAAAAGCAATCCCATCGATTTAAACTGCTTTAGCACCATTTTAAAAGGAACCTCGGCAACTCTATAACACAAAGAAATAAATAATAAAAAGAGCCCAAGAAGGAATATAGATGAAACCATTATTATAGTGGTGCCACACACTGTAAGAAATAAAAACTTAATTCTGGGACTAAGTCTATGAATAAATGTATTCTTTGGAATATATAAACCGATCATGACATTCTCTTTATATACTCCTTGATAGCAACAAAAGGTACATCATCAATTGCTATCTCCCCCTTATCAAAAACAAGTACTCTATCAAACTTTTTCAAAAAATCTAAATCATGCGATACAACAATCACCGTTTGTGGTAACTCTTCTATAACTTGCGTAACACGATGCTTATTGCGCAAATCAAGTAATGTCGTCGGCTCATCAAAAATAACGTAATCTGGATTCATTATAACTACACTGGAAATCGCAATGAGTTGTTTTTGTCCACCACTTAATAAATGAACAGCATGATTTCTAAAAGCTTCAAGCCCGTAGCGCTGCAAAATTTCATCTACACGCGCTTTAATTTCATCTTTATTAAGCTTTAAATTTCTGAGACCAAAGGATAAGTCCTCTTCAACTAAAGGTAAAACAATCTGATTATCAGGATTTTGAAAAACAAATCCAACTTTACGCTTTACTGCTTTTGCATCACGTTTAGTATCAAGTCCATCAACGCTTACAAAACCGTGAGATGGTAATTGCAGCCCATTAATAAGACGAACAAATGTACTTTTTCCAGAACCATTTGCACCAATAATGGCGATACGTCTCTCGGTAAGTTGTACAGTAATACCCCTTAAAACACACAAATCACCAAAAACCTGCGTTACCTTATCAAATTTTATAATTCCCAAGATTTATTCCAATCAATCCTTTTTATTAGCTCTTTTTGTTATCATTTCAGTTTATACTCCAAAAGTAAAAACAAGCACCGCAGAGGAATAATCATGACTGCAAAACTCATATCAGGCACCTGCACAGAAATATATGGCTCAAAGAAAGATATATTTATTCCTCCCTTTTCAAAAAGTTGAGCCATGAATCTATTTTTCCCAAAACCGCTCATAAACATTACACAGAATAATAAAGCAAGAAAGCATAAATAAAAATAATTAGCATAAGGATATAACCCAAAGGCATAAATAAACGTCTCTATTTTGTGCTTACAAGCCTTTCGAAACTTCAAATGAACACTAACAATAATGACCCAAATAATAACTGCAGCAGTTGTAGCAAGAGCAAAGCACCTAACGTTAGTTCTTCCACTAACATTTCATTAAGCATTCGCGTGATGAAATAAACAATAATCCCCCCGAAAAGATAAGCTAGAATAGCTGAGGGATCAGCCAATTTTATAGATTCTGTTGAACCATAAAAATTCCGTTTCAATCACGCCTCCTAAAGCAATCATTTGAATATGACGATTTTAAAGATTATATTTCAATGCATGGTGCTTTTTTTCAAACATCATATTCCATTACCTGTGTGAAACCTAATTTCAACTTTTATTGAAAATAATTACGCACCTTTTTTAAAAAGTACAAAACAAATCGCAAACTTATTTTCTTGTCACAATGCAACTCCTTATTTTTCTGTGCATTATATCTGTGTCCTATTAAAGTCTTAAGAAAAAACATGCTCCGCCCTTTATTTAAATTAATGGCCTTCATTTTCGTTACACTGACAATTATAGCAGTAGTCATTGACAATGCACACTCTGTAATTACAACAAATTGGAAAATAACCCCCCTGAATAAAATTTTAGCAAATCTTCTGCAAACAGACATCTATAGCTTTAATCAAGCTCTATGCAAAATAACGCCTAATTTTCTGTCCTCAATTTGCCTTACTCTAACATATTTGCCAGCATGGTCTATATTTTGTGCTTTAGCAATAGTATTTTGTATGTTAAGTTACAAAAAACAAAAACCTTTTTACAAAATATCATATATATAACGAAGTACACATTTAATTTTGAAAAAAATTCTAGAACTCGCTGTGCTGTACAAAACTAATGTAGCCTAGAATACTTCCCGCTATTAAAACAATTGCAAGTTACTTGTCCATAAAAACGGATTAAAGCGATTTTATTATAAATATAAATACTCATTTAATGATTCTCACATGAATTCTATAGATAACGATAACACTACTTCATTTGCATCAATTCAAAAAAATAACAAATAAATTTACTTTCTTATTACACCTATAAGAAAATTCTAGACAAAAAAATGATATATTAAAGGATCTAGATTCTTTTATAGCCGCTGTTTTAGGCTCGACAAAAACCTTTCTTACTTCAGGACCAGAAATTATCTAAAACAATATCTTCTAATCTCAGTACTCCTTATACGATTGAAAATTTTTGAAATTAATGAGGAAATTTATAAAAACTGCCCTATATATTTAAAAAAACTAAGAGATTACTACGAGATTCTTTTTAAGCATCTTTTCCTTCTTAAGAAAATCGCAAAATAACAGCTTCAGTCATATTCCATTCTTCTAAATCTTAAAATCATTTCACTAAAACACTGGCTTTTTAGATATCTCATTCCAACTTTTCCATTGATTAGTACTACCAAAAAATCTCATTAATGAATTTCTCTTAATAAATTAACTTTGTTTCTAGTTCTATCAGCCGATTTTCATTCGGCATGATTTTTACTCTATCTTAGTAAAAAAACGTGATTAACTTCATTAATTCTCCCCCTTTTTCTTCCTATAGAAAGCAACTTTTTAATTTATTCCACTCATCTTATTCTCATATTAATAAATGTTCATGATGTTTTTTATTTTCTAATCATTTATTCAACAAATCTCTTTCTTACAAATCATAAAATGTTTGTATATTTGCTAAGCTAGCTTAACATCATTTTCTAACCTAAAGATTTATGTTTCCAGCTTCTTAATTTGAATGCTATCGTAAATTGGAAAGTATTTTTAGCATTAAGACAAAAAATACTGTATCTCCTTGACTTTTACATCTCTCTCGTCCTCCTTCAAATTACTATCATATCTTATAACTAAGGAACTTAAGCAGTTATATTTGCGTAAAATGATTAAGTGAATCGATATATTCGAAGGGTGTCTCTGTAATCTAATCAAAACAAGATAAAAAAGATTTTATGAACTATCCTGCTATCATCGTCTAAAAATCTGATGATATAAAAAATTCTGTCTGCAACAAAAATAATCTAAAGTACTGAAGTACTTAATAAAATTTCTTCTCCAAAACTGTACAATGAATAATAGCACTGCTTTTTATATGTATTGTGAATAATGCCGTTTGGACTTTCTAAGCGTAATAGATATTAAAGATAAAGTAAATACTTTCGCACGGTATCTGCTTTTTCATGCTAAAGTGGCGCAAAACATTGCGAATAATATTGATCTGTCAATTTTTCGATTAGATAAGCCACCTATGTAGAGAATAATATGCAATTCTAGTAGAAAAAATCAACGATCATTTTTTCCATTCTTTAAATCCAGCTTTTTCATATTCAAACAGTGAAATGTCCGTGAAGTTTTCCAATAGTGAAGATCTGAAGAAGATTCTTAATAAAACAGCGCAATTTTATAAAGATATTGCCGTTTTTACGAATACTTCATTAATAGCTGGACAAATTGATCAATTTGCAAAACTGTATTATAGAAATTAGAATTGCCTAACAAAATTTAGTAGGTATTGCTGCTGATCTTGCTTCCGATGAGAAAAAACCATTTGTTGTTTTGTAAGCTCATTTTTTGACAATACGTACACTTGAAAAAATATAAATAAAGGCAAATGTTTCTTATTGTGAAAATTCTGTTGACTGATTGCTATTAGTGCTGTTACCTGTTATAGGTTGTTGGAAGTTATACATCACGTTATTTTTGGCTTTTCTTCGCTTTTATACTACTGCAAATATATACATCATTGATCCATAAATAATAAAGAAACGAAAGCTGAAATCCTTTCTACTCTCGATAATCCTATACCTGTTTATACACATTTTGGAAAGTGCACGGTTAAAAATATTCATAACGACATTTCAAAAGCGATATTCATAAAGCTTTTGATATAAAAAAGGAAAAAGATATTCTCTTACTTACTACTGAAGTAACTTGCCAGATTTGTCTTGATACCACTGAAAAACTCAAAAATTATAAAATTGTACCGACACTGACAAATGTACCAACAATTCAACCTTTATATCGTATATCTTTAGTTGTATATGAAAAAAATAGTATTAATGGGAGGGTTGGAGTTGCAATTGCTCGATGGCCTATAGAACAAAACATTACATGCCAATTTTTCTCGTTGGGAATACCAAATGACCCAATTTGTAATGCAAGCCAATTAGACATTTTAGTAAACTATGAAATCAGGAAAGATAGTATAATGAAAATTGTGTTAGCAATACAAGTAATAGACTAAAGAGATTCCTAATATGCTCACTCATTCAAAAAAAATCATAAATAATTGAAAATACAAGAAAATAAAGCAGATAAGCATATTAAATCGTGCAGCCATGCTCTCTCAGTAAACGAACTTTGCTAAAAACAGTGCGGCACTTTTTTCATTGCTTTAAAACATACTATATAAAAAACAACATCATATCCATATAATATATTATTCAATAAACTTAATACAAATAATATAGCGATTATAGAAATAATATTTATTCTGATATAGTTTCTATCATAATCACATTTTTAAATAATATATATTGATTTTTTTAATAAAATTAATTATATCTTATAGATAATTTAAATGCATATTATAATGTAACTAAATGAAATTTATAATATTACACTTTATGACATTATGGAGTAAATTTAATTAACATATTATATTTTGATATGTTTTATAAATAGGATGGAAAAATGTTAACAGCATTATTTATATTTATTTTTTCTGTATCAACAGTCGTTTTACCTTTACTAGCAGCGCTTCTGCCTTTTTATCCTTAGAATAAATTTTCAACAAAATGAATCAAAACATAAGCTTTTTTTGTTCTGTATTGATTAGTTATACGGCAGTTATTGAGTATTTTTGGAAGAGGTTTTAAACCTCTTCTATTTAATATTAACTGTCAATATATCTATAAAATATACGGCTGTGCTTCTCTATAAAAAAGAATTTTTTCTAAAAATAGCATAACATATTGTTTTATCAATTAAAAATATTCGTATTTACTAAACTCTTACGTGTAATATCTCTGATTGTCTGAGCACCAGTCAGTGTCATAGCTACCCGCATTTCATTGGCAAAAAGATCAAGGAGATGCGTAACACCTTTCTCACCTGCCGCCGCAAGCGCATAAATAAAAGCACGACCAATCATAACAGCATCCGCACCTTGTGCTATCATGCGTATAACATCAAGGCCAGAACGAACACCAGAATCCACTAAAATAGTTAAATAATCCTTTACCGCATCTGCAATTATAGGCAACGCTCGTGCTGTTGATAATACACCATCAAGCTGACGTCCACCGTGATTGGAAACAACAATACCATCAGCACCAAATTGTACTGCTTCGCGCGCATCTTCTGGATCAAGAATACCTTTCAGAATCATTTTTCCCTTCCAAAAATCACGAATCCATTGTAGATCATTCCAGCCAATTGAGGGATCAAAATTTGCACCAAGCCAACCAACATAATCATCTAATGCAATCTTTTTTTTGAGATAAGTCGAAACATTTCCAAGATCATGGGGACGCCCCATAACACCAACGTTCCAAGCCCAATGTGGATGAGTAAAAGCTTGTAAAAAACGGCGTAAGCCAGCATAAGGACCAGACATCCCGGAATGCGCATCACGATAACGTGCACCAGGAACTGGCATATCAACTGTAAAAACCAACGTACGTACACCAGCTAACCAAGCCCGCTCTAGTGCATCACGCATAAAACCACGATCTTTGAGAACATAAAGTTGGAACCAAAATGCACCACCAACCGCTTCTTGTACTTCTGCAATGGGACAAACTGAAACCGAAGATAGTGTAAAAGGAATCCTTTTTGCCACTGCAGCACATGCCGCTTTCACCTCGCCACGACATGCATACATACCCGTTAACCCAACAGGTGCAAGCACAATCGGTAAATTAAATGTCTGATCAAAAAGCTTAATTGAAAGATCAATTTCACCAACTTGCTTTAGAATCCTTTGACGCAGTGCAAGTGCTTGAAGATCTGTACAATTACGTCGCATCGTTTCTTCAGCATAAGCCCCACCATCAATATAGTGAAAAAGGAAGGGAGGAAGACGGCGCTTTGCGGCCTTACGGTAATCAAATGTTGAAGAAATAATCATTGTTGGCACCATTATTCCTGAATGAAAAGAGAAAACACCCTAAAACACATAAGAAAAAATCTCATGTACCTCCTTATACGATATCGCCCCCAAATTCTCTATCGAATAGATAGAAGTAACAAAGATTGCAATTTTCTAAAAAAACTAATTGATAAAAACAACGTCTTTATTTCTCCTTTCCAAATATAAAACTTCACAGTATGGAGCAGTAGCAATAACGTATCTACTCATACATTGTTCATGAGCAATTGAAATTATTATACTCGTTTTCAACAAATACCTTTTTTAAAACTATTACTTCACAACTTAGTTAGTTGTAATTTAAGATAGTTTTTTCCTCCAAAGAGTCCTTACATTATTGTTTATAAGAATATAGAGCTTGTAGTCATTAAGTAGAAATCATAAGATCCCCCCAAATATGAAAAATCCTTTGATTAATACTCGAAATAAATTCGTCGCATACATCCAGAAACCTTCGCATATCAATTTTCAAAACTGAAACCTGTTACTCGTTCATAAAATTTTACAAAAATATACAGTGCCTCATTCACATAAATTATAAAAAAATCTTTACTGTTCATACTAAGCAAAAGCTCTTCATATTTAGTTGAATAATTTTCCAGCCATATTATACCTTGAGGCGATAAATAGTTACTAAACTTAAAACACTTTTCATTAAAAAAATTTTTACTGAACTGTCGTGAAAAACTGATTTATTTTCTCTGAATGATAATTTTTAGATGAAATAAAATATACTGACCATTGGCGCTCTCGAAAAATTAAATCAATAGAAATCCTTTCAAATGCAGAGCCAGAACCTTAAACACTGAAAATAGACTACAATGAAAATTTTTCTTTTACTCAAAATACATTCTTGTGTACATGTTATCAAAATTCATAGTTTCTGGCTCATCTAAAATGCTTGGACAACTTTAAACCTTGTGCCTGATAATGTGATCCAACATCATGTCCATAAAGGACTGATGGTCGATTAAGCATATGCTCATAGACTAAACGACCAATAATTTGACCATGCTCTAAGATAAAGGGAACTTCATGGCTACGTACTTCTAAAACTGCTCTTGCCCCTTTACCACCCGCCTCCTTATGCCCAAATCCTGGATCAAAAAAACCTGCATAATGCACCCTAAATTCCCCAACTAAAGGATCAAAAGGAGTCATTTCTGCAGCATAAAATGGAGGCACATGAACAGATTCTCGTGAAACTAAAATATAAAACTCATCAGGATCAAGAACTAGCTCCCGTTTTCCCCGATCAAAAAGAGGTTCCCAAAAATCTAAAACGTGAGCAACAGCGCGTTTATCAATATCAATAACACTTGTATGATGTTTACCACGATAACCTATAAGCCCGTTTTCATCTCCCTTTAAATTAATGGAAAGCCCAATACCATCCGCACTAATATTAGGAAGATCATCCGATATCAGCATTTCATCCTTTTGCAAAGCATATAGCTCAATTTCATTTAAATAGCTGTATCCTTTTCGAAACCGAAGCTGTGATAAATGGGAACCAGTACGTACTAAAATTGGAAATGTTCGTGGACTAATTTCCAAATAAAGCGGACCATGATAACCAACACAAATTTTATCAAATTCCTGAGCATTATCTGTAATAACACGGGTGAAAATATCTAATCTCCCCGTAGAACTTTTGGGATTAGCAACAGCAGATAAAAATTCTGGTAAAGCTAAACTTTCTAAAAGAGGAACAATATAAACACATCCTGTTTCCAAAACGGCTCCATCTCGTAAATCAAACTCATGCAACTTTAACCGATCAAGCTTATCCAAAACTTTTGCATCAGGACCTGGCATAAAAGAAGCACATATACGATAAGCTTTTTCCCCTAAACGAAGATCAAAGCTTGCTGGTTGTATTTGAGATGTATCAAACGGATACTGAGCCTTGAGAAAGTTATTAGAAATCAAAGCCTGTATATCACTATCTGCTAAAATACCGCTTATACGCACCATATATCTAACCTTCCCTTTTTACATTGCTTCTTTTTTGACCTAGATGATAAATTGGTGCAAGCTATTTTAAGAGAATAAAAACTATTTTTCTATTTTTTCCAACTGATTTGTTAATAAAATACTTCGAATAATGAAAAACGCTTTTTCTCTTAAAAAAACAAACAAAAGGTATTGTAAAAATAATATCTCTTATGCTTTCTTATTCTTGAATGCCGCACAAATGATGTTATCATAATTTTTTATAGACCCTTGAGATTCCTATTAGAATTTATTATGATTATACACCATCTTAGCGAAAATATTATTAATCAAATCGCCGCTGGTGAAGTTATTGAACGACCAGCAAATGTTATTAAAGAACTCGTTGAAAACGCTATTGATGCTGGTGCAACACGTATTGAAATTATAACAGCAAATGGTGGGAAAAATTTTATCAAAGTCAGTGATAATGGTTGTGGGATTCCTGCAGATCAGTTAACTTTAGCCGTGTCTCGCCATTGTACCTCAAAAATCACCGATGACGTAAACAATATTCGCTTTCTTGGATTTAGAGGTGAAGCCCTTCCCTCTATTGGTTCTGTTGCTAAACTTAAACTCATTTCACGAACCAAAGATGCTGAGAACGCTGCTGAGATTTCCGTTACGGCAGGAAAAATTGCAGGACCCAAACCAGCTGCTGCAAATCCTGGAACAATTGTTGAAGTTCGTGATCTTTTCTTTGTCACGCCAGCACGATTAAAGTTTATGAAAACTGATCGGGCTGAAACAAATGCTGTTAGCGATACGATTAAGCGAATTGCTATCGCATTTCCACATATCCGCTTTTCTCTTTCAGGACTAGATAGAACAGCTATGGAACTGTCTGCTACAGAAAATAACACTCAGGGACAATTACAACGTATTACGCAAATTATAGGAAAAGAATTCGCCCTTAATAGCATCGCACTCAACGCTGAACGCGAAGCAGTGCGCTTAACGGGTTTTGCTTGTTTGCCATCTTTCAACCGAAATAATAGCCTGCATCAATTTGCTTATGTTAATGGACGTCCCGTGCGTGATAAATTTCTATGGAGTGCTATCCGAAGCGCCTATGCTGATGTTATGGTACGAGATCGTTATCCCGTTGCTATTCTTTTTATTGATCTCCCACCTACTGAGGTAGATGTTAATGTACATCCAACCAAAGCTGATGTGCGCTTCCGTGACCCAGGTTTAATTCGTGGTTTAATTGTTGGAGCTATTCGTGAAGCATTGCAACAATCTGGTATTCGCTCTACGTCAACCCGCGCTGAAGCAACTTTAGCTGCATTTCAGACACAACAACCATTGGGGAATTTTAAAAACACGCACCAACCTTCTTCTTACAGCTCACAGACTCATCATTTTGCCGCCGCTTCAATGATTCACAAACCATTCGATATGAATAGCTCTCTTAGTTTAAAAGAAGATGCTACTCCTATTATGGAAGGCTTAAATATCCCAAGTGGGGATACATACCTTCCAAACACTAACTCTTTATCAGAAGAGTTATCTTATCCATTAGGAACGGCCAGAGCACAAATCCATAAAAACTATATTATTTCCCAAACTCAAGATAGTTTAATCATTGTCGATCAGCATGCAGCTCACGAACGATTGGTGTATGAAGCACTCAAAAATGCACTTTATTCCAAACCGCTTCCTTCACAATTATTACTTATTCCTGAAATTGTAGAACTCTCTGAAGAGGATGCCACATGCCTTTTAACACACAAAGATGCTTTGCAAAAATTTGGTTTAGGAATAGAATCATTTGGACTTGGAGCAATCGTTGTGCGCGAAACGCCTTCCATGTTAGGAGAAATCAACGTACAAGCCCTTATTAAAGATCTCGCAGATGAAGCAGCTGAATATGATACAACAAATAATTTAAAAGCGATGCTTGATTATGTTGCAGCGACGATGGCCTGTCACAGCTCAATACGGTCAGGGCGTCTTTTACACCCTGAAGAAATGAATACACTGTTACGACAAATGGAGACAACACCCAATACAAGTACATGTAATCATGGCCGTCCTACTTACATTGAACTCAAATTAGCAGATATAGAACGGCTTTTTGGCAGAAAATAAACTCTTAATCATTTTAATAAAAAAATATTTTTAAATTTATTCTCGACTTTGTAATATATTTTATGACATTTTACTTATATCTCTTCTATCCAAATAAAAAGGAGTCATAATGTTTTCCAATGGTGAGCACGAAGCAAAAATTCATTATTTTAATAATAGATATGACATTGTAGAATATGGAACCTATACCATTTGTGCTGTTAGCGGGCAAAAAATCCCTCTAGATAATCTGAAATATTGGAATCATCACCGCCAAGAAGCATATGCCAGTTGTGAAATCTCTTATCATCGTGAGCTTGAATGCAATCAATATCTCAAGCAATTATTAAACACAAAAGGGAAATAAACTCTCGAAAGCTATAAATTTAGCCTTTCAGGCAAGAAAATTCAAAGGAACGTTTTTGAAAGCGGATCATGACCTCTTCAAGGAGCATGCGACAGAAATCTTTCTGAACAAAATTGACGTTTACATCAAAGACAATAAAATTTTTCAAATCTTTTTGCGTATGAGTTGTCTGGATACGAATATAATCTTTAGCAGTTGTTGCTAACCATAAATTGTGCATTTTAGCCTTTTGAATAAGACTTGTTAGATTTTTATCGGTGAAAAAATAGTGGTCTGGATACACATAGGTTTTCGCCACATGACCAGACAATTCTTTAATAGATTCAAAAAATTTATCTGGATTGCCAATGCCAGCAAATGCCAAAAATGATTTTCCTGCAACTTCAGCAGAAGCACTTGCTTTGAGATGAGCACGATATAAAGGCTTTCCAGTACGAGAAACAAGAAAAGAAACATTATCATGTGCATCTGAATGACCAATCAATAAAACACTATCCATAAAAGAAAACTGCCTTTTTAATGGTACGCGCAAAGGTCCAGCTGGAAAAACAGCTCCATTGCCAAAACCACGCATTGCATCAACAACAAGTAACGTATAATCCATATAAAGACGGCGGCTTTGAAATCCGTCATCCATTAAAATAAGATTACATCCTTCTTGCTTAAGCCGTTGTGCAGCTGCATAACGATTAACCGATACAGCTACAACAGCATGCTGCGCAAGTAAAAGTGCCTCATCTCCCACATTGTATGCATTATCATGTTTCTCATTTACAAGATGCACTCCTTTAACTGCACCACCATATCCACGTGATACAATACCAGGTACGAAACCAAGTTCGCGAGCCACTTTAGCAAAAGCAATAACAACCGGTGTTTTACCCGCACCACCACATATAAAATTTCCAACACACAAAACTGGAAGATCAATCACGGGAGGCGATCTTTCCATAAAACGACATGAAAAATAACCATAAACCCATGAAATTGGAGCTAATAAAAAACGCAAAAAACTTTTATTTTTCCACCAAAAATGAGGCGCATTAATATACATAGCCACCCTGACGCTGACGTAAACCTGTTTGTATTACAAGGGGCTGTAAAAATGGATCTAAAGTCTTTAATGTGCGCTCAAGTGCACCTGCCATACTTGTTGCCACCTCATGAGCCTTATCAACCATTTCTTGTCGCAATGTTTCATTCGTTAAAAGCCTATACACTTGAATAGCAAGCTGTTTTGTATCTTGAACCATATATGCTGCATCATGCATTAAAAATTGTTCGAACATTTCTTGAAAATTTGAAACATGAGGCCCTGTTAAAATAGCAGAACCAAGCAAAGCTAATTCCAATGGATTGTGCCCACCGTTTCCACATAACGACTTACCAACGAAAGAAACTTTTGACAAGCAAAGAAAAAGTCCCATTTCTCCAATTGTATCTCCCCATAAAATGTCGATATTCTTATCTGGAATAGTATTGCTGCTTCTACGAATAAAACGGAAACTATTATTATTACATTTTCTGATAAGATCTTCTAAACGTTCAGGATGACGGGGAACAATAATTGTCAATAAATCTGGCAAATAATTTTTAACAATCTTATGAACCTCAAAAGCAATCTCCTCTTCCCCTTCATGCGTTGAAATAGCTGCCCAAACTGGGCGATTGCCGACAGCATTACGATAACGCGCAAGCAATGCTTGATCTTCAACCAAAAAAACATCAGCCTTGAGATTACCAGAAAACGTAACAGATTTTACGCCAAGTGTATGGTAATAAGTTACATCTCTTTCGTTCTGACCAATCGCCAAATCAATATTCTTAAAAATATGCTTAGCAAGAACGTGCTGTTTTCTCCAAGCTTTAAAAGAACGTTCAGACATATGAGCATTAACCAAAATCTGCGGAATACGCATTTTAGCAAGTTCTTTAATACGAAGAGGCCAAATTTCTGATTCACAAATCAAAACAAGATCAGGCTTCCAATGACTAATAAAACGGCGCACTGCAAAATCTAAATCCAAAGGAGCATATTGATGGATCAACCGATTACCAAACCGTTTTTTCACAAGAATGGAAGATGTCACGGTCCCTGTTGTTAATAATACATTTATTTTTAACGATAAAATATGATTAATAAGTGGAACAAGCGCAAGTGTTTCGCCAACACTTGCTGCATGCAACCAAACTAACGAACCTTCAGGACGTGCATGAGAACTTTTACCTAAACGCTCTTTTTTGCGACACCATTCTTCTTTTCCACGGAGAGCACGAAAAAACAAATAAAAAGGAATAACAGGACATAAGCAAAAACCAATCATCCGATAAATTAAAAGAGCCGCATGTGCCTTTAATTCTACCATTTAAAATCACCTCATCCAGCTATTTTGAGATATCTATATACTTATTTTATTAAAAAATTCATCAACACCGTATTTTTTGAATACCATCTATATCTTGGATAAAAAAACACTTCACCTATGAAAAAATTGAATATACAAAGCAAAAAAATGCCATCTTTCCCATATTTTTGCAAAAGTTTTCTTATAATAATAACATATACATATTATTTGAATCCCTTCTAATGAAAGTTATCAGTTCTATCGATTTTATCATTTCATTCCGTGCCCCATAAAAAATCTTACTTAAAAATAATAAAACTAGCTTTCAACAGGCTATGATTTTGGAAACTTTGAAAATATAACTAATAAATACAATACAGACTATGCTATAAATTGGATCAATTTTTTCAGATCACTTAGAAAATGCTTCTTATGATTTTAGTGAGACATTAAAATATATCTGAATGAAAAAACACATGACCTTTTAAAGCCTTTTTTAAAAAAATTATCGTTACCTTAATACTATCAAGATGCATTTATAGATTTTAATGAAACTTTGATTTTGTACGTTGATATTTTAAAAGAAAAGCTTATTTTTACATATGTTAGGTGTTATCAATAAAAAAATGCTCCATAGGGATATTATAATCTGTATAAATACAACAAATAAATTATGTTTAATAAGAGTCTCAATCGTTATAATCTGTTCCCCGAAATGAATATGTAAAACTAATCTTAAAAAACTTTTGAAAAAATAGAGGTGTGATTTTAAATTATAATATAATCTTTTAAAGGTAATCTTGAAAAAACTATTTTTGTTTAATAGAGGATCCCTTAAAAAGCTTAACGTAATTTAAATAAGAGTTTTTAAAATTTTAAATCCTTTCTTTTTAGGCGATCGTGTGAGGTATTATTCCTTTTAAGATTGTATAGAATCAATGCAAAACGATTAACATATAGATTGTAGTTTTAAACTAGTAATCAAAAAAATATGAGGTAAATTAACCCTACTAATCTATTCAACTTCCTCTAAGTTTCTAAATTTGGTAAGTTTCTAACAACTTTCATGTTTTCTAAGCTTCCAATAATAATTCGTTGAAACAATTTCTATAGATAAGAAAAATTACTACTTGTCTCAATAGCATAGTAATTGAGATTATTAACAATGCAACTCTTTTTATCAATCTTAACGCATTAATATCTTAATCCCATTCAAAAGCCGAATGGCCATTTACAATATAATCACAAAAGTTTTAAGCAATGTCTATCATAATACTGTTGTAAATCATTTGATAAAGCTGTCTTGCACTTTTAGTAAGTGAAAAAATGATAATGCGAAATGGATTTTATCCCTTGCACGGATACCATTTTGAAATAAACTTGTACTCCTTGAGAGATGTTTCCGTAGGCAAAGAAAATGAATTTTAAATAACGAGTACATTTTACGGCACTCTATTTTAATGCCCATGAAAAAACAATAACCAAAAGTATGAAATAATCCACAGACTATAATACCAAATACTCAAGCTTTACTCTGAATTACCTGATTCAGCATCAAGAAACTGATACAAATCTACAATATAATAACGTTGTAATGCATTATCTACACTGCTTTGAGCCTTTTCCTGCCATGCTTCTTGAGCGGATTGATAATCTGAGAAAATACCGACCACATCTAAATCATCAGGATTCTTAAATTGATTACTCTTAAGATTTTTTAATTCTCCACCAAATACAAGATGTAAATATTGTTTTTTTTCTTTGATTTCAGTCATATGTGCCTCCATATTGCGCAGATGATTTTGCGCATTTTTATGTGATTAAACTAACTTTGCTTGACGAACAATATCTATTATATCCTGACAGCAATTATTTTTACCAGCAATTAACAATCCATATTGATAAGGTTTAATCCCATAAGATAAGAAAGGAGTATCCAGCGATAAAAAACACCCTCCACACTCCTGCAAAATAAGATCAGCCGCAGCAATATCCCATTCATGACAATTCGGTCGGATCAATACGACATCGATCTCATCTTGAGCAACAAGAACAATACGATAAGCAAGAGAAGGAAGATAATGGTAAAAACTAACTCGATTACGAAAATCATTTGGTAATTTTTGAGCAAGCGATTTATCAAGTGAAATTTTATATTTTCGATGAACCCTCGAAGCTAAACGAGGAAGTTTTATCCCATTTAATGTTGCCCCTTCACCTGTAACAGCCGCATAAACATCCCCTTGAGCGGGACATTGTAAAATACCCACAATAGGACGCCCATTCTCAATAATGGCAACAGAAATACACCAATAAGCACTGCCAGAAAGAAAACCACGTGTTCCATCAATAGGATCAACAACAAAGGAGCGCTTATAATATTGTTGTCCTCGATTATCTTTTGTTTCTTCTGAAATCCAACCATAATCTGGACGCGCTTCAAGGAGTTTCTCTTTCAAAAAATGATCAACAGCAAAATCTGCCTCACTGACTGGTGAATTACCCTCTTTAATCCAAACATCCAACGTGCATCGAAAATACCTCATTGCTAAATCTCCTGCCTCCTGACAAACGTCACGCAAAAGATTTAAATCAGAAGAATGATGCGTTTTACTTTCCTGCAAGTGTCATCCCTTCAATTAACAATGTTGGAGCCGCGGTACCATAACGCCGATCAATATCATTGGCAGGTGTTAAATGTGCTAGCATATGGAGCAAATCAGAACCTAGTGTTACTTCACTCACTGGATAGGCAATTTCACCATTTTCAATCCAAAAACCTGCAGCACCACGACTATACTGACCAGTAATAAAATCAATACCATGACCGAACAACTCGGTTACATAAAATCCACTTTGCAAATCCTTTATCAGATCGTAAGGTGATACTAAACCTGGTTCAATAGCAAAATTCGTACTGGTCGGCTGCACCAATGATGCCGAACGTACTCCGTGTCCATTTGTTTTAAGCCCTAATTCACGTGCTGTAGATGATGAAAGAAGCCAGTTTTTTAAAATACCATTTTCAATAATATTTAATGTTTTGCCCTCTACCCCTTCTCCATCAAAAGGACGAGAAGAATTCCCACGTAATCGCAAAGGTTGATCGGTTACATTAACATTAGGCTTCATCACTGCCTTGCCTAGGAAATTCTGCAAAAGACTTGTTTTACGAGCTACAGAGGCTCCATTGACCATAGACGCGATATGCCCTGCAATTCCGCGAGCCGTCCGAGGATTAAAAATCACATCGACTCCTCCTGTCGCTGCACGAACTGCTCCCAAACGTCGAACAGCACCAAGCCCTGCATTCTTTCCCACAGTTTCTGCATCCTCTAAATCAGAAAAATGTAAGGCTGCTGTATAATCATAATCCCGCTCCATCTGTGTTCCTTCACCCGCAAGAGCACTACAAGAACGTGAAAAATAACTGGAACGATAGCTCCCACGAAAACCATCACTGGTCACAAGAATAAACCCACTACGACCATAAGCTGTTGCAGCGCCGCCAGAATTGCTTACTCCTTTAACATCAAGAGCTGCCGCTTCCGTTTTTAAAGCATCTTCTGTTAAAAAATGGCTGCTTGGCACAAAATCATCAAAAAGATCAAGATCTTTAGGATGCTTAACTAAACACTCTTCATCAGCCAAACCTTCAAATAAACTATCGGGCGAAGCTTTAGCCATTGCAACAGCACGCTCTGCAAGCTCTTGCGGACAAGATACTAAATTAGCAGAAACACTTGCTACTTTTTTACCAACAAAAACCCTTAGAGTAAAATCATTGCTCTCTGCAGATTCTGTCGATTCAACTTTCCCAAAACGAACAGATACACTGGTGGAATGCGCATAAACAATAACAGCATCAGCAGCATCAGCTCCAGAACGCCTTGCTGCTTCAACCAACGAAACAGCTTTCTCAATCTGGTTCTTATCAGTCATTACAGACTCCCTAAATTGTGTATTATTACATTGATAAGCACTCTGACAAATCTTATATAAATTGAAGTATAATTCTTATGGTTCATTCATAAAATTCTACATGCTTCATGCATTCTTTTAATGCATTAAATCATTTTCTTTTTAACTTCTTTATGAAAAAATACAATATGTCGTGAGATCCTTTTAGTTTCAAGACTTCTTGGCCATTATCATTCTAGAAGCTAAATCTACACTGACAATAAAATCAACGTAATAACCAGCAAAAACACTTGAATTTAAGCCGAAATCCTCAAACAGTTAAAAAATATAAAACGAGCTAAATCACAATAAATTTTGATTTAAGATCAATCCTTTTTCCTTCCATTTTTTTATTTAAAAATGAAAAAACATAATTTTGTCATAAAATGATAACTAATAAAACTTTTACGTGAAACTCACGCTGTAGCTATCTATCAATTCAGTTTGCAATAAGCAAATTCATCCAATTAATTTTAGCAAATTTATTGCCTATAATTGCTTTAACAGTTACAAAAATTGCTATCGCCGAGAATATTTCTCAGCATTTTTAAAATTCAACTTTTTGAATATTTGAACCAAATATATACAATGATACGAGATTAAATTTTACGATAAATAAGGGGACTTGTTTTATCATTTAGAGTCTTTTAGAGTTGTACTCTCTAGAAAGTTAATTAAAGAAATTATTTATTCTTGGAATCTTGCAATAAAAACAAAAGTTTGATTTATAATCATAATTTATTGTTTAGTAATTTATATAAAAGATTTCAATAGCATAAAATTCTTTCCATCTTAAATCTATTCATGTTGAGTCACTCACAACTATTTTCTGGCATATCATGAATAGGGACCGGGCAAATAAAAACTATTAAGAAGAAATCAAAGTGCCTCTTATGAGAACTCTCAAATCCAAAAACTATCTTGCAACATTAGAATATTGGCAGCTATCAAGACTATATTGACCTACAGCTTCATAAGAGCAATAAGAAACTTCTGCAGTTTTCTTATTTTTAATGCAAAGAAAATACCTAATAAGCTTTTATATATAAAATAAAATTCAATGAAAAGATTTGAGGGACAAAATTAAACCTGTAAGGTGATTTGGCACGATTTCAACCACTAACTAAAAAGTGTTTTCTAGCTCCTTAAGTTGTTATGTACTCATAATTGATGCCATTCTAATATAATTTATAAGTTATGTGCTAATTCCTCTCGGCTATATATTAATCATTACACTTCATCAGCAGTTGAAAACTTAAAACCATTATAGCTTATACAGCACATAACTTCTATTTTTGTTCTTGCATAAACCTAAAAAAGAACGTAAAATAACTTTTACTTTTGATAAAGTTACAAAAAATGCGTTGTTCTCCGCTAAATTCTTCTTTTACAGAGACGAAATCTGATCATGAGCATATCTGTTTAACAAAATCTGGATTTTCAAATAACGAAATCATCTTGTAAGAATAGCATATTCATAAAGAAGCTAATACCTAAAAAAGTATAGAAATTACAACGTGAGCACTTTATGTCACTCCAATTAAATTTAATGAACCATCAAAGTATTTCCATCCTTTAAGTTCTGCTATTTTTAATCTGCAGTTACTCACCCCTTTTAATTTCTTTAATGATTAATGTTTCAGAAGGAATTGTACTCTCAACGCTTTATTTTCTGATTATGTTTCCAACCGCATAGACGTTCACCTTGTTCGTTATGTTTTAAAATATCTCTTGCCAAATCTGGGCTAATAACATTGATATCTTGTCGATTCAAATAAATCGGCAGCCATCCAATACAAGAAGTCCGTTCATTCATCGCGCAACCAGCTAGAAAGCTTAGTACGCACATCAGCATCACTTTTCTTGTTAATTTCATTCTCTACCTCAAGCCGTGTTGCTGCTATCTTGAAAGCTTCGTTTGTTTGCTTTTGTTTCTCATTCCTTTTCCCAAGGAAAAAGGCTTTCATTAAAGCTATAAGAAAAGCCGCTATAATCGCCATCGTCATCGTCAAATATTTTTTTATCCATAAAATCATAGACGGTGTTCCTGAAAGCGTTTAGCAATATATACCATAGCTATACAAGCAGCTAAAACCATAATACCTGCTAAAACCCATTGAACAGGACCATTTCCGGCAAAAAGTCCTCCAAGCCCTGAAAAAGAACCTATGATTGGTGCAAGAGCTTCTATTTTGCAAATACCTGTTACCCCTTCTGATTCTACTACATGATAATTGGGGGCAACATGAGCTCCTTTTGCCCATAACCCTGCTTCAGCTGCTCGACGATTGACAAGACCCTGAACACGCTTTCCTCCTACTCTTGTCCATTTTTGCAATTCGGTCGGTACTGCCTCATATTCACCTTTATTGAGCTTTTTTAAAAGCGTAGAATTGCAAAAAGCTGTTATTCCTACATTATAGCAAAATGATACTAACGCAGCGAATTGTTCATCATTTAAAGAAACGGTAACGACTTTTTTAACAACGGCTTCACACTCTCTCAAATCCTGACAAAGGATTTTTTCAGCTTCTTTTTCCGTAATTTCCATATCCTTATGGACACTTGGGGTACCAGCAGCACTTGTATGCCCATAACCAATTGTCCATACACCACCGGAATCTTCATAGGCCTTTAAACGTAAGCCTTCCAGTTGCTTAATCAGTGCAAGCCCTTCTTTTGATATTTTTCGCATTATTCTTAATCCCATAAAAAACCTACACAAAGCAGGATATGAATTGAAGATTTACATCCACTCATTGATTAAAGAACCGAATATTAAAAGGGTCTGATAAATCTAAAAAACCCATAATGGCATATACTAAGACCCTATCGTATCGTTTTCTCATTTGAACAAATGACTATGCTAATAACTACTCATTTTGCAGCAATTACCCTCCTCTTTGTTGAAAGGAAATAATTTTTAATAAACCCAATTTATAATAGCACCTATAAATTATTACAGTTAAGCTAGAATAATTAAGGGGAATTTTACTTGAAAAAACCTCTAGACATCTAACGAAGAAAAACTCTTTTCAATAAAAAATAATCACTATACTAATTAACAGAACAATAGATATTTCTTTTCAAATAATCGTATAATTCATCACTTACATTATTTTTTATAAAAACAAAAAGATATTTTAAAATTAAACATATTACATATATCCAACGCCTTAGAATCAACACACTTAATACATAATGTGCTATACATATTTAATAAAAAAATCTATAGTTAATTTAATTATTCTTTATTTTTTCCTCTAATTGCTTATTTTTTTTAAACATATCTTCATAAAGGATTTGAAATAAATTGTTGTGTGAAAAACATAATGTATATTTTTTCTGCTCTTAAAAATCTGTTACCAATTGAAATCATATATTAATTAAGTGGAGTGTATTCGATATATAGTTCAATGATCTTTGATAGTTTTGTAAAAGATATTGCACTGTAATAAGCTTGAATTATGAGTTCCATTCACGTATATTCCTATGTATAATGCTTTTTTCTTCATTCATATGAAGCATTTTATGGAACGTGTGGATCTAAGGTATTAGCTTTATCTAATATCATCTCAGCTCCATTTTCAGTAAGCGTCTTAACAAATTAAGCAAGCTGTTGAAATTTTTTTAGGGGCAATAGCACAGGAAATACGGAAGATTTTCGTAAAAGTTGCTTAAAGTTATGGGAGCTTTCTTTCCCAGCATCGCCGGCTATTTATTTAATAGAAAAAGAAAGATAAGGAGATAATCTTTGATAATAGTGATAGACATGGAATCATACGTGAACGTGCATAACTCTTTAATGTATTAACCAACAATGATTTGCAATTGAATATTTCAAAGAGAGTCTCCTCAAATCTATAGGCTAAGGAAGGCAATAAGATGGAAGAAGAAAAAGTTTTTAATATTCACTTCAAGGAAAAATAAGGGACACATAAGAACAAACTAGATAAAATTGTATAAGCTGTAGAAGATTATTTTAAAATTGCTATTCAAATAAAAAATCTGTGTATTTCAATATATTAAACACAAAATATGGTGCCGCATGCCGGGTTCGAACCAGCGACCCCATCATTACGAATGATGTGCTCTACCAACTGAGCTAATGCGGCATAAATTTGTAAATCAAGAGACAAAAACTAATTCAAAGGTAATAGCTAAAAGTATGTATAAAAGCAAGTATGTATTTTTTTCAATAATTTATAAAAATTAATAGCAATACATACTGCTATAACTCCAAGTGCATTAATCTTACATCTCAAAGCAATTTTTGATTGAAAAAGAAGAGCAGATGGCCTTTTTCGATATTATATTAAGAAAATATTTCGGAAAAGACTCACTCTTGGAGTTATAAAAAGCTTCAAAAAATGAGAAGATAAAGACAAAAACATAATGAAATCAAAATTCATCAATTCTTTTAACATTAGAATCTTTTATTTACTTTCTGTTTACCCTAAAAAAAACATCCAAAATGGGAAAAACTACAAAGAGGCATTTTTTTCATCCTATCCGATAAAAATAAAAAGCTTTCTCAAAATCTAAGTGATCGTAATTTATAAAGACGGATTGCTGTCCCACCATAAAAACGCTCATCATCTAGATAAAAAATATCAGGTAAATGAATAATTGTATCTTTCTTTTCTTCAAGCACGAAGAGTGTATCAGCTTTTGCCCACCCTCCTCGTAAAGCCTCTACAAAAGCGCATTCACCTAAACAACGGCTATAGGGAGGATCAGCGCAAATAACATCAAATGGAAGCATTGTTCCAATCTTACCAAGTTTTGTTGCATCACGGCGTAAAATCCGCCCTAGTGACTGCAATTCAAGAGCTTCAATATTTTTTTGAAGCACCCCACGCGCTTCAACTGAATTTTCAACAAAAACGGCAACCTTCGCTCCACGTGAAAGTGCTTCAATACCTAAAGCACCAGTACCAGCAAAAAGATCAAGGATACGTTTATTAATCCAAAATTGCTTTTCGCGGCTAGAAAGAATATTAAAAAGGCTTTCACGTGTACGATCACTCGTTGGGCGAATTGACCGATTAAGAGGCGAAAACAAAACACGCCCAGCAAATTTACCTCCTATGATCCGCACGCAGACCTCCAAATCGCTTCAAAGTTTTTACGTTGCTGCTATATGATTTGGATTTTTTCATAGTACCATTAAATGATTTCGTTCTTCGCTTATTCTCAAAAGAACGCTCATCACGACCGCCTTTCATAAACTTCTCTGCTTGACTAGAAAAACCATTATTCTTTCTAGAAACACACATCTTACTGTAAGGTGTTTTACTCCATTTTTGATTAAATCCTGCCTCCCTCTCTTTTCGCAATTGTTCCTCTAGCCGCTTTTTCTTACCTCTATTAGAAGATCTCTGACCAAGCAAACCACTCTTATAGCCATAGGAATTATCCTCACTATAGAAAGACTTCTTCCGCATACTTTGTGAACGCACACCAGGAGCCATCCAAACATTAGAACGGCGAAAGCGAGACAAAGAACGCTTTGTTTTTTCATCCACATTCTTATCCTTGTGCATAAATTTCTCATCAAGTTTTGTGCTTGACCGTACCCGACCACGCTCTGTAAAATTGCTTCGCTGGTTGCGCTGTACTTCTCTTCCACTTGAATAAATCCAACCATCATTCACAGCAGCAAGATCCTCATGGCTTTGTTTTTTTGCAACAACTGCAGAATTTAAGAATGGCTTTAAAATAGGAGCATCAAAATCTGCATTAGCTTGCATAATCAAACGCTCACCCAATTGCTCACGTAACATCCGACCTTTTAGCTCACGAACTGCCCCTTCTTCTAGGTCAGATAACTGAAATGGACCATAAGATATACGAATTAGACGATTGACAGATAGTCCTAATGCGCCAAAAACGTTCTTTATTTCACGATTTTTTCCTTCACGTAAAGCTACAGAAAGCCATACATTTGCTCCTTGCTCACGTTCAATTGATGCCTCTATCGAACCATAGAAAATACCATCAATTGAAATGCCATTTTTTAGCTTATCAAGCGTACTTTGTTTTACTCTTCCATGAGCACGAACCCGATATTTTCGTACCCACCCTGTTAATGGAAGCTCTAAGACACGTGCTAAACCACCATCATTAGTTAACAGCAAAAGCCCCTCCGTGTTAATATCAAGTCTCCCCACAGAAAGGACACGAGGCATTCCTTTCGGCAAATTATCAAATACTGTTGGCCTACCTTCTGGATCACGATGAGTGGTAACAAGGCCCACCGGCTTGTGGTAGAGCCATAACCGCGTTCGTTCTATAGGAGACAAAGGTTTACCATCAACTGTAATAACATCAGAGCGAGTAACATTAAAAGCAGGCGTCGTCACAGCTCTACCATTAACAACAATACGACCTGCCACAATCATCATCTCTGCTTCGCGCCGTGATGCAACACCTGCACGTGCTAATCTCTTAGCAATTCGTTCACTCTCATTATTTTCATTCATTTGCATTTCAAACCAATCTTTGCTAGTATGCTTAGGCGAGTGTCTATATGCACCATACTGCTTATCCTGAAAGAGGAAGTAGCATAATCATTTATCATTTTCTATCTTTTAACGACAATAATGTATTTATTGACGTCCAAATTTGTTTTAAATATTCAAAAAAATCGAGTTAGTCCTTTCATTATAAAAGCGGAATAAATTATTTATTCAATAGCATTCTTTATCAAGAGAAATCTTTAGATTTTCTATGCCTTCAATAGAAAGTAATATGATGACTTTGACGCCTATGGAAATAGCCCTTTTAGAAGCACAATGGGCTGCAAAAAAATATGAAGTTCCCGTAGGAGCTGTCATTACACGTGGAAAAGCTATCATTGCACGCGCTGGTAACTTTATAAAATCTGCATATGACCCTACAGGACACGCAGAAATGCGCGCAATCCGGATAGCTTGCAAAACATTGCAACGTGAAAGACTTCCTGATTGCGATCTTTATGTAACACTTGAACCTTGCGCTATGTGTGCTGCTGCCATTTCATTTGCACGCATACGACGTCTCTATTACGCAACAAACGACCCCAAAGGAGGGGCTATAGAAAATGGCCCACGTTTTTATCAGCAACCAACCTGTCATCACAAACCTGAAACTTATTCTGGTTTTAAGGAAAAAGAAGCTGCTCAATTACTTAAAGATTTTTTTATACAAAGGCGATACTAAAAACAACTCTTCATCTATAACTTTCACTCTTTAAAAATTATCCTATTTCTTTAAAAAGATTATTAAACCTTCTGATAGAGCAAAAGTTACTTCGAAATATTTTTTTCTCATACTCTTTTAAACTCCACATCTTGCTTTTATTCGATGACACATTCATTTATGAAAATAGTTCATTGTCTTATATATAAAATATAAAGTCTGAAATATCGTGGAATACTCTCACGTTGAATCAATAAATCACTTGCTTGGCACATCATAAGCAGCATTACTGTCTAACTAAAACGATTTAGACAAGACTATAAATGTTTCTTCTGAATGCTCTCAAATGCAAAGGTTGTTGCAACATTGAAAGTCAGCAAATAAAATGCCGGCGCCAATTTTCTCTTTTATAAGCACAAAGATCGTAGAAAACAATAGATTTTACACTATACTATCCACATGAGAAACGTTGTGAAATAAATTTAATAGATGTTTCCTTTTTAAGGAACCACAGAACCACGCTCTCAATGCTGTTGTCATATTGCTATTTCATGGAAATAAACAACCCTCTTGCAGCCTTATAACTTTGCGCGAAGGAGATCTTGATATTATCAGGTAATGAGAAAAATATTTCATATATCTTTAATATTTTGTCTTTTCCCTATCGACTAATAGGCGCAATTGTTGCTGGTTGACGATAACTTAAAGGCGGCTCAGTGAGATAGCGACGGTATTTTGAACTTCCAACTTGTGCTCTCTGACGACGTAAATATTCCTGTCGTTGCTTAGCATTCAACTGGGAAAGATTTTCTGAACTAGCGCTATTAACTGATGACCCTTTGTGAGAAAAAGGAATACTTCCTCGATGCTTCTTCAATTCTGCTATTTCATTGACCGATTTATCTTGTTGAGGAACTGGTAAAAATCTGCGCGAACTAGGATTGGGTATCACAAGCTTTGGACGAGATTTCATAACAAGCTGACTGCTGTTATTTGTTGGCGTTAATGAAGCAATATTAGCCAGATCTTCAAAAAACTGCATCGAAACTGGCTTATCGGTACCATAGGTAGGAGCAGATAAATTGCACCCCGTTAAAACAAAACATATACCTAAAACCCCTATTAGAAATATTTTTACTCCACATTTTCTCACTGCTTATTCCATTCCCTAAGTCTACGGCTGATTCATATTCTCGCTATTTATGAGAGAACAGTCCATACACAAAGCCCCCCTGCAAATAAAACAACGAACGTGACCTTTTATCACAAAAAACTATATTCATCAATACAAAAAAATTACTTGCTCTTCTTTCCCTTGATTTAAAATTTTAAATCTTACCAAGAATCTGTAATTCCCGCAAAGCAGCTGCATCACGAGCAGATACATCCGGATAATCTAGATCACTCCCAACATCTTGTGTATAACGCCATGATCGAGCACATTTTTTTCCTAATGCCTTCTTTGGATATACACCAACACCTTCAACATCATTCAAACTAAAAGCATCGGCAGGCACTGTATCCTGCGTAATTGTTAAAGCACTTGTAATACAGACCTCCGCCATATCCACATTTTCTAATGCTTCTCGTAAAACCGGATTGGAAATAAAAACAATAGGAGCTGCCTCCAAAGAAGATCCAATACGCTTATCAGCACGTTCAAGCTCTAAAGCACCTGTCACAACTTTACGGACCTGCCGAATTTTTTTCCAACGCTCAGCCAAAGATTGGTTTTGCCATTCTTCAGGTACAGAGCGAAATTGTTCTAAATGCACCGATTGGCTTTCTGGATAACGCTCTAACCACGCTTCTTCCATAGTAAAAGGTAACATTGGAGCAAGCCATGTTACCATACGTTCAAAAATCTCACGGACAACCTGCAAGGAGGCCTTACGTTTTTGTGATGAAGGTGCATCACAATAAAGAGAATCCTTACGGATATCAAAATAAAATGCCGATAACTCAGTAATTGCAAAATCTAATAAGGCACGCATAATCTTTTTAAAATCAAATTCATCGTAAGCTCGATTAATTAACTGATCAAGTTCAAAAAGCCTATGCAATATAAATTTTTCAAGATCTGGTAGTATGCAATAAGATATTTTTTCTCCTTCATCATACGCTAAAGTTCCAAGCATCCAACGAATTGCATTCCGTAATTTACGATATGAATCCACATTTGTCTGAAGAATTTTCTTGCCTAAACGCTGATCTTCCCAATAATCTGTTGTCATCACCCAAAGGCGAAAAATATCAGCCCCAGATGTTTTAATGATTTCTTGCGGAACAACCGTATTGCCTAAAGATTTAGACATTTTCTTACCTTGCTCATCCAAAGTAAAACCATGTGTGATTACTACCTTATAAGGAGAACAAGCACGCGTACCACAACTTTCCAGAAGAGAAGATTGAAACCATCCACGATGTTGATCAGAACCTTCAAAATAAACATCTGCAGGCCATTTTAAATCAGCCCGATATTCTAACACAAAGCTATGGCTTGCTCCAGAATCAAACCAAACATCCAAAATATCATGAATCTGCACCCAAGGCTCATGCGCACGGTCACCTAAAAAACGTTCACGTGCTCCTTCAGCAAACCATGCATCTGCCCCTTCTGCTTCAAAAGCCCGTAAAATACGTTCGTTCACATCTTCATCTTTTAAAACAACACCATCCTCGTTGGCAAAAATACAAATAGGGACTCCCCAAGAACGCTGACGAGACAGAACCCAATCAGGACGATCTTCTATCATAGAGGCTAAACGGTTTTGCCCAGAAGATGGCACAAAACGTGTTTTTGAAACAGCTTCCAAAGCCCGACTGCGTAAAGTTGAACCATCTCCAAGATCTTTATCCATTGAAATAAACCATTGTGGTGTATTACGAAAAATAACGGGTTTTTTCGAACGCCAACTATGAGGATAGGAATGTTTTAAACGACCGCGTGCAAACAATCGATCCACTTTAATTAAAGCGTTAATGACCTCTTTATTGGCATCTCCCATTTTTCCATTATCATCAATAACACGTGCAGGTCCTCCTTCACGATCTGGTCCCAAACCCGGAACATCTTTCGTATAAAAACCCGCATCATCAACAGGAAATGGTATAGATGAATCAATCCCCGCTAGTTCTAATAAAGGCTTATAATCATTCCAAATTTCAAAGTCCTCCCGTCCATGGCTTGGGGCCGTATGGACAAAACCTGTACCAGCGCTCTCTGTCACATGTGTCCCTTCAAGCAGCGGAATCTTATAATTATACCCGCCAGCCAAACCTTTGAGTGGATGAGAAAGAACAAGAGTCTTCAATTCATCAGTAGAAATAACACGCAAACGCTTTAAAACAAGTTTGGCTTTTTCTGCACACCCCATAGCTAAAGCATCTGCAAAGAGAAGCTTTTCTCCCGCTTGAGGGCCAAAATCATTTTCAGAACTTTCAATTTCATAAATACTATAAGAAATCTGCGAAGAATAACTCACCGCACGATTAGCAGGAATTGTCCACGGTGTTGTTGTCCAAATGACGACATAAGCACCATATAAATCATCAGAATTTGCTTCAAAAACAGGAAACTTAACCCAAATTACCTCTGATTCATGATCATGATATTCAATTTCAGCCTCTGCCAAAGCTGTACGCTCCACAACAGACCACATCACTGGCTTGGAACCACGATAAATCTGATCTGACATAGCAAATTTTAATAATTCACTCGCAATGCGTGCTTCTGCATGAAAAGCCATTGTAGTATAAGGCGTGTTAAAATCTCCCACAACACCAAGACGTTTAAATTCTTCACTTTGAACTGTTACCCAATGCTGCGCAAATTCACGGCATTCTTGACGAAACTCATTAAGAGGTACCTCGTCTTTATTTTTTCCTTGTGCTCGATATTTTTCCTCAATTTTCCATTCAATTGGAAGCCCATGGCAATCCCAGCCAGGAACATAATTTGCATTAAAACCACGCATTTGGAATGAACGAATAACCACATCCTTTAAAACTTTATTTAAAGCATGCCCAATATGAATATGACCATTTGCATAAGGTGGGCCATCATGAAGAATATAAAATGGACGATCTTTTGCTTGTTGGCGCAATTGCATATAAAGCTGTATATTTTCCCAACGCGCCATCAATTCAAGCTCTTTTTGCGGAAGCCCTGCACGCATAGGAAAATTTGTCTGTGGGAGATAAAGAGTTTTTGAATAATCTACTGTTTCATTTTTCACAGTCATTGTGAAATATTCCTGTCCACTTTTACGATTTCATTTTTGTATAACTTCCCTGAACCCTGCAACTCTGGTTTTATTTATAGGGAAAGCCGAACTTATCATTCGCATTAAGCAGTGATCAAGGAAATATATCATCACACTTCAGGGGCTTTATCATAAAATTCACAAGAAAAGAAACTAAAAAATGACTTTTAAAAAATAAAGGCTCCACTATTCAGTGGAACCTTTTAAAAATTTACTCTTTAAAAAGATTAGAATTTGTAAGCTACACCAACACGAAAATCATTGGTTTTGTAGTTAATTTCAAATTTTTCTTTTGCAAATTTCTTTTTTCCAAAATCAGAGTAACGATATTCTGCACGTACAATTACATTATCTAGCATTGCAAAATCAATTCCACCACCAAGAGTGTAACCAATCATGGCTTTGGTTTCATCGGTTAGATTCTTAGAAGAAACAATTTTCCCATCTTCATTTTTAACCGATAATGATACAATATCTTGGAACTGTCCATAAGCAATACCGCCAGCAAGATAAGGCATAAAACGATCAGCAGTAAACCCGATACGTATCCGTGTAGCACCACCCCACTTTTGTTTGAAAGTATGATTTAAAGTTTCAACTTCATCCTCTTGATTAAAACCAAGTTCAGAAGCCACCTTTTTTATTTGTTCTAGACCATATACACTGGAGTCGCTCTTAGCCACCGCTTGTGTATTTTGTGCACCCTGTCCAGCCACATTCTGTCCACCATGAGGACGAGAACCATGTGGATGAGCGCCAGAGCCATGACCACTTCCGGAAGATACAGCATGCGGATTAACATTATGTCCAGTTCCATTAGAGGAAACACGCACATGAGCATTATTTCCACTATCACCCTGAATGCTATGATGACCTGCGTTTGTTCCATTGGAAGTTTTTTGATCTGATCCAGATGCTCCTGATCTCGCTAGCGTAAGTGGTGAACTTGGTACTGTTTTTTCTGCTCCTGATGATTGTACCGATGTAGGCAATTTTGCAGCCGGTTGACTTGATTCTGATCCTGTTGATGAGATAGCTGATGATCCTGATGCTTTTTCAACCGTTTTTACAGGTGTTTTCTGTTCACTTACCTCTGCTCCCGATGATTGCTCCCCTGTAGCTAATCTTGCTAAAGAAAGCGGCTGCTTTGATCCGTTTTCCCTTGCACTGGAAGATGCTGGTTCAGATGTGACTGGAGATGTTTCACTTACCTTGCTTACCAATAACTGCCCTGTATCTGATCTTCCTAATGAAGATGATGTTGTTTGTTCTGAGCTTGTCTTAGTGGTGGAGGATGCTGGTTTAGATCTAACTTGCACTCCCTCTCCTTTCTTTTGCGCTCCTCTCTTTAATTGTGTCGTTGCCGTGGGCCTTGTTGCTGAATCGGTTCCTCTAACTTCTGTGGATTGCTTTTTTTCTACTGTTTTTGATCCCGCTGATGCCGTCTCTATTGTCGATGTTGGCAAGGTTTGTACGTCTGGTGATGTAGATTTTTCTTCAGATACTTGTGCTTTTCCACTTGACGTTTGTACTGCTGATGCAGGTGTGCTTACCGATGAAGTAACTTCTGCTGATCTGCGAGATCTTACTACTGCATTCTCTACTGTAGCACTATCAACTGCACCTATCGAAATGGTCTTTGTGTGTTTTTTTCCAGAAAGTATTAAATCTGTATCGATACCAAAAACAAAGTTATCACCGAGATCAATATTAGAGCCTGCATAAAAACCACCTACAAAACCCGAAAGTTTAGGAGAGAACTCTTTATCCAGTAGTAAACTCTTGTCTCGACCAACAAGAGCCATATCAGCCTTGCTTGAAAAACCACCAGCTTGAACACCTAAATAAAGACCCGTCCATGAAAAAGTAGGAGCAACAATAGTAGAAGAAGTTGATGAAGCTGATTGATGGGGAATCAAAACATCAGCAGCTAGCGCTGTAGAAGCTGAAATTAAAGAAAAAATAGACGCTGTTATTAAACGTTTTGTATTCATATAATCTCTCCAAATATCCAAAATGAAATGTATATAGAGCATCTTTTTTAAAATATCTGTAGCAAAAATAACACACTCACAAAAAAATAAAAAATTCTAAAAAGAAGGATTCTTAACTATTTAGTTTTGCATCCAATGAGAATTTGTAAACTAAATCACACTGAAATTATATATCTTATAGTTAAATTCACTTTTGTTAAAGTTTCGCAAAACTGTTAATGACAATGTTCTTTTTACTGAAATCTAAATAACAGTATTCTATACACTATAAATTGTTTTCTATTATGGCCAAATCAACGCTAACACAAACCATGAAACCTATCATTGCCTTTTTAAAATTAAACGCCATTAAATTTTCATCAAATCAAACACTCACAAAAAAATTCTTAGATTCGCTGCGGAAATATCTTTGTCCTGCCACATCACTTTAGATTTATAATGACAACTTATTATTTGCACATTGAATGAAAAAAACTAATATTGGAGAATGTGCTTACTTTAAAACCTGCTTATGTTGAATCAATCAAAACCATGTCACTTGATATATCATAAACAAGATAAACATGTGGATCAACAACATTGAAAGCAAGATTAAAAATACCTCTCATGAGCGTACTTCACAACTAAAGTTTGTCCACAGCAATACTGATAGCTAGAAAAGTGTATAATAATCTATTTTGCTTTTTATTATTAACCGTAAAAGTAGAGGATACTTAAGAAATTTCATATTATATTAAGAACTTTATCGTTCTAGATCATTCACAGATGTTGCCATGAGGTGAATGTGATATAACTTGGGAAATATTTCTTGAAAATAAATGTGTGAAGATGCAATAAGCAATAACAAGTGCATTTCGTTCAGAGCGTTTTTTACATGAGAAGTGCAATCCCATTAAAGAACAAAACATCTTCATTATTTAAAAGGCATTGCTCTAAATGTTTTTGAAAGCTATAAAGCTAAGCTGAGAAAAGATAGTAAAGTTGGAAACTGGTTTCTATCTTTATAACCTTCCATTCTTCCTAATTAGATTGTCTTCCTGCTTCAGAGACTAAGTCGACAAATATATGTCATATGCTCACTTTAATCTAACAAATAAAATAAGCTAAGGTTATTTATTGGTTATGATCTTTTCCTGTTTCTGAAATTAATTGAATGTTTTTATATAGCAGCAACAATATAGGATTTTATTAATTAGTAATGATAAAATCGATATAGAATATCAATTCACCCTCTAATAATATAATTTTTTCCTTAAGTCTTGTAATACAAAATGAGACAAATAAAAATAAAAGGCTAATAAATAAAGGTCTCGTTACACGAGACCTTAATATTTTTTTGTGCTTATAACTTTATTTTTACGAAATTAAAATTTGTAAGCAACACCTACACGAAAATCATTGGTTTTGTATTCGAATTCATGTGCATCATCTGCGAATTTCTTTTTACCAAAATCGGAGTAACGGTATTCTGCACGCAAAAGAATATTATCTGTCATTGCAAAATCAACACCGCCCCCAACAGTGAAACCAACCATTGTCTTCGTGTCATTAGCCCAAGTACCACCAGTCAAATTTATGTTATTCCCATTATTTAGGTTTCTTTGAATTGACATTTTTTGACTAACTGTATTACCTGCATCACCTGCATCACCTGCATCACCTGCATTATTTGCATTATTGCTTCCACTTGGCATAACGTTTAATCTAGATCCTGAAACTGATTGTATACCCTGTACCTGCGCATAAGCAATACCACCAGCAACATAAGGCATAATACGATCAAACGTAGTAAAACCAATACGAACACGTGTAGCACCAGACCATTTTTCTCTGTAACTGTGCATTTCCGTTATCTTGTCACCAGCTTCAAACCGTTGTAAACCTTCTAGGTTAACCTTAGCTTTTTCAAGAGCATTATTAAAAGTTTCTGCTTGAGTGTTAGTAAGAGTAAAGCTACGGAATTTTTTTGATTCTTCACGGTCTGCCCAAACTGCATCAGTTTCAACACCGAGAACAAGACCATTTCCGAGGTCTACGTTAGACCCTGCATAAATACCTCCCATGAAACCAGAAGGTCTAGGCGTGTTATCTTTTGTAGAAAATTCTCTGTCTGTATCTGAAACAGTTACTTTAGTTTTACTCGAAAAATTGCCAACTTGACCACCAATATAAAAACCTGTCCAAGAAAATGAAGGGGCTGCTGCGATGACTGCTGAAGCTGTTTCGCGAGGGACGATAACATCAGCAGCTTGTGCTGCAGAAGCTGAAATCATAGCGATGACAGAAGTTGTTACTAAAGATTTTATATTCATAAACTTTGCTCCTAAATTTACTATTGAGACAATACTATAAGTTTACAGAAAGAAAAGCTGTAGTAAAAATGATACAATCGCAGAAAATGAAGGAGGCACTCAAAATAAAACCACTTCATAGCTTCACTTTGCACAAGAAACTGCAAGCTATGAAAATATAAATAACTTATTGATTTTAAATGAATTTTTTATTTATTATTTATGAATTTTTTTTAAGAAAATCCAAATAATATCTTTTCACATCCGCAATAAATTATGCGTTATGTGATAATATAGCAACAGAAAATAACAAGGGCTCTGTCGTTGACAGAGCCTTTTCATCATTTAATTTACCATCTATTAAAATTTGTAAGCAACACCAACACGGAAATCATTGGTTTTGTAGGAAGTCTCATATTGATTATTTGAGAATTTCTTTTTACCAAAATCTGAGTAACGATATTCCGCACGAACAATAACATTATTGGTCATTGCTAAATCAACACCAGCACCAAGAGTATAACCAACAAAGGTCTTTGTTTCATCGGACAGAGTACCAGAAGCTATTACTTTATCTGAATTTTTATCTGTTATTGAAACTACTGCACTATCTTGAAGCTGTGTATAAGCAATACCACCAGCAACATAAGGCATAATGCGCTCAGCTGCAAAACCAATACGGACACGCGTTGCACCAGCCCATTTTTCTTTAAAAATGAAACTGTGGGTTCGTTTAGCACCCTCTAGAAGTGCATCCTCACCAATGTTAATTCCAGATTCTCTTAACATCTTTTTAATATAATTTACATGATCTGGAGCAATAACATATGTTTTTCCTGTCTTCGTATCATCTTTATTAGACCACATGATATCTGTATCAACACCTAAAATAAGACCATTGCCGAGATCAATATTGGAACCTGCATAAATGCCACCCATGAAACCTGATAGTTTAGGCAAAAAATCATCACTTACCGGAATCTTTTGTCCTTTACTGAGAATATCCATCTTCGTTTTACTCGAAAAACCACCAATCTGCCCACCAAGATATAAACCTGTCCAAGAAAAAGTTGGGGAAACAATAACAGGAGCAACAGGTGTTGGATGTGGGGGAACAATAACATCTGCTGCCTGCGCCACTGAAATTGAAACAAAAGCGAAAGTAGAAGCTGTTATTAACCATTTCATATTCATATTTTCTCTCCATAGCTGAATATTTTTGAACACACCATTTCATATAGAGCCCCTTCTCCAGATATCTGTAGCAAAAATGATACACTCATAAAAAAAACAAAAAGCCAATCAAAACATCTTTAATGCTTGATCCGTAATAAATGAAAATTAAACTACGCCAATGCACAAATGATCTCTATCTCCTCACATTTTCTCGCTTGTATAAATTTTGCAAAAAAATCTGCGTTATAGATATCTTCCGTGGAAAGCATATGCTATTGACATGAAAAATGTCATATATTTATAATGGAAAAAGATCTCTTATATTAAAGCAATCAAAATCACCCTCCCGCACCTCACAAAAGAGCAAGTGTGGTATGGATAAATAAAGCCATTTTAAAAAGCTAAAAATGCTTCCGATGAATACTCTCAATATCAAAAACAGAAAAGACTGTTACAATACCAAATGTAACCGTTCTATTTAAATTCACACCAACAAAACTTTTAGCCTCACCCTTTGCATAACCAAATGCGAATAGCTATTTGATTATTTTTTCATCATTTTAAAGAACACTCTTTGTATCGCACATAAATATGATAAATATTAAAATTTATATAAAAACCTTTAAAGCTCAAAAAATGAGCAATCTTTCTTATAGTTTTCAAACTGCATCCTACTTTAAAAATTATGAATTTGGCAGAAAAAATATTTGATATTCTGAATCAGTGCTAAATAAAAAATATTTGATAAATTTTATAGTCGAAATATACTATTAAAGATTAAAATTGTTTTGTTTTCCCCTCCATTTTAATGAAGTATCCTCTCAAATCTTGTATGCAAACATCCCAGATTTTTGTCAAACGAGTTTCTCTGGGTTTCCTATACATGTGTGATTCACTTAACTAAAGGCTCTCTAGACAAGTCCTATCCTTAATCCACCACTCCCTCTAAAAATACTTAATCAAAGAATTTTACACGCTTTATATAACCATACTTCAAACGGCAGTATTTACAGTATAACAGAGCAATTCCAAATATACAGTTATATCGTCCAAACCTGTGAATTTTGTAACGAGCGATTGCCATTCTACAGTGTATTTTTTCACCAAAATCCACCTACCTACACTCTTTTCCGAATAACCGTCTTCCTCCCCACCCTACACAATCATAATACCCTTTGAAAACAAATCCCCCCTATTTTTCAAGCGATAAAAATTCTCCCCTTCTTCAATTCCAAAGCATATACAACACCTCTTGACATTGTTTTTTCACTTTTTAAAAACTCATTGGACTTCTTATAAATAAGTTTGGCCGTCCTCTTTTCCCTGTTCCTTTTTGAGGTCTATGACCTCTTTTTTTACGAGAATATGCCACAGGAACTAACTTAGCTGTTGTTACGCATTTGCTGTTATTTCTGCAAGAAAATTCCATTTGAAAAACTTCAGATAAAATTTTGTTAGACTGTTCACGAGAAAAATGATCTATAGGAAAAGCAGAAGCAGATATGCCCTGTATTAACTTTTGAAAGGACAAAAAAGGAGATCCCTGAGCTGCAGATATTGAAGCAAAAGTAGCAAAAACTGTAATAAAATATTTTATGTTCATCAATGTAACCCTATAAAAATATCCATAATGGATTTTATCTAGGGCTTTCATTGCAAATTTCCAAAGAAAAATAACATGTTGATCAATAAAAATGAGAATCCTCAAAAAAGCAAATTTGAGAACCATTTTGATTTTAAAATAAATGTAAATTGCCCTACTCTGCCAACATAGAAATCATTTGTTTGGCAATGAATAAAGATACGAAACAGCATCTGATAACAATAAGCTACGCAAACATCACAACAAAACATTAATTTATAAACATAATTATATAATGCTCCATATTCAATGGATCCTTAAACGTTGTAAAATTTTCTCATTTCAAACTTGTTCATGACGCACTAAGCAAAATTAATCATTTATCTATCATAAATGAAGTTGAAAAATGTATAAAACTCTTTTAAAGGGGGCACTTTCTTATAAACTTGTTTAAATGCAAAAGCTATAATAACACTTTGACTTGATAAAAAGCGCTCTTACTAACCTGTGTCTAGCTCACTTTTTTAGGCTTAGTTTTTTGCATAGCCCAATGTAATCTTGTTTGCCTTTATATATTAAGCCTTCTAACCTCGCGTATATTCTCAACTTCTCCTCAAAATTGCTTTTTTCAAATAACAGTTATTCCAAAGACAAAAAATATGAATTTGTCAATGTATTTTTATTGCCTAAACTTCAATTTGTATATTATGGACACTTTATCCTATCGCATCAACAATTAACTTCATTTAAAACCAATTTTTAAAGTTAGCTATGCGAAAAAATATCAACTTCCGGCCATCCTAAAAGGTCAAGCCTAGCTCTCATAGGCAAAAATTGAAAGCATGCCTTAGCAATACTTTCTCGCTCTTCACGTCTTAAGCGTTCTTCAAATATAACTTTTAAACGGTGTAAATATAACACATCCGATGCAGCATATTCAATTTGTGCCTGTGATAGCGTTTCTGCCGCCCAATCCGAAGATTGTTGCTGTTTAGAAATATTCACATTCAGTAATTCATTACAAATCTCTTTCAAGCCATGACGATCCGTATAAGTACGCGTGAGTTTTGAAGCGATCTTCGTACAAAAAACAGTCTCTGGCATAACGCCAAATGTATACGCTAAAATAGCAAGATCAAAACGTCCAAAATGAAATATTTTGGTAACCGCATTATCTTCAAGAAGCTTAACTAAATTAGGTGCACTCTTTTGCCCTTTAGCAATTTGTATAATATCAGCAGTACCATCCCCAGAAGAAAGCTGAACAACACATAAACGATCACGATGCGGTTGTAACCCTAAAGTTTCGGTATCAATCGCAATGGCATCGGTTTTATAATTGTCTAAAGTGGATAAATCACCTTGATGAACACGAATCTCAGCCATATACCCTCCTATTTGCCAAAGCTGCAAGAATACGCGCCCAAGACCGCTGCCCTTTATGAAACGATTTTAAATTATATTTTTCATTGGGAGAATGTATACGATCATTATACAATGCAAATCCAACCAAAACAGATTCCATATCGAGAATTGACTGAAAATCTCCAACAACCGGTATTGATCCCCCCATAGCATCGAGCACAGCAGGATTGCCCCATTCTTGCGATAAAGCTTCTTTTGCTGTCTTGATAAAGGGTGAATCATAAGGAATTTGAATTGCAGAAGAACCACCATACCCCTTAAACTCAATAGTACAATCAGCAGGAATAAGACTGCACACATAATGACGGAAAGCTTGACGTATCTTCTCTGGATCTTGGTTATGCACTAAACGAAAAGATACTTTCGCATTCGCTTGAGAAGCAATAACCGTTTTCATTCCTTCTCCTTCATAACCACCACTAATTCCGTTAACTTCTGCTGTAGGACGCGCCCATACAAGTTCTAAAATACTCCGCCCTGTTTCACCAACAGGAATGGAAAGTCCTATAGGACCAAGAAAATTTTCAGCAGTACAATTCAATGCATTCCATGACTGCAAAATCTGTGAAGGGGTTTCTTCAACCCCATCATAAAAACCTGCAAGCGTTACCCGACCATTGTCATCATGAAGTCCTGCTAAGATTCTCGTTAAAATATGAATAGGATTAGCAGCTACCCCTCCAAAAGCCCCAGAATGCAAATCACGATTAGCTGCCGTAATCGTAATCTCTTCCCCTAAAATACCCCGAAGAGCAATACAAACAGATGGTGTATCTGCATTCCACATTGCTGTATCACAAATCAACGCGCAATCAGCCTTAAGCTCATCCCTATTTTCTTTTAAAAAAGGAACGAGAGAAGGAGAGCCACTTTCTTCTTCTCCCTCAAATAAAACAGTAACTTTAATGGGAAGTTTCCCCGTTTCTTTCTTAAACGCACGACATGCCTCAATAAAAGTCATCAGCTGACCTTTATCATCAGAAGCTCCACGAGCACAAATAACCTTTTCTCCTTCTTTTTCTTTTAAGGAAGGGTTAAACGGATCGTCTTCCCATAAACTTAATGGATCAACAGGCTGAACATCATAATGTCCATAAAATAACACATGTAAACAATCATCTGAAGGTCCTAGATGATGTCCAACAACCATTGGATGCCCAGGTGTATCGCGCCGTGAAACTTCAAAGCCTATTGTTCTTAAATCTTCTACTAACCAATCAGCTGCTTTACGACATTCATCCTTATAAGCCAAGTCTGTAGAAATTGATCGGAAACGTAAAAGAGAAAAAAGGCGTTCAAGGCTCTCTTCTATATTTTCATCAAGATGTGTTAATACTTTATGCAGCATAAAAAAACTCTCAAGCCTCGTATATTTATATAATTATAAGAACTTGACTTTAAGCCTCTTGCAGAATTTTGCAAGACATCTTATTCATTTTTGACACTGTGAACAGTAAAAGCTTGAACGTCCAGCCTGTAAAATACGTTTAATAGGTGTTCCACATTCCAAACATTCCTTGCCTTCTCGTCCATAAACTGAAAAAGTATGTTGAAAATAACCAAGTGAACCATCTATATGCATATAATCACGTAAAGAAGAGCCACCAGAAAAAATGGCTTCAGAAATCACATTGCGGATATTCTGTGCTAAGAAATCTGCAAATTCACGTGCACGTGCTGTTTTCAATGCCAACGTAAATGCACCACGTTGTGGAGATAAACGACTTCGCCAAAGTGCTTCGCAAGCATAAATATTTCCAAGACCTGACACAATAGACTGATCAAGTAAAACACTCTTGAGAGACATTTTTTTATTAACAAAAACCTTTTGTAAATAACGACCAGAAAACAAATTACTCATAGGTTCAGGTCCTAGCTTATTTAAAAGCGGATGATCATAAAGCTTCTTTGTATCGATTAAAAGCATAAACCCAAAGCGACGCACATCATTATAAATAAGATGATAAATTTCATTATTCCTGGTCTGAACATCCATGACAAAATGATCATGCTTAACTAATTTACTTGTAGTTGAAAAAGCTTTTCTTAAAAAATCATCCTCGATACGCCACGAACCAGACATTCCTAAATGGCTTAAAATCGTTTCTTCCTGTGAAAGATGAAATAACAAATATTTCGCACGCCGATCAAGTTGTATAATTGTTCTGCCGATAAGGCGCTCAGAAAAATCCGCAGGAAAAGGAAAGCGCAAATCTTTACGATTAAGTTTGACAGATACTATCTTTGCATCAATTACAACGGACTCAAGTCCACGACGAACGGTCTCTACTTCGGGAAGTTCAGGCATCTCTCTCCTTTAACAACTATACATTTCCCAAATCATATAACTGATAAACTAACTTCCCCCCCTCCATTGAAGAATGAAGATACCACTGCATCTGAGCTGTAAAGAGCCTAAATTTTGTCGAATGGATTTCACTTGGCTTCCTACTTATGTGACTTTACTGAACTTAAAGTCTCACAATAGCCAAGCCCTTCCTTGAACATTCACCACGCACTCTAAAAATACCTAATAAATAAATGAGGCTTACATACCACTCCATCCCTAATAAAAGTATTTTACGACATATATTAGGATCTAAGTCCATTCTCCCTTACGAAATACAGGAACTCTTACACTATCCTGGGTAATGCCATCTATATCAATTTCATCAGAACCAATCATCCAATCAATATGAAGGACACTTTTATTACCACCACGCGCTGTAATCTCTTCTGATGTCAATGAATCTCCATCTAAAAAGCATTTGGAATAACACTGCCCTAAAGCAATATGACATGCAGCATTTTCATCAAATAAGGTATTATAAAAAAGGAAATCACTCTTGGAAATTGGTGAAGAATGAGGCACAAGGGCAACTTCACCCAACCGGCTTGCACCCTCATCACTTTGCAAAATCTGTTGCAAAACATCTTGACCTGTTGATGCACGGGCATCAATAATACGCCCTGCTTCAAAACGTACTTCAATATTATCAACCAATGTTCCATGATAGGAAAGTGGCTTCGTTGAACGAACAAAACCTTCAACCTTATAAGCATGAGGAGTTGTGAAAACTTCTTCTGTCGGAATATTAGGATTGCAAACAACACCATTTTTAGCCACTGATGCACCACCATGCCACTCATGATCATCTGCCAAACCAACTGTCAAATCAGTACCTGGCCCCGTGAAGTGTAAGGCAGAAAAACGCTGCTCATTAAGCCAAGATGACCGTTTCTTCAAAGTTTCATTATGGATAGTCCACGCGCGCACTGGATCTTCTTTTGTAACACGTGAAGCAGAAAAAATTGCATCAGCTAATTTTTTAATCGCCTCATTAAGTGGTAAAGAAGGAAATATCGCCTCAGCCCACCCTGCCGTTGGGTAAGCAACAATCGACCAATTTATAGCAAAATTCGCTATCTTCTGAAAAGCAGGCTGATAAGCCAATGAAGTTGCCTTATTCAAACGCGAAACCTTGTCAAAATCTTGATTGGACAGCAGCAAAGGATCATCACCAACAATCGCTAAACGCGCTGCCCCATTTTCAAAAGCTTCCGCCATTCCTTTATAGAGCCAAGAAGGAGCGCAATCAAAACTCGCTGCATGAGCATTTTTAAAACGAGTAAGCGCTAACATATCATCACTAAAAATTGGTATAATAACACCAGCACCAACCTTATAAGCATGATATGCGATACGCCGAACAAAAGGTACTGCTGAAACTGGAGCAGTCAAAACAAGATCCTGCCCCTCTTGTAAATTCACCCCCACTTTTACTGTAATTTCTGCAAGACGATTAAGCATTTCAGACGAAATTGTTTCATGAATATCAAAGTACATTACTAAGACTCTTATTTAAATAAAATGCGTTCTTTACGTCGTTATATTCTAAATTGTTTTTCAAAATCCTTTGAATTTACTTTCTCCATAGATATTTGTGAATAGCATTATTGCTAAAAGGTTCACTTAATTCATAAACCACTATAGATTGTAAAACTCTTTCTTGTCCGTGCACACACTCTCAGTTTGTGTACCGTTTTTCTAACATTGCAACAATTGCATTTAACTGATCTGATGAGGGTAATACCATAAACGATTTATTTTCCTCTTTCCTGGCTAAATATTGAGGTGCATAGGTAGGAATGGGAACTTTATCAAGCTGTACCATAGCAAAAGACGTAGAATGTATTGTCTTGGATTGCGTTACCTGTGTCGAAGGAGATGCACTTTTTTCTGTTTTTATCTCCCTACTTTCTAACCCCTCATCTACAAAGCTTGGTACATTACCAGAATATTCTTGAGCAAAAGCATAAGCAACATCATAAGGGCGATTATTGGTAGGAACTTGAAGTGACCCATCAGGTGATCGTTTTTCATAAAAAGCATTTCCTCCCGCAATACGAACATAGTGCATATTTCTATAAGGAAAAGACAAACCAGCCGTATGAAAAAACTTAGCATGTCTAACTCTCTTATCCCGTTCACCTCGTAAAACAGCATCAGCAGCCTCTTTTGCGCGAGCGACAGACGCTTTCTCCGTCATAGGACGCGTTAACACACCGGGAGCAAACTGCTTATATTGACCAACAACACCACAAATCGTCTTAGGATAAGCAGTTGAATTAACACGATTCATAACAACTGTCCCAACAGCAATCATACCTTCACGGCTTGTGCGATTTGATTCAAAATACATTGCACGCATAAGGCATTGATGCTCTGTCAATGGGTATGTAACTGTTTTTTTCTTATTTTTCTTTATTTTGCTAGCATCTAAATGATTTGAAACACAGCCCACAACAACTAACGGTACTACGCAACAGGTAACAAAAATATTCCAACGATTTTTTTTCATCTTATGCAAAACATTCCTAATAATCTCTAAGCTATTCAAATTTTGAAATGAGCTTTAACTGTATCTCTAAATAAAGTACACCGCTAAGTATTACCACTCAGTAAAATTTTAATACAAGCAATAATCAAAAAATAGCTTATGCAAAATAAAAAATAAAAAACTCTTAATTCACAAATCAATATTGTTGATTTTCATAGCCAAATATAGGTCCATAACAACCCTTATGTTTCAATCCCAATAAAATAAGCCCCGCACACTCTATCACCCAATTTGCATACAAAAAAATTTGGGTAAGAAAACTTTTATATCAAGATTAAAAAAATAACACAGATATCCCCTTTAATATAAATTTTAATCTATTTTTCTCTCACCTATCCCAACTCTATAAGTAAGGTCATCGCGAGGACGATCAGAAGACATATGGTAACCTGTTATGATATAATGCAACATTTCAGCAATATTGGTAACATGATCACCAATTCGTTCAATATTTTTTAAACAAAACAGTAAGTGTGTACAAACTGTAATATTGCGCATATCTTCCATCATATACGTCAAAAGTTCACGAAAAAGAGAAGTATACAAAGCATCAATCTTCTCATCACGCTCACGCACAGAATCAACACGCTCTAAGAGGCGACTCGTATAAGCATTTAAAACTTCTTTTAATTGATTGAGGGCTAAAGCTGCAATTGTTTCAAGCCCATGATAAAAGGATGTAGATTGACGTATTTCTGTAAGTGCAACAGTCCTCTTAGCAATGTTTTTAGCCATATCCCCAATCCGTTCAAGATCAGAAGAAATCCGAATGGCTCCAATAATTTCACGCAAATCAACAGCCATCGGTTGGCGTTTGCAAATAATAGCAACCGCTTTTTCATCAATATCACGTTCAGCTTCATCTAAAAACACATCATCAGCAATCACTGCTGTTGCAAGTTGAAGATCACTACACATAACCGATGCAACAGAACGTTCAATCATTCTTTCTGCATGGTTTCCCATTTCTGTAATCCTTGCTTTTAAATATTTTAGTTCTGCATCATAAGAACGGACAGTATGATTCATCGACATTGCCTATACTCCTCAATTCACCTATCCAAAACGCCCCGTAATATAATCTTGCGTTCGTTGTTCTTTTGGTGAAGTGAAGATCATTTCAGTCTCACCAACTTCCACCAAATACCCTAAATGAAACATAGCCGTATATTGAGAAACACGTGCGGCCTGTTGCATGGAATGTGTTACAATAACAATTGTATAATTTTGCCGTAATGCATCAATAAGTTCTTCAATCCGTGCCGTCGCAATAGGATCAAGAGCTGAACAAGGCTCATCCATCAAAATAACTTCAGGATTCACTGCAATGGCACGCGCAATACACAAACGCTGTTGTTGTCCTCCTGATAAACTTGTGCCAAGATCATGAAGACGGTCTTTGACTTCTTCAAATAAACCAGCCTGTCTCAGACTCTTTTCAACAACATCATGCAATTCAGAGCGCGTTTTAACTAAACCATGAATGCGTGGACCATACGCAACATTATCAAATATAGATTTTGGAAAAGGACTAGGCTTTTGAAAAACCATTCCAACACGAGCGCGCAATTCTACAACATCAATCCCCTGGTCATAAATATTCTCACCATCTAAGGTAATAAAACCCGTTACTTTAGCGTCTTCAATCGTATCATTCATACGATTAAAACAACGCAAAAAAGTCGACTTCCCACATCCTGATGGACCAATCAAAGCTGTTACTTGATGTTCAGGAATATCAAGTGTAATACCATGGAGTGCTTCTTTGTCTCCATAAGAAACCTTGACATCCTGACCACGCATTTTAATCTTCATTATAAAAAAACCACCTTACAAAAATCTTATCAAAGTTGTTATTTTATTAAAATTACTGGCGACGTTCAAATCGCCGACGTAAAAAAACCGCAGAAATATTCATGATTGTAAGAAAAACCATTAATACAATAATAGCCCCTGACGTTTTTTCCACGAAAGCGCGTTCTGCTTCACCCGCCCACATAAAAATTTGAACAGGCAAAGCTGTTGCTGGATCCATGGGGGTTGTAGGAATATCAACAACAAAAGCAACCATGCCAATCAAAAGCAAAGGTGCAGTTTCACCCAAAGCCTGAGCTACTCCAATAATTGTTCCTGTTAAAATACCAGGCGCTGCTAAAGGAACAACATGATGAAAAATCATTTGTGTCTTTGATGCCCCCAACCCTAAAGCAGCGGCACGAATAGAGAGAGGAACAGCACGCAAAGCAGAACGCGTTGCAATAATAACCGTAGGGAGCGTCATGAGCGCTAAAACAAGACCACCAACAAAAGAAGCAGAACGTGGTAATCCCCAAAAATTAATAAAAACTGCAAGACCTAAAAGACCAAATACAATCGAAGGAACAGCTGCAAGGTTATTTATATTAATTTCAATAAAATCTGCAAATTTATTTTTGCGTGCATATTCTTCCAGATAAAGAGCCGTTGCTATGCCTAGCGGAAGTGAAACCAATAAAACAATGCCTATCATATAAAGGGAACCGATTATCGCAACACCTAATCCTGCAATCTCAGGACGACTTGAAGCACCAAACGTAAAAAAACCAACATTAAATGTTTTATAAAGCGTACCATCATGTGCTAAACGTTTTATCCATTCTACTTGTCGATTAGAAATTTTACGGTTTTTTTCTGCTACACGCAAATCAATCTTTCCCTTATAAGCAGAATCGATATCCGCAGATGCCAAAACTTTAATTGTTTGCATTGTGCCAATCAGTTTTGGATTCTCTGTTACCATTTTACGAATTTGAACACGTACACCATTTGAAAACATACGGTTAATATCTCGTAGAGAGGCTCGATCATTTTGATCGATATCAAGTTTCTTTGCCAAAGCATTGCGTACAAGAATCGGATAATTCGCTGTTACGAGAACCTGTGGATTCGTTTCACGTTGACCGTTTGGATCAATGATTTTTTCATCTAAATAAATCGATAACGTTATTCGACTTTGAAAAAAAGCTGTATAACCTTGACTAATGATAGACCATAAAAGTGCAAATAAAAAAAATAAACCAATAAAAATAGCTATCAAACCATAGGCTCGAAAGCGACGTTCAGCCCAATATCGACGCCTGAGACGAATATTGCGATGAGGAAAAAGAATTTTCTCATTCATTCATATGTTTCCCGATATTTACGCACAATATAAAGAGCCAGAATATTCATCAAAAGTGTCATAACAAAGAGTGTCATCCCCAAGGCAAAAGCCACCAAAGTTTGTGGAGAGTTGAACTCAAAATCACCAGTCAATTGATTAACAATCTTAACAGTCATTGTAGTCATTGCCTCAAAAGGATTGAGTGTTAAATTTGCAGCAACACCTGCCGCCAAAACCACAATCATTGTTTCTCCAATGGCTCGTGATGCCGTTAACAAAATTGCCCCAATAATTCCTGGAAGCGCTGCTGGTATAACCACTTTCTTAATTGTTTCAGATTGCGTTGCTCCTAAACCATAAGAACCTTCACGTAAAATGCGTGGAACAGCTATAATAACATCATCCGATAAAGAAGAAACAAAAGGAATCAACATAATTCCCATCACAACTCCAGCAGTCAAAACACTTTGTGCCATAATAAAACTACCTCCATCTGAAAGAGAAGCAGAAAGATCACATAAAAATGGTCCGACAACCTTCAAAGCAAAAAAACCATAAACAATAGTTGGGATGCCAGCAAGAACTTCTAGCAATGGCTTCACAATTGCACGCAATCGCGTAGAAGCATATTCAGCCATATAAAGAGCTGAAAATAATCCTATAGGTACAGCAAAAAGCATAGCGACAAATGCAATATAAAGTGTACCAGCAAGGAGCGGTATTAAACCAAATTGTCCCACTTCATTGCTTGAACCACTCGCAGAAAAACGTGGATCCCAAACCGTTCCTAAAAAGAAATTTGAAAAAGATACAGACTGAAAAAAGCTTATTGTCTGAAAAAACATAGAAAGTGCAATGGCTATTGTTGTCAAAACTGCAACGATAGAAGCACAAATCAAGCCAATAATAATCAAAGATTCAACCTTATTACGCGCACGCTGATGAGGAGCAATTTGCATCATGCCACAGATAAAACCAAAGGATGCAATAGCAAAAAGAAAAACATGACCAATAAACTGAAGCTTTTCAGAAGAAAATACCCATGACTGTGCTATTCTGAAAACATCATCCGATGCTTCATGGGGCAAAATAAATCCCTTCGCGAGTAATTGGGCCTGCACTTTCTTATATGAAGCAGTCGAAAGATCCCCTTCAAAACAACGAATCATTTTAACGAGACTTCGAAGAGTTTCCCAAAGTAGATCATGATTTACAGGTTCTGTTAGGTGCGCACTATACACCCCAAGCTCTTGAAAAGCATTATATTCTAAATAAATTGTACTCCCAACAGTCCAAAAAAATAAAAAAATAAAAGCTGGAATAACAGTAACCAAAAATGTCCACCAACCATAATAATACGCACGAGAATGCATTTTGTGTTGTCTATATTCAAGCGTGCGTGCTCGCATATAAGAAATGCAAAAGCCACAAAACCCAAAAATCAATAACAGAAAAATAATGAAGGAAATACGCATTTTATCTTTCAGTTTTCATAAAAAAATAACACCGAAACTCTCTACTGTGGAAATCCAACAAATTACTCCCAGCAATTTATTTCAACATCATTACTCGACCAGCAGAAAAATCAGAACGCTGTGCTTGACGCTCCTTTTCAGAAATAACAATCAAACCATATTCAGCCAAAGGACCCTCCGGACCAATCATCTGATCAGAAAGAAAAAAATCAACATACTCGCGCAAACCTTGAACAAGACCTAAATGTGCTTTCTTAATATAGAAAAAAAGTGGACGAGAAACTGGATATTGACCACTAGAAATCGCCTCAATTGTTGGTGTAAAACCATTAATCTCGGCAACCTTGAGCCTATCAGCATTATTTTGATAAAAAGACAAACCAAAAATACCAACTCCTGTTTTATTAGAGGTTAGACGCGCAAATGTTTCAGAATAATCACCATCAATATCAACCGCTTTTCCATCCTTACGGACCGCAATACAAGCAGCATATATCTCCTCATCGTTCATCCCTAAAGACTTCATCGTCTCAACTGCACCACTCTCTTTACAGCCTACAGCAAGTAATTTTTCTTCAAAAACTTCACGCGTCCCATGTTTTTCTCCAGGAATATACACTGCTATCGGCCAATCAGGAAAAACACTATTAACTGCATTCCATTTTGAAACATTATTAGGCTGCAATTTTCCATCTATGATAACTCGAGCAGCAAGAGCTTTATAAACATCTACCGGCTGCAACTTCCAATCAGGACCTTTAATATCTGTCGCAAAAATAATACCATCATACCCAATGCGTATTTCCTCAATATCTTTTACACCAGCATCAAAACAATACTGTAATTCACTAGATTTCATTGCTCGCGAAGCGTTAACAATATCAACGGTATTCTCTCCAATACCACGGCAAAATTCCTTAATACCAGTTCCTGTTCCACCTGATTCGATAACAGGAATCTTAAACTGAGGATAAATCTCTCCAAATGTCTCAGCAACAATCTTTTGATAAGGTAAAACTGTAGATGAACCAATAATCTGTATTTGATCACGCGCATTGCCTACATTTGCTGACAGCAATAACGCAAAAACCAATCTTGTTCCAATTGATAATACTCTGCTCATCTATAAACTCCTTAAAATTGAGGACAAAACCCCTTATATTTATATCAGACAGTCATTCTAATTCACATGTGCAATATAACAAATATAAAAAACGACATAGCTTATTTTTAACAAAACCATGTTTTGATCATCCATCAAATAATTTAATTTGAACGTTTGAATTCAATAACGTCCCAAAATAAATGTGCAATATCTGTACCGGTAAAGCGTTTAATTTCATGAAGTCCCGTAGGAGATGTCACATTAATTTCTGTTACATATTTTCCAATCACATCAATCCCCACAAAAAGAAGACCACGATCCTTTAAAGCTGGACCAATGCGTTCACAAATCTCATAATCACGTTTTGTTAATTCAACATTTTCTGCGCGACCTCCAACATGCATGTTAGAGCGTATATCTGTTTTTGTTGGAATTCGGTTAATGGCCCCAATAGGTAAACCATCAAGCAAAATAATCCGCTTATCTCCTTTTTGTACTGCCTCTAAATAACGCTGAACAATAAAAGGTTCTTGATAAACTTTTGCAAACATTTCCAGAAGAGATGCTAAATTGCGATCATCTTGTTTTAAATAAAAAACACCAGCCCCCCCATTCCCATAAAGTGGTTTAACAATAATATCGCCAAATGTCTCTCTAAAAGCTGTAATTTCTTCAATATCTTTGGTAATTAATGTTTCTGGCATCAAATCAGAAAATTCAGTAACAAAAATTTTTTCTGGACTGTTGCGTACCCATACCGGATCATTCACAATAAGTGTTTTAGGATGAATACGTTCTAACAAATAAGTCGTTGTTATATAATTGAGATCAAAAGGAGGATCTTGTCTTAAAAGAACGACATCCATATCTGTTAATTCTGTGCGAACAGCCTTTCCTAAATGATAGTGGTTTCCCTCTTCATCGTTTACAATCAATGGCTCTAGTCGTGCAACCACACAACCATAGCACAGAGATAAACGATCTGGTGTATAATGGAAGAGAGAGTGTCCACGCTCTTGTGCCGCTAAAGCAAGTGCAAAGGTCGTATCACTTTGTATCCGAACTGTTGAAATATGATCCATCTGAATAGCAATTTTCATAAATAAATCCTCCCTATCTTAAAAGCAGACTGGCCTATATACTGTAAACTTAGTAAACAATAAAAAAACTATGACAAGAGAAAACTCATGACACAAGAAACAGATCCAAAATTAAGCAACGAAGAAATAGAACGCTATACACGCCATATCATTTTACCTGAAATTGGTGGGATAGGACAAAAAAAGCTAAAAAAAGCGCGCGTTCTTGTTGTGGGCGCAGGGGGTCTTGGTTCTCCTGTCTTAACCTATTTAGCAGCTGCAGGTGTTGGAACTCTTGGAGTTGTCGATAACGACACCGTTTCACCTTCCAATTTACAACGCCAAGTTATTCACAAGACGAATACAATCAACCAAAGCAAAACAGACAGTGCTGAAATCACTATAAAAGCATTAAATCCCCATGTTGTGGTTGAAAAACATAACCTACGGTTAGATAAAAGTAATGTAGATAAACTGCTAAATGCCTACCACATCATTATTGATGGAAGCGATAATTTTACTACACGCTATCTTCTTGCTGATCATGCTGCCCAATGCAAAAAACCTTTAATAAGTGGTGCTGTAGAACGTTTTAATGGCTCCTTAACTGTCCTTATGCCTTATAAAGATAACAACCCTCACTATCGCGATTTATTTCCCACCCCTCCTGCTCCTAATACTATTCCAACATGTGCTGAAATTGGTATCGTCGGCGCTTTACCTGGCGTTATTGGAACCCTACAAGCAATGGAAGCTATTAAAATGATCACAAACATCGGAGACCCATTAGTGGGAAAAATTCTCCTTTATAATGGATTATTAGCGCAATTTAATATTATTATCTATAAACGGCACAATTCTCCCAAAATACCGTAGCTACTTAAAGAGCATAGAAAAGCATGATTATTCCCCCTTCTATTCTTTTACATTCTGCTAGCATGTTCTGAAATTGAATTCATCGATATTTTCTTAACGTCATTGGAACTCTACATGCAATGAACGCTAATAATCTTATCGCAAATATGGCATCTCCCTTTTGTAAAAAACTCTTCTATAAGAGCAATCCATTTCCTCTATTTCTAAAAAAGATATGGGACAATAATGGCGCATAGAAACGACAAGAACAACTTCACGTAGAGCTTCAATCACACCATTATTGCACTCAAAAACAAAAAAACTGTAGCTTATAGATTGACAATCATTCAGAAATAATTCTACTCATAAAAACATGTGAAATAAGTGAAATGAAAGAGCTTAAAAAACAATCAGAATATCACTCCATCAAGAACATATTTTCTTAAAAGTAAAATTGCGAATATCAATATCATTAAAAATGATCGCACCTTAGAAAACAACATTCGTATAAGTGTAAATTCCAATGTTACTTCTGAGATTTCTCTCTATAATCTCAGGTATTTAACCAACACAAATTATAATATCTATACCTTAACAGCATTACATAATCCTTTTGTTCCCTGTAATTTTTTTTAACTAAAAACCGAACATAATTTTTTATTTTCTAACAAAATACAAAATTAAGTGTATTCTCATCTTTTTAAATAAATTATTCCTTATAGCCAATACTTGCTTTATGATAGGAGTATTGGAAATTTTAGAACTCTTGCTTTGTTAAGCCATTTTCAATAATTATTCTTTTCTCATCACAAGAATATACTGATTTATTACTTCATATTATATAAATTAGCGCCATAAATACTGTAAAATTTTCTCATTTCACTCCCTTTATATTAAATCAATCAAAACTATTTGCAACCCATAGGTGGAAATAGCATAAAGCTACGCAATATCAAGAACTGGAATAATGTGATGGAACCCTATAGATCTTATACCATTCACGGATAACAGGTAATTTTATGTACAAATAACTTACTGTATTTATATATTTTTCACTATGAGGGATGCGTAAATAAATTAAGGGAATAGTATTTTTAACATGCCCCTTCATTATTACAAATCAAAAGTTCTTTTCGGAATATTTTTTTGCCCTACCTGCTATCCAAAGGATCTCAACTTCTAAAAAATCAAAATTCTTAAAGATCTCTCGAACTGTATCACAATCATTCAGGCTTAAAACAAACTTCCCTTAAAATGTCCTTAAGAACTTTTGCCATACTGATAAAATCAGCTTCAACAAAATTCCCTGAACTATAATATTGCTTCTTTACAAAATAAGGCAGATCTAAATAAAATAAACTATAGAGTACATCAAAAAAATCAACAACCCCTTCCCACGATAAATTTAAGATCGTTCTATCAAGCAATTTTTCCCTAACACGTTTCATCCTTGATAACAGCTTATCCGGACTAAACCTTGCCTGTCTCTTTCTTCCAAAACTAAAAGAGACATAATCTTTCCTCCCAAACAAAACACAATGTTAGAGAAATAAAAAGCGAGATGCTCTTTCAACCTTCGAGAAGCTTTCTGGGTCAATCTCCGCAAGTTCAAAAAACAACTGTCGTGAACAAACAAACCACTCCAATCGTTTGGCTAAATCATCAAAGTCATTTTGAACACATTGAGACAGGTTTGTGATCTCTCCATTCAGATCATTAATAATCAAATATTTCGCTGGTCTTTTATTCACGGATATCATTGTGAACAAATTTTAACATACTGAGAAATATCGCTTAAAGAAGCGCGCAAATTGATAAATTTGCATTCTCCTTATAACTCAAAAAAGATCTAGTACTTTTAAATACAATCATTCTTATAATTAAACTAAACCCTTTTTATTTCTCGACTTCCTCTTCACCCTAAAATGAAGAAAAATCTATCGCCTGTCACTAGATGAACAGCCCAATCTCGCTTAATGGTTCTACCTACTCACTACTTGATCACTTCATAGGTTTTAGGAACCTCTGCCCTAGATATGTACCTCACACTCTAATAAAAAGTACTTCATGTATAAAATTATATACCTTATATCCCCTCCCCTAATGTCAGCGTTTTCTGACACAACAAAATAAATTTTTCTCAAACCCTCATTAAAATTTAGTATACTTAAAAGAAATTCTTGGATATTTATAAATTCTAATTTTTTCCTTATTACCTTCCCATATACTGCAGCGTTTAGATTCCCTTTCATAATCAAAAAAAAGCCGGACGAATGCCCGGCAAATCTGGAAAATCCTCAGAGATAAAATTAATCCGACAGATCTTCGTAAGGGAACACTCAAGAAAATGCAATGGGAGGCAACATAATCAAGAGATGACATTCTATGTCATTTTATAAGAAGCAGCACAATAAAAACTTAAGCGTACCTGCTATGCAATAAACACATAGCTTTTAATTTCCCTCAATCGTATACTACTCTCTTTAATTAAAGATAAATCTGGAAGCTCCATTCTTATACAATTGTTTCGTTTTCAATATTGTGACAACCTTCACATTTGAGAGTATTCATAAAAAACATTTTATTCCTTTCTGCAACAGTATTTAATCCATACGGACTCCTTCTACTCGTAAGGTGCAACGAATAGTTTGAATTGATTTTCAACATAAGAACATTTAAAATGAAAAAATATTATAGGAGTTTCTTATTCAAGTTACAAAACAATTAATTATTTCTTATAAATTAAGACCGTAACCTTAAAAATGCCACTGACGGGCTTTTAAAAAAATATAATCTCGAAAGGCATTTAGCTTTGCCAAATTCTTTAAATTACAAGGATAACAAAAAAAAGTATCAAAAGAAGGAATATCAACCATATCAGGGAAAAGACGCACCAATCGCTCATCATTATTAACGATATAATCGGGCAACACAGCAATACCGAGATCACGCATAAGTGCATTCTTGATTGAGATAATATTGTTGATTTGTAAAACTGAAACACGCAATGATCCATCACTTCTACCGGCCTTTTCTAACCAATTTAAACCAGATAAATAAGGTGGTACAGGTTCACCAAACGAAATAATACGATGGTTATCAAGCTCAGACAATTTTTTTGGTTTTCCACAGTTTGCGATATACTTTTCCGAAGCATAAACATGCATATGAATTGTAAATAATTTTCTTTGTATAAGATCAGGTTGTTGGGGTTGATGTAAACGAACAGCACAATCTGCATGACACATTGTCAAATCAAGCTCTTCATCGGAAAGCAAAAGCTGAACCTGCATATCAGGATAAAGGCTAAGAAATTCTGGCATACGCTCTGCAATCCACCCTGCTCCCATTCCGAAGGTCGAGGTTACACGCAAATGTCCCGTTGGTTTTGCATAGCTTTCACTTAATTGCAAACGTACACTTTCCAACTTCATCAAAACATCATGAGCTGTACGATAAAGAGTTTCTCCCTGTTCTGTAAGAATCAAACCACGCGCATGACGTTGAAATAAGGCTACCCCCACCTCTTGCTCTAAAGCCGAAACCTGTCGTGAAACTGCTGATTGAGATAAACGAAGTTTTTGAGCAGCATGCGTAAAAGATCCCGCTTCTGCTGCAGCATGAAAAACCCTTAACTTATCCCAATCCAGCGGTGGCGCCACAATTAATTCTACCTATAATTTCTTTATGTTCTCAATAAGTTATTAACGCTTAAGTCTATCTAAAAACCGTTCTGCTTCCAACGCTGCCATACATCCTCTTCCAGCAGCTGTTACAGCTTGACGGAAAGTTTCATCTGCTACATCTCCTGCCGCAAAAACCCCAGCAATACTTGTTGCTGTTGAATCTGGTGCTGTCCATAAATAGCCGCCTCGTTTTTGTTTCAATTGTCCTTCAAACAAAGAAACAGAAGGATCATGACCAATAGCAATAAATATGCCCTCTGCATTCACTTTCATTTCATGACCTGTTTTAACATTTTTTAAACGTGCCCCTGTTACAAGAGCTCCCTTTGCCCCCTGAGCTGGCAGCCCCACAATTTCTTCAATTACATGATTCCAAAGAACACGTACATTATTACGAGCCAGTAACCTATCTTGCAAAATTTTCTCTGCTCGAAACTGTTCCCGCCGGTGTACCACGCTTACACTCTTTGCCACATGAGATAAATAAAGTGCTTCTTCAACGGCCGTATTTCCCCCTCCTACAACAATAACATCTTTATCCCGGTAAAAAAAGCCATCACATGTAGCACAAGCAGAAACACCACCGCCCATAAAGATCTGTTCACTTTCCAAACCAAGCCAGCGTGCTTGAGCTCCTGTTGCAATAATCAGTGCATCGCAAAAATATTGTGTTCCTGAATCCCCATATAAAGCAAAAGGATACTTCAATAAATCAGCCTTTGTAATCGTATCATAGACAATTTTTGTCCCCATATTCTCAGCTTGTTTTGCCATCTGTTCCATTAACCACGCCCCTTGAATAGGATCAGCAAAACCTGGATAATTTTCGACATCAGTTGTAATTATCAATTGCCCCCCCTGCTGCAAACCCGTTACTAAAACCGGCTTGAGCATTGCTCTTGCTGCATAGATCGCCGCTGTATAACCAGCTGGACCTGAACCAATAATAAGCAGGCGAATATGCGATTGGACCATTAAATCCCCTTCACTTTTTATAACTTAATCATTTTATAAAATTATAACAAAATACAATCTTTTAAAAAAACATTTTTCAACAGCCTAAATTATGTTGTATATAGACTTCTTTTGAATTTCCTGAAAGGGTTTGATTCCTAATTCATCAAAGCTTGCTTAATGTAGAAGCTAATCTTTATCCTATAAAGAGGAAAACGTAAATTCTTATAAGCACAAAACCATAATAAAAAGAGATCAGAGATAGGAAACCATCATTTTTCAATTTATTATCAATGTCTGTGCACGTTTTGCGTTAATCATGGGAGGAGCGATGCTTTTACCAATTTTTGTGGATTTGCACAATAATAACCGTAATTGGATAAGCTTTCTCTATTCTTGTGCTGTAACTACCATATTAGCAACGCTGATTCTTTTAGCGACTAAGGGAGCAACGTGTCGTTTTTCAGCACGACTTGGCTTTATGCTCACTGTTTGTCTCTGGCTTACAGGAAGTATCGTAGGCGCCTTACCCCTTTATCTTTCACCTCTATCGATTTCTTTAGCAGAAGCCATCTTTGAATCCGTCTCTGGAATTACAACAACTGGTTCCACAGTCCTTTCTGATCTTGATAATTTGTCGCGAAGTATTTTGTTATGGCGTTCTATCATATGCTGGATTGGAGGCATTGGTTTTATCGGTCTAGCCCTCTTGCTTTTACCTTCATTACGCGTGGGTGGAGTTCGTCTTTTTCATATGGAATCATCTGATAAATCTGAAAAAATATTGCCTCGCATCAACCAAATTGCTAATGGAATTATCATAGCTTATATTGGACTCACATTGGCTTGTATGCTTTCTTATTTTGCTGCGGGCATGAATTTATTTGATGCCATAAATCATGCAATGAGTACAGTAGCAACTGCTGGTTTTTCGACTCACGACGCTTCTATTGGCTACTTTTCTGATACACCAGCCATCTTAATTATCTCAACAATTTTTATGTTGCTTTCCGCCTTACCATTCGTACTTTATGTTAAATTAGTACTTCCTGGCCACTCCAAACGCTTCCTTGATCCACAAGTGATTGTTTTTCTCCATATTGTGTTCCTTTTCAGTTTTGCTTTAGCAGCATGGCTAAGATTTCACGATCATCGTGCTTTCCACTTAGTGTTTCTTGATGCCATTTTTCACCTTTCCTCCATTATTAGTACCACGGGTTACAGTGCTGAAGATTATCAACTTTGGGGACCGTTTGCGTTTGGAATTTTTTTTATTGTTTCTTTTACGGGGGGATGTGCTGGTTCCACTTCCGGTGGCATGAAAATCAATCGCCTTATTATTCTCTGGCGTATTACACAAACAAATATAGAAAAACTTCTTTCTCCTAATGTCGTTGTAAAAGCTCGCTATGATCACTCAAATATATCAAATGATGTCGCCCAAGCTGTTTTATTTTTTGTATGCCTTTATATGTTCTGCCTTATTATAGGTACTGCACTTTTACTCACAACCGGTCTTGACTTTACCTCTGCTTTTACGGGGGTCTTAACCGCTCTTTCCAATGTTGGTCCAGGATTTGGAGATATTATTGGCCCCGCGGGTAATTTCTCTACAATCAACGATAACGCCTTATGGATTTTGAGTTTTTTGATGCTAGCTGGACGTCTTGAAATCATAACAATATTTGTACTTTTTATTCCTGCTTTCTGGCGTGAACAATTTTAATACATAGCACTTTATTCTACCAAGAAAAAAATATGAATAATATCCATCAATAAGATTCAATCTTCACTCAATTGACTAAAGATTCTAAAATTTCAAATAAATCATCGTATCAACGATTACACAATTGGCAACCCCAATGAAGAACCAAGAGCTTTCACATCCATAACATCGATAACACTTTACTTTATTGATCTTCTTTATCAAATAAAAATAGACCCATAAAATATAGTTTTTTACGAATAATTTCTAAAAAATATGAATATTTACTGATAAAATATTTTTTCTCTTTAATAGAGTTCCATCCTTATAAAAAATAGAACACCATTATATTATGAATCCATAAGCTTATTAAAAAATATTTCATCATACTCATCCATTCATTTCGGGCCCCCCATCGAAAGTATAAAATCTGATTAATCCTCATCATTTTTACTTAAACAATAGGGTGCAAATCAACACCACAAAATAAAATACAATCATATTATTTTCCTGCTTTTAACGCTGCAATCTCTTGCCTTGCAGACAGTTTTTAAGAAGCCTCTTTTACGACCTTTCTTAAATAATTTTTATCCACTACATGCTCTCTCCCAATTTTGACATGCAAGAGTATAACTTTTATTGATACAATAAATTGATTTATACTGATAATTCACTGTTTTGTATGTTGAATGAGAGTCCCGAATAACGTAAGATTCTCTCATTTCAAAGCTGTTTATGTAGAATCAATCAAAACCTCTCATTTGCACATAACAAGTAGGATGAATGTGTGGATCAAATTTGTAGCAGCCGCATGTTTGAGACAAAGACTAATGCTGGTAAGAGCTTTACGCGCTGTATCAGCTTTTGTATGCCAAATAGTGGCAAGGGTATTGCGTATCTCTGTTTGTGTAATCTCTGAAACGGGGAGGCAACATAATTTAGGGAGAATATGAAGGCGTAATGATAAAAACCAACTTCCATTTTTACCATCTCCTTTTAATTCAGCTTTACGACTTTCAAAAGCCTCTAAAGCAATATCTTTTAAATAATGGAGATTGCTTATTGCTTCACGCTTTTGTTTCTCACGTTCTTTAATGGGATCACGTCCTTCACGTAAAACAGAACGCCATTGGTTTGCTAATTCACGGGCTTTTTTAAAGAAACATCTCTCAAAGCACCCAATCCCATTTCACGACGGCGCCCGTGAAGGGTATATCGTAAAATCCATTGAGCACCTCCATCTTTACGCTTATGAAGAAGCAAGCCGGCACCATCATTATATTTACCAGCTCCCAATGTTGCGACAGATCTTGCATTAAGACGGTTCATAAGAGCCATTTTTAATTCTTTCTTATACAAATTTGATCCACACACTCATCCCACTTGTGACGTGCAAACAAGTGATATGAATTGATCCAATCTGAGAGGGTTTAGAATAAGAAAACCTTACTATATTCAGATTTTTAATTCAACATACAGAACAGTGAATTATCATTATAAATCAATGTATTGATAATACTCGGCACCCTTATAGAGTTGTCAATTGAAAACTTTTTTATTGAATAGAACGCAATTAAAATGGTAAAATGGGAAAAACGAAATTAATATAACCACCGATTTTTTATGTGATTGTGGATGGTAGTGTGTAAAGAAGCTAATAGTGAAAATATTGATACTGAAAATGAATATCACGTTTCTTTAATGAAACTTATGGCTGCTCTCGAAAAATTCTCGTTTTTTTAATAAAAGAAGTGCTTATATGCATTATTCTAAAAAGAAGAAACTTGCACTTTTAGATATTCTACTTTGGATTGCTTTAAGTCTTTTAAGAAACCCCATCTTAAAGTGAAGAGCTTCTTTTACATTTTGCAAAGACAAGCCATCTATATGAATCAAAATATTGATCCTAGAGCAGATTTTATTATGAATTTCTATTATTAAAAATATACACGACTATTTTATCCATGATAAACTCTATAAGCAGCCCCAAAAAATCTCTTTAATGAAAATAAGATCATCATTATCTTTTTAAGATAAGAAAACATTTCTTTGCTATATATCTAAATCTTATAAAACATAACAATATCAATGTAACACTGTTAAGATATAGCATAAATTTCTAGACTTTAAATAGTACTTCCCTCTCCTCCTTTATTATAAACTATATATCGCTCCTAAATCTATACATTTTTTAAACTTTCATCCCAAGCTTTAAGAACTTCTTATAGCATTATATTAAAGACATGCCAATTTTTTTGAAAAAAATTTATATAATTGAGCTGTTTTTTTGATGATGATTATGAAATAGAATTTAAGAAAAACACTTTTTATTATTTCTCAAGAATAATTTTTGCTACAAAATATATTTTAAGATGTTTTTTCTGCAAATAGAATTTAAGAAAAACACTTTTTATTATTTCTCAAGAATAATTTTTGCTACAAAATATATTTTAAGATGTTTTTTCTGCAAACAGTTCTTTGTAAACACTTTCAATCTCAGTTGCCTCCTTTTCCAAAGGGAAATGAATACGAACATGGGTTAAAGCTTTTCTTCCTGCAGACAACGTTTTTTCTACATCAGCAAAATAAGGTTCAATCGCTGCCGTTAAAACTGAACTATCTCCTGCTTTTACAACCGTTCCTGTTTCTTCTGCTACTAATTCCTTATAAGCTCCCGCATCGCTCGTTACAACCGCAACCTGTGATGCCATTGCCTCTAATGGAGTTAAACCGAAACCTTCTGTACGAGAGGGTGCTACATAAAGCGATAAACGACGATACCACAAAGGTGTGTTCAGAATCTCCCCAAGAAAAATAATGCGATCATCCAGTCCAGCTTTAGCAATCTTTTGGCGTAATTCCTTTTCAAAATGATAATGCTTCTCTGTCGTACGACCAGCGATAAGGGCCGTCCACTCAGAATAACGAGGCAATAACGTTATCATTGCATCGATAAATAAATCTGTTCCCTTTGAGTAACGCACACGACCAAAACACCCTACAGCATATTTTCCAGGAAATCCAGAAGAAGAAAAATGATCATCAAGAGCTTGTGGTGGAGAAAAACGCCTTACATCCACCCCATGTACAATCACCTTATGAGGGACTTCCAGATAAGTGCCCGTCTGTGTACTGGTAGCAATAACCCTATCCATCCGGCGAATCAACCATTTGGTGAAAAACTTATGATGACGTTGAGAAGCCGATGTAAAAATAAGTTTCAACTTCATTCGCAAAATATCACGCAAAAAGATCCCACAAAGCATCTCAATATTGCGCCGTGCATGCCAAATACGAAATGGCTTCCCTTTCGGACTTTTCCAAAGTCCGAAAAGGTCCATAAAGGTAAGAGCCGGCAAACTTTTTGGTAACCCAACCCCCAAAGTGGCTATACGGACACCTTGTTGGCGCTGCAGTGGAATAAGCTGAATAATCGTAGATGTCACTCCTGATAAACGCCTTTTAAAGTGAGGTGCAATAATCTCAGTCTCTTCCAAAGACACACGCATAGCAATTTAGATAAAACTTAAATGTACTGAACTTTAATGATTTCATAATTATGCGCACCACCGGGCGCATTCACCTCAATCACATCACCCTCTTGCTTACCAATAAGTGCACGTGCGATAGGAGAAGAAATAGAGATTTTACCAATCTTTACATCAGCTTCCTGATCCCCTACGATCTGATACACCTTTTTTTCTTCAGTATCCTCATTCAAGAGTTTAATGGTCGCTCCAAATTTTATTTTATCGCCTGAAAGACGCGAAACATCTATCACTTCTGCCCGCGCGATATAATCTTCAAGTTCATTTATACGCCCCTCATTATGGCTTTGTGCTTCTTTAGCAGCATGATATTCGGCATTTTCTGACAAATCACCATGGGCACGCGCCTCAGAAATTGCTTCAATAATTCGCGGCCTCTCCTGTTGTTGACGCCAACGCAACTCTTCTTTAAGACTTTCAAAACCAGCTGTAGTCATCGGAACTTTTTCCATAATCCGTCCCTTTCTATTACATGGAAGGTTTAATAAAATACAAAAAACGGCTTCCAAAACTACTTTTGGAATCCGAAAACTACGATCTTCTTTATTATATAGTACAGTCTCTCTGTTTTCCATATAAAAATAAATTAAAGGGAACAAAACATGCACCAATAGTGTTTAAAACATCTCATTTTGGTATTTAAAACACCAAGTTTCATTTTCCTGCCTAAAGTTTTCTTAAGAAAGAATTGTCCTTTTTCTGTTTTATCATAGTTTGGCAAAAAAAATCATATGTGATACGAAGAGAGAAAGATAGAAGATCTCTAAAGAAGTTCTTTGCAATAAAATGAAAAAGATCGTAATTTTTTTTATGCTTGTCCCTTTCTTTTTAGCCACAACAATTTCTGAGGCAGCGAATGCCTTTGTCACGAGAAATCTTAATTTTAGAACAGGCCCCAGCACTCAGTATGCACTTTGTGGCTTAATTTCTGCGGGAGAATTAGTCTTTGTCAAAAACTGCGAAGGAAATTGGTGCTATATCCGATATAACGCTCAACTAGGCTGGGTGTCATCTCGTTATCTTTCATTTAAAGATGGAAACGCTCTTTATCGCACATATATAATGTCTTTAGTGTTAAAATATACCCCATATGACTCTTCGCCATAATAACTTACCCGATCTTTAAATAACATCATCATGACAAAACTGCAATAGTGTCCAAAAAAACCACCAATATTCCCCCTCCAAAGAAATACTTCAAAGAATTAGTCTCATAGAAAAAAACTGCTTAATATCTTATAACCCTACCCAATAAACCGAAATAAACTTTCTAAATAACATTTTGCTGTTGTCGTAATGAAATTGTAAAATTGGGATTTCCTTTAAAATCATCAGCATTTTTTATCAAAGGATACAACAATGAAAAATGGTGTTACTGCAACTGTAGAAGCTCTTTCTGCTCTCATTGCTTCAGGTAATCCTCTTTTTAAGAATGGTGTGTTATGGACACCTCATCGCCCTGTTCGTCCCGCAAAATCTGAAGGTGGTATTCCATTTCAACTCAAAACGTCCTTTAAACCAGCAGGAGATCAGCCCCAAGCCATTAAAACCCTGGTTGAGGGAATCGAAAAAGATGAACGTACACAAGTGCTTTTGGGGGTTACCGGCTCAGGAAAGACCTATACGATGGCGAAAATCATTGAAAAAACACAACGTCCCGCTCTCATTTTAGCACCCAATAAAACATTAGCAGCACAGCTTTATGGGGAGTTTAAAAGCTTTTTTCCTCACAATGCTGTTGAATATTTTGTCTCTTATTACGACTATTATCAACCAGAAGCCTATGTTGCACGCTCTGACACTTATATCGAAAAAGAATCCTCTATTAATGAACAAATCGACCGGATGCGTCATGCTGCAACACGTGCTGTATTAGAGCGTGATGACGTTATCATCGTCGCATCTGTCTCCTGTATCTATGGAATTGGTTCCGTAGAAACCTATACGGCCATGAATTTCCAAATAGAAAAAGGTAGTAAACTTAATCAACAGCGACTTTTGACTGATTTAGTTGCTCAACACTATCATAGACAAGACATCAATTTCATTCGTGGTTCTTTTCGTGTACGAGGAGATACTATTGAAATTTTTCCAGCCCACCTTGAAGATCGCGCTTGGCGTATCTCGCTCTTTGGTGATGAAGTAGAAACAATTACAGAATTTGATCCTCTCACGGGACAAAAAACAGATGATCTTCAATCTATTAAAATTTATGCCAATTCACACTATGTTACACCAAGGCCAACCTTAAATCAGGCAATGAAATTGATCAAAAAAGAACTCGTTCAACGCCTTGACGAATTGAACGCTGCTGGTCGTTTTTTAGAAGCACAACGCTTAGAGCAGCGTACAATCTTTGATTTAGAAATGTTAGAAACTCTTGGCTCATGTCCAGGTATTGAAAATTATTCACGTTATTTAACAGGACGAAATCCTGGTGAACCACCACCAACTTTATTCGAATATATTCCACTAAATGCTCTTGTTTTTATCGATGAAAGCCATGTAACTATTCCTCAAATTGGTGGTATGTACCGCGGTGATTTTCGCAGAAAAGCAACTTTAGCAGAATATGGTTTCCGTCTCCCGTCTTGTATGGACAACCGTCCTTTACGCTTTGAAGAATGGGATGCCATGCGCCCCCAAACGATTGCTGTCTCCGCAACACCTGGACGCTGGGAAATAGAACAATCCCATGGTATTTTTGCTGAACAAATTATTCGCCCAACAGGGCTTGTTGATCCAAAAACAGAAATTCGTCCAGCACGTACTCAAGTCGATGATGTTGTTAACGAAATTCATAAAACAATTCAAAAAGGCTACCGCACATTAGTGACCGTCCTAACCAAGCGTATGGCTGAAGATTTAACGGAATATTTCCACGAACGAGGTATTCGGGTACGTTATATGCATTCCGACATTGATACATTAGAGCGTATTGAAATTCTTCGCGATTTGAGGCTCGGTACCTTTGATGTCCTCATTGGAATTAACCTCCTTCGAGAAGGTTTGGATATTCCAGAATGCAGTTTTGTTGCCATCCTAGATGCTGATAAAGAAGGTTTTTTGCGCTCAGAAACTTCACTCATACAAACCATCGGACGCGCCGCACGCAACGTAGATGGTCATGTTATTCTTTATGCCGATACAATTACGGGCTCTATAGAACGCGCTTTACAAGAAACACAAAGACGTCGACAAAAACAGATAGCCTATAATAAAGAGAACCATATCACACCAACCAGTATCAAAAAAAATATCGATGATATTCTCAATACAGACAGCAAAAACCACAAAACGCTTACAAATATTCCTGATTTTATCACGCAAAACAATATAGATCGTAACAATTTAGCAATCCATATTCAATCTCTGGAAAAATCAATGCGTAAAGCAGCAGCGGATCTTAATTTTGAAGAAGCAGCTCAACTTCGGGATGAAATAAAACAACTCCAGAAAATAGAACTAGCAATCGCAGATGAGCCCCTTAAAATAGCATAACACCTCCCAACCCATGGTTTTATCAACTTCTAAGTAACATCAATTTAATCATGGAGATTCAATCATAGACACTTTTGAAAAATCAAAAAAGAACTCATAAAAATACTTTATAACAAGAAAGTAAAACAACTGAAAAAAAATCACCCAACATATAAGTTAAAAAATCTCAAAGACTTTCAAATAAATCGTGAATTTCCAAAAACTCACACAAAATAATCAACAAACAAAAGCATGCTATACACCTCAATAGAACTGTCTTATGTAATTACAAGATATTGATTTATAATGACAACTCACTGTTTTGCATATTGAATGAGAGTCTCGAATACTGTAGGATTCTCTCATTTCAAATCTCTTTATCTTGAATCAACCAAAACCACTCCCTCACACGTCATAAGCGGGATGAGTGTATGGATAAAATTTGTATAAGCAAAAATTAAAAATACCTCTTATGAATCGTCTTAATGCAAAGGCTGTCACAACATTGGGGAAGAGCAAATAGCTGGCTTGTTACTTCACAAGCATAAAGATGATAGAGCCCAATGAATTTTACGGTACCCTTCACGGACGCTGTCATGAAATGGGCTTGGGTACGTTGCAAAATGTTTCTAAAAAAGCTCGTAAATTAACAAACCGATGGCGTTCTATTTATACAAAAAAGGAAGAATAATACTCGAAAAAGTTCAAATATCAGTCTTTTCTATATTCCTTTTTATTAAATACATTATGCTGAAAAACTATAAATTTTTCTAAAAAGAGATCTTCATTCTCTGTCTATTATATCGTTTTCCCAACCAAATGGCCCTTTATTCGTTTTGTCAAAATAAAGCCAAAAGTCATTCAGATTATATTCAGCTTGTCACACGTATGATGTGAAAAAATATGAATCTTAAGTTTAAGGAGTGTCGCTATGAAAAAATCTACTAACCTAGCAATCTTATCGGTGGTATCAGCGGCAACCATTCTGGTGCCATTAAGTACATCCTTTGCGGCTATCGAATGGATGATGCATAGTGAAAATGATTTTGATAAACACATGAATGATTTCAAAAATAGGGTAAAGATGCATAGTGCAAATCATTTTGATAGATACATAAATGATTTCAAAAACAGAACAAATAAGCACATAGAAGATATGCAAAAAAGAATGAATGCATTTTTTCCTTCTGACAATTCTAAGGGCCATTCTACTTCTGAAAAACATCACTCTTCTCATACTCATCCCTACCATCACGTTAACCATAAAAGGCGAGAACAACAAAATCATCATGTTGAACGCACAACACATCATTATATCGAACATAAAAAGACAACCCATCATCATATACATGAACATCATGTACAGCGCGATAACCCAGGAGATGCTTTAGCAGCAGGTCTTCTTGGTCTCGCAACAGGCGCAATTCTTGGTAAAATTTTGAAAAAACCAGAGCAACCACCTATTATCTATCACCCGATGCCACAAAGACAGGTAGTGTATCAAGAGGTTCCGCAAATGATCTATCAACAAGCCCCTCGAACCCAAATCATTTATAAATCCAAATCAACGATCACCCACCAACCGCTCCAGCAACCATGGACTCGTAACTGGCTTCAATATTGTAAGAAAAAATACCGTTCATTCAATCCCCAAACAGGAACTTTTCGAGGCTACGATGGACAAGACCATTTTTGTTATGCTCCATTAAACTAATATTTTCTCTTTATTAAAAAATTAAGTAACTAAAAAACGCTTTAAAGCGTTTTTTAGTTATGTCTTAAACTCTTGAAGAAAAGGATTCCATTGACGCTCATAGCCTAAATAACTTCCAGGACCATGCCCACAAATAAAACGAACGTCATCACCTAAAGATAAAACTTTTTCTCGAAGTGATCTCATTAATTTTTCATGAGAACAAAAAGGAAAATCTGTACGTCCAATAAAACCACGAAAGAGAACATCACCCAATACAGCAAAACGTTCTTTTTCATTAAAATAAATAACATGACCAGGAGAATGCCCTGGTGTATGAAAAACTTTGAACACATGTTCAGCAAAGTGGATACTATCACCATCTTCTAGCCATTGATCAGGAATACAAACAGATGCATCAGAGATACCATAGCTTTTTGCACTTTCACTAGCAGCATCCATCACAGGCTTATCATCGCAATGTGAACCAATAATTTTAACTCCAAGCGCCTCTTTTGCTTGCATCGCTGCTCCCACATGATCAAAATGACCATGTGTTATCCAAATAGCTTCAACAGTAATACCCTTTTTTTTAATAGCTTCTTGAATTCGAAACCAATCTCCACCAGGATCCACTAAAACCCCCACTTTCTGTTCCTTATCAAAAAGCAGAGTGCAATTTTGCTGAAGAGGCGTAACCGGAATAGTATGTGTACTAAAATGACTCATGAGATCCTTTACAAAAATAAATTTTTTTAAGTTTATTTTAGAAGAAATATTTCCCTTTACCCTTAAGAAGAGAATAGCTTGCTCGACAACTTTGTGCAACTTATATAAACTTTAATCTTTTGAAAATTCAATTTAAAGGTTTTGAAGAATGATTAATCACATCCAAGTTTTGTGTGACGATTCCCCTCACCTCCTTGTAATTGATGATGATACACGTATTCGCAATCTTTTATTTCAGTTTCTTATTAAAAATGGATTTCGTGTTTCAGTTTCAGCCAATGCCAATGAAGCAAGACGGTTATTAGCAAATTTAGATTTCGATCTTCTTATTGTTGATGTCATGATGCCTGATGAAAATGGTATCAGCCTTACCCATTCGCTCCGCCAAACAAAAGATGTTCCCATCCTCATGCTAACAGCTTTATCAGAAACAGATAACCGTATCCGTGGATTAGAAGCAGGAGCAGATGATTACCTAGCGAAACCCTTTGATCCTCGTGAACTTCTCCTTCGCATCAGCGCCATTCTACGACGAGGTTTTCCTCTTAGTCAACCCAAAATTGAGCAAATCGTTTTTGGTCCTTATATATTTTCAATTTCCCGGCGCGAACTCAAAAAAGGAGGAGAACTTATTAAATTAACCGAGAAAGAACAAAAAATGATGGTAATTTTTGCCGAAAATGCAGGTGAAATTATTCCACGTTATCGATTTGCAATGAATACCAACACGATTAGTGAACGTGCCATTGATGTACAAATCAACCGCCTTCGTCGTAAGATCGAAAACAATCCAACCCTCCCTATATGGCTCCAAACCGTGCGAGGAATAGGATATAAACTCTCAATTGAATAGTAACAGGCGCATAATGATCGAACCTTTAAGATTTTTTTTTCGATGGTTAACGAAAAAAATGCCTAAACGGCTTTATGCTCGCTCTTTGATCATTATTATCGCTCCTATGGTGCTTCTGCAAACAGTCATTGCTTACGTCTTTATGGAACGTCATTGGCAAATGGTGACTGAGCGTCTTGCCACAGCTGTCGTGCATGATATTTCAGCCATTATTGATCTTATTGAAACATATCCACAACGAAATAACTATGAAGATATCAAGCGTATTGCACAACAACGTATGGGATTAAACATTTCTATTTTACCTCCTGCCCCTCTACCCCCACCAGGGCCTAAGCCATTTTTTGCAATTCTTGATTATTTTCTAAGCGAAGAAATCACCCGCCAAATCAACCGTCCCTTCTGGATTGATACTGTGGGGGATTCTGATCTTGTTGAAATCCGTATCCACCTTAGTCATAATATCTTGCGCGTCTTTGCCCCACGCAGCCAAGCCTATGCTTCCAATACCGCTATCTTTTTAAGCTGGATGGTAGGAACGGCTCTTGTTTTATTACTGATAGCAATTTATTTCTTGCGCAATCAAATCAAACCAATTCAACAACTCGCTGAAGCAGCTGAAAGTTTTGGGCGAGGTCGTCCTTTACCAAAAGGATTTCAACCACAAGGAGCTGATGAAGTCCGTCGTGCAGGAATTGCTTTTTTACGTATGCGCGAACGTATTGAACGCCAAATAGAACAACGCACTATGATGCTCTCAGGCGTAAGTCATGATTTAAGAACTATTCTTACACGTTTTAAACTTCAGCTAGCATTAGCAAATACTGACTTTGATATTAAACCGCTTGAGCAAGATGTAAGTGATATGCAAAATATGTTAGAAGATTATCTTGCTTTTGCCCGTGGTGAAGGAAGTGAAAATGTCAAGACTTTTGATTTAAACGCTCTTATGCAAAAATTCGCTGCTGATGCTTATCTTCACAAACGTCAATTTTCTTACACCATTGAAGGTCCTACAGAAATACAAGTACGCCCTCGTGCTTTCACACGCTTAGTCAATAATCTTGTATCAAATGCATTTTGTTACGGTACAACCGTTAAACTAACAGCTAACTCTCAACAGGAATCTTTTATATTGATAATCGATGATGATGGACCTGGAATTCATAAAAATATGCGTAAAGAGGTTTTTAAGCCATTTTTCAGAATTGATAAAGCACGAAATCAGGATGCAAGTGGAACAGGACTTGGTCTTTCTATTGCCCAAGACATAGCACGAAGCCATGGTGGCAATATACAATTAGATAAGAGCCCCCTCGGAGGATTACGTGCTACTCTTGATATCCCCTTATGATCAATATTTCAGCAAACGACTTGTAAAAAAATAACAGCCTTGAGGTTTTAGGCATTCCCTACAGTTTCAAATAAAGTGTATTGCAGCGCCTTGTAAGCGCTTTCTCCTGACAAAGCCACCATCTGAAATGCAACATAATAGCTTTCACAGGCTTTAAGTGCATGTATCAACAATGTTTCAACCTGTCTGTGGGAGGGACGCACTCCACCAGCCAAAAGAAGACCTTGCCGATAAATAACTGAATTATTTCTTTGCCAGTAATCAAAATGTCCCAACAACAATTTTTCATTAATTGCTAACAATAAGCGCTGTATTTCAGCTGTTCGAGCATTTTCAATAGAGAGATCAAATGAACAAGCTAAATGAAGCGCTTCATGCTCTTCCATCCACGAAAAAGCAAGACGATAATTTGCCCATTTTCCTTCCACACAAACGCTAATTTCATCTTGCGCATCTCGCTCAAACGACCAATCATATTCACAAGCAATCTGTTCAATAAAGTCAACAGGATGCTCTTTTCTTTCTGTGGCGCAAAATGCAAGCCTCATCACAATCCTCAATCATCTTAAACATTGTCAACAGAATATAAACCACCTAAATTGTAGCAATATTTTGCTACAACCCAGACCTTTACACCAAACAAATACACATTAAAAACTTCGACAAAACACAAACACCCAGAACACAATTGTGCTCCTTAGGATAACCTGATAACCATAAAACGAATCATCAAGTCTTTTCAGTGTATTGATACAATTTCATAGCACCAGCCCCCTTGATTCAAAAAAATGTATTTTTACCCAAAAAAAATCAAAAACAAACAAACGCTCCTCTCTAATAGACTCAAGATTAAGCATTTTTTAGTTTCATATACCACATTGAAAAATTGGGGATATTTTTTTGAAGACTCTTTTTTACTTTTCCCGTGTCTGCATTTTTTCTAAATCATCAAGACGCCTTTTCAAATCAGCATTATCAGCATGAACTTTCAGCACCATCTCTTTAAAAGTCTCAAATTCTTCACGTGAAATAAGATCAAGTTTATTTGCTATCTTTTCAGCCTGCACACGAAACGCTGTTCCAGCTTCACGTCGTATACCTTGTGCAACATCAGCGGCATCTGTTGCTAATTTTGCTAATTCATCAAGAATACGATTTGATCCATTACGCATAATATTTTTCCTTAAATTTTAATTATTAATGCACGTACTATAGTGTATTCTCATAACATTTATATACTGTAATTTGTTCCTCTTAGCCTGTTTTAATCTACTGTGCAGATTTTTCATGATGATTTTGTTTAAAATTTTTTATATTCTTTTACCATCATAATTTTTTACCATGATAAAGTCGTGCAAATCTATTCCTCTTGCTGACTTGCCTCCTCGCTAACTTGACCATTTTGACTTCATCTGTCATTTCTAACCATCAGAATCACTTTATATTTACCTCATATAATGTAAAATGCTCAATTCATGAATAATCTTTCTTGTCCAGCTATTGCTTTTCCGTCTTTTCTTGATCCTGTCATTATCCAGCTAGGTCCGATAGGACTTCATTGGTATGGGCTTGGTTACGGTGTAGGTATTCTTTTTTCTTGGTGGTACGCGCAAAAATTATTAAACAAAAAATCTCTATGGTATAAAAACCACCCTCCTATGGATAAAAAGAAGATCGAAGATTTTGTTCTCTGGTCTGCCATAAGTATTGTTGTCGGAGGGCGTTTAGGCGAAATCCTTGTATGGAATCCCATTTACTATTTTAACCATCCAAGTGCCATCATCGCCTTATGGAATGGGGGCATGTCCTTTCATGGTGGACTCATTGGCATTATCATTGCAATGATCTGGTTTGCTCATAAAAATCATATCAACAGACAAGCCATGTTTGATATCATTGCTGCAGGTGCTCCTATTGGTATCGGCATTGTACGGATCTGCAATTTCACCAACCAAGAATTATGGGGCAATACGACCACACATTCTTGGGGTGTTTGTTTCCCTCTTGACCCTCACTATCTACCACGTCATCCAAGCCAACTTTACGAAGCATTCATGGAAGGATTTCTTCTCTTCATCATCCTGTGGCTGCTCATTTTTGGTTTCAAAGCATTAAAACGCCCCGGCACTGTATCAGGGATGTTTATCCTAGGTTATGCCATAGCACGCAGCATTTCTGAAATTTACCGTGCACCTCAAGAAGATCCAAAATGGTTTTCGACCCTTTTTCACTCTACAGGTTTCACCTATGGCATGGCTTTATCTCTTCCCATGCTTCTTTTAGGGCTTTATCTCCTTTTCCACCCCTTTAAATATAAATTGACAGAAAATGGCTAATCTCAAAGAAAAGATTAAAGAAATTATTGCTCTTAATGGACCAATCGCTGTTAGCCAATATATGACATTGGCACTCACCGATCCCCAATTTGGTTATTATCAAACCCAAGCGCCTTTTGGACGTGCTGGAGATTTTGTAACCGCACCTGAAATAAGCCAATTATTTGGAGAGATGATTGGCATTTGGACTCTGGCAAGCTGGAAAGCTCAAGGCTGTCCTTACCCTTTTATTCTCGCTGAAATAGGTCCAGGACGTGGAACTTTGATGGATGACATTTTGCGTACCATCCAAAAGCTTTCGCAAACAGCATTTAATGCTGCTGAAATTTTTCTGATCGAAATAAGCCAACAACTTGCAAAAGAACAAAAAAAGCGCCTTTGCTCTTATCAAAAACAAATCCATAGCATTACAAACTTCAATCAAGTTCCTTTAAAACCTCTCTTCCTCATTGCTAATGAATTCCTCGATACACTTCCCATCAATCAATATATTAAAATCAATGGCGAATGGAAAGAACGTTGCATTACAATCAATCAAGATGGAGATTTCATTTTTATCGCTGTTCCGCATAGACTTCCTTCTTCTTGTCTACAAACTTATTGTTCTAAAGTACCTGACGGAACAATTTTTGAACATGCTCCCTTACGGCATCAATTCATGCAACAAATCAGCCAGCATTTAGTGCAAGTAACAGGTTCTGCTTTATTTATCGACTATGGTGCTTGTGATCTTGCCTTTGGCGATACACTGCAAGCACTCTCAAAACATAAATTTCGTAATGTTTTTGATGCCCCTGGTGCACATGATTTAACATCCCACGTTGATTTTTCTTTTTTAAAAAATATAGCTCTTGAACAGGGGTGTTTTGCTGAAATCTTTGAGCAAGGAGATTTTCTTTTTAAAATGGGGATTCTAACACGCGCAAAACAGCTTGGAATGGACAAAAGCACGCACCTGCAAGACAAAATCCGTCAAGACATCGAACGGCTTGCTGGCCCAGATCAAATGGGCAAATTATTTAAAGTTTTACATTTCAGTGATAAAAACATCCCCATACCTCCCCAATTTTGATGATCAGCAATTTACTCAATAAGTACATCATTATCTGAAATGTTCATTAACAAATATGAACATCTCCAATTTCATTGTAAATAGCCCCATAAGGAATCTTTATGAAACCTATCCCTCATCCCATCCTTGCAAAAAATCTTTCTACTTTACACACCCATGGGATAAAACATGGATTTTTTACACGCCAAGATGATGTTGCAAAAAACATTTATCATAGCTTTAACGTTGGAAAAAATTCAGATAATCAACCTAGACATAATAGACAAAATCATCTTTTGATCGCTAATTATTTTTCTATTAAGGTACAAAATTTAGTCACAGTCAATCAAATACACTCCTGTAACGTTATCGTAGCTCATCAAGCAACTATCGGTGTACCTCCTAAAGCTGATGCTCTTGTTACAACTACACCAGGACTCGTTCTTGGAGTTCTTACAGCAGATTGCGGCCCCATTCTCTTTGCCGATCCACAAGCCGGTGTCATCGCTGCTACTCATGCTGGATGGCGAGGAAGCTTAAATGGAATTATCGAAAAAACCATTGCTGTTATGGAAAAAAAAGGAGCCAAAAGACAATCAATAACAGCAGCTCTTGGTCCTTGTATTGGTCCATGCCACTACGAAGTGACAAGTGAATTTTACAACCAATTTATTGAGCACCATAGCAAATTTCAAAAATATTTTTTAAAAACAGAAAAAGTCAATCACTTTTGCTTTAATCTATGGGCATTTATTATAAACCAACTAAAAGAATCAGGTGTCAATGCTTCTTGTGTAGAGCTTTGTACCTATCACAATGAACAATATTTTTTTTCTTATCGTCGTGCACTACACCGCAACGAATCCGATCATGGACGGCAAATTTCTGCTATTATGTTGAAATAAACATTTTTCCCTTACAAAAAGATCAAAACTACAAACAAAACAACACCAATAAAATAAGTAAGCTCCTTTGTCCTCGCCTTTTTCATAAAAACTCTTATTGGTTTCACCAATTACAAAAACTGTAGCTTTAAGAAATAAAAATAACCCTTCTTTTTAACGCTTGTTTATAATAATAATTATTTAAATGTAAAATATCATTGAAGCTGTTCTCTCTATCAAGTAATGGCAGAAAAAAATAAATTGGATGATTAAAAATATCTTCATTACCTTCACGCTTTAGCGGTAAATATCTCTACAAGCAAAGACATATCGACTTAAAGAAACACCTAACAATACCAACAGAAGTAAAAAAATATTACGTGCATCATGAAAGTGCAAAAGAATACTCAAAATAAAGACTCTATAGCAGAAAAAAACACTTTTAAATTACGAAATAAAATTCATAATGTTATGAACTATCTCATTTTAAAATAAAAGAGCACACGCATTTAAATGGAACTTTATAAAAAACTCTTTAAGCAATCTTATTACTCAATGATCAAAACAGATGAAATAACACGCACCCAGTGCTATATACTACATAAGAATATAGAACAATCAAAATATTGTGTAAATAATTTTCTATGCACCCTATCAAAACCCACACTTTTGTACACAATTCATTTGACCATTTTTTTAAAAACAACTGCCATCTCTAAACAGAACACAAAAAGCAAATCACGATGCAAACATTATAACGCATATAAATATTCAAACGAAATGAAAAGCAACTATCATTCATAACAATTCATAAATTTTAAGGATACGTTTTTATCCTATATAAATTGCATATATTTAAAGAATGATATGGATTTTGCTCTTTTTGAGAGAAATTCTAAAAAGAATAATCGTTCGTAACTATCATAAAAATTATAAGTTTATTTCATAAAGATTGCATAAAAAGATTTAAAAAAATCGATTTAAAAACACTTACTAAAAATTTAGTAAACAATAAGCAGGAATTATATAAACCATATTATCATAATGGATATAAAAATCATAATATTATATCTTATGAAGTTAAAAGATTTTTAATAATATCATGCAAACAAGAAAAATGTTTTTAAAATTACAGTTTAAAAACACTACTTCCAAATAGATTGAATGATTTTACACACCCTAATTTGAAGAAAATTATTTTAAGATAAAGCTAACAAAATTCAAAACCGTTGTAACAGTACAACGACGTGATTCTAAAGATAATACCTCCCAAATTGGACTGGTTAATTTTACCAACTCAAAATTTAAGACGGCTCATTTACAAAAAGCTGCGTTTGAGTACAAAATGAAAAGACGCTTAATAAAAGCCTCTCTAAATAAATACTCAAACATTTGAATCAGAATCTATAAAAATATTTAAAGCCTGTATTTATAAGCAATATAAGCTTACTATCCTTTCATATGAGAGATTGTTCGACATGTTAAAACAACACATTTTTTACACAAGTAAGAATGATTAATATACGATCACCAACTTAAAAATTCTCTTCATGACTTTTATCTCTCTTTTTCCTAAAGAAAAAACATTTACTCCCAATGGCCTGTAAACAATCCGTCCTCTTAAGAGAATTTAAGCAACTAACCATTTCATGCGATTTACTTACATAAAGATAAATCGGAAAACCCTACTCTGAATATTACCCTACATTCTAAAAACACTTAATATATCAAATTTTATATACCTTCTATCACCAGACCTTAAATAGTTGTGTGATTAAATCTTACCTTAAATACTCTATTTAATCTTTTATACTTGATTGCTGCAAAAATAAAATCAATGAAATAGCATTATTGTATTTCCAAGGGGTATGAATTATCTCCTCGTAAAAAATAATATTCACAATATGATAGACAATTTGAAAAAAATTACATAAAAGGGATCATTGTTGTATTGGGAGATAGTATTGCTTCAGCTTCAGGTTCAACATGAATAGAAATGCGCACATTATTAAATTCTTTTTGAAGAATATCTTCAATTTTATCACAAATTTTATGTGCTTCCCATACTTCCATTGCAGCTGGCACTACTAAATGAAACTCGATAAAAATAATCCTACCAGCAACACGTGTACGTAAATCATGGACCTCAAGTGCACCATCTGCATTTCTAGAAATCAGCTCTCGAATCCGCATGGTTTCATTCAATTCAACGCCAACATCCATTAATCCTTGAATAGCATTCCTAATGAGTTTCCAGCCCTGTAAAAGAAGATTAACGGCAACGATTATCGCTAAAATTGGATCTAGAACTATCCATCCTCCTACAAAACCAGCAACCAAACCAATTAAAATTGCAAGTGATGTAAAAACATCAGTTATAAAATGCACTCCATCAGCTTTAAGAGCTGGTGAGCGATGGCGTTTTCCCTGCCAAATAAGAACCATTCCCCACATACAATTTATGACAGTTGCAACAAAATGAATAACAAGCCATATTCCAGGTTTCTGTAATAATTTAACGGTAGTAAGAGTTACCCATGCTTCTCTTAAAATAACAATTGCCGCAATAATAATGAGTACTCCTTCAAAAATCGCGGAAAAATATTCCGCTTTATGATGCCCAAAAGGATGATCATGATCCGCTGGCTTCATACTCACTTTAACAGCCCACCATGCTGCCAATGACGCAAGAATATTCACAACCGATTCCAATGCATCAGAATAAAGTGCAACAGAACTTGTGATATGATATGCCCAATATTTCAAAGCAAAAACAATACATGCAACAAAAATAGAATGTAAAGCTAAGCTTTGTATATCGATTTTTATATCCATGAACCCCATCCCTTTTTTCATGAAAGAAGGAAGAATATTTCCAACCATATAATGATATTTTTGGCAGATCACCACTATTTCCTCAATCCTACAGAATTACAGAAGCTTCATCCTACAATAAACGCCTAAAATCACTATTGTTTTCGCAAAACTGCTCAATTATACCCACAGCACCAATAAGATTGAAGAATACAAATAATAAACAAAGAACTCTCCAAAAGTAATTAAACAGATCACCTTCATTATCAACAATTTTCTGAACAACTTAAAGCCATCTAGGTTTCATAAACGAAGAATTTTTTTGCTCAAATGGATTATGAATTATTTTTCAGCCTTATAATATGTATCATAACTCAGAGCTATGCATTCCAGCACCTTAGAAAAAAATATCTTAGTACTCTGATATAATCCTACAGCTCAACTGGATTTTAAAATATGACTTGCTAAAAATTTAAAACAAAAAAGAAAAACAATCATTACCCCAAAAAAGAATCTGGGCATTGGGGACCCAGATTCTTTTCCCTTAAAAACTAAGGGCATGCAGAGCTTGGGAAATAGCGGGGACCCAAGACACTACACCCGATATAAAACAAAATATATCATTTTGCATCGGTATCCCTATACTATACCTATGGTTGTATGATGTCAATATAAATTCTATCATAAGTTTAAAATAATATTTTTTTACCTCTCTTTTTAAAAATAAAATAAATTCGAACAGCTAAAAATTGAAAAAAAACAATTAAAAATCTCGCATACATTTGAATATCACAATAATCAACGAAACGAATGCTCCACACCTAAAAACCTATCATAATATTCGTGAAAAAATCTTTTTGAAAATCACATCAATTTATTGCTAAAAACGAAGTAACATTACTCGCATTACTGCCTGCAAAAGAATTTTCCCCCTCACCATTCATTATAGCAAAATCTTCCTTAGGCCTTCTAACGATTTTGAAAAAAAACACAGCCTATATGTTCCATTTATTGCATTCCACAAAAAGTTATTGATAATCCTGCCGGTTTCCATATTCATCATCATATTCTCAGTATTAATAAATGAAAAACACCACCATCATTACAGAATTTTTTCCAAAGTTCTCCAGAAAAAACTTTGGTTTTGTTTTCACGCTGTATTTCGAATTATGACAATATAGAATCAATTCTGCGTAATGCAGTAGCCTTTGTTAGTGACAGCATTATTATCGACAAAACCCCATGCAAACTCTTTTATCTCAAATCAATCCAAGTTTCTCCAGTACTGCTCTAAAAGTGCCCTCTCTGCAAAACACTGATATAAATAATATTACAGCTGCTCTAAATGATAAAAACCTTCATCTTTATCCTTATTCCCTTTTCTGCCTCACACACTTTCAAGCAAGAAACCAAAATTTCAAGGATAACACGTATTTTGAAACAGAAGATGAAAGCTTACTACCCTATATACTACAACAATCAAAAGCCTTATGTATTCCCCTAACTGACAACTTTCACAAGCTTCAATGCTGCCACGGCTTCAAGTATTGCACTCACCCATTTTACCGACTTTAACTCCTAAAAATGATAGCTTTCTAAGTTGTAAAAAATATCCGAAGATGTGCGTTAACTACTCGTAAAAGCATTGTTAAGGAATATTTTGACATTTTTCTTATCAATGTTCTCCAAACCCAATCCTGCTTCTGAGGTGCACAAGATATGATTTTGATGGCTTTAATCCCAAAGCAATTTACACTTAGAAAATCTTACGGCAATTTCTCCTTCAAGTTGAAGGACGGAAATTATTATTATAAATCACTTAACTATTTTTATGAAGCCGTTGTTTTAAATTCAGAAGGAACAAACGCTTTTGTTTCGAGATTGCACAAAACGCGCTTCAACATCATCTCAGTATCAGCTGCACGTTCTGAATGGGTTACAAATCCTCCCCCAAGAATACGTGCCTCATGACCATTTCCATCATAAAGCACACAAGCTTGCCCTGGTGCCACGCCATTCTCACATTCTAATAGATCAACGGAAAAAATACCTTCTTTATAATGCAAGCGTGCAAGGTGAGGGGGGCGCGTAGAACGTACCTTTACAGCTACCTCAATACCTTGAGAAGGAAATTTATCCAACAGTTCATCACCAAGCCAATTTACATCACGTAAAAAAAGCTTATGCGTTTCCAACATTTCACGCGGCCCAACAATAACACGTGCATTTTCTACATCGAGATAAACCACATAAAGTGCTTCACCAGTTGACACTCCAATACCACGCCGTTGACCAACAGTATAATTAACAATTCCCGAATGTTTGCCTAAAATCTTTCCATCAATATGGACAATCTCGCCAGGATTAGCTGCTTCTGGACGTAATCTTGCAATAACATCTGAATACTTTCCTTGTGGAACAAAACAAATATCCTGACTATCATGCTTATTGGCAACCACAAAGCCCATCTCCGTTGCCATTTCACGAACACGCACTTTTGGAAGATCACCAAGTGGAAAACGCAAATAATCAATCTGTTCTTGTGTCGTTGCAAAGAGAAAATAACTCTGATCACGGTCATTATCCAGAGGACGAAAGAGTGCTCGATGCGCTCCATGGGAACGTGAACGAATATAATGCCCGGTTGCCAAAGCATCTGCCCCCAATTCACGTGCCGTTGCTAATAAATCCGAAAACTTTACCGTCTGATTGCACGCAATACATGGTACTGGTGTCTCTCCATGAACATAACTTTCTGCAAAAGGGTCGATAACGGCTTCACGAAAGCGCTTTTCATAATCAAGAACATAATGCGGGATTCCTAATGTCTCTGCAACACGGCGTGCATCCTCAATATCCTGTCCTGCACAACACGCTCCCACCCGATGCGTTGCAGCTCCATGATCATAAAGCTGCAACGTAATACCAATGACATTATACCCTTCCTTTTTCAAAAGACCTGCAACAACCGATGAATCAACCCCACCCGACATTGCAACAACAATGCGAGAATCCTTAGGTTGTCCCGGTAAATCAAGACTGTTTAAAAACATGTATTCATTCTCTATTTAATGCTCTGTTTAATAGGTACCTATATGTTATTAATATTCTGCTGCGTGCTCTTCACCACTTTTACACTATTGATTATTCTTTAATATTATTTTTTTACCCTTTCCACAACCATAGCATCACTTTCTTAAAAGTTACTGCAAACAAACAAAGAGTGATAGAAATAAGGCACAATGAAAATCGTTTGAGGAGAAATCCTTTTAGAAAAAAATTTTGCTCTTTTTAAAAATCTGATAAAATGTTGCAAGAAGCTCTTCAATACACTTTAAACTTTATGCTCAATCGCTTTATTAACTTTTTTCCTTCAGCGCGTTTAGTTCTTTTTTAAATTTCATGCTCTATAAACAAACCAAGTCCTTGACTAAAGGTAGAGGATACGAATGACCAATTTAATAAAAACACAAATGAAATATGTTATTGGACCAGATGGCAGTCCACTTACAATTGCCGATCTACCGCCACAAACAACAAAACGCTGGGTGATTCGTCGCAAAGCTGAAGTTGTTGCGGCTGTCAGAGGTGGATTGTTAAGTCTTGACGAAGCGTGTCAACGTTATACTTTAACGGTAGAAGAATTTCTTTCATGGCAAAGTTTGATCGATGAACACGGTTTAGCGGGATTACGTACAACCAAGACTCAACATTACAGGCATTAAACTGCTCGTGATTGTGATTCGATAACAGCTTAAAAATACCTTACAAAATAGCCAGACTTGATTTCTATACAAGTCTGGCTATTTTGTATTATTCCCATACAATAAATCTAAAAGAATGATCTTTCAATAATTTCTTTCATCATCCAGCCATTGAATTCGACTGCATCAAAATATCCTCATCCTCCTTAGAAATTTTCTTTTCTCGTGCTTCCAAAAGCTGAACCCGTCGCAATTCTATATTAGCTTCATGAAGCGCAATTTCAGCATTTGTTTTTTGAAGCTGTAAATCACAAATTGAATTAACCAGGTTATCACGTCTTTGCCGCGCTGCACGCGCAAAAGAAGAATAAGCAAAATGGTGAACATCATTATTTCCAGATTTACGTTCTTCATTAGTAATCTGCGCCTCCAGTTCTAACACCATTCGTTCAAATTCTGCGATCATTATCTCAAGCTGTGCAATTTCACGGCGCTTTCCACGCATTTGAAACATCCTTAATCGCACCATATTTTCCCGTGGCTTCATACTCACTACTCCATTGATTGCGGCAACTCAAAACACACATTCACACCCAATACATATTCGTTACAATACATATCTTTATCTCTTTAATTATAATCTCTTTAATATATGTCTATGCTGAAAAAAACAGTCTATTAACCCAAAACTATAATAATCCTGCCTTTCCTTAAAGCATCTACAAACACAACCTGCTTTAAAGAGCAACAACTATCACTTTAATTTTTCCCCCACTATAAAATGAAGAGGTTTAAAGCTCCGTAAACAAACACTGAAATTTTAAAAAAGTAATTTATAATGCTATTTTACAAGATTTTTTTAGGTTAAAGTTTATAAAAAAGCTCTTCATTTTTATTATGTTTAAAAATATGTAATTTTTCTAAAATAATTTTGTAGCCTCTTTCAAAAATAAAAATATTTTGTTAACCACTATTATGGATAGTGGGGAATTTAGTAGTGATTGTAACGCGTACTACTGAAATATGCATAAACGCTTTGTTATAAGTGTTTGATTTCATGAATTGTTTTTATAACAAAGATTTTACAAACTGTTATAAAATAGAAATGCTCCTTATGATTCGTAAAGGAGCGGAGTGAGGGATCTAAAATGCGCGTATTATTAATTGAAGATGATAAAGCAGTTACTCAAAGTATTGAGTTGATGCTAAAATCAGCCAATTTTAATGTTTATATCACCGATCTAGGTGAAGAAGGTATCGACTTAGGAAAACTCTATGATTATGATATCATTTTGCTTGATCTGAATCTCCCTGACATGTCAGGGTACGATGTCTTGCGGACTCTAAGATTGGCAAAAATAAAAACCCCTGTCCTTATCCTTTCCGGTATGAACGCCATTGAAGATAAAGTTCGTGGTTTTGGTTTTGGAGCAGACGACTATATGACGAAGCCTTTTCATAAAGATGAACTCATTGCGCGTATCCATGCAGTTGTTCGTCGTTCTAAAGGACATGCACAATCGGTGATTGTTACCGGTGATCTCACCGTTAATCTTGATGCAAAAACCGTCGAAGTTGCAGGTCGTCCTGTTCATTTAACCGGTAAAGAGTACCAAATGCTAGAACTTCTTTCTTTACGCAAAGGTACAACACTTACCAAGGAAATGTTTCTCAATCATCTCTACGGTGGAATGGATGAACCAGAACTAAAAATTATTGATGTTTTCATTTGCAAATTGCGGAAAAAATTGGAAGCAATTTCTTCTAATGTAAATTACATTGATACAGTTTGGGGACGTGGTTATGTATTGCGTGATCCAGTAGAAGAAAATGTACGAAAAACCGCTTAAGCAGTGACAATGCATATTCTAAAATCTCGGAGTGTAGCGGGCCGAGATTTTTTCTCTGTCAAAGTTAGAAAACTTGCACACAAGAAGATCTTGTATAGAAAGCGCTTAAAGTTTAAGAAAAATAACCACCGCCCTATTTACCAATATAGTCTTACTGCTTGTGAGTTTAATCAAAGCCACTTTTCTGCCCGACACAGCTTAAGCGCTTCTCTTCTATTTCAAAGTTTTTTTACACTTTCTAAAACAATACAACACTCTCTTTCCTCAATATTTATTTTCATCTCTGTCATTTTAGCAAGTAACATTGTATAGTAGTATTGAACGACATGTGCATCTATGAGCTCTTCTTGGCCTTTCCCATGATATAACGCAAGAAAATGAGGAGGAATACGAAGGCTTTTACCAAGAATCTCAAATCGAAAAGAACGTTTATTTTTCTCTTGCAGAATCATAACAATAATTTCACCACCACGAGAAACTGTTGCATTTGCAATCAATAACAAATTAAGCAAAAGTTTAATTTCATCTTTTTGTAACAAAAAAGAAGGAACCTGCCATTTTAAAGTTGCTTTTTCTTCCTTCATATATTGTTGAGCAACTTGTTCTACAACTTGTGTATCTATTTGTCCTCCATTTGCACTAGAAAAACCAAAAGCCAATCGCGAAAATTGTAAACGTGCAGCAGCACTCGCAACGGATAAACGTACCAATTGTAAAGCATCTTCTTCAGCTCCTCCTTCATCATAAAGCTCCATTGCATTTTGGATAGCCCCCACAGGTGAAATCAAATCATGGCAAATACGACTACAAAGTAAAGCAGCAAAATCCATAGGCTTCAAAAAAATATCTAACGTCATAATGATTGAAAACTCCTAGATTCAAAAAACAAACTTTATTTTAAAGAAAAACTCTTAACATCTGATGCATAATAGGAAACATTAATAATCATGAGAAAAAATTTAAACCATAAATTCAATAACTTAAATAACCTTAAATCTTATTTTTAATTTAAATAGAATAAAAATCCTAATATTATCTTTTTGTTTATCACTAAAGAAAAGGAGAAAACTCCATGACTCTCTCTCTTTTAAAATCTCGGTACAAAACTATTATATCTTTAATCTTCCTTTTATTCGTCACTATAAACACTGCCTATACTCAACGAAAACCAATAGAGCAAAACGAACCTCACTATTCACTCCAAGAAATCATTGATTCTGGTCATATTTTTTTTGGAAAAACAGCTAGCGGTTTGGCAGTTGCAATTCAGAATATTTTTTCAGAATATGGTTATCCTAATGCCTATATTTTAGGAGAAGAAGCTTCTGGTGCCTTTTTTGCTGGTTTAACCTATGGCGAGGGAAGAGTTTTTACCAAAAGCTACGGCCAGCATAAAGTTTTTTGGCAAGGTCCCTCAGTAGGATGGGATTTTGGCGGCCAAGGCTCTCGTTTAATGATCTTAATTTACAATCTTAACAGTATAAATAATTTATGGGGACGCTATGGCGGTATTTCAGGTTCGGCCTATTTTATTGCAGGTGTTGGTTTTCATGTCCTAAAATACCATGATACCTTGTTAATCCCAATACGTACAGGTATTGGCGCACGCCTTGGTATCAATATAGGATACTTAAAATTAACATCTAGACCAACATGGAATCCGTTTTAAATCTATTCTTATTTGAGAGGGAGGTATTATGCTTATTCAATCATTTCTTTTTTTTATTCTTGGAGTTGCCTTCACTTCTTGGTTACTAGTGCTTTTATCTCCTCTTATTTGGCGTAAAGCCGTTCATTTTGCATATAAAGATGTTTGTGCGCAACTTCCATTATCGCTCGCAGAAATAGAAGCAAATCATGATTTTCTTCGCGCACAACATGCTGTAGAATTAGCAAACAACCAGCAAAAATACGAATCTTTGCAAAACAAATACGCCCAACAGAAAATACAACTAAGCCGAATAACAGAACAATTTTATCAGCTATGCCTTCTCAGACAAGACACTCCCATAAAAGACGTGATAGTAACCAAGCAAGCTATCACCACACCCAATACCTACAAAGGAAAGAAAAATGATTCATAAAAAAATCGCACACTATCAACAGCATTTACAAAAAATCCAAACTCATGAATTTAACACTCTTTCTAACCAGCAATTACTGGAAGAACTACGTGAAGAAACAAAAGAACTCGCAGCAACACTCGCAGCTCATATAGCGCTACAAGAGGGTATCACATCACCCATCAACACACTCATCCAAAACTCCAAAAGCAAAAATGACCTAGCATCATGCATTCGCAAAAAAATAACTTTTCTCTCTAAAAACCTTCTTAAATAAGTGGTCTAAAAAAACAACTTAAACGAAAAATAAAATCAACAAAGGTTCATTGTAACGCTCATAACCTAAATATTTTTTATAAACGTGACTTTCTCGCTAAACTAAAAGACAAAATTCCCTAATCTACACAGTTTTGTCAAAAATCTATCTTCTTATCTAGCGGCTCCTCCTTGCTGATCATATCATAGTGTTAAAGGACAACATTTCATGAACCCTAGAAATAACATACTTAAAAATATTTGTTACACATTGTAACAAAAAATACCTTCTAAGATGAATCCTCAATGAGGCTTTTACATAAAAAACATTCTCTCAAGAACAATAAAAATCTTTTATTTTCTGAATAATCATATCCTGATCAGTTTGCGTCAAATAAGGATGCATAGGCAAACTTAAAACACAATCTCCTAAAGACTCTGAAACGGAAAGAGAATCTTTTACATAAGGAAAGTGTCGATAAGCTGGCTGTTGATGTAAAGGAGTTTTATAATAAACCATTGTAGGAATAGAATTTTTTTGTAAAAAATCTTTTAATTTATCACGTTTTTTCACCCTCAGTGTATATTGAGCATAAGCGCAACGAATATTTTCTCCTATTTCTGGAACTCTCACAATATCTCTTAAGTTATTGGAATAACGTTGAGCAACTTCCATACGCTTTTCCATTTCATCTTCAAAGATCACAAACTTTTCTAGTAAGATTGCAGCCTGAATGCTATCTAGGCGCGAATTCATACCAATACGGACATTGTCATATTGCGTTTCACCTTTACCATGAAACAAAATAGAACGTAAAAGTTCTGCCAAATGATCATCATTGGTCATCATAGCGCCTCCATCGCCATAACACCCTAATGGTTTTGCAGGATAAAAACTTGTGGCAGCCACATCACCAAAAGCACCACACATAGTATTACCGCTTCTTCCACCCATAGATTGAGCTGCATCTTCAATCAAAAAAAGTTTTTCCTTTGCAGCCACTTGAGCAATTTGCACATAATCAGCAGGAAGTCCAAACAAATCAACCGCAATAATAGCCTTTGGCTTTAAACGTCCCTCTTTTTTAACCATTTTGATTGTGTGCGAAAGTTTTTCAACATCCATATTGAATGTATCAAGTAAAACATCTACAAAAACCGGCTCTGCTCCCACCAAAGCAACCACTTCAGCCGTTGCAGAAAACGTAAAACTAGGACAAAACACAGCATCACCTGGACCAATATTTTTAGCCATAAGAGGCATCTTCAAGGCATCCGTTCCATTAGCACACGCAATCACATGTTTAACACCAAGATACTCTGCTAATTTCTCTTCAAATTCTGTTACTTTTGGCCCCAAAATATACTTACCACTGGCAACCACATGCGCAATTGCAGAATTAATTTTATCTTCAATACGCGCACGCTGCGCCCCAAGGTCGATGAATTGCATACTAACTCCATTGATCATTACAAGAGTGCAAAAACGCTACCTATCTCTTTTACTTATAATAGTTGACACCAGCAGCTGTTAAAATCCGTAAAACCGCAATAGCATCCTCACCATTTGTACGAGGTGATTGACGCGTTTCAATACAATGAAGAAAGTGCCGTAATTCGCAAGTAAGTGGCAAATCTTCACAAACATCAATATAATTCATCTCCTCCATGCTAAAAGCCCATTCTTGATTCTCTTTCCAAATGGAAAAATGGTGCATTGCCAATTTACGATTCCACGGCTCCATATCATCAAAAATGAGTATAGCCTTCGTACCAACAACGATTAAACGCCTTTCACGATAAGGACTAAGACGTGAAGTAAAAAGATGACTACGTACACCATTTGGAAAAATCATATGAACATGAGAAAAATCAGAGATTTGATCAACAACAGCAGCCCCTTTACCCTGAACTTCAATGGGTTCACATCCTGTCAACGCCAAAATCATTGAGATATCATGAGGAGCAAGATCCCATAAAGCATCACTGTGTGTGTGAAATTTCCCAAAGCCTAATCTATGAGAATAAATATATCGTACATCTCCCAATTCTCCCTTTTTAACCAATTCACACATTTTTTCAAAAACTGGGTGAAATCGTAAGATATGACCCACCATAAAAATCCGCCCATAGGCATCAGCCTCCTGAACCTGACGTTTAGCATCAGCAACATTTAGGGCTATTGGTTTTTCCACTAATACATCTTTCCCACTTTTAACAGCACAGAGCACATTTTGTGTATGAAATTGCGGCGGCAGCGCTAATATCAGTGCATCAATACCTTGATGAGCAAAAAGCTCTTTTGGTGTCATAACCTCTACACCATACATCGTTGCAAACCTGACAGCACGATCCCTATCAATATCAGAAACTGCTGCTAAAGCTTCAAGAGAGTGGAGTGTCTTTATATGATTTCCACCCCAATGACCACATCCTAAAACAGCTACACGTGGCACCATTTTCACGCCTTACCTTACTGTATCATATAAAATTACACTTACATATCGAGGATAAAATAGAATGACAAGAAAAAAGCTTAAAAACGATGCTTGACATCTTACTATTCTACCCCTTATACCCGCAAAAGATAAAATAATTTATGGTAATTTATGTGTTTTGGCGGAGTAGCTCAGTAGGTTAGAGCAGAGGAATCATAATCCTTGTGTCGGGGGTTCAAATCCCTCCTTCGCTACCAATTTTTCAAAGTTGTTGTAGCTTGCCACTAGTGTAGCTTGACGGCAGGTTTTGTATATTTTGCCACTAGGTTTTGTACCAATTTATTTTTTTTCAATGTAGCTTGACGGCAGGTTTTGTATATTTTGCCACTAGGTTTTGTACCAATTTATTTTTTTTCAAAGAGTTTTTAAGGGGTTCTCAAAGGGTCTTCAAAGGCCTTTCAAAGATCATTTAAAGCCTCTTTTTCTTTTCTGCTCAAAATCGCAATTTTTGATGATCAATCATTGAGTTGGAATCGTATTATTTGAGAA